>DASWIS010000008.1:0-670000 GCA_036397555.1 Candidatus Zixiibacteriota bacterium | reverse complement strand
TCCGACACCTAGTGTCCATCGTTTACTGCCGGGACTACCAGGGTATCTAATCCTGTTTGCTCCCCCGGCCTTCGTGCCTCAGCGTCAGTGTCAGTCCAGAGAGCCGCCTTCGCCACCGGTGTTCCTCCTGATATCTACGCATTTCACCGCTACACCAGGAATTCCACTTCCCTCTCCCGTACTCAAGACCGGCAGTTTCGAATGCCAGCCTGCGGTTAAGCCGCAAGTTTTCACACCCGACTGACCGACCCGCCTACGCACCCTTTACGCCCAGTGAATCCGAACAACGCTCGTTCCCCCCGTGTTACCGCGGCTGCTGGCACGGAGTTAGCCGGAACTTCCTCTGCGGGTACCGTCAGGGCCACGTCATTTCCTCCGTGACCGTTTCTTCCCCGCTGACAGGGCTTTACACTCCAAAGAGCTTCGTCACCCACGCGGCGTCGCTGCGTCAGGCTTTCGCCCATTGCGCAAGATTCCCTACTGCTGCCTCCCGTAGGAGTCTGGGCCGTATCTCAGTCCCAGTGTGGCCGGACACCCTCTCAGGCCGGCTATCCATCAGAGCCTTGGTAGGCCGTTACCCCACCAACAAGCTAATGGACCGCGGGCTCATCCACCGGCAACGGCCATCCGAAGACGACCGCCTTTGATCCTGTCGGGATGCCCCAACAGGATGTCATTCGGTATTAGACCCCCTTTCGGAGGCTTATCCCGAACCGATGGGCAGATTGCCCACGTGTTACGCACCCGTTCGCCGCTTTACTCACACCCCGAAGGATGCTTTCTCGCTCGACTTGCATGTATGAAGCGCGCCGCCAGCGTTCGTTCTGAGCCAGGATCAAACTCTCCGTGAGAAAGAAATCTTCGATTTCTTGCTCAAGAGACGATCCGAATGGAACGCCTCGGAAAATCACCAAACAATTGCATTGACCTCGGGGCTTCATAGAGAAACCCCTTGGCCCGCACCAAATCTGCTTTAGGCCTGTCTACGCTATTCGATTTTCAAAGAGCAAGACAAAACACCGCTTCTGCCCGAAGCGGCAAACGCTGAAGATACAAGAGGCCAAACCAAAGTCAAGCCGAAATCGAACTGGCAGTTACAAGAAGGTCGGCCAAAGCATCATACGGTCGCCGCCGGGCTGTGTTGGCTGGCTTTCCGATCACAGCGGCGAACGACCGGCGCCAACGCTACGGTATGTAAGTGTGTTCTGCAGGGTGAGCTTCCTGCCGCTCGAATTCCTCTTCCGGGATCGTGAAGACCTTGGCATAGCACCAGATGACCAGCCCCCAGACAAAGATCATCGAAAGTGTCAGGAATACCCATCCCAGCGCGGTCATGTCGATTCCTCCAAAAATCTAATCGTCCTTTTTCCCGTCGATGTCGAGCCCGGCTGCCCGCCAACGTTTCTCGCCGATCCGTGTCAGAATGACCAGTAGGATCGTCACGCCGGCAATCAGGATCATCGCCCCTTGCCGCAGTCCCGGAGCATACGGCCGATCGACATCAGCGAAGATCGAACCGACCCAGGAACCGAGGTTGCTCCAGCAGAACGCGATGAAGACCACGACCAGATAAGTCGGCGTCACATACTTCATGATAAATCGATACGCGCGGGGAATCTTTGCGTGCGATCCCTGGTGGGCGAGCTTCATCCCACGGTCAATGCCGAACACCCAACTGAAGCAAATGATCTGTACCATGGCCAGAACAAAAATCAGGAACGTACCGACCCAGTCGTCGATGGTGGACCAGAACAAGCCATCGCGGCTGTAGTACATCACCAGCGCTGAGCCAACGACACAGATGCCGACCATCAGAGTCGTTGCGCGTAGCCGATTCCATCCCAGCGACTCGCGAATGAACGCCAATGCGGGCTGATACATGGAGATGGAGCTGGTCACCGCCGCCAAAAACAGCATCAGAAACCAGATGGCGCCGATGATGTTGCCGATCGGTCCCATGTGGGCGAATACCACCGGGAGCGTCGTAAAGCCGAGCCCGAACGTCCCGCCCTGCACTGCGCCGATGATGTTGGACGTGCCGAGAAACACGAATGCGGCAGTCAGCGTGATCAATCCGCCAAATCCCACTTCAAAGAGTTCGTTGGTGGCCGACGCAGTCAATCCGGAGAGAACGACATCGTCTTTACGCTTCATGTACGATGCGTAGTTGATGATGACGCCGAATCCCACCGACAAGCTGAAAAAAATCTGCCCGGCTGCGGCCAGCCATGTCTGCGGATTCCCCAGCGCTTTGAAGTCGGGATTCCACATATACCCAAGACCGTTAACAACGCTCTGCTCGGGATGCGCGGGGTCGGGTGTCCCGAGCGTCAGGACGCGAATCAGGACGATCACCGCGCAGACGGCCATGATCGGCATGGCCCAACTGACGAACTTCTCGATACCGCGGGAAATGCCACGGAACACGAGCCAGATATTGATGCCGAACGTGACCACCCAAAACACGAACGTCGCCAGCGACCCGCCCGCGATGACGCCGTTTTGCCCGCGACCCGTGAAATCCGAGTAGAACTCCGCGGCGCGCGCCGTCTGCTCGGCGATCGGCGCGGCCGCGTCGATTCCCATGCCACCGGAGATATACTGCCAGAAATAGCCAAGGCACCATGCCTCGATGTAGGTGTAGTAGAACGACACTGCCAAAGGAATGAGCACACCGATGACACCCAAATACCGTCCTATGCCGCCCTTGGCAAACACCCCCAGAATCGACGGCGCCGAGTGCAGGCCCTTCAGTCCGCCGTAGCGTCCCATCGTCCACTCCGCCCAGCCGATCGGGATGCCAACAAGCAGCAGGGCGCAGAAATACGGGATCATGAATGCCCCACCACCGTTGGCCGCTGCCTGGCCGGGGAAACGCAGAAAGTTCCCCAGGCCGACAGCGGATCCCGAGACGGCAAGGATCACGCCGAGCCGGGTTCCCCACTGTTCAGTGTGATGCTTGTGGTCAGCGGACATGCGGACGGCCCTCCGTCAGTGCATGCAAGTTGAACGTTCGGCCCGCAGGCGTATCAATCGTCTAAGCTATTCTAAACTGGATCAACCGACCAACTGTCGGCAGGAATCGAGGGTGAATGGTTTGGCCTGCGGGATCAGATGTCAACACTTATTGCGACCGATGGAGGGTCCCAACGGAACGCCTCAGATTCAGCCACCGAGCGGAATCGAACCGCTGACCTGACGATTACGAATCGTCTGCTCTACCAGCTGAGCTACGGTGGCGGCCGGCGGCGGCAGGATAACAACAGGCACTCGGCGGGGGCAATTGATTCTTGCGGTCGTGCACAGCGGGCGATCCCGATTCGCTTGCACAATCGCAGGCCGTCATTGATCCTGGGGGCCGGCGTTCAACATGCTTGGAGCCGTGAAGTGGATATCCCCAAGAATGAGATGGAGGTCAGGCAACTCGACGGTGTCGCCCCGTGAAAAGAGATACAGGCTCTTTCCGCACTGAGTGAGTCGAGGAGACTCCACGCGACGAGGCCAAACGGCCCCAAAGCCCTCATCCATGAGCAGTACCGCTCGCACCGGACTCGGTACGTACAGTCGCGTTTCGCCGTCCTCTGCCTCAACAACCAAACCCTCCAACTGGCCGCCGAGGATAGCCCACTCGGCAGTTTTCATCCGCCGGGCCAAAAACGTGTATTCCGGGGCATGTTCGACCAGCAGCCAGGCATTGGTCTCCCGGTAACTGTGCTCAATGAACAGAACGCTGTCCGGCGCATATTGCAGAAGAGCTTCAAGGTAACCCCGTGTTATATTCTCCCAAAGTCGCACGCCGTTCAACGAAAAGTCCGATTGAATGCGGTAGGCCTTACCAAGAAGATACTTCCAATTGGCGCGGTCGTTCAGGAAGGACGCGTCCGCCATCTTCGGATAATTCTTAACGAGCGCCGGCGCTCCCAGGTACCATCCAAATTCAAGCACGAGTGTCGCCAGAAGAGGCCAACGACATGCCCAAGGCGATTGCGCTCGCGTGGATGCCAAGGCACTACGAGTGACCAGGTAGATGACGAGCGGCGCGAGAAACCACAGCGCGTAACCGTGCTGCCCCATATGCAGCAAGAGAAAGAAGCCGAGTGCCGGAAGACTCCACAGCAGGAGGAATCGAGACGACGCAACGCCGGAGTCGATCACCAATACTCGCCTACGTCGGTATCCAGCGATGACCATCGGAGCAAGCGGCATCAGCAAAAGTGCGAATGCTAGTCCGGTTACCATTCCGTACTTCAGTGCGACTGACGCATCGTCGGCAAAAAAGATTGAACTGGCAGTCAGAAAGTGATCGAAGTACTCTCCAGTGGCGTCGACGTATGCGCTGCTCCCGCCTGACATTATCATCAGCGGGACAACCCACATCGTGGCACCAACTATGGACATCATAAGCGCCAACAAAACTCCTCGACCGTCGCGACGACGATGCCATAAGTGATCGAGGAATACCGGCCCAAGAAATAATACAGTTGTTGGCCTGATCCCTCCCACGAATGTCCACAGAAAGCCAAGGAACCCCAGGCACCGGGATGATGGATGTCTGTGATCATCGTCTAAGGCGCCGATGATCGCCACCGCAAGAAACACTTCCGTCGCGTAGATGGATGTCGTCGTGCCGTAATACCAGAACAGCGGGTGAAAAATGACAATCGCGACGGCAAGGGTCGTCGACAGTGTGTCCAGTGAAGCACGCAGCAGGCGAAAGAGAATCAGGACTGTTCCGACTTGCGTTGCGACATTCACGATCAGGTACGCGTGATTGGCATCGTTCGCAATGAGCCGCGCCAGCCGACCGAGCAAGACAAACAGCACATACCCCGGCGGATGAGGACTGAGCGCCGACAGATCAAACTGCGTCAGGGCACGAGCGAAACAGCCCGCATCTAGGTGCAACAGGTAATCCGCATGCGTCATCCACCGCGAAGCCAGCAGCGCCACGAGCACCGCACCCAATGCGATACGGGATTCGAGTTGCGATCTGCGTGGTGAGTGCCAAGGACTTTTTTGAATCGAGGGCAATTCCTCCGGCGCCTTAGAGTCATCATCCGTCGCGGCCGCATCCCCGCAGCCTGACCTGTCGTGCGTTTCCAAGGCAGCTTCGAGATGTGACCTCGGGGATTTCAATGTGACGTGCTCCGATCGGGTGCGCAAACTTGTGAGGCGATTGTAAGATGGGGGAAAAGCGGAGGGTGTCAAGCAGGCCCATGCTGTCAAGTGCCGCCCCGCAGAGTTGAACTGCGGACACACGGATTTTCAGTCCGTTGCTCTACCAGCTGAGCTAGGGCGGCAGGGTCGCAATCCGGTCCAACCGAGCGATTTGACCGGACGCGCTTGATAAACCGTGGCATCGGGGAGAGTCAACAGCATTCTCCCCCCGCTCAGGCATCATTGGGGTGCCGACTTCCCGCTGTCTTTGGGAGCATCGGGAGGCCACTGCGGCGGCGACTCTTTTTTGAAGACGAATTCCGGCAATACCGAGTTGTAAGTATCGGTCACGTACATGAGGCGCGCCTCCGGTGGCAGTTTGATCGCGGCCGCCATGAACGCCTGCATTGGAAACTGCTTCTTCGAGCTGAAAAACAGTTGGCCGATCAGGCCGTGGCCGACGGGGATGGCGCCGACATTGGCCTTGGTGGAATCGGGATGGCGTCTGAAGTTGACCAGCAAAGACTGGTTTTTCGGTGTGTAGCGCGGTCCGAGGCTGAGGAATGGTCCCACGACGCCATTGGTAAATAACGCGGAATCCAGATGCATGACGCTGTCGCCGGGAACGAACTTCAGCGGCAACGTGACACCGATCACCGGATTGACATTGGACATCCACAGCGTGAGAACGGCAGAACTGTCGTTGGCACCCGCTGACAGATAGGCGGTCACATGATTGTCGAGTTTCTGCTCACCGGCTTGGGCAGGCGCGAATACACCGACAATGCACAGAACCGCGATCAACCATCGCACTGACATCAGAATCATCGGAATAACTCCCATCTGGTTTTCCCGTAAGTCTGTATGATCTATCGTCCACAACAACGCCCGGCTCGAGGCCGGGCGCAATGCATTATACAATCTGTGGGCAACGGATTCAACCGCCCTCGGGCAAAACACGGCGATGGAGTTCCTTGCGATCTTAGAAGGTACGGCGACTCTGTATCAGTCGCCGCAGCCGCGCGGCGGATTCGGCAGACCGACCCCGGCGCATCTCCCGCTCGGCACGCAATAATTCCAGTGTGGGATGATACGGGTTGATCTGTTCCAGCGCCGACAGAGCCCGTGCAGACTGGGCCGTGTCGTTGGACGCCAGCGCGGCTCTGCCCAGAAGCCCCCACGCCGGCGCGAGCGTCGAGTCCATCGAGATGGCATCGGCGGCGTGCTGAAGGCAGGTATCCATTTTATCGTCGTAGAATGCGAGGGCCGATTGGAGCAGAGATGTCAGCGGGCTGTGAGGAGCTTGCCGTCGGGCAGCGCCGACCGCAGCGCGCAGGCAGGGCAACGACTGCGTCTGCAAGCACGCGAGTGCAGCGTAGACGTGTGGTAATGCCGTGCCGATGCAGTCATCCCGACGTCGGCGGATCGTCTCGGACGCCATCAGATAGCGCCCCATACCAAAGAGTCGTCTCAATTCTGCGATGTACGCATCGCAACGGATCTGCGCGGTGTCTGGCTCGGCTCCTGTCGCAGGCGGATCCCCGATTTGTCCGAAAAGAGTCTTCAATCGCTCTGTCACACTGTGATCCCATCCGCGCTCGACTGATTGGACACGCCCTCCGAGTTCACACACAATCGTCGTGGGCACGCTGATCAGACCGAAGCGCTTCGAGACAGCCAATCCGGAGTCGATCCAGACGGGATCATCTTTGTATCCTGAGGTCCGCGCGATCGTGACAGTTCGCGCGGCATCCGCTTCGGCAGGAGTGCGCGCGTCGATGTTGAGGGGGACGAATCGCCAACGAACTCTGGTCCGGGCGGTCCATGCCGCCAAATCACCCAGCGCCTGGATCGAGGCCGGAGACGAGGTTGCCCAGAACAGGTATACGGTCGGCGGTCCGGGTGCGAGGATACTGTCTGAACGCGTGTCGAGTGTTGACAGACGCATGGCGCCGACCCGATCACCGGCATCGATCAGCAGCGCGGGCAGCTCATCCGCTTTCGACAGCGAGCTACTTCCGACCAGCAGTGCGATCAGCAGCCAATACGGCCGCCGCCGGACCTGACCTTCAGACACGATTCTCATTCGACGATCTCGTCACTCGATCAGCCAAAACAGCTTCCGGCGGTCGATTTCATCCCACACGCGCATGTAACACTGCACCGCCGAATCGGGCATACCGGCCTGCTCGGCGAATCGGCCAATGAGAAACAGGGTCTGCAGGTCCGGTTCCGCACTGGATTTTTCGAGCCATGTGATATGCGGCCGCGCGCTGTCGGGCCACGACGCCGACAGGAAGAATTCAGCCAGTCGCAGACGGACTTCGCGTCCCTCGGGTGATCGTTGCAGCGCTTCCTGCAGCGCATGACGCCGCCTGGCGGGATTCTCGAGTCGGCGCGCAATGTCGTCACGCATCAGCCATGGCCAGGCGAGGGTCGAATCTCCCGACAACACCGAATCGATGCGTGCCTGCGCCGAATCGAACGATCCGGATTCGATGAATTGTCGGATGGTCACGCGCGGGGGCAAAGTCACTGTTGGCTGTGCCTTGGTATCACGGCACACGGACCCGACCAGGATGAGCACCGCGAGGAGTGTGCGAGTCTGAGCGGCACAGCGTGTCCGTGCAAGACTGACACCATTCTCAGACATCCGGGTCGTCCCGCTTGGAGTAGTAGGTGACATCGGGCATATCGACGTATCCCGCGGCGGTGAATGTCGCGATGGACGCAATGTTTTCATCATCAATGAGGGCGGCCATGATCCTCATTCCCCGTCGTTTCAACACGTCTTCTGCGGCGGCAATCAGCCGCCGTGCGAGCCGCTGTCTCCGGTAATCGGGATGCACCGCCAGACGGTTGATCCAGCCGCGACGGTCATCATCGGTTGCCAGCACGAAACCGACGAGCCGCCCCGCAACAAACGCGCCGATAAACCCCTCGGGATTGCGCGACAATTGTCGCTGCAATTCCGCCGGCGCGTCACGACCGCCCCGACGGACTTCCAGACCTGACTGTGTCCACAATTCGATGAGCGCGGTCAGGTGGCCGGGCCGAAGGGCGGCGATCTCGATTCGTCTCTCGTCGTTCAAGTCGGGCTGGGCATCCGGGGATCTCATGGGGTGCGGAAGTGGGTGATGACCCAGCGGTCCGTGCGGTATTCCAATCGCATCTTGTTATAGTATTGCACGCGTGTCACCCGATCAATAAACGACACTTCCACCAGGGCGGTGTCTCCCCGAACCGTTTCCTTCCCGAGGACAATTTGATCCTCCATCCAGCGCCGGCGCACGATGCCGTCACCGGACAACGCAATCAGCAAGGTCGCCCCAGGGTCCGGGTTGAGACTGTCAGAGGGACCGAACAGGTCGGGATACTCGTCACGGACACTCCGGGCCGCGGCAGACAAATCCAGGCACGCCTGCACAGCGGTGGTGTCATCGGAATGAAGGGCGGCAAAGAATGCGTGGACGGTGCTCTTCGCATCGGGACGACTCGTACCTGGACAGCCGGCTACGACCCAGAGGGCAGCGAGCACGGCTGCACGCGCAACGATTCGCTCCATGAAGCGATCGTCGTTCATCGTAACTCCCGCTGAAACGCGATAGCCGGGTCTCGAATGGTCTTAGATCGCCGAGCGCAGCCCGAACCGGTGTGAGTCGCCCAGCACAGAGAGCGAACCATAGGCATAGTCGAGCATCATGCCGCGCAGCAGGATACCGATGCCGATGCTGAACCCTGCCAGATCGTCGCGGCCCGAACCGGTCTCGATTTGTCCGGTCAGAGAATTGTATCCTGCACGAAGAGTCAACGGTTTCAGACCGGCAAATTCCAGTCCACCCAGAAATCCGAAGTCATCGTCGCTGGGTTTGACAATATCCAGCGCGGCGAGGAGCGGCGCGCCTCGCAGCCGATGGGCAATTCCGAATGTACCAGTCACCGGCAGGTCATCCTTCTTCCCGCCGCCGAGCGCCTTTGTTTGCGATCCCAAGTGGCGAATCGATGCGCCAACGCGTGTGCGTCCGTCGCCCAACTCATATCGCGCCCCGGCATCGAGCGCAAAACCCGTTGACGATTCGCTGTCGATCGATTCGCTGATGAACCGGCCCGTTACGCCCCAGGCAGCCGGCGCGCCGACCCGACCGGCCACAGTCAGCGCCCCAGAGAAGTCGGATGCGCCGAACTGTCCGGACGCCACGCCATCTCCGTCGAAACCGTCAAAATCGCCGTAATCAAAGTATTGAATGCCGGCCGCCATCATCAGGCCCGATCCAATCGGTATTGCGGCGGCCATGAACCCACTCTGGATGTCTGTGACCCAGTTGGTGTAGGACAAAGTCCAGTCGCGCGGCCGGGCATCGGCCAGAGATGCCGGGTTGTAGCTGATCGCAGAGAGACCATCGGCAACTGCGGTCTGGGCGCCTCCCATTCCTTCGGCGCGGGCATCCGGACCGACTGTCAGGAAGAGATAACCGGCCTTTCCGGGTTCGGCAGCCCATGAGCGCGCTGAAACGCCGGCTGCTGCTGCGGTCAGCGATAGCGCCAGCAGCAACTGCTTACACGGTACTCGAGGATTCGTCATCAGATCTCCGGCAGCTTCGAACGTATTGTACTCATTCGTTCGCGGGGGGCAACAACTCTCTTGAACACAGTGGCGCGACGGCAGTTCCGTTCGAATGCCGAATCGACGCTGTCACCAGCTCTTGATCGTGCGGTTGAGCAGGTCCTCGCCGATCTTGTCGATGGCGCGCTGCTGTCCGGCCTGTTCGTCCTCGTTGTCGGCGTTGTAGATGCCGAACCCGCGCTGGCGTTCGATGCTCCAGATCGATTCGGGCCCGCCGCTCCCTTGTTTGGCAAGATTCGCCGTGACCCAGATTTCGACGATATATTCGGTGACGCGGTCCGTCTCGTCGAAAGTATAGGCGCGACGTTCATACTGAACGACCCGTCCGGATAGGATCGCCTCGGCGGCGGTGGGTTCGACGACACGAATTTGATTGTCGTCTAAGAATCCCTCGATAATTCCCTTCGTGAGCGCTTCCTCGATTCCGAATTCGGGAGTTTCGTTTTCGAAGACGCTGACATGGACGCTATTGACCAGCGCGGTCCGTCCGCCGGTGAAGGAGTACGGCGCACAACCCAGCGCCATCAGGCCGGTCGCCGCTACACAGGAGCACAGTGCCGTTGTCCGACTCATGGGGCCGCGCGCATCCCGTTCTTGATGACATGAACCGCGAGATTCACGCCGTAATGATAGGATAAATCCCGGTAATCGTCGGTATCCCATATCACACAATCGCATTGTTTCCCGACCGACAGCGAGCCGATGCGATCGGCACGCTGAAGCGACCATGCGGCGTTGACGGTCGCGGCGGTGAGCGCTTCCTCGGGAGACATTCTGTAGAGAACACATGCCTGATTCATCGTCTGCGTCATCGATTCGCACATGTTGCTGCCGGGGTTGCAGTCGGTCGCCAGCGCAACGGCGACACCGGCTTCGATCATGCGCCGCGCCGGGGGACGCTGCGTGCAATCCAGAAAATAAGAGACCCCGGGGATCAGTACACCGATCGTCGTGCTGTCGGCGAGGCACCGGATTCCATCGTCGGAGATGAAATCGAGGTGGTCGGCAGAGATAGCCCCCAGCCGCACCGCCAGTTCGGTACCCTTCATCGGGCTGAGTTGATCGACATGAAACCGGAGTCCGAATCCGAGCGAGGCAGCGGCTGACTGGATGCGTTCGGCCCAAGCGATGCTGAAGGCGCCGGATTCGACAAAAATATCATTGAACACAGCCAGCTTCTCACGTGCAACCGCCGGCAGGATTTCATGGCAGACGAGATCGACATAGTCGGACGGTCTGCTCCGGTACTCGACGGGGATGGTGTGCGCGGGCAATGCCGTCGGCACGAGATCGATCGCGTGGGACGAGTCCACGGTTCGGATGGCGCGCAACATCTTCAGTTCATGTTCCAGATCCAGGCCGTACCCGCTCTTTGCTTCAGCGGTTGTCGTTCCGTAAGTCAACATCCGGGATGCAATCTTTCCGGCGTTGCGACACAGCTCGTCGAACGCACCGGCTCTGAGGTCGGCCACCGAGCGGGCGATCCCTCCCCCCGCCTGGGCAATCTCGCTGTAACTTTTCCCCGCGGCCCGCTGGGAGAACTCGACGGCGCGTCCGCGGGCGAAGACCAGATGAGTGTGGGGATCGACGAGTCCGGGCGTGACGACATGCCCGGTGGCGTCGAAGACACCACAGCCCGACAATTGGGAAACCTGACGGGGCAGTGCGTCGGCGGGTCCGATCCATACAATCTTGCCGTCCCTGGCAGCCAGCGCTCCCTGTTCGATAACCGACAACTCCGCCAGATCGTGTCCGCGACGCGGTCCCGGCGGGACTGTCACGTCCGCGAGCGTCACCAGTTGCCGGGCGCCGTAAATGACGAGATCGGCTCTGATCATCGCATGAGGCGCAGCCAGCCAGCGTCTGCTGTGAACGTGAGGTTAGACGATTTCAAATGGCGACTTTGCCTGTGTGCCGCGTCGGCAGATGAGGTTTCGGCGGCACAGGATCGTCTGCGCGAGCTGTTCGGGTGACAGTCCAAACAACAAGACCGCCCAATCGGCGGGACGGATCGAACCCTCACCCCCGATCGTGACGTGCTGCACCCACTCGATGCCTTCAGCGACCGGCTCAAGGCTGATTTTACGCAACGAGCGTCGGGGGTCGACTGGCTTGCGCTCGGGACGGTCGGGGCGACGCCACTCCACCCGTGGCGCGGCTTGGAACGCACCGACCAACTGTGCGGCGACATTTGCATCAAGCGGTAACAACGCCGAAAACTCCTGCTCGTTGATCGACTCGGATAGTGACGGCATGTTTGTCGGCATGGCACGGTGTTCGACCATGGATATGCCCTCGGGCATGACGTCGCGCAACGCCGCGGCATGCGAATCATCGCAATCTTCATTCAGAATGATATCGAAGTATTCCGCGTCGGAGGTCATCCCGAACGGCAACGGCGGGCCGTACGACACTCTGAGACGCGGGTGAAATCCCTCCGAATACGCCGCCGGGATGCCGGCGCGACGGATCGACTGCTCGATGATGCGCACCATGTCCAGATGCGAATACAACCGCCACGATCCGTCTTTGGACCATCGGACTCTCATGCGCATGCGCAATGGTGCCGCCAGCCGTCGCGTGAGCGCCGCGCGCCGTTTGCGCCGCCCGAAGGACTCGATCGACGACTCGCCGACGTCTGCGATATGAGTTTCCTCGCGATCCTCAGAATGCGGCAGCGGCTTCGGACAGGGCGCGATGCGGGAGAACTGCGACTCCGGCACGGTCGACATCCCCGACTGGCTGCGATACCACGAGAGCCAGTCGAATGGCGGGATTTCGGGCTCTTCCCGGTCGGGCAGGTCGAGCAGCGCTAATGGTTCCCAGATTTTCGGTCCCGACACAGCCAGGAGGTTGCGCACGATGATCTGATCCAGGCCGAAACGTTTGCAAGACGCCGGGCGCGACATCGCCTCACAGAAATGCCGGAATTCGGCGACGATCCCGCGCCAATCGTCCTCTCCGGGAACATTCGGTGCGTCGGTCCACTCGCTGATTTCCGCCGGATCGAAGTGCAGGCGCAACGAGCGGCGGTCGGCAAAACCATTCGCTGATTGGGCCCACGATTCGATTATCGCCCGAGCGGGTTCGATGAGCGCAATCGCCTCGGCGAAGGAAGCAAACCGCATGACCAGCGCGAGCGACTGCCATCCGGCGTTCAGCGCCCGATGACCGGCGTTCTGCAAACCGGCAATATCAGAATCGTGCGCCAGCAGCAGCGGGAATGAGGGCTTTATCAAGTGCGGCTTGATGCCCGACCAGTACGTGTTGAAGTCATCGACGCATACGGCGGGCCACTGGGCACGAACCGTGCGTGTGTTGAATACCCGTCCGAGGTCGGTCAGTGCCGCGGCGAGCGTTGCCGCATCACCGTCGCCGACAGTGCAAAACCGCAGACCGTCAACACCACTGGCGCGCAATCCGCTGTGCGCATCCGACACGAGTGCGGTCTGAGAGCGGCATTCCAATTGGCCATGCGTGTTGACGCGCTCCAGGTCCACGTCGACGCAATCCTCCCCGATGTCGACTTTGGACAGGACGGGCGCGGTGTACCGCTGTGGCGTCGTACTCGGTTCGGGAAAGGGACGCCGACCATCCCAATACTTGTCCCATAGCGCAGCGTCACGGGCGTCGCAAACATCCGAGGGAACGTTCGATGCACCCCGCAACAGTTCGATGATCGATGTCGAGAGCCAACCACCCTGACTGGACGCGACCCAATCGGCATGCCCGATCAGGAATCGGGGCGCCCAGCTTCCCGACGTGATGACACCCAGCCGCGCGTGCCGTGGCCGCCCGATTTTGCGCATGACCGATGGGATGCGTGCTGCCGCCAATACGTCGGCGGCCCAAAAGACGATTTCGTCGACGGTGAGGAGATCGCGGCGCCCATCGATAGCGAAGGGCGCGCACTGGGTCTCGGCAATCTTGATCCACAGATCGGGACCATAGTCGAATGCGCGCATGCAGTCGATGCCCTCTGTTGACGCCAATTGGACACTGACCCGGCGCCAACCCGCGTCGGCGAACATCGCCTCGTACGAACCGGGATACACCAACGCAACCGACCGTCCGTGCGACCGCGGCGCGATGCCGAATTCACGGCCGAGGTAACGGCCGGGTTTGAGGATGTGATAGAAAAAGGCGTCGTCAGCAGGCGAGGCGGGGCCGGCGAATCGAAACGGCGATTCCCCCGTTCGCCCACTTTGGGAGTCGGCGGCGGACGACGGCATCGTGGCGGACCGTGAAGACAAAACGTCTGCGCCCACGAGAGGATTGGTGCTTAACCGAAGATTTCCTTCTTGTTCTCGTCGGTGACGACCACCACGCGCGTTCGGAACTTCCAGCCGCCCGACTCGAGTTTTTCGGGGGTCACGATTTTGACGACCTGGCGGCTCTCGTCTTTGCCGACCTTCTTGAACTTATCCGCGAAAGTCCGTGCTTTGGCCATGGTCTACTCCTTTGCAAGCGGACAATATAGGTCCGCGCGATGATTGCCGCCACCCCGATTCGGCCCAGGGTCGGGCTATTTAAGCAACAACATCTTGCGTGTCGACGAAAAGCGCCCTGTCGCGATACGGTAGAAGTAAATCCCGGTTGCCATCGAAACCCCTCGTTCATCGGTCCCGTCCCAGCCGACCCAGTGTGTTCCGGGTGGCTGCTCCTCGTCCAGCAGTGTCATGATGCGGCGACCAAGTACGTCATAGATCGACAACGTGACCATCGAACGCACAGGGAGCGAAAACGAGATGACCGTCGATGGATTAAACGGGTTGGGGTAGTTCTGGGCCAGTGTGTAGTCCTCCGGCACGAGGTGTCTGGTCCGAATCTCCCGCAGCATCCCGCCCAGCGCCGCATGACCGGGACCTTCTCCGGGGCAGTACTCCAGCGCGGCCAGGAGCGCGTCCACTATCCCCTCGGGAAAGGTCGACGCCTCGGAAATCCACTCGGCCATCAGAGTCTTGGCCAAGCCGGTATCGGAGTCGAAATGCTCGGCAATCGGGCAGATGTCCAGCGAGTCGACTTCGCCGTCTCCATTGGCATCCGCGTGAGTCGCCGCGCGCGGGTTCCACGAGAAGGCGGGCTGAAGAAAGAACGCGTTGGACGCCGCCGGGCGCGACGGACCCAGGAGCCGCCAATAGCGTCCCAGCGGCAGAACATCGGCTTCATCGACTCGACCGTCATGGTTGGCGTCGCCGGGATACACTGCCGGGCCCGTGAAGAAACGCAGCACGAAATCGTCGGCGGGTGAGCCCTCTTCGATCCGATCGCCGTCACCATCGAGACGGTTTCCGTTGTTGTCGGTGATCACGGCTCTGACCGTCAGAGTTACCGTGTCATCCGGGGGAAACCAGGCGCCCGGCACGAAGGTGAGGGTGCGTGCGGTTGTGATCGTGGTGCCGGAGATCTGGCCGGCCTTGCGGCTGCTGACAAGCACGGCGGTGTCCAAACCTCCGAAGACCATGTTCTCATCGAATTCCACCCGGAGTGTGCCGTTGACCAAATGTTCCTGATCCGCCCCGGGGATCGTCGCCGTCACCAGCGGTGGAATCAGCTCCGATACGCCACGGCCGGTCAGCATAATCGTCGTATCCGGGGCGGCCGGATCATTGGAGCGGATGCGCACGGAGCCGGGGAGATTGCCGGTCGTGGTGGGACGGAATGACACGATCCAATTGACGAATGCCTGGGGTGCCAGCGTAACCGAATCGGCATTCATCGTGTACATCGATCCGACCAATGTCGGCTTTTCCAATCGCACGAGAATCTCGGAACCGACGGCCGCTTCGTTGACGACGGTCAGCGTGCGCATGATGGAACTGTTGACCAGCAGGCGCCCGAAGTCCAGCGGCACCGGCGCAATCTCGATGAGTGACCTGGCCACGCGGTTCCACGGCCGGACCGCGGCTTTGATGATGTTTCGGAGCGAGTCGACCGCCCACAGCGTGATCTCGTACGTTCCCGACGGCACGTCGGATGTCGGCGCCACGGTCAGGATGCCATCGGCTGTCGGCGGCACGTCCCCCTGCGAAGAAAACTGAAACGACACGCTGCCGCGCGACGGCACGGGGGTCAATCCGGCGGAGAAATAGAGCGGATGGTCGTACGGCAGAATCAATGTGTCTGTCTCGAATGAGTAGCGCACTGTGTCGTCGGATGCGCCCAGAGAATCGAGGATGGCGGCGCGAAAACCGCCGACGCGAATCGTCCGCTCCGATGACGTATCGGCGCCGCATGGATTTGACACCCACATTCCCGCCGCGTAAACTCCCGGCGCGTAGGCATGGGCCGGGCTCGGCAGAGCGGAAACCGCTCCATCACCAAATTGCCACGACCATTGGGTCGGATTGTTTCCCGATTGATCGGTGAATTGGACCAGCTCCGGCTCGTAGAGACTGTCGGCGCTCAGATCGAATACCGCCTGCGGTATCGAGCCGATGGTGAGAGAGTCCGGGATCGGGACTGTGTCCGTCCCGCAGACATGGGTGATAATCAGCTTTGGCAGGTACCGTCCAACTTCGGCATAGAGATGTGAGGCATTGCTTCCGTTGGCACTATCCCCGTCCCCGAACAGCCAGCGGCTCGTCGACACGGCCCCGGTGATGTTTCCGATCAAAGCGATCGTGTCGACACCGGCGCAGCCAAAGAGCGTATCGGTCCGGGGAAGGGCCGTCGGGCGAGGGACCAACTTGATGTAGTTTTGCCGGATGGCCGTGTCGGCTCCGCATTCGCCCTGCACAATCAGGCGCACACTGAACGTGTCGCCCTCGGCATAGGTGTGCGATGGCGTCGAGTCCGACGACGTCGTGTTGTCACCGAAGTCCCACGACCACGCCACGATCGGGCGATCGCTGATGTAATCGAAGTCCACCGTGTGCGGATTGCAGACAGGGGGCACCGCCGTATCGTAGGAGGACACGATGGCGACATCGGGTCGCATGCCGACGCGAATCGAGTCGGCTTTCGTGATGGTGATCGTGTCGCAGGCGTTGACGAGCGTGAGGCGGACGCCGTACACTCCGGGAGTGTTGTAGATGTGCGTCGGCGCGGGTTGCGTCGATGACCCGCCGTCGCCGAACGACCAATGGATCGAGTCGACCTCGGCGCCGGCGGTGAAACCGAACGTGACGGCATGCGGGGCGCATCCGTCGGGTGCGCTCATGGTATAATCGCCGGTGATCGGCGCGGCGACGTATATCGTTCCAAACGCCGTGTCGGCATCCAAGTCACCGGACGCGATGAGGCGGACGGTGTAGTCGCCGGGATTAACGAACGAGTGTGTCGGGTTCTTCAGCGTCGAATTGCCTCCGTCCCCGAATGTCCACGCGAACTGTTCATCAAGGCACTCGGAGGAGTTTACGAAGGTGACGGCCAACGGCACGCACCCCGACGTGTCGCTCGGGCTGAACCTCGCGACCTTGTGATCGTCATAGAATTCATCGCCGCCAATGTCGATCGCCCCTTCGTTGGGCCTGCTCTGTCCATCGAGATCGAATCCGCCTCCCGGAGGGATGAATGGGTACCCCGCATTTCGCGCCGGGGAGGGGCAAGTCAGATGGTAGTCGCCGGCGGCGGCGCCAAGGAACAACGGATCGGTGAACTTCCAATCCGACAGAGAGGTGAAATTGGGCGGAACGGCGTTGCCGCTCCCGTTGCCAAAGTACACGCAGTTCCGCAGTATTTCGGGAAACGGCTCCGATTCCGCCAACGCGTACAATCCGTATCCGGGCGCGTTGAAGGCGATGATGTTATTCTGAAAAAACAGTATCGAGGACGTATCGATCAGCGTAACGCCGGAGACAAACAGCCCCGCGTGGTCTTTGCCTGTCGTGCTGTTATAGGCAACGGTGTTGTTCAGGAACGTCACGTTGGCCGTTGCATACAGCGCCACGGCTCCGGCGACGTTGTCCGCCTCGTTGTCCACGATCCAGTTTCCGGCGATCACGCCGGGGGCGCCTCCCTGGTACTCGATACCCCCGGCAGCATTCAATCCTGCGTTCCTGGTGATGACGCAGTTGATGACATTTCCACGTGTCGGCTCGCGAACGGTGATCCCCCCGGCGCAGCCGTCGCAGTCAGAGTCCGTCACGACGTTTGCCGCCACAGTAAACCCGATCAATTCCTGAACATCATCGACATTGCCGGCATTCAGAACGACGGCCGATCCGTCGCCGCTGCCGTCGCCGACAATGCGCGTCGCAAACGGTCCCTCTTCGGAGACGAGCCGGACCTTTTGATTTTGCGGATACAACACGCGCTCGGGATAGGTGCCCGGCCCGACGATCACGACGAGATTCGGGATCGGCAGTCCCATCGCCTTCGAAATCGTCTTCAGCGGGAACTCCTCGGAGCCGTCGTTGTCGAAGTCGTCGCCGGTCGCGCTGTCAACCCAGAACGTGTCCGGCAGAGCGCTCAGTATTTCGAAGCAGACATAGCCGGTGTCCGACGAGTTGTATCCATCGTCGACCACGAAATAGATCGTGTCGGTGCCCGGCAGCAACGGGGCGATGTATTCGAAGCTGCCGTCGGCCGCGCTGAAGAAATTGGTATCGCCCACAATGGGGCCGCCGGTGATCGCGTAGCTCAACGGGTCATCGTCAGCGTCCGTCGCCGGAAGCTCCATCTGTTGCGTCTCGTCGACGATGACGCTGACACAGGTGTCGTGTGCAACAGGGGGAGAGTTGATGGTGATGACACCGGGAACGAACGATACGCCGTACTCGGCTGTCCCATCGAAGAGACCGACTGTGTCTGTCGGTCCCACGCCGATGCAGGTGCGATCGATGGTAAACGTACCGGCGCTGTCGTTGGCGGCAAACCGCAACATCATCGAGCCGCCGACGTCGGCCTCCGGCGCCAGGGGCCCCGCGGCCAACCCGGCGTCGCGTTTGTAGAGAACCCCTTCGGGGGAGGAAACGACCGGATGCATGCTGGTGTCGTTCGAGGCGAATGCGCCGCCGAAGCCGATTTCGCCGTAGCAGGAGACGCCCGGTTCGACACTGGCATATCGGGCCGTGGCCACTGATTCATCCATCACGCCTGCGACGCCGAGACGCTCGCGATATTGGATTGCCAGTTCGGTGATGAACGATCCGGTCGTGCCCGCGTCGATCCGCAACGGCACTGTCATCCTTTGAACCGTCAGTGTGCGATTGACGAGTCGAACGAAGACACTATCTGTCTGTCCGGCGGCAACCCTTTTGGAACCGACGATGATCGAATCCGCCGATCCCGGGGGCGCTGCGTCGACAACTGTGATCATGACGACCTCGGTGTCCGGCAACAGACCGTCGCTGGCGAAGAATCGGACGTTATAGACTCCGGCCTGCGAGTAGTCCGGTGCGAACGAAAAGGTCCCGTTGCCGCTGCCTAAGTCGATGAAACTGGCATTCGGCGGTATGTCGGGCGCCAGAACCGATAAGACCGGAAACGTGCCGTCGGCATCGGTCGCGCTCACGGTGATCTCGAGGAGGTCGCCTTCGTTGACGAATTGGGGAGGAATGGGAACAATGACGGGCCGATTATCGACGGTTACGTTGCCCTTCACGAAACTGACGTCGCGATTCATACCCAGATCGTCTATGAACTGAATGGAGGTGCTGGGCGCGATGCAGGCCGTGTCGATCGTAAAAGTCCCAATGCCGGGGGGGATGTCGACGATCAGCTTCATCGAGCCGTCGCTATCGGTGCCCGGTCCGAGCATGTTGGTGGGATTGAGGTCTTCGCGCCAAAGCATGAAGCCCCAACGCAGCCCGGTCAAACTCACCGGCGCCGCGCCGGAGGCCAGAACCATGCTGGGATAACAGCCCATCGGTGTATCGCCGAAGTGATCCCAAATCAGAGTCGCGTCCAGAGGGCCGGGCAACGGGAGCCGGTCGCCATACCCCAGAGCGAGACTCGTGGGGTATGTGCTGAAGGCGCGAATTTCCAGCGGCACGCGAACGCTGCTGAGGGACGCAGTATTCTGCAGATAAATCGGTATCTCCTGGCCAGGCGCGCCGGGAGTGAGGACGACAGTTCCGATCTTCAGCGAGTCCTGTGCTGTCGAGCTGCGCGCGCTGAGAAGGACTGTGGGCGCGAGAACGGCGATGGTGATGATGGCACGGCGGGTCACGCAGAGATTCCTGACCACTTAAGAGACGCACCCGATCGGAAGGTCGCAGCCCCCTGAACCGACGGTCGCGACGAGTCGGCGCCTCTCCGAATGCTCAGTTGACAATCGAGTACGATACGAGACCCCAGGACGTCTGTCCGGCCACGGCCTCGTCCGGTTTCCCCTGGCTGGTGTGTACCAGGCCGACACCCGGGGCAAAGTGCCATTCGCGCGTACCGTAGGTTTCATCGGACCGGACATAGACCAAGCAGTCGAATGTCCCTGCAGGAACGGAGATTGACTCGGCTGACACGTTGACGCTCGACACTTCACCCGTCGCCAGCGACACATATTGATAGCCATCATCAATATCCGCCGGATAGCGAAAGCAGACATCATCGCGCCAGGCGCCGTCGCCGTAGAACCCGATGACTGTTCCACTATCGGTCGCTTGCGCGAGACTCTCGCTTCCGTCGGATTGCCTCAGGCGACGATAGGCACCGCCGTCGACGACCGCGCTCCCGGCGACTCTCATTGTGACGTCTCCGGTCTGTCTCATTCCGGAGGATTCACGCTTGAACCGGGCGTACGTCCAACGGTTGCCGTCACTCAACGGCAGCAGCATGTCGGCCGCGAGCAGTTGAGTGGTGATTTCGACCTGCCCCGTTTCCAGGATGAGCGCGTCGAATCCGGTCACGAGCGCGCCATTGGGCCGCTCGAGGCGGATCGCGCCTCCCAGCGTGATGTCGGCCGTACCGGCCTTCTTCTTGTCAAATGTAAACGTCACCAACCGGCCTGATCCGGAGACGCCGGACTGGTCGCCGCCTGTCTGCCGCGTCCGTGAGATCGCATGGGCGATGTATCCCTCCCCCTCATCGAGCGACAGCGAGATGAGTTCTGCGGAGGGATCGCCTCCCTTCAGGAAGTCCCCTTCTTCGTCACCCACAAAACTGAGCAGGGCGGTGTCGTAAAAGAGCCGGAACGACGCTCCAAACAGCGTGTCGACATTGTGCACGTCGACGGACACATCGACCAATGATCCGCCGAGCAGCGAGACGCGCTGGAACAACGGCGACGGGCGCAGCATTAATACGGTCGGCCACAGGCGAATGTTCAGCGTGTCGCGGAACGACTCGGCGATGCGTAAGGTATCCCAGCCGCGAAACAACAGGATGTCGCCGGACGTGAACGCCCGCAGCACGAAGGTGGACAGGCCCAGATTTTCGGGGTCCAGTCGAAACTCGACTTCGCCGCCTTCGAGTGCGCTCGTATCCACCGACGCCGTACAGGTGGTGTCAAAACCCTCGCACACCGACAATGTCACAATGCTGATCAGCGATGCCAACTGCGGCGATGGATCGGTCAGCCGGATTTTCAGAACTGTTTCCGTTGCCGGTGCAGTTGAGCGATCGGCCAGTGAGCATCCGGGGGCGAAACACGCCGCCAGGAGGCATAACAGCATGCTCCGAACATAGTGCCAGGCGCTTGAGTCGACCGTTCGCATCAGAGGCAATCTTTCCCGTTATGCAAGGTGTGTCAAGGCCATTCACGTCATCGCGTTGCGCGATCCGGTAGCCGCATTTGCAGGCAATTCGTATGTTGACACCTTTCAGAGTGCGCCGATACGTTGTTTCGTTCGTTTCGGCCCAGCTTGGTTTGGGCAGGTTCAGCACATGATCGATCGCACGGTCGGCGGCTACCGCATCCTCGAGAAACGGGGCGAGGGCGGTATGGGCACGTTCTACAAAGCCGTCGATCTGCGCCTGGAAAGAATCGTCGGTCTCAAAACGCTGCGCCCGGAGCTGTTGGATCAGCCGGGACTGCTCGAAAAACTTCAATCGGAAGCCAGGGCTCTGGCGCATCTCGATCATCCGAACATTGCCCGGCTGCTGCACTACCTGGTCGAAGGCAATGAGCATTTCATCGTCATGGAGTATGTCAATGGTTCCGATCTCGGAGTTCATGTGCGCCGGGAAGGCCTGTTGCCGCTCGAACAGGTCGGCCGGATCATCGGGCAATCGTGCGCGGCGATCGGTTATGCCCATTCCCGTCCGCTGCCGGTCATCCATCGCGACATCAAACCGTCGAACATTCTGCTCACTGACGATGGCCAGGTCAAAGTCACGGATTTCGGAATCGCCAAGATCCTCGGTGTTTCCGCCAAGACGCGAACCGGGATGGCGACCGGCTCCCTGCCGTACATGGCGCCTGAGCAGATTAAGGGCGGCGATGTCGATGCGAGGACCGACATCTATCAGCTTGGGGTGACGCTCTTTGAATTGTTGACCGGAGTTCGGCCGTTTCAGGGCGAAAACGAATACGAGATGATGACTATGCACCTGGAACAGCAGCCGCCGCGAGCTTCGGCGACCAATGGGCGGGTGCCGGAGGCGCTTGATGACGTCGTCCGGAAAGCCATGGCCAAACCGCCCGATCTGCGTTTCCAGAACGCGCGTGAATTCGCCGAGGCCGTCTCCGGCGCGATCAAGGGTCGGAGCACTCCCCGGCATCCTCTTGCCGGTGTGGACGAAGCCACGGTATTCCCCGGTGCCGACGCGCCCAATCGTCGTGCGGAGACATTGCGACGGCCGGCGAAGGGTCCGGAGCTGCCGCCCCGAAGGAGGATGCACGGCGCACGGTATGCCATTCTCGGCGTCGTTGTGATCGTTGTGCTGGTCGCCGCATGGTTCACGTGGATGAAAAACCAACCGGCCGCCGCGCCAACTGAGTTTGTGATGTTCGTGACGACTGAGATCGACAATCCGGCGTTGCTGGAGCACATCGACAGACTCGAACTGTCTGTCGATGATTCCATGGTCATTCCACAATCCCAGGCCCTGACGGTCACGAGCGGACTCATCCAGGCGCAGATGCTCGTGCCGGATGGTTCGCTGATTGGGGTAAGCATTTTGGGCCTTGGCCCCGGAGGCGACACGCTGGTCGAAGGCGAGCGCTCTGCATTTGTCGATTCCGACTCGGCACGCTTCGCCGTGGTGTTGTCGACGACGCCCTCGGCCAGGAAATTATTAGTCGCTGCGGAAGATCGCCCGCTCGATGGCAGCGGCGGCGAATCTCAGCCGCGGTCCGGATCCGAGACGAAACCGCCGCCGGTGCAGCACAATCTGACCATCGACATCGTCCCATTTGATTTGCGCCGGCGTGTCGATCAGGTGTGGATCGACGGACGGCCGCACGGCGGATCGCTGCCGATTCAGGCGGCGGCAATGAAAGGAACGCGGTCCATCCGCTGGCAGATCGGCGAGGGACTCTGGACCGACACAATCACCATCGCCGAGGGGGACCGTCGGCTGGAATTGTTCTATGGCGAGGGGCGCGGACGTCTCAGTGTGTCGGCAGACATTGTCGGCGGAGCGGGATCGGCGAAGATTGCATTGGACGGCGTCGAACTGCCCTATGGGACCCCGGTCGATCTGCGCGACATTGTCGTCGGGCCGCATCGGATCGAGTTGATATTGGACGGATATCTTCTGGATGGCGGCATGCACATTGTCCGCGTGACGGCGGGACGCACAGAATTTCATGGCCGGATGATCCCAATCGGTGCGGACTCGCCATAACCGTTTCCGGATTACGTGATACGCTTGCGCCTGCGGGATGTGTATAATGAGGGTTACGTCAACCGGACGACCCGTACCGTACTCATGACGGAGGGATTCGCATGAAAAAACAGACAGTGACGCGATGGACCATTCTCTTGGGGCTGGCCCTGGGGTTGCTGGCGCAGCCGCTGGTGGCCACCGCCGACGTCCCGGAGTCGCTCACGCAGGCGAAAAAGCTGTACAACCAGGGGAAGTTTGCCGAGGTCATCGACCTTCTGACGACACTGGCCGAGCAACCATCGCTGGCAAAGCCGGAAGCGAAGGAGGTGTATCTGCTGCTGGCCAAAGCCACCGCCGGGAAGAGCTTTCTCGATCAATCGGAGGAGTATCTGCGAAAGGTCCTGGAGATCGACCCGGACTTCGAACTCGACCTGAAGGTCGAGCCGCCGCAGGTGCAGCGTGTGTGGCTGAAAGTCGACGAGGAACGCCGGTCTGGTGATCGTCCCGACCCAGGTCTCAAGACGCTGGCGGTGCTGTATTTTGAGAATACCTCGGTCGTCGACAAAGAGAAGCTCGATGGGCTTTCCAAAGGGCTCTCTGCCATGCTGGTGACTGATTTGGCCACGTGTACGACGTGTACTACATTGCAAGTTGTCGAACGCGAACGGATCCAATACATCCTCGACGAGATCAAACTTGAGCAGTCTGAATACTTCGAGGACCAGAGCGCGGTGCGAGTCGGCAAGTTGTTGGGCGCCCACGTGCTGCTGATGGGCTCTTTCACCAAACTCTCCAACAGCAAGATGCGCATCGATGCGCGACTGGTGAAAACCGAGACCGGCGAATTGCTCAAAGCCGACAAAGTCGAGGGCAAACCAAAGGATTTCGCCAAACTGCAGGCAGAACTGGCTCTGAAGATATTCGCCCACCTTGACGTCACGATCCAGAAATCCGTAGAACGGGCCATCCGTGACGAGGGCCGTCAGCCGCTGGACGCCGTCCTGGCCTATACGCGCGGCCTCAACTACGAAGACGAGCAAATGCTCACGGAGGCATTTGCCGCATACAAGGAAGCGCTGGCCGCCTATCCGGGACACCAGGCCGCGCGCAACCGTTTGGTAGCACTGGAGCCGCTCATGCTCGCGACCGGGGGCTGAAGCGGCCGAAACTCGATCATTGACACGTGGCCGCGTGGCCGGTATTCGTAATGGCCGTGATGAGGAATTCCGAGGGCTGCCGTACGTCGTCAGGCGCGGCGCTGTGGCTGTGCGGAGCCGGACTCGCCATCCTGTTGGCCGGCGGCTGCGCCTCCAGCAGCAGCCGCTTGGCATCGACCGCCATGCGGGAGGGCGATTACGAGCGCGCCATGTCGTTTTTGACCGTGCTCGCCATCGAGAAACCGACGAATGCGAAAATCCGCGCGCGTCTCGGTGAAGCACAGTACCGTTCCGGGTTGATCGTCGAGGCGGAAAAATCGTTCGGCGATGCGCTGACGCTGGATCCACGCCTTGCCGCTGCGCATTTGTATCTGGGGTACATCGCCGAAGGCGATGGCAAGGTCGAAGAGGCACTGCGCCGTTATCAACTGTATTTGGACATCAAAAGCGGACACGGGCCGGCGGCGGCCGATGTCGCGATGCGCATCGAGACGTTGCGCAGACATCGCGCACAGACATTCGCGCAAGAACAGATCGCCCGCGAGAATGAGCTGAAGCCGGGCCGGTATTCGGATTCGACCATCGGCGTCGTCTACTTCAACTCCCTACTGCTCTCCGAATCGTTGCGACCGCTGGCGAAGGGGCTGGCGGAGATGTTGGTCACCGACTTCTCCAAGGTCCCCGGTCTGCGTGTGGTCGAGCGACTCCAGACGCAGAAGCTGCTGGAGGAGCTGGAGATATCCCAGACGGCGGCGTTTGATTCATCCAGTGCGCCGCGCCTCGGCAAGCTGCTCGGCGCGGCTCATGTGCTCGGTGGCGACGCCTCGGAATTGACACATGGCCGTCTGCTCATCGATCCGCAATTGGTCTCGACAAAAACCGGCAATGTGCAGATCACCGAAGAACAAAGCGGTGAACTCAGCCAGTTGTTCCGTATGCAAAAGCGGATTGTCGTCGATGTTTCCGACCGTCTGGGCTTCAAGCTCTCGGAGGCGGACAGGGACTCGATCGACGCATTGCCGACCGAATCGTTCGTGGCATTTCTGGCCTACGCGCGGGGGCTTGACCTTCAGGATCGGGGCTTGTACGGAGATGCGCTCAGGGAATTCGAGCGCGCCGCCGATTTGGATCCGCACTTTGCGGCGGCAAAACAGAGCGCACAGAACGCCAAACTCCTGTCGGCCGCTGCGGCCGGCGGTGAATCCGGTAGTCTCGACCAATTCCGAGAATCGACTTCGGAGAACACCGAGTGGACCGAGCAATTCACCGACCCACGGGACCGGTTATCGACGCAGAGCCGCAACACGGGATTCATCCCCGAAGTCGGCACGGCATCGCGCGGCGATCAGCCAAGGACACCGCCGCCGGCACCGACGTCGGTTATTATCCGAGGACACTTTGATGATCGGCCGTAAGGTCATTGGCGTTTGGTGCGCGCTCGCTGTGTGCGCCGGGAACGCCGGAGCACAGGCGCCGCTTGCGGTGTCGGTTCCGACGGTGGTCAGTCAGGGCTTGACGTACCTGTCATGGACAATCAGCGGGGATGAAGATTTCAAGATTGCGCAGTTGCACGCTCCTTTGATGTTGCGCGCGCCTTTGCGCCAAAACATCGGCCTGACCGTGTACTCCGGCGCATCTCACTCCTCGGCCGACTGGGATGTGGACGGCGACAATCTCGGCGGATTGTTGGATTCACGGGTGGAGGTGGAAGGATCGTTTGCCGATGGACGCATCCTGTTGGCGGGCGGGGTTTCGCTGCCGACCGGGAAAACGCAACTGACACGCGCCGAACAGCAACTGGTCGGCTGGCTGGCATCGGACATATTCAACTTTCCACTGAAATTGCCGGGAGAAGGATTCGGCATGTTCGGTGAGTTGGGTGTTGCGGCTCCGGCGGGACCGTGGGCCGTGGGGTCGTCAATCGGACTGCTGATCAACGGCGAGTACAGCCCGTACGAAACGCCCCTGGACTACAAACCCGGATCACGATGGGTCTTCACCGTTGGCGCGGATCGTCGCTGGCGCAACGGCGGCTCGATGTCGGCGGACGTTATCCTTGTGGGCTTTACCGATGATCAGGCCGACGGGGAGGCGATCTTCCGCGAGGGCAGCCAAATCGACCTGCGCTGGCATGGACAGGGCGTGCGCGGCAGAATGATGTACGAAGGGGGCCTGCGTTACATTATACGCGGCGAGGACCGCCGTCTCGATCCCGATCAATCCGAGTTGGTGAAGGAAACACACAACACGAATGGCTCGGAATTCCGGTTTCTGCTCAGTCCGCACATGATGATCACCCCGGCCGTTTCCGCATGGATTGCACTTGAGGGGAAGTTTGTCGGCGCGAATGATTACGCCTCGTCCGACCCGTTGTATCAGGACGCGGCGCGGCTGATCGGCTTCGGAGGCGGCGCCGATTTCAAAGTCCACGACAACGCCACTCTCGGCGGCGGTGTCAGAGTCTGGAGCGGATCGGCCGATGGATCGGCGTCGTATGATCGGCTCGATTTGTCGGGATTCGAAATCGTCGAACGTCTAACAATTCAACTCTGATCCACTCACAGGAAACAAATTGCGGTGATGACCCGGATATCACGGCCGGATGTGATAAAAATCAGGCGTTCGCGGGCACGAAGGACGTTGTGTCTGAACGCTTTCCCTGCCATCGCAGTGCTCTGCGTGTTTCCTGCGATTATTCGTGCGCAGACGGAAGAAACCGTGCCCACGGACCCTCCGCGTCGCCCCCCATTCGTCATGATCGATGGGTGGCCGGCGGCGCAGGAGAAGGCCGACTTCGCGATGGCCGCCACGGCGACACCGCCGGAACGGGCGGTCGCTCGGCTCTGTGCTTTCTATGGACGGCATTTTGACCCGGACGAAGCGTGGCGCCAAAGTCCTTCGCCTCTGGAATGGCCTTCGATCTTCGCCGGGCAGCGAATGAAATCACGCCGCAGCGGTGCGGAGATGAAGATTCTCCTGCAATCGCAAAACCTCGCTTTTCGCCGGATCATCTGCGGCGGCGAGCGGGAAATGTTCGATTCCCTGACGGCCGCACTTGACAACAATATTCCGGTCGCCGGCAATGCACCGGAGAGCCCGGTCTTCTACGGATATGACCGGCGCGAGCCCGGACACTGGTGGTGGGTCACCGCCGGCGACAGGGCGCAGATTGTCCTGGAGGCCGAGCGCATCAGGCGGTTTGTGTGGTGGGACGACGACCCAGCCGCCAACATCATGTGGGCGGTGTTCGGCACGACCGAGTTTGAGACTCGCCTCCCGGAGCCGGGGCAAAGGGAATTCAGGATGCTGGAGGCGGTTCAGCGTTCGGTGCAAGGGAACCCCGTGATCGATCTGCCCCCCTATCCGCAGTCCCTCGTGCAACTGCGCGACAGTCTGACGATGTCATTGTCGCTGCCATTGTTGCGCGATTCGACGGCAATCGCCGATCCGCTTGGAATCGACGCCGCAATCAGAGCGCGCGGCGGAATGCTGGACGCCCTGGGTCAGGTCATCCCACTGTCCGCCGACACATCCTTAACAGAGCCGTTGCGGCTCGCGCTGTACTTCTATACGTCGTCGCAGGAATCACTGGGGCAGTTAAGACAGGTGATGTATGGCTCCGAGGGACATGTGACGGGTGAGGCCCTGGCGCAATCGTGGGGGAATGCCGCCGTTCGGCGCCGTGCCGCCGCTCTCCTTAATGAAGTCCTCGCGGTCGAACGCAAGGCGGCGGAGGCGATCGGGCTGGCGCTGGCCGCGCGGTCCGAATGACGGAGTGCGATTACCACCACCCCGTGAGCACATCCTGTGTCCAGCACTGCATGCGGCTGACTTGATTCGGCGTAAAGAGGGTCGAGCATGAATCGGGGCCGTACCCCATGTAATTCTCCGGCTGCGTGGGTCCCCAGGGAGTGCCTTCGCAGTCGGCTCCCTCGGGCGGCAAGCAGGCGTAGTTGACCGGCGTGGGCGGCGTGTCGGCCGCAAAATCACCGCGCAAATCGCCTTCGAATCCGCTGGCAAGTCCGATGCAGTCGGCGCACGAACCCGACGAGTAGACGTACTGGTGCGTATGCCACAGTCCGAGACAATGCCCCATCTCGTGCGAGGCGATTCTGGATTCGCCACCGGCCACCAGCCGATTCAGCCAGAATCCCCCCTGATTGGTCAGCGCTTCATCTCTCCAGGGAAAAGTGGCGATCCCGCTGATATGGAATCCCGGACTTGCATCAGAGATATAGATATTGCACTGCGTCTGGGGCGATTCCGCGTAGACGGCCTTCAGCGACGCGAGTTCGCTTAAGCTGGCGACCGAGGCGAACTGAATGTCGTCATGAAAGCGGGTCGCGACGAGGTTGAACTGGATCGCGGAGCCATTGACGGCGAAATCCTGATTCATCTTGTCGATTGTGGCATCGACCGTCTCCTGAGGCAGGAAGCCCCAACAGTTGTCGCTGCCGACCACGTGGACGATCACATTCACGAGCATATCGACGAATAGGGTGCCGTCTCGCGTCATGGGATCATCGCACGGGCCCTGTAACGGGCAGCCGGCGCCCTTTGTCAGCGGGATGGTGTGATCGGTTCCGCACCAGTCTAAAGATTCCGTCGCTTTCCGACTTGCAGTGATTGCGTGTGCGCCGCCGGCGACAGGGGCCAAGGGCGTCAATGCGCACGGGTTGCAGAATCGGTCGGCCGGATCGATCGCGCGGAATGCGACATCGATCATCGCCACCATATCGAAGACATCGATCGCACAATCGCAATCCACATCGCTGCGGCTGGAGTGCGGGCACATGGGGTCGGGCGCAGTCGTCCGTCCCCGGAAAACCTCGTCGACCAACGCAAGCACGTCGAAAACATCCGTGACACCATCGCATACGGGATCGGCGTGACAAGTACAGTCACACTGAGCAGAGACCACCGTCGGTACGAGTGCGACAGTGAAGACTACGATCGCCAGCGTCACGCCCCCTTGTCGGCAACATCGAACGCCCATCTGAACCTCCGAACGGCTCGGCGGGTTGTGCGGATACTACGATCCAGAATATGCCGGACTGGCTCCTTTGTCAACCCGATGGTTGATCCGGAACGGCGAACGTTCGTTCGAGCGGGAACCGCGTCATCGCACTACGAGTACAGGACGCTGGGGTCACCCTGACCGTCGTTCCCTTCCAGAATGACGGTTGCCGACGCGTAGGTATTATCGTGCGTCAGACTGATTGCCGCATGGCGGATTCCGGTCGCCTGGGCACGTTTTGCGGCGGCGCCCCGCAGGTGCAACGATGGCACGCCGATCGGTGACCGGACGACCTCGATGTCGCGGTACGCGATGCCGCCGGGCCAGCCGCGCCCCAATGCTTTCATCACCGCTTCCTTGGCTGCAAACCGTGCCGCCAACGACTGTGCGGGATTCGGACGTGCGCGACAGTATGCCCATTCGGCGGTGGTATAGACGCGACGGCCGAACCGTTCGCCGAAGCGATGATCGGTGTGCGCGACGCGCGCGATTTCTATGCGGTCGACGCCCAGTCCTAATATCATGGAATGAATGCGCGGCGCCGGGCCACTCTATGGCCGAACGGTACCGCTGCGCCTACAATGCCGAATCGGTCGAATCCTTCCGGACCAAATCACTGAAACGTGAAAAGAGCCGATCATACGACCCTTTGAAGAAGATGTAGATCGGTTTGGAATGTCCGGACCGGAACGCGTAGGTGCGTCCGACATCCTCTTCGCGGATCGTGTTCCACTGCAGCGTGTCGGCACGTCCATCCGCTCCGACTACGACGAGCTGCTGCGCGGGATTGTCCAATTGCGCGACGATCTCGGCTGACTCAGGCACCAAGGCATCGGCCCGCAGACGGCTGACGTAGGCGATTTTGAAATTGGCAATCGACGTGTCGACGGGCCGGGCGTCGCCGTCGTCAAGCGACACGACCCACGAACGGTCGTCGTCGCGCCTCAACACGGTCTCACGGCCGTTCTCGGTCCAGCGGATTTCGGCGATCTGCGCGGTGTCGTAGCTGAGCATCTCCTTGGCCATCCAGTCTGAAGGGACACGGCGAAAGACTTGTGTCAGATCCCCCGTCGCCTGATAGACAGAATCGGATTTCAAGCGACGGATGAACGTGTGCGAAGCGCCGGGCCCCCGCTTGCCGAGCACGAACTGGGCCAACGGCGTCCCCTGATGGAAAAATTGCAGCAATGCGCCGCTGCCGATGTCGATCTTGAGCTTTTCATGCTTGTCCGCCCGGGTGGAGATCAGATTCTCAAGAACGATGTCATTGGTTGTCGAGAAGACTTGTCGCACCATGGCGGTGTCGGCGGGATGAGACCAATCTTCGTTGAGAACCTGCCAGCGGCCGTTGCGTCGCGTCAGGTGCGTCCAGGTGGCATACTTAAACGCGATCGAGTCGACCCGCGCCGTGTCCACCGCGAAGAGATCGTGCAACTCCCGGATCGACAGTTCGGATTTCTCGGCCGTGCGGAGGAAATACCAACCGGCCAGCAGGACAACCGCCAGAATGCCCAGGATGATGGTGCTGCGTTTCATGTAATCTGCGATCCCCGTTTCATCCGCCGGCGGCTCTGCCAACGCCAGAGGCCGACACAGATCACAAACAGCGGCGGGCCGAAAATATTCGCATATTTGACCGTGCGCCGTTTGGCATCGGAGACTTCATCCAGCTTACGAGTTGTCACATTGCGCGAGCGGATCGTGATCAGCCGTTCGTCCTGTGTCAGCCAGTCGACGATGTTCATGAAGAAGCTGACGTTCGACGGCGAGCGCATGGCCTGATCGGTGCAAAAGTCGGCGTCGCCGACGATCACCATACGACTGGGCACGCTGGTCGACAAGTGATCGGCCGGCGTCGTGCCGTCCGCTGCCGGATCCAGCGGTGGTCCCGTCGGGAAGATCGAGTGGAATACGCCGGTGACAGCCGCTGCCAGCACCTGTGGAGACTCGGTGAACTGGCTTTGGACGAATTCCTGCAGCGCGGAGACGTAGTACGGGGCACGGCGCACACCGGTGCGTTCCGAGCTTCGGCAAATCCACTGGAAGGTCAGCCCGGCGTCTTGTGCCGCCGCCGAGTCCAACGAACTGACGAATGGGAGCAGAACGCCCTGCAGGTCTTTGCCGATGAGATGCTCGTTGTTGAAGTCGCTGATGTTGGGAATGAAGGGGTAGCGCACACGATTCTGAATGGTGAAAAGACCCTGCTGCTCCATGACCGCGATTTCAGAGCAGGCCGCATCCAGCACGAGGTTCTCGTTGACCGCCATTCCATAGTGTCGGAGAAATTCGAGCCAGTTGGCCTGGGTGCTGGCCGCGGTTTGCAGTTGCATATCGGCGATGACCGGATCGTAGAAAACGCCGAGATGCCCCCCGCGCATGACGAATTGATCGATGGCGTACTGATCCCATTGTCCCACCGAGTCACGCGGGCCCGCGATTACCAACGTCGTGATGTCGCCGGGAATCAACACACCGGGCGTGATTGAAACAGTCTGTACTTCGTAGAGCTGTTGCAGCGCCTGCCGCGCGATCTGCAGATTGGTCGTGAAGCTGTTCTCGCTGTGGCCGGTCAGGAATCCCACGACCGGCAGCGAGTCGGCGGTGACTTTGCGGATGGCGCTGGACAGTTCGTATTCGAGATTGGCGCGCGACTGCACGAACGGTATGACTTCGCGCTTGTCTTCATAGAGAAACGCCACACCCATGTACACTTTCTTCAGTTCATACTTATCCTTCTCGATCACGTTGACCTGCATGGCGGGAATCCCCATGCCGCGCGCCTCTACTTCGCGATCGGTTTTGACCGGATCGACGAACTCGAAGCGCAGATTCCTGCCAGAGTAGGCACGGTATTCATAGAGAATGTCGCGCAAATACCGCGAATTGAGATTGTAAGGGTATGGCAGGTCTTCGGAGAAGTACAGCCGGGCGATCACCGGATCATCCAGCGCGCGCGCCATCTCCTTGGATGCCTCCGACAGCGAGTACTCGCGCGTGTCGGTGATATCCAGGCGCGCGAAGAAAAACAGCGCCAGCAGGTTGACCGCGATGACAACGCCCAGCAGCATGGGCACTGCCGTCAGCGATCCGATTCCCCGCCTGACTCCCTGCCTGATCACGCCATCACCCTACCGCCACCGCCGCGACTCCAGTGTTCGCACTGACAGAAACAGAAATAAAGTCATGATCGACAAATAGTAGATCACATCCCGCGTGTCGATGACTCCGCGGGCGAGATTCTCGAAATGGTAGGACGATGAGAGATACTGCAACACCGACGCGACGCCGCCGGGAAAAAACGGCAAGACTTTGTCGAGCATGAACAACCCGAAGATGACGACGAATCCCGTGATGAAGGCGACGATTTGATTCTGCGTCAGCCCTGACGTGAACAGCCCGATCGCCAGGTAGGAGCCCCCCATGAGCAGCAGCCCCAGATAGCCGCCGATCAACGCACCCCCGTCGGGATCGCCGAGCATGGTCAGCGTCAATGGATACGCGAAGGTCAACAGCAGCGCCGCCGCCAGCAGGCCGAGGGCGGCCAGAAATTTACCGAGGACGATTTCCACGTCGTGCACGGGCAGCGTCACGAGGAGCTCGAGTGTGCCCGATTTCCGTTCTTCGGCGATCGTCCGCATGGTGATGGCGGGCACGAAGAAGAGAAATGTGATCGGAATGACGACCGAAAACAGGTCACGCATGTCGGCCTCACCCACGAGGAACAATCCCGACGAGAAGAACCATCCGGCGATCAGCAAAAACAGCGTGAGGATGACATAGGCCACCGCCGAATTGAAGAGACTGCGCAGCTCCTTCTGGGCGAACGTCAGAGTGTTGGATAACATCGAATGGCCCGATCAGGATTGAGTGGTCAGTTGACGGAAGACATCTTCCAGTCGGACAGACTCACGCCGCAGTTCCAGCAAGACCCAGCCGCGTTCGCGCACAAGCTTGAACACCGATTCCCGCAGGTCGGCCGCTGGTGCGGTCTCGATGACAAATCGTGATGCGCCGGCGCTCTGGCCGTCGGTGGAGACACGTGCCGCGCCATCGAGGCCTTTGAGCGCATCGAGGACTTCATGGGCTGGTCCGCGCACTTCGACATGGATGCGATCGTGTCCGCTGGCGGCGGCACGCAGGGTGTCGGGGGTCCCATCGGCGACGATCTTCCCCTTGCTGATGATCAGCACGCGGTCGCAGGCCGCTTCGACCTCCGAGAGAATGTGCGTGCACAGGATGAGCGTTTTGGCACGCCCCAGTTCCTTGATCAGGGCGCGTATTTCGACGATCTGGTTGGGATCGAGGCCGACGGTCGGTTCATCCAGAATCAGGATTTCCGGATCATGGACCATCGCTTGCGCCAATCCGACGCGCTGGCGGTATCCCTTCGACAGTTCGCCAATGTCCTTCCTGAGGACTTCTTCCAACCCGCACATCGCGACCATGCGATCGTTGCGCGGCCGGTGTTCGGACCGGGGAATCCCGCGCAGACGCTGGCAGAAGGTGAGATACTCCAGCGGCGTCATATCGGTGTACAGCGGGTTGTTTTCCGGCAGGTAACCGATCTTGCGGCGTACCTCGACGGAGTCTTCTGTCACATCAACGCCATCGATGAGCACGTCGCCCTCCGACGGCGGCATGTACCCGGTAATAACCTTCATAGTTGTCGTCTTCCCTGCGCCATTGGGACCGAGAAAGCCCAGCACTTCGCCGGTCTTCATGGTGAAGCTGATGGCGTCGACGGCGACGGAGGGGCCGTATTTTCTGGTCAGATTCCTGACTTCAATCATCGAGAATGGGCAGTTCAGTCAATTGTCATAAACAACAAAATGCGGCTGAGTCTGTATAACAGTCAGAGCAAAACATAGGGCGATGCCCCGGAAGATTCAAGGGGCCACGTGGTTACGGTCTTCGGGCCCCATCAAGCGGGTTTGTACATAAATTGCAGTCACTGGTTCCAAAGTTTGTGTTCATCCGGAGAGGAGAGTGCCCATGGTCGCCATGAAGCGCATCAATTGGCTCGGTCCTGGTCTGTTGGGCTGCCTGATCGTTCTGGGATGCACATCGGCCCGTAACCGAGACACCAACCCGACACCGCGCGGCGAAATCGCTGCGGCGATGCAGGCCGATTCGGTGGTCGTCGGCATGAGGAAAGACCAGGTCCGCCAGGTCTGGGGAGACCCAGCGAGCATCGAGAATGACTCCGAAACACCCACAGTTGAAGTTTGGAAGTATGACCGGCCGCTGGGCGCCGGCGGCACACAGTCCGGAGGTACAGCCCTGGCGGTGGTGCCGCGCGCGATCTACGCGCTGCGCTTCGACGGCGACCGTGTGGTTTCAGTCGATGCAAAGCCATATTGACCGCATCTGCGGCGTGCGAATATCTGCAAACAAAAGAGGCGGGACCATGTGGTCCCGCCTCTCGTATGATTGACCGGCGAATCGTTTATGGAGCGAATCCCAGGACGTCGATCGTCACACGGCGATTCTTCGAGCGCCCCTGATCGCTGTCGTTGGTGGCGATCGGTGCATCCTTGCCGAATGTGCGGATGGCGATGCGTCCCAGATTGATCTGGTGCTTGCTGATCAGGTACTGACGGGCCGCATCGGCGCGCTTCTGGCCCAGAACGATGTTGTAGTCGGTGCCGCCGATGGCATCACAGTGTCCGCCAATCTCGCAAATGAGGTCCGGGTCGGCTTTTAATTTCTCCCCGACGCGGTCCAAGTCATCGTAGTACTCCGACTTGATGTCATATTTGTTGAAGTCGAAATAGACTTCTTCGGTGGATAGAACCGTGTACTCATGACGGCAGCACTTGAGCGCCTTCTCGGCTTCGTTCATCGCGTCTTCGGCCAGTTGCTCGTTGGCGGCCAGACGTCGCTCAAGGTCGGCGATCCGATTGCGCAGGTCATCGAGATCGCTCTGACTGGCGCCGTCCTGAGTCTGCGTCTTTGCGCGCGCCTCGGTTGTGCCCGCGCTCTCGCGCCAGCCCTCGGTCACCTCCGATGGGCAGTTGAAGGCACAGCCGCCCATAAACGGCGACAGAAACAGGATGGCCAGTCCTACAGCGCTGGCGGTCCGCAACATTGTTCTCATCGATTGCCTCCTCACAGAATCTTCTCCCGACCTTTCCCTGCTACGTAGCCGACGCTCCCCTTGGGAGCTGATTCCGTCGTGCAGGCCCAGTATAACACACGTGTTGGAAATGGCACGACATATTCTGCAAGTCGCCGTGCCTCATACACTTTGGTCGATTTACTTCATGCGCCACAATAGGTCAAGAACGATTCAACTTCCCACCCGGGACTCAGTCATCTCCCCTTCGGGGTCGGGATGCGAAAGTACCGTTCGGGAATCGCGATGTTGTAGTTTTGCCTGCGGAGATACCAGCGATGCTCGCCGCCGCCGGGAAGTCCTTTGACGATCAGCCGTTTGATCTCCCAGAACGGATAGCGGTCGCGGTGAGAGCTGAAGCGCACATCGACGTTCATCACGGTGCTGTCGGGGCTGAGGGTTTCTATCAGCATCGATTTGGGAGCACGGTGTCCGTGATGCCAGTCGACTGTCCAGATCGTGCCTCCGGACGCCAGCTCGTATCGGTTGCGCTTCGTTCCGGGCAGAAAGCCCAGCATCATACCAGCTATTGTTTCGTGCCCGCCCCAGCCGCCGGAGAAGATAGCGCGCCACTCACCGGAGAAAAATTCCGGCATCGGGACATTGTACCTGCCCAGACTGTCGATGAGGTCGCAAACGAGGACTTCCTGCTGATGATCGACATACCAAAATGAGTCGCCGACCAAAACCGCGGTAAAACTGGGCAAGCCGAATGGTCCCTCCGCCGAGATCCAGAACTTCTCGGGCTTTTGATAGGCAATATCGACGAGGATGATCCCGTGGGGATCGGTGCCGACCGCTTCCCAGCGGATGCGATAGGTCGCTGATTCGGTCAGTTCGGCGCGTTCGTTGAGGCGGTCGCGGACGTCGCGTCCGGCTTCGTCGGCTGACGGCCAGGGGGGACGGGAGCAGGAGAGCAAGCCGAACACGGACAGGGCGATGACCGCCGCGCGTAACGTGAGGCGACTGCATGGATTCCAGGGAGACAGCACGGCGCAACTTACCCCCGTCGCGCAGCGCCCTCAAGCATAGATCAGCGCCATGAGGATGCCGAGCGGCACACCGGAGAATGCCTGTGCGATCATGCTCACTGGCGGGCCGATGAAGAGCCAGATCAGCGAGAACTTGAAGAAGAACCCCGCGAAGATCACTGCCATGAGAATCATCGGGCCGACCTGCTCCAGACGGAAGAGCGCGGCATCCCATTCATGCGGTGCGAGACCGTAGAGAATCTTGGAGCCGTCCAACGGCGGCAGCGGGATCAAGTTGAAGAATGCGAGCGCCAGATTGGTGATCAGCCCCTGCCCGACGATGCGTCCCAGCCCGGCGATGAATCCCTCATTGACTGTCGTCCCCCAACCCCCGGCAATCAGCGAGCGGATCACGATTCCGCACACGATGGCGAGGATGATGTTCGATGCCGGTCCGGCGGCCGCGGTCAGGAAGATGCCGCGCTTGGGGTCGGCGAAGTTGCGCGGATCGACCGGCACCGGCTTGGCCCAGCCGAAGCGAAACCCCGAGAGAAACAGCATGAGCGTCCCGAAGAGGTCCAGATGCACCAGCGGATTAAGTGAGAGCCGTCCGAGCATGCGCGCGGTGGGATCGCCCAGTCGCGCCGCCATCCACGCATGCGCCGCTTCATGAAATGTCAGCGAGAAGAGCAGAACCGGCAGGAACGTGATGATGAAGACGGGGTCGGGCATCGGGGGAAGATAGGGGCGGGAATACGACTGGTGCCACTGACTTTAGTCGGTGGCTCGCCGCGTGGATTTGGCGGGAAGCCAGTGATCGTACCCCTACATGCCATAAGGGTTAGTGGAGCAGTCACTGAGAGAAGTCTACGGCGTGCAGGGATTGCAGAATGCGATGGCTGGATCGGCGGATCGGAAGGCGACATCCACGAATGCCACGACGTCGAAGACATTGGTGACCCCGTCGCAGGAAACGTCGGTACGATCGCGCGGGCAGAGGGGGTACGGGTCGCCGACGGGAGGCGCGCTTCGGAAGGCCACATCGACAGACTTGACGACATCGAAGACATTGGTCACGCTGTCGCACTGCGGATCGCCAAAGCAGAAACAGTAGCAGGTGCTGTCGGCGTATAGGCAGCGACCGACAGAATCACAGAAGACACTTTCGGGGTCGGGGAAGTCGTAAAAGACGAAGTTGTGATTAATCGTACCCCATTCTGAAGAGCCGTCCTGATCGAGATCGAGGTCGTACCACTGATATAGTCCGCCGATGTCGTTTTCATGCCACTGGCAGCTCTCTACAAAATCCTGTGTGTCGGGATGCCATTGAATAACCTTATACCATGGGGAGAATGTCATTGCCATCTCGTCAATGCCATCACAATCAGTATCGGCGCCCCAGCATGGTGCGTAGCCAGTAAATCCAGTCTGCTGCGAGATCGTGTCAATGATCTCGAATTGATTGTCACCGCTGGCACTTATCAATTCGTATCGATACAGCCCACTAGTCGAGTTATGGCTTAAGAGCGCATAGAGATTGCCGTCCGGATAGGGCTTGACTGTGGCTGCAAAGAAGTCATTGGCCAAGTGTGCCCCGCCAACTTGTCCCATGTAGGCAAGGCCGGCATTCTGCCATTCAAACAGTGCATATCCAAGCTGATTTCCGGCAATAAATTCCACTCGTCCGTCATCATCGAAGTCCGCGACAGCGGACTGTCCTCTTGCCCACTCCACGCCTTCGATGTCCGAGATGACCTTGAAGGTATCCAGAATCTCATCATACTTGATTATGATCGCTCGGGAGTTGAAGACACTGTTCGGAAGCGCAAATATCTCAATGTACGGATCGCTGTCGATGTTCACCGCAGTGGCATGAGAGACAATGTTCATTCCCGGCCAAACAGATCTCGCCCTTAGTGTCCAGTCTGGCGCTGAGTAGATGTTCAAGTCGTCACTGATTTGAGTAACCAGCTCAATCTCACCGTCGTCGTCCAAATCGGCCGCAATCCAGGGAAGACCGTCGGTTCCCGGCAATGGCGTTACTGTATAACTCAGTGTAGTGTCGACATCGTAACGGACTACGACATTGTTCTGTACATCCTGAGAATACAGTTCAGTTATCAAGCGCACACTATCGAAGCGATGAGCCATGTACGGGATGGGCAATTGTATCTCGACCGATGACGGACAGCTCGAACTCTTGCCGCCTGGTACCGCTCCGGCATAGTCGGATGACACGACGGAGACTCCACTGTCACGTCCATTGGGGCTCTCGACAGGGATCTCTCGCCATCCGTGTGACAGAGGGGTCGCACGAGTTGGGACGGGCCACTGCAATTCAGCATTCGTCGGACAGATCGCAAGGGTGACAGACGTCACGATAGTCAGAGCAACGAACCTGTTCAGAGACAGAGCCATAGGTACGCACACTTACCGCCGTCACCGAACTTGGGAGTATCTAACAACGAGTTGACCGAAGCCGCTGGGCGGAAAGACCTGATGTGAGCGCAAGGAATGCTCGCATCGATGCCCCACCACTTGCGGTGGGGGTAGATTCGTTTCGCCAGACTATGCCGGTTACAACGTGTCTACATGCATCTACTGCAGTGAAGGCCCACGAGCCTCTCCCACCGCAAGCGGTGGGGCACACGTGCGACAGACACTTCCACCCGCCTCTTGGCTGGGGCAAGTGTGAGCGCTTCGCTGGCGGCCTAATAGTCATGGCCAGAAGAGTAGAAGTTCAAAGTCAAAATAGCGAGTGTATCGGCTTAAGCAAGTGGTTTTTGGGGGCAGCGTGCCAAGCTCAACTGACACATTGCGCCCTCACGCATACAACCCCCGCGCGAGAATCGTCTCGCTGACGCGGCGGATGGCGAGCATGAAAGCGGCGACGCGGAGCGTGGTCTTGTATTCGAGCGATGTGTTCAGGACGTCGGCGAAGGAGCGGTTCATGATCAGCGCAAGGCGGCGGTTGACTTCGTCCTCGTCCCAGAAGTAGCCGATGCGGTCCTGCACCCATTCGAAGTATGACACGGTGACGCCGCCCGCGTTGCAGAGGATGTCGGGGATGATGGGGATGCCGCGTTCGGCGAGAATCTTGTCGGCGGCGGGCGTGGTGGGGCCGTTGGCGCCCTCGGCGATGAACTTGGCCTGAATCTTCGGCGCGTTGCTGCGGGTGATGACGTTTTCGAGTGCGGCGGGGATCAACACGTCGCAGTCGCAGGTCAGGACTTCGCCGCGCTTGAGCGCTTCGCCGCCGGAGTAGCCGGCGACCGAACCGGTCTGGCGAGAGTGCCCAAGCAGCCCTTCCATGTTCAGGCCCTTGGGGTCGGCGATGGCCCCGTTGACATCTTCAACGGCGACGATGCGGCACCCGTCGGCGGCCAGCAGTGACGCGGCGACCGAGCCGACATTGCCGAATCCCTGCACCGCGACACGGAGACCATCGATCGGCAGCCCCAGATGCGCGGCCATGGCCAGCACGCACAACTCGACACCGCGTCCGGTGGCCTCGCGCCGTCCGAGCGAGCCGCCCATGAACACCGGCTTGCCGGTGACAATGCCGGTTTCGGTGCGGCGCTCGTGCATGCTGTAGGTGTCCATCACCCATGCCATCACCTGCTCGTCGGTGTTGACATCGGGCGCGGGGATATCGCGCTCCGGCCCGATGACATCCATCAATTCGGCCGTGTACCGTCGGGTCAGGCGTTCCAGTTCGCCCTTGGACATGGTCTTCGGATCGCAGATGACGCCGCCCTTGGCGCCCCCGAAGGGAATGCCTACGGTCGCGCATTTGAAGGTCATCCAGGCCGCCAGCGCCTGGATTTCGTCGAGCGTGACCGAGGGGTGGTAGCGGATCCCGCCTTTGCCGGGGCCGCGAATGATCGAATGCTGGACACGAAATCCCTTGAAGAGGCGCAATGTGCCGTTGTCGAGCGTGACCGGCAGCTCGAGGATGATCGAGCGGCGCGGACGTTTGATGACTTCCAGCAGGCCGGGATCAAGATTCAGCAGCGCGGCGGCTTCGTCGAACTGCTCCATCGCGCTTTCGAATGTCGAAATCGGAATGTCGGTGCTGTGGATGGTCATGGAATCGGTCTGTCCCTATCGAATCCCGCTTCGGTTTCCCTCACTCCGACCCTCTCTCCCTCGGCTGCACTCGGGGCCGATGGCCACTGGGAGCGGGAGATCGTTGTCGCCACGGTGTTTGGTCATAGTCCCGGTCACACTCGGGCAATGCGGTTTTTCGTCTTGCCGTCCCCAAAAGAGGACCCTCGGCCCCCAAGAGGGGACCTTCGGCCCCCAAGAGGGGACCTTCGGCCGAGCCGGTAGGCGGATACCCACGGGTTGCCGTCGATTACGAACCGCCATGGATACATGCTGCCCTCACCGTCGCCAACACCGACGCGTCCCGACGTGGCGATTGTGAATGAGCCATCGGCATGGCCGCCGACCGTGATGCGCGGACCCTGCAATGCGGTCCCATTGTCGTCGCCGGTGATCGCCAATGCCTGTGTCAGTTTGCCGGGACCGTTGGTGAGATCGCGTTGGCGGCTCACATTGCGACGCCGTTGCATCTGCGCTGTTTCAAACAGCGGTTCGATCGCGCGGATCAGGACGGCGGCGGGAAATCCTTCTCGTTCGGTCACGAAGTTGAGCATCCAGTGATTACCGTATGTGAAGTACACATAGGCGTGACCCGGCGGACCATACATCACGCGGGTGCGTTTAGTCAGCCCGTGGCGCGCGTGGCAGGCGGGATCGTTCTCGCCGATGTAGGCCTCGGTTTCGACGATGCGTCCGCCGCACAGACGGCCACGGTTGTTGACCAGGAGCATCCGTCCGAGCAGGTCGGGCGCGACATCGAGCGTCGGCCTGGCATAGAATCGCGGCGATAACGGCCTCATGAGTACAGTGATGAGAGAGGAGACGGGTGTCTGGAGAAATAGGAGTCGGGTGGCGATAAAATCAATCGGTTTCGGGAGATGCCGGCACGGCTGCGGCAGCCGAATCCTGATGGAAAAACCCCCAGACGGCGCGCGCGGTCCGGCGATCCAGTCCGCCCCTTTCGATCAGATCCGGTTCCGTGGCGGCACGCACCGCCTCGACGGAGCCCAAGCGGCTCAATAGTTGTCCACGCCGCGCGGGACCGACCCCGGGAATCGCATCCAGCTCGGAGCGCAGGACGCGCTTCTTGCGTCGGTTCTTCTGAAATGTCAGCGCGAAACGGTGCGCTTCGTCGCGCGCATGCTGCAACAACCTCAGCGAGGGCGACGCGCGCGGGATGGTCAGCGTGCGTCCGTCGGTATCCATCGATTCGGGCAAAATGACTTGTTCCAAGCGCTTCGCCAGTCCAATCGCCGGGACATCGGCAATGTTGAGCGCATCCAGCGCCATCAGCGCCGACTTGAGTTGCCCGGCGCCGCCATCGATGAGCACGAGATCGGGAAACTCCTGTCCCGATTCGACCACCTGTTCGAAATAGCGCGCGACGATCTCGCCCATCATGGCAAAGTCGTTTTGGCCGATGACGCTGCGGATTTTGAACTTGCGGTAGTTGCGCTTCAGGGGTTTGGCGTCGCGGAAGTACACCATCGAGCCGACCGGATCGGTGGCGCCGAGGTTGGAGACATCGAATGCGGCAATGTGGCGCGGCGGCGTGGCCAGTCGCAGATCGCGCTGCAATTGGTAGACGGCATCCGGGATGCGTACCGCCGTCTTCTCACGCTGCGAGAGAAACTCGTTAAGGGAAAGTCGGGCGTTGGTCTGGGTCATCTCCAGCAGCGCGGCCCGCTCGCCGCGTTTGGGGAGCGTCAACGTCACGGTGCGTCCGTGCTCGCGTGTCAGCCACTCGGCGATGAGGCCGGGCTCGGCGCAATCGAAGGGCAGATCGACCGCATCGGGAATCGCGGGCGAGTTTAAGTAGTACTGTTTGATGAACTCCGTGAGCACGACGGCATCGGTGTCGTCGGTTTCGGCGCGCAATTGAAAGCTCTGGCGGCCGATCAGGGCGCCGTCGCGTACCTGCAGGACGACCGCTGCGACGATCTGATCGGCGCGGGCGATGCCGATGACATCGCGATCGACATTCGGACCGTCGGTGACCTTCTGTTTCTGTCGCACCGATTCGACCGCGCGCAGCTTGTCGCGCCACGCTGCCGCCTCTTCAAAATGCATTCGTTCGGAGGCCTCCTCCATGCGCTGCGACAGCTCGCGCAGCAATTGTTCGCTCTTTCCCTCCAAAAAGAGGCAGGCGGCATCGATCAACCGGCGATACTCCGCCTGAGCGATCAAGTCCTCGCACGGCCCGGGACAGCGCTTGATGTAATAATCCAGACATACGCGATACCGGCGTCCCGTCGGTGACGGAATCACGAGGTTGCAGGTGCGAATCTGGAAGACGCGTCCCAGCGTCTTGATCGTTTCCCGCATGCTGCGGACCTGCGTGTACGGTCCGAAGTATCGCGCGCCGTCTTTGCGCATGCGGCGCACGACCAGCATGCGCGGATACGGCTCGTTGGTCGTGACTTTGATGTACGGGTAGCGCTTGTCGTCTTTGAGGGCGACGTTGTAGCGGGGTTTGTGTTCCTTGATGAGGTTGGCTTCGAGGATGAGTGCTTCGATTTCCGAATCGGTCGAGAGGATCTCGAAATCGGCCAACTTGTCCAACAGGCGCGCCGTGCGGGGATGATCGGGGACTCCGCGGAAGTACGAGCGCACGCGGCTGCGCAGCGATGCCGCCTTGCCGATGTAGATGTATTCGCCCCTGGCATTTTTGAACAGGTAGACGCCGGGGCGATCCGGCAGGACCTTGAGCTTTTCATCGAGACTCAGGTGCGGCGGCATGTGTCCTCTCGCATGGGAGTACGCAACGAAGCCCCCAAATGAAAGTCCGGCCGAGACACCCCCCCCATCCCGGCCGGAACGAACATCGAGCACTGCGAATGCCGATTACATGACGCGGCGTGCCCCTCGGTACGCATCGCGAAAATACGGAATGCCGACCGACGAATAGATGACGCCGCGGCTCTCCGACGCGTGGGCAAAGCGCCCATCGCCCAGGTACAGACCGACATGGTCGGGCAAATGTCCACCCTGGAGACTGAAGAAGACCAGATCCCCGACCTGCAGATCGTCCTGCGCAATCTGGAGCGGCAATCGATACTGTGATCGCGTCGATGTCGGCAGCCGTTTGCCGGCATAATCACGGTAAACGGCCGAGACCAGGTTTGAGCAATCGATCCCGCTTTTGCCGTCACCGCCCGCTGCGTAGGGAATGCCGATGTATGAGTCGACGACCCGTTCAAAGACGCGCGGCTCGATCGCCGATGGCATGACCTCGTCGGAACGGTTGCGTTCGTCGGCGGCAGCGGCATATACGCCGCCGGCTTCGGCATTCGGCTCGTCGGACTGGTCGGTATCGCCCTGCGTGGCGTGACGATCGGGCGCCTCGCCGCTGTTGTTGTACATCGGGTACGGCGTGCACGCGGAAACGAGCACTACCATCGCCAGACCGAACAGCATGTAATGTGCCCGTGTGTGAACTGAAACTGACATGACCCTGCCCCCCTTCTACCTCCCCGGAAGGAAAGTCGGATAGGTCATCCGGAAGCGCCACATAAAAAATGCGCGTGTCCCGATTATGACGGCGACGACGACAGGGGCATACCATGGGTACGCGAGAGATGCCGCGATCGAGAGGAGCACGACCGACGCCACGGCCGCACGCGCGGAGAAGGTGGCGGGACGCCAGATGGCCGCAGCAAACAAAGGCAAAACGACGATGGACGGAATCAGAAGATGGTCATCCGTTCGGAGCAAGGTCAGGACGACGGTCGCGGACGCACACAGTGAAGCGCCGATCATGGCGATCCTGTCCCCGAGCCAGACGGCCAGCGTCCGTTTGCCCGAGGCGGCATCTCCGTCGCCGTCGGGAACGGTCGTCGCGAGATACACTGCCGCGACCGCCAGCGCGTAAGGAATGGCAGCGAGGGCTGAATCCCGTGTGAGCGACTTGTTCAGCGCAGAGCCGAGCATAAACATGAGCATCCCGTGTCCGATGGCGTTGGCCAGCAGTCCGAGGATCGGACGGTTCTTCAGCGAATCGGGACCGATCGCCGAGTAGGCGACACCCAATGCGAGCAGAATGATCGTTAAAAGCAGGTACTCCAGTCCCAGACAGGCGCCCAGCACGATCGCGGCACTGTGTAACGCGACAGTGAACACAACCGCTGATCGCATCGCGATCAAACCTTCGGCGAGAAAGAACAGCTTGCGGTTGCGCCGGTCCGATTCGACATCGGCGATTTGGTTGAGCGTGTAAGTCCCGCCCGCCATGCAGTACAACTGCAGCATGAAGAGCAGCCAGCGTGTCGCCGTCGTGCCGGGATGTGCCGAAACGGCAGTGCCCAGCAGTGCAATCGTCCACACCGGCGGCATCAGGACAGGACGTGTAAAAAACAGATAGTCCAGCGGAGTGTGCCGGCCGCAGATCGATACTACCGGCATCCGGGTCTTTGCGGAGATCGAATCCGGAGTCGTCATGGGGGCGATCGATCAGCAGTCTGAATCACAGACCCCAAAGACGGACAAGGACCCAAAGCGACGGCGCAGCAAACAGCGTCGAATCAAAGCGGTCGAGGACGCCGCCATGTCCGGGGATCACGGCGGAGGAGTCTTTGACGCCGGCCATGCGTTTGAGGCACGATTCGAACAAATCTCCCGCCTGTCCGACGATGGCAATGGTCAATGCCGCTGAGACACAGAACATCCAGCCGCCCGGCAGCCAATGAAACAGGAAGAACACCAAGCCGATAACCGCCGACGACAAGACCTGGGCGACGGCGCCCGCGATGGTCTTGTTGGGCGAAATTGACTCCGCGAGACGACGTTTGCCGAGCAGCTTACCAAACAAATACGCCGCCGTGTCTCCGATCCACAGATTGGCGAACAGGAATAACAGCAGCGCAAACCCGATGTCGGCGCGCTGTCCGCGCAGCGCCGCCAGTGCGCCGAATCCCAGCCCGAGCCAGAACGCTATGGTGATCGTCCCGACGGCGCTGTCCCATGCGCGTTCGGAGCGCCGCTGACCGAGCGCCAGCAACCCCGCAATCAGGACAACAACGGGGGCCACCAGATGCAGATAGAACCGAGTCATCGGACTGACGGCGAATGCCACGAGGACCGCGAGGACGGCAGGGGTCCCGAATTCCGCCGGCTTCCCGGCAATGCGCAGCAGCCGTTCGGCTTCGCCGGTACCGATCACGATCAGGACAACGATCAGTCCCTGCAGCCACCATCCCCCCTGCTGGAACACCCACAGCAACAGCGGGATGGCGACGACGGCGACGGCGATGCGAGTGATCAGTGTGCGCACGCTTCATCTCGCAGCATGAGCTGAGAAGACGACAACGGCAATCTCGCGGCGCCTGTTGCCGCTGGCAATGCAAATCCGGCTAAAAACGGTCTCAGAACCCAGTTGCGACGCACTCGTATGTGCCTGCCACGTGTTCCCACGCGGCGAGCGGGGTCGTCACCGGAGAGCGGGTGACACGACATGTCCGGATTAGGAAACCGACTCAATGAGTAAAGGCGAAAGAATTACTTTTCGGACGGGCCTACACGACCAAAGCGCCGCTCGCGCGACTGATACTCGATCAGTGCGTCGTAGAAGTCATCGGCGGAGAAGTCCGGCCACAGCGTGTCCGTAATGTAGAGCTCAGTGTATGACGTTTGCCACAGCAGGAAGTTGGAGAGCCGTTGTTCACCCGACGTTCGGATCAACAGGTCGGGATCGGGCAAGCCATTGGTCTGGAGATGGCGGACGAAGACACGCTCGTTGATGTCGTCGACGGCCAGCGAGCCGCCGGCCACTTCCGCGGCGATGGCGCGCACGGCGGCGATGATCTCCGCTCTCCCGCCGTAGTTGAGCGCGAGATTGAGCACCATCCCGGTGTTGTCGCGCGTGCGCTCGATCGCTTCGAGGATCGCGTCGCGCTGGCTGCGTGGCAGCGCGTTGGTGTTGCCGGTGGTCATGATGCGGACATTGTTCTCGGCCATTTCGCGCAGTTCGCGCTTGGTCGTCTCATACAGCAGACGCATGAGCGCTGAAATCTCACTTTTGGGCCGTTCCCAGTTCTCGATGGAAAACGCGTACAGCGTCAGGTACCCGATCTCGGCCTCGGCGGCGGCTTTGACGATGCGTTTGACCGCGCGAACACCCGCCCGGTGCCCTGCCGAGCGCGGCAGGCCGCGTTTGGCCGCCCAACGGCCGTTGCCATCCATGATGATCGCCACGTGTGCGGGGCGCGACGGCGCGGTCAGAACGCGTGACAAGCGGTCCACGGCGGGCGCGATAGTCCGCTGAGGCAACGCGATGGCGCTGTCGACCGGCATTCCCCTCAGACCTCCATGACCTCCGCCTCCTTGGCGGTGACCATTTTGTCGATCTGGGCGATGAATTCGTCGGTCAGCTTCTGGATTTCATCGGAGAGACGGTGATGCACATCCTCGGATATCGTCTTGTCTTTCTCGGCCTTCTTGAGGTGGTCGTTGGCATCACGGCGGATGTTGCGGACGGCAACCTTGCCTTCTTCGGCGTGGCGTTTAACCAGTTTCACCATGTCGCGGCGTCGTTCTTCGTTCAGTGCCGGAATTGGGACGCGGATGAGGTTGCCATCAACGATGGGATTCAGCCCCAACTCGGCCTTGAGGATCGCCTTGGAGATTTCTCCGGTCATTTGCTTCTCCCACGGCTGTACCACAATCATACGCGCCTCGGGGACTGAAATCGAAGCAGCCTGACTGAGCGGCACTTCGCTGCCATAATAACTCACCCGAACCGGCTCCAGGAGTGCAGCGCTGGCTTTGCCGGTGCGCACTGACGCCAGTTCCCGTTGTGTGGCGGCGACCGCCTTCTGCATGCGGTCTCGCGCGTCCTCTTTGATGGTTTCTCCCGGCACTGTACCCTCCTGCTACGATCAATCCCTCCTGAGGTCTTACACGCAACGAAGTTATGCCGACGCCCGCGGGACGATCAAGCCAAAACCGGCCTTTCCATGGGATGCCGGCGGTATGCAGTGTGTACTACGAAGCAGTAACAATGGTGCCGACCGCCTCACCGGCCACGACACGCGCGAGATTGTCCGCGTCGAGGAGATTGAATACGATGACGGGCATGTCATTGTCGCGGCACATGGCCAGCGCGGTGGCATCCATGACATGCAGTTCATCGCGGAGTGCATCGGTGAAGGTGAGGGCGTCGAATCGACGCGCCGAGGAATCGCGCTTGGGATCGGAGGAATAGACGCCGTCGACCTTCGTCCCTTTCAGGAGTACGTCCGCGCCGATTTCGAGTGCCCGCAAGGCCGCCGCCGTATCGGTGGTGAAATACGGATGTCCGGTCCCGGCCGCCATGATCACCACGCGCCCCTTTTCGAGATGGCGCACGGCGCGGCGGCGGATGTAGGGCTCGGCCATCGATTCCATCTCAACGGCTGTCATGACACGGGTTGGTATCTCGATCTGCTCCAGTGCATCCTGCATCGCCAGCGCATTGATCACGGTGCCGAGCATTCCCATCTGATCGGCCGTGGCGCGTTGTATTCCCGCTTCGGCCGATGCCACGGCACCGCGGAAAATGTTACCGCCGCCGATGACCAAAGCGGTCTGTGTGCCGCCGGTGACGACATCCTTAACCTGCGCCGCCAGGGCCGTCAGAACGTCAAGATCGATCCCCCATCCCGATTGCCCGGCGAGGATCTCGCCGGACATTTTCAGGAGGATGCGCCTGTATCGCGGCGACCTGTTCTTCGCGGCAGCCGCACTCATGCGTCGCTCCTGGACGCCACGGACCGATAGCGTCGCGGGTAAACTAAAATCAGACTGGGTTCGGAGAATAAGCCGAGGAAACCGCCACAGGCGGCATGAGAAGAATCGGACGGTGGCTCATTCGCCAAGACGGTAACGGGTGAAGCGCTTGACAACGATGTTTTCGCCCAGTTTGCTGATCGTTTCCTGGACGATCTCGTTGACCGTGCGGTCGGGATTCTTGATGAACGGCTGTTCGAGGAGGCACGCCTCGGCGAAGAACTTCTCGAGCTTCCCCTCGACGATTTTTTCGACAAATTTTTCGGGTTTGCCGTCGTTGATGGCCTGGGTACGGTAAATCTGTTTTTCGGATTCGACGAGCACGGGATCGATCTCTTCGCGACGCACCGCCACCGGCGATGCGGCGGCGACCTGCATGGCGACGTCCTTGACGATGTCCTTGAACTCGTCGGTGCGTGCCACGAAGTCGGTTTCGCAATTGACTTCGATCATGACTCCGAGCTTGTCGCCCGGGTGAATATAGGAGAAGATCAAGCCCTCGCGTGCACTTCGACCGGCCTTTCCGGCGGCTTTCGCCAAGCCGCGTTCACGCAGAAAGGAAATGGCTTTCTCGATATCGCCGCCGGTTTCGGTCAGCGCCTTCTTGCATTCCATCATACCCACGCCGGTGCGTTCACGCAGTGTTTTGACGTCATTGGCGGTGATTGTGGCCATATCGTTCCTTGTTGCTGATTGGAGATGCAATGGCGGCGCGTGAAAGCTCAGTTGTCGGATTCGGCGTCGGAGTCTTTGCCGTCAAAGTCGGGGGTGTCGCCGTTGCCGGCGCCGTCGGCCGACTTCGATTTGCGGCTGCCGGTGCCGTCCATGACCGCCGATGATACGGCGCGAGTCAACAGACGGATCGACTTGATGGCATCGTCATTCCCGGCGACGGGGAAATCGATCGGGTCGGGGTCGCAATTGGTGTCCACGACCGCGATGATGGGAATGCCGAGCTTACCGGCCTCGTTGACTGCGATGCGTTCTTTGCGCGTGTCGACGACAAAGATCAGTCCTGGCAGCCGCCCCATGTCTTTGATGCCGCCGAGGATTTTCTCGAGCTTCTGGATCTCTTTTTCGTTTTTGAGACGTTCCTTCTTGGTCAGCTTCTCGAAGGTTCCGTCTTCACGCATCGTCTCGAGGTCGCGGAGGCGTTTGATCGACTGGCGAATCGTGGAAAAGTTCGTCAACATGCCGCCCAGCCAGCGTTCGGTCACGCTGTACTGTCCGCAGCGCTGCGATTCTTCATTGATGACGCCCTTCGCCTGTTTCTTGGTGCCGACGAACAGGATCGGCCGCCCCTCGGCGGCGACCTCGCGCGCCTTGAGGCAGGCCTTTTCCAGCGACATGAGTGTCTTGCGCAGGTCGATGATGTAGATGCCGTTGCGTGCGCCGAAGATAAACGGCTTCATTTTGGGGTTCCAGCGGCGCGTTTGATGGCCGAAGTGAACCCCCGCTTCCAACAATTCTTGTAATTGAACCGGCACTGTGTCCTCGGTTGACGTGGTTCCTTCGCGGTTAACGCTTCGAGTACTGGAAGCGCTTCCGTGCCTTGACCATTCCGTACTTTTTGCGTTCGACTTCGCGCGCGTCGCGTGTGAGGAATCCGGCTTTCTTCAGCTTGGCGCGCCATTCGGGATTCATCATCTGCAGCGCGCGGGCGATGCCCAGCAGCATCGCGCCCGCCTGCCCCGATTTGCCGCCGCCGGTGGCGCTGCAGACCAGATCGACCTGACCCTCGACCTCCACCAGTTTCAGCGGCTGCTCGATGAGCATCACGAGTGTTTCGCGATGAAAGTAGTCTTTCAGCGAGAGACCGTTGATGCGGTGCTGCCCTTTGCCGCGCTTCATGCCGACACGGACCGTGGCTTCCTTGCGTCGACCTGTCGCCCAGAATGTGTCTTCGGCCAAATCTCCTCCAGAATCCGATTGACGAAAGAGTCCTGCGTGCGGTCTGCCTACGTAAGCTCCAGCGGCTTTGGCAACTGCGCCGCGTGGGGATGTTCGGGACCGGGATAGACTTTCAGCTTGGTCAACAGCCGACGTCCGAGACGATTCTTCGGCAGCATGCCGCGCACGGCATGCATGACGATATCTTCGGGACGGCGCTGGCGCGTCTCGTTGACCGTACGGAACCGCGCCCCGCCCGGATAGCCCGTGTAATGAAAGTACGACTTGCCGATTTCCTTCTGCCCGGAGACACGCACCTCGGCGGCGTTCACCACGACCACAAAATCACCGATGTCCATGTGAGGCGTAAACTGCGGCTTGTGCTTGCCGCGCAGCACGCGGGCGATCCCGGCGGCGGTCCGCCCCAAGATCTTACCGCCCACGTCGACGACGTACCAGTCGCGCGCGACCTCGCCCTGTTTTGGTATGTATGTCTTCATTCCGACGCCGCGTCCCAAGTCGCGTACAAGCCGACAATTTTAGCACGTATCCTCTTGTCTGTCAAGAGGGATATCGAACACCTTCAAATGTCGCGATTCGTGAGAGTCTTATGCTCAACGGGCGGGGAGTGGCTGCCTACCCGCCCGCCCGCCCGCCCGTCCAGCCATTGATTCACAATCTCCATGCAACATCTTACTTCTTCTTCGTGCGCACCGGGACTCGTTCGACAACCGCGGTATTCTTTTGCTTACGCGCCTTGTCGACGGGAATAAACTTGCCCGACCCAGCATCTCGACCACGTTGCGTGGTCTTTCGCTTCGACATCGCACACCTCCTTTCTGTCAAGTCTTATGCCATCGACTCCTCGGCCTTACTGGGCCGATGGACGGAACGGCCCCCTTGCGATGTCCCGGGCCGGCACCGATATTGGTATTAGCGTTTGCCATGTGGCCTCGATCCGCGTGGTTTGAGTTAGCTCTGCCGTCTCGCGCAAACGGGACGGCGGGGCGTCTATTCAGCCCCCGAAGGGGCTTGGAAAAGGGACTTGGCGCGCGTGGCCAGATGGAATAACTGAGCTGTCTCTTTTCCCTTGACAGACAGTCAGTTATGAGGTATCCTCGCATAGGAAAAGCTCCTCTCTTCGCCGAGCGGACTTTCCGACTTTTGGGCCGGGTGTTATCGCACCCGGCCCTTTTCTGTGCTCCAAAAAACTCAGTCTCAAGCTCCATGTCAAGCGGAATCACACGCCCTTGACCGATTTCCTGACGATCCGCCAAGGAATTCTTGTCAGCTCAAAGCAACACCCAAGACATTGGTATTAAATAGTGTATATCTAATTCAGAATCAGAATCATAGAATTCAATTGACATAAAAGATTCAAATAGTTTATTTCTGATCGATTTCGGCGAAGAGAAAGGAGCCTTAGATGTCAGAGCATTTGAGAAAGTCGATTGAGGAGCTAACGGCCCGTCTAAATGCACAGGAGAACGAGGTCGCCAATACCAAGCGTGCGATCAACGCCCTGTGTCAGGCAATGGATGAACCTCCGCGTTATAGGAGCGTAGAGCCGGAGCGCACGGAGAGTCAGGCAATGAGACCCGATCAGTTCTTTGGTAAACCTCTGGCAAGTGTTGTGCGAGAAGTTTTAGAGATGAGGGGGCACGCCATGCAGGTATCGGAAGTCATGGATACGATGAAACGCGGTGGATATGATTTCGGCGATGAAAAGTTCGCCGAACGCGGCCTCAGGATATCTTTGGGTAAGAACACTGCGACCTTCATTCAGGTCAAAGGGTCAGACAGTTTCGGGCTTGTGGAGTGGTACCCTGAGATTGCGAGGCTGAGACGGTCAAAGAGCGGCAAGCAGGATAGCCCCGGGAATGGCGACAATGACTCCGAAGCGGCATCATCAACAAACGGGGAATCAAGTCACGATGCTACTGATGAATGACCACCCTTACATGGAATCGTCGGTTGCTTCAATGTGCATAATTGTGGCTGTGCTTTCGTCGTACTTGTAGTAGTACGTAAAGCTTGGGGTCTCATAACACGCGGCGGTTCGCTTAAAGTGATATCCATCCAAGTTTGGATGCTTAATGGCGTCGTGATGGGCGAGATCCGTTAATTCTCTGCGGATTGATATCCAAACTTCGAGGAAACGTGGGAATTTTTCGCAAAGCTCTTTGAGCTGTTGGACGCACTCGCTGGACTCGATTACGCGGCGGGGTTGGAGACTGAATTGGAGGTCGTGGTTCATTTGGAGTCGGCAGTCGCAAGTCTTTGAAGGACCTCCAATTCCCGCTTAGAGACATTGTGTTTCTGATTATCCGGAAGAAACACGCTCTCGTACGGAATCGTCTCGCCCGTTGGAGTCATTTGCCATCCCCGGAACGTATGAGATAGCTCCGAAACTGACTCCGAATCATGCGCCATGAGCGCATCGATCACGTGGTCAATTATTTCGATTTCAATTGAATCGAAGATCGACACATCCGCTTCGCGGCGAGGAATGGTTCGCGTTTGTTGCCCGCGCATGGTCTGTCTCTTAAGAATGTGGACATCTGTGCCATCCATCGCGTTTCTGACGGGCAACAGTCGCCGAGAAACTGGACCATACTGATGCTTTGTATACTCTTCACCTGTAATCGGTCGGCCATACTTTGCGTAGAAAATGAAGTCGGAGTAAAAGAGGATTTTGTTGAGCTTGGTGTCGCCCGATTTAGGGCTATACTGACACCTGTTGGCGATGTATATTACCAATTCCTTAAACTTGGCCTCCGAAAACTCAAATCTCTGTGGTTCCAGGTTCGTCACGTCCTCTCCTTCAATTCCGTCCAAGCCGTATGCACAATTGTATAAAATCACGATATTCGAAGTTTCTGCAACGCCTATTATACTACGAACGATCTGCCACGCCCGTGAACGTTTGTTCAGTAATGGCGATTACCTTGTATCACGTTTCTCTGTTTGGAAGCCCACGCGCCGGTTTTATCACCCGTCCTGCCGTAAGGTGATAAAGCTGCGTATTCCGTCGAGGCTGCATTGAGATTATCCCCAAGCGATTGCCACACAGAATCTTGCGGGAGAGATTTCAAATTAGCACTGTGCCATGCGCCCCGATGGTGTCCTGATCTGACAGCGGGTGGGTCAGTGCGGGACTTGGCGGGGCTCATCGACCGTTTGGCCTGTCGGCTGTTTGACAAACGCCGCAATCCGCTCATAGAAGGCCGCTCCGGCGACTTCGTGGGTGTCGTTGTGGTCGGCGCCGTCGATCAACCATAACTCACGCGGACCGCCCCCCAAGCCGTGGAGGACCTGTGAATCCTCGACAGGAATGGTGCGGTCGGCGGTGCCGTGGATCAGCAAGACCGGTACCGTGAGCTGGGGGAGCTTGGTTTCGTTGTCCAGGACGTATGACATGAGCCATGACGTGGGCAGGAATGGGAAGATCCGCCGCGCCATCAGCCGCCCGGAACGGAAGGTCGATTCGAGAATCAGGGCCGCGCATGGGCGCTGGTGAGCCAATTCGACCGCCACGACGCCGCCGATCGAGTGCCCCCACGGGATAATGCCATCGGAACTGCCCCGCGTCGAAACGGCATGGTCGTAGACCGCCGCGGCGTCGAGATACACCCCCTCTTCGGTTGCCCTTCCCCCCGACTCCCCGGTGCCGCGATAGTTGAACGCCAGAATGCGCAGGCCATGGGCTGCGGCGTTGAATAACAAGTCGGTTCGGTCGGTCAGGTTTCCGGCATTACCGCAGCAATAGAGCAGGACCGGCTCATCAGCCGGCAACGGCGTCTTCCAGCCGACGATGCGGACCCCGTCGGCTGCCGTCACTTCGAATCTTTCAAAACCCGGCGGCGGCGGAGTCGGACCGGGGATGGGGTGAAACGCGATGCGCGGCTCGATCCAGCGCATGAACAACTTCAGCGCAAGAGCGGCAACCGCTAGGATACCGAGCCAGATTACGATGCGCATCACGATTGCCCGCATGGAAGGATTGTCGAGCGGTGCATGGCGCCCGGCATACCCCATTGTAACACCAAGCACGCGTCATCGACACGCGAATCGGTCGCTCACAATCGGGAGAATGGCGAGGGCTACTTCAGGAGGACCATCTGGCGGGTCTGCGCGGCGGCGCCGTCGACGATCAGCCGTGTGAGATAGACACCGGAGGACAGTAGCTGGCCGGAATCGCCGCTGCCGTCCCAAGTGACGTTCTGCGGGCCGGTCGGCAGGACACCGTCGACGAGGGTGCGCACATGCTGCCCGAGCACATTGTAGACGTCCAGGCGAACGCGGCGAATGCCATCGCCGGAGAGTGTGAATGGAATGTTGGTGGCGGCATTGAACGGGTTTGGGTAGTTCTGTGACAGGCGAAAGTCGTCGGGGTGAAGCGTGCCGCCGCCGCCGGTGATGCCGAGGATCAATGCCCACTCGCGGTAGGCATGCACGGAGGCATCCCGCAATGCGTTGTGATCATTGGCGGTGATCAGTGCCAGGGCGACGGTGACCGTACTGTTGCCGTTGAGATCGACTGACGGAGTCGATACGATGGCCATGTAGTCGGCGGCGCTTTGCGGCGAAGGATCGAGACCTGACTCGAAGGCGCTGTTTTTGTCTGTTTGTGTCAGGCCGCGTTTGTAACCGTTGCCGTTCTCAAAATACCGCACCGCAGCCGGGGTGAAACCCAACGCGGCGATGCCGATGACTGAACCGTCCGGGTCCGAGGCAAAACTGAGAAGGTCAGCGGCGGCATCGAATGAAACCAGTTCATGGCCGTGCCCGGCGCCAGGCAGATCGACGTCGAATACCCATGCCATCCCCAGATTGTCGATCGGCAGACCGTCGCGCGTAGAAACGGCCCACGACAAGATGCTAAATGAGTAGGATGATTCGGTGACGCTGGACAATAGACGCTGCGAGACGCTGACGCCGACCGGAGTTTGCGCCCGCTCATCGGTGAATGTCAGCGCATCGTTGCTGCCTGATGCCGATCCCCCTGGCGGTGAAACCGGCGCGAACCCGAATTCGGGCACCGCATCGGTCCCACGAGTGCAGCCGACCGGTGCGCCGTTCGGAGTGCCGAAATAGAGAGAGCCCTCGTAAAGGATATTCCCGATCTCACCCGGGCTTCTCCAGCCGACGCCTCCAGCATCGAGGATCGATCCCGGGCCCAGTCCGATCTGGCCGAAATTGGAGATGGTGAGCTTCGCATCGCTTTGTTCGGCATCGACGAGGATAGCGCCCTCCGGCAAGCCGCAGATGAACCCAATCGTGTCGAGTTGCTGCCAGTTGCCCGGATCGCCGTTGAGCCGCAGTTCAAAGAGCACCGAGTCGCCGATGCGCGCTTCGTTGTCCAAGGAGACGACAAACGGCGACGAGCTGTTGTCGAATACAACGCCCTGCTGAAGCTGCCCCAACTGAATCGCATCGCCCGACACCGTGGCGCAGGACGACAGACTCGTCAGTGTTGCGGTGACAGCAAATGCCCCAGCGCCGGTCGCCTTGATCGAAAACACGAGATCCCCGGTCTCACCGGGAGCGAAGATCGCATCGGCGGAGGCGTCGGCGATGATGCCGGCGATCACGATCGATGGCGAGGCGGGGGGGCGGACGGCTGCCAATGCCGCCTCCAGATCGATGAGTCCGCGTCCCGACGAGTTGTCCTCGCCGGCCGCTCCGATATCCTGTGCCGTGCTCAGCAGGGCGAGCTTGATTTCCTCGGGGGTCAAATCGGGATTGTACTGGCGCAGCAACGCAACAGCGGCGGCGACATGCGGCGCCGCCATCGACGTCCCGGTAATGGTTCGATACGAATTGTCCTTGTACGAGGAGCGAATGTTGACTCCCGGCGCTACGATCTCCGGCTTGATGGAGACAGCGTCGCACGCCGAGGGACCGCGACTGGAAAACGACGGTATATCGAAGACACCGTCGGCTTCCGAGCAGGCGCCGACGGAGAAACTGGAGGTCGGTGAGGTGCCGCGGTCGGCAGGATTGCGCAGCGACATCGAGAACGGCCCTTCATTACCGGCCGCAAACACGCACACAATGCCGAGCGCTTCGACATGATCGATCGCATCGAAAAACAGTTGATCGCAGGGATTGATGACCTGCTGGGTGACGCCCCAGGAATTGCAGACGACGTCGGGGACATCGTCGACGGTCGCCGGATTGCCATCGGGATCGACAACCCACTCCAATGCCGAGAGAATGTCCGCGAAGGTCGTCGCCAACGGCCGTCCGCGATCCACAACACCTGCGGTAATCCATTCCGCGTCGGGCGCGACACCGATCGTGTCGGCGCCGTCGCGTCCGACCATGATTCCCATGACATGGGTGCCGTGGCCGTTGTTGTCGAGGGGTGTGTCTCCTTTGAGCGGATCGAACCAGCCGACGGCGCTGCCGTGATCCTGCCCGCGCCAGCGATGGCGCAACGCCGGATGATTGCCCTCGACCCCTGTGTCGATGGAGGCGATCACACGTCCCGCGCCGGTCAGACCGCGGGACCAGAGAGCCCGTGCCCGAACCAATGCGAGGTTGTATTGAGCACCGCTTTGGCTCTCTTCGGCGGAGGCGATGGAAACCGGCGCCATCAACTCGATCGATCCGTTCTCGATGATGCGAACGATGTCGTCGTTTCCGGACAGTTCCAACAACGCATGAAGATCGACGCGCAGGAGCGCGAGGTTGTCAATCCAGAATCGATGCAGTATCTCGGCCGCGCCTGAGTTCAACTGCCCGGCCACGCGGTCGAGCGTACGATCATGATTCCCTGCGGCGTTTTGTAGCCGCGACATGACGGACCGATACCGATCGGTGCGATTGAGAGACGCGGCCGCAACGCGGGATATATCGACGGGACGTTCCTGTCGCAATTCGACGAGCACTTCGAATCGGTCAGCGGGCGTAGCGGAGGCGATGAGTTGCTGAAGGGCCGGAGAGAGTACCAATTGCTGCCTTGGAGTCAGCGCGGCACGCGTCTCGGGAGACACCAGGACGACGATGATCAGACCAAGAACAGAGCAGAAAACAGCGCGCTTCATGATGGACTAACTTTGAGCAAGGCCAGTGCCGTTGTTCATAATTTAAGCTCCAAACGCGATTTTGATCCGGGTTTTTGAAATGTTTCTATCATGTTGCCGCGTAATGCGTTACTGTCGCATTCCTGGAATGGGCCCATCGGATGGGCCGCGGCATGGAGAGGATTGTGAAGACCGATTCGCTTTAGCGGACACAAATTGCAGATTGTGCCGGTGCGCAAGAGTGGGCCATCCACTGACGCAGCGCGTTGCACACACCGGTGGGATTGTGCTGTCGGGGGGAATCAGGAACGATATACTGCAACCGCATGACGGGGAGTCCCGAAAAGCAATCCTACTCGTTCTGGATAATCGGTGCGCTGTTAGCCGGCGGCATCATTCGTGCCATCTACCTATGGCAATCCTCGGCCAGCCCATTCTTTGACGGGTTAATCAGCGACGCGGCGCACTTCGATCAGTGGGGCCGGGCCATTGCGGCGGGGGACGTGTACGGATCGGGTCCCTATTTTCGCGCGCCGTTTTATGCCTACTTTCTCGGTCTGCTCTACCGCCTGTTCGGGCACGAGCTCATCCTTGTGCGCGTACTCCAACACGTGATCGGACTCGCGGGCGTCTGGATAACCGCGCGGCTCGCGGCTCGCTTGTGGGACGGCCGCGTCGCGGCGATGACGGCGTGGATCATGGCTCTGTATCCCACGACCGTCTTCTTCGAGGGCGAGATTCTGTCGGACTCCATTCTGGTTGCGTTGTCATCGGTCATCCTGCTGACGATCGTCTGCGGACTGCATGATCACAGACGGTGGCTGCTGTTTGTGGGCGGTCTTACCGTCGGGCTGTTCGCCATCACGCGGCCGACAATTCTCGCAACCGTTCCGATTCTGCTGGCGTGGATGGTTTGGGACAGGAGACGTGAACGACCATCGGGACATCGCATCCGCAACGCGCTGGTTTATCTGGTGGGAATCGTGCTGCTGATCGCACCCGTGACATTGCGCAATCTGATTGTCGGCGACGATTTCGTGCTGATTGCGACGCAGGGCGGGGTCAATTTCTACGCCGGCAACAACGCTGATGCCGACGGCGTCTCCGTGTCGATCGCACCATGGGGAAATCAGTGGGCGACAGAAGATGTGCAACGTGCGGCTGAGCAAGCCCGCGGTCGCGCGCTGACGGCATCGGGGGTATCTGGCTACTGGACCTCCCGTGCCCTGGAATATTGGACGGAATCGCCGCTGGACGCATTCCTGCTGTACGTTCGCAAGTTCGCGATATTTTGGCAAAACACCGAATTCGAGAATACACGCGATATCGACTGGTCGACTGCGCGGTGGGGACAGGTTCTTCGCTGGATTCCGCTGTCGTACGGTTTACTGGTTGCCGTCGGACTGTATGGCTGGATCAGACGGAATAGTTCGGGGGGCGAAGGACGATTTTGGATCGCTGTGTGGGCGGTCTCCTATGCAATGGCTGTCAGCGCCTTCTTCGTTGTCGCGCGGTTTCGTCTGCCGATCGTCGGGGTGCTCGCCATCGGTTGTGCCGCGGGTGTCGTGTCGCTTTGGAAGACAGCGTCGACGCGCCATTGGCGTAGCTTCAGCAGAGACGCCGTTGCGGTCACGCTGCTGTGTGTCCTCGTCCACATCGACTGGTTCGGCCTGAGCCGGCATTCGCAGGCCCGATCATATTTTACGCTCGGGAATACACTGGCCCGATCGTCCGCCCACGCGGCCGCGTTGGCCGCGTACGACTCGGCGCTCGTGCATGACCACGCTTATCGCGGGGCGTGGCAGGGACGCGGTGTCGTGTTTTACCGCCTGGGTCTCCACGATTCGGCGGCATCAAGTTTTGAACGCGAGATGCAATTGCATCCCGGCAATCTCGGCAACAGGGTCAATCTCGCACAGACCTGGATCGATCGGGGAGAATTCGATGCGGCATCCTCGTTGCTCTCGGGTGTTCTCGCGGAGAACCCGTCTCAGCGTGAGGCCCTGCCGATGTCCGCGCGACTGCTGCGCCGCAGTGGTCGTTCCCGGCAGGCGCTGAGTGTCTTGCGTATGGCTGGGGCGTCCGGTGGGTCAGACCCGGAGCAGACGCTGCTGGAGGGTGTGCTGCTGCTTGACCTCGGAGAACTCGATGATGCCGCAAGCCGGTTTCGCACATACCTCACTGGGTCTCAACGTGGTTCGCCGGGAATCGATCAGGAATTGGCAGCGACGCGTCTGATTGCCGACGACCCGAGCAAAGACGTGGCCCTGGCGCACTACAATCTGGGCGTCATCGCCGGCTATCGGAATCAGTGGGAAGATGCGGCGCAGCACCTGGCGACCGCCGTTACCGGCGACAGTGCTCTCAGTGCGGCATGGTCGAATCTGGCCACGGCCCACCTCACGCTCGGGCGCGCTGAGGAAGCGCTCAGCGCTGCCGCCACGGCAGTGAAGTTGGAGCCGGAGAACACGACTTACCTCTATACTCTGGCGTTGGTGCAAGGAAGCAGGGGGGACTCGAGCGGCTCGATAGAGACCCTGCGACGGACGTTGGCCATCGACTCCACATTTGCCCCGGCCCGGGCACTGCTTCGACAACTCCCGTAAGTCGCAAAAAAAGCCCCCGGATCGGGCATCCGGAGGCTGAATGACAAATGTCCGTTCGGTTATGGAGGAGTCAACTCATAGGGAAGCATGAACCAGTCCACCATCGATGTCACCAACTCACGCGCGTGGTCTTCCTTCAAGTACCACAATGGGAATGTGGTGTATGCGGTCTTGTACAACGGGACATCGGTGTTGGGTCCGACGCGGCGCAGCATCACGAGCTTGTTGTGAACAAACGACGGTGCGCCATACGGCGGGATCGGACCATTCGGGCGCCAGCTCTTGAATGTGTAGAGCGGGGTCGATGTATTGCCTCGCACGACAATGTTGACGTCGGGTACGCCGGTCATATGGTCGACGCCGTTGGGAATGAGAAGATTCCACAGGGCCTGGTTGATGTACATGCTGTCCCGCACACGAATCGGATCGATTTCCAAGATCGACGGAAGACCGACGGCATCGGGCGTGCTCACGGCGCCAATGAACTCGTCATTGGAGGATGGGGCCGGTGTCGGGAAGCCAAAAACTTCAGCAGGAATCACCGCCCGACGCCACGCCGGGTAAAACATCGCTTCGATATCGAAGTAATCGACGGCCAGGGGATTAATCTCGCTCGGTGTGTCAATGAAGCTGAGGAGCCGTGGCGGCGATGCCTGAGCCGTGTTGAAATTCGACAGCAATCCATGGCGCGAGATGATCCATAACTTGCCGCCGGCATCCAGATACCGGCGCATGACTCCCATACTCTTGGGCGGGGCGTCCGGTCTGTTGATCTGATTGCAGATGTCATCATCGATCCAGATGGTCAGCTTGTGCTTGGCCATCTGCGTCATGCTGATCAGGTTGCCGCAACTGGAATCAAAGGGGAGGACGAACCCGGGGCACTGCAGACCCGGCGCCGGACCCCGATGCCGCCACCACACGTCGCGTCCGTGTTGCCACTCGGGATACGCAGCATCCAGCAATCGAACCAGGAGTTCCTGCGGCTTGTCCGGCCGTGCCCGCGAGGCCAGTCCGCTGGGCTGAGTGCTGCAGTTGTAGTCATTGTCATCGACGAGCAGAACTTCGCGCTCGAATTGCGGATAGACCGCCTTAAAACTTACAAAGGCCGGCGTCGTGTCCTGTATCGACGCGTCATCGCGGGCGGTCACGGCGAACAGGAAGAAACCTTCGCGTGTCGTGTCGGAAGGATTTGTGACATCGGCGCGATTCCAGAGATCCCATATATCGGCCGTCGTATCGCGAATCCAAACACCCACCAGCGGGTCGGCATTCTGGGATTGCAGCACCGGATCCAGGTCCAGCGTATCGGCCAGTGTCGCACGCGCATCAAAGGGGCCATAGACGCGCCAGTGGTATTCTAAGTCCGGCAGCGCGGGAGGCACGAAATCGAGCCGATCCTCGCCGCCCCAGGTCAGGCGGATCCCGCGGTACGTCTCGCTCAATTGCGGCAGCGAAATGTACTCATCATAAGCGTCGAACGTCGGGGAAATTGAAGTTTCCGGCCAGTGATTGCGGCGCAGGAAGTTGCGATACTTGATGGTCGATTGGTCCCCCTGATCGTCGATCGCGCGGATGAAGAAATACTGGTCGGCCACCTGTGATATGCAGTTGTCGGGGCGCACGACCCCACCGGATTCCGTCGAATCACAGTCGGCGATCAGCGGAGAGGCAAAGAGCCGGATACGGTCCTGGTTGGGATTGCCTATGACTTCGTCAACAAAAATTGAGATCCAGTAGTCGTACTCATCCGTCAGAATGTTTTCGATAAACCACTCCAGCCGCTGCGGCGCGGCAATGCCGTTGGCCGCGGCGATGCTGTCGATTTCGGAGGTCAACACCACCGTATGATCGAACCGGATGATCCGCCCGTCGCGGTCGGTGCCGTACCAGCGGATCGTCGGACTGGTGGCGAACTCGGTGCCATCGACCGGAATGTTGACCAGGAAGACCTCGGGGGGCAGGTTGTCACCCGGACCGCCCTTGGTCTCCGGCGCGCATCCGGCGCCCAGCCACACCATCGCCAGCAACACGGTGACCGCGGCGGCTGCGCGCCTGCGACCAAGTGTGCGCGCCATCAATTCGCTGCCCATAGGATCCTGCATCCTCCGTCCCATCCTACAAATCGAGTGTGAACGAAAAGCGGTGAATGTCACCGAGCACTTCAAAGTCACGATAGCCATAGTCAAGCTGCAACGGCACGCCGACGGAATTCAGTTTGAGACCGCCGCCAACCGAAAGCCCTCCCAAGTCATGTTCAAATCGCTGGCCGAAGCGGAACGACGCAAACTCCTGGTAGGTGTATTCCACCCCGGCGTTGTACCGTTCGCGGTTATCGGACGGATGTGCTCCCTCCACCGCGAGAATGGCGTGGTGTTCGGGCGAATCCATGACATCGATGGCCCCCCCGAACTTAAAGTTGATCGGCAGCGCGAACTCGTCTTCAATGAAGCTCATGTCGGGCCCGAAATTCGAAAGCATCATCACGATCTTGAAGTTGCGGAACCCGGTGTTGTATTGGGTGCCGACGTCGGCTGCCCAGCCACTGGCCCGCTCTTCCTCGTAGAGCTCGTCAATAACCTTAATCGTGGCACCCAGAGAGAACCGGTCGGTGAGGAATCGCGCGTAGGAGAATGACAACGCGTAGTCCCGCGCACCGAATGTCCATCCCGGCGTGGGCGTCTGGCTGTAGTGCGTCGTGTACGAGATGTCGCCGGCATCCAATCCATAGTATGCGAACCCGATCATACCGCCCAGGGCGGGTAATGCCGCACCGATGAAGTGGTACATGATGCCGACCGGATAATCGATGTAGGAGTACATCACCTGAGGATGATCGAATTGCACGAGCCCCGAGGGGTTGTAGTACACGGCCGAGACGTCGTCGGCGATGGCCGTAAACGCATTGCCCATCGCATCGGCACGGGGTGAGACGCCGATTTCGAGGAATTGCGCTCCGGTCGATCCGACTTTGTCCTGGGCGCGCGCCGACCCAGCGCCGATCATCAGCAGGATGGCCCAGAATCCTGTTTGCGTGACGAGTGAGAGCAGTCTCTTCATATCCGATACCTCAGCGCTGCCGCCCGAGTCGCGTCGGGGGCGGCTTACTTGATGATGACCAACTTTCCGATTTGCGCGCCCAGTTTAGAATCGACGCGGTAGATATAGATACCGGACTCGACCGCCTGCGTATTGCGCGAAACGAGGTCCCAGGAAATCTTCGACGGATAACTCGAGAGGGTGGGGTCGGGATGATGCAACTCCCGTACCAAGTCGCCGTCGAGCGTGTAAATGCTCACGGTGGCGCTGTCGGGCAGGTTGATGAAGTGGATGCGCCGATCGCGGTCGCCGAACGTCTCCTGTCCGAAGGTCCCCTCCAACCCCTCATCAAAGTAGGTTGAAGAGTTGCCGTCCGCCAGCGCGATGACCGACTTGTACGGATTGGGATAGACCGAGACGCGCACCGAATCCCGCTGTGCCCCTCCGGTGCCCCAATAGTTTTCGACGACATCGGATGAGTAGATGGGAATTCCGCCGACCCGGTTATTCTGTCCGCCGGGAACCGTTTCCAGCGGGTCCAGGTCGTTATCCGGGTCGCCGAAGTCGAACGCCGTAACGGACACGAAGTAGTATTTCGACGGTAATCGGTTTTCGAGGACGACGCGATAGACACCGTACTGGAGCGTATCCAGTCCGATGATCGTGTCGCGAATGTCGATGCGTTGAATCAGGTTGTCGCGCGGCTGCTCCTGATCGATGATCGTGTTGCTCTGATTGTAGTCCTGCGGCACGAAGTAGGCGCGCTGCTCTTCGCCTTCGGCGCCAAGGTACTGATACGCACTGTCCCGAGGGAATTCCGCATCGAATTCTGAGGAGAGATAGAGCTCGGGATCGAAATCGGGATCGTCGAATACTTCACGCCATTGGTCAACGGTCAACGGATTGGATGTCAGTTCCCAGCGCTGGGTCAGTTCCCGGAACGTGTAGCGCCGGTAGTCGACGATGTCCCAACTGGCGAGCAGCGAGTAATCGCCGGAGGAAGGGATGTCGCTGGAGGTATTGCGCTCGGCAATATAGAGCCGATACCCCTCAAAGTCGCTGACGCGCAGCAACGGATCGACCTGCAACTCGGAGTTGGCCCCGGTCCAATTCAGCTCCAATTCGTGCGGGCGGGAGATCAGAGTCAGATTCGAGTTATCCGGCCCGCGTGGGGGCGCCGGCCCCGCAAAATCGGGACAGCCATCGCCCCGATAAAAAATCGTGTCCTCTGCCGAGCCCTGCACCGGGTAGTAGTCGCCCGCGTAGTCGTTGTTGTCTGTGTCGACGCCGAAGTTGTCGAACACGAAACCGGCCCACCAGGCGTTCCCGGCCAAATCGGAAAAATCGACATTGTTGTAGAATCCGGTCGGGTCGTTGCAGTTAATCGGATTGTCCTGAACAGTGTGGAACTCGGATCCGCCGACCATGGCAAAGGTGAACGGAATCGACTCACCCGGCGCCAGTTGCGGGACCGGGCCAACGGCCAGAACGCTGCGTGTGTCTAGTCCGTCGGCGAGATTGCACGAGGTGGCGGCGGCCAACGGACGTGCCCAGCCGAATGCCGACAGATCAATCCCCGCATACAACTGATCGTAATCGATTTCACGATTGGACATGTAGTGGTACTTGTTGCGATCACCCGACGGAGTCCCGCGACCCCCGTGGCCCAAGACACGAAGGTCAGTGAGTCGACGCGGGCCCCAGTCGAGCAATCCCTGGCCGCTGGACGTCCACCAGTTGTAGCTGATGTTGGCGCCGGCGGGGGCGCGCAGGACTCTCCAGCCGATGATTCCCCGTTCCGCCTGGCGGCGGAAGGGGTCTTCCGGGCCGTCACCTTCCGGCTTACCGTCGTTGTCCGCCGCCCAGGCAATGTTCAAGGTGTCCCGGAATTCGGGATTGACGGGATTGGGCCAGGTGTGCAGAAACCCGGAGATGTCGTCGTTGGCATTGTTTTCTCCGCCGGCTGACAATTGCCAGTAGATATCCGTGTCCACGAAGACGCCGAGATAGACGCCGCGGATCAGGTTATCGCCGATGTTCCTGATTTCGAGGTCCCAGATGACGAAGTTGCGCGCGAAGTTCGTGGACGACTGATGCGTAACCTGGGTCACTTCGAGGCCCATCGGGATGTGCGAGGTCTGGTTTGTATTGGTGAGGGTCGTATCCTCGTACTGACAATAGTAGATTTGTTCCAGCCGACGCGGGGGCGCGAAGGAGCCGTCCGCGTTCGGAGAACACCCCAGGTGACGGTAGCCGGCCGGCAGTTCAGTCGATATCGTCGTGTAGCCGTTGAACTCGTCGCCCGATTCATCCCATCCCTCATAGCCCAAGGTGATGACCGTGTCGGTTCCGATGATTCCGCCGACCCAAAGGCCCCCATTGTACAGATAATCGATTCGCGATCCTCCGGGCAGCTCGAACGAGGGGCACCAATTGATGCGCAGGTCGATCTCATCCTGAGGGCAGGCATCCATCTGGTGGCTGGTGCCGAAGGAGCCGTCATTCGAAACCGAGATCCAGACTTCACCGACGTAGTGAGCGCGCCGGTCGAAGATCGGCGCCGCGGCGTTGACCCAGCTCTGCGGTCCCTTCAGGGGCGGCGTGGACGGGAGGTTGTCGCGCGACCACGTTGAGACAGCACTGAGCGCAACAATGATGAGGGCACTGGCCGACGCCCGGAGACACCGTCTAATCGGACGGATCATGCGGATGGTCGTGGTTTCGCGATCGGCCACGCTTTGGGCCTGTCTCTCATAGTCCATGGGCATCATCACATCCTGAGAAATACGGCCACCCCGATGCGCTTAGAAATCCATTCCCAATCCGATACGAATCTGGCGCCCGGCCTCCCAAAGTCGCGGGTCGGTCTGACCATCGGACGGATAGATGACACGGCTCTGGTTGACCCCGCTTTCGGGTCGGCCGGTGCCGGTGTAGACTTCCCGGATGTTCCGTTCGTCGAGCACGTTGTAGACCCAGACCTCAAACGCGTAGTGCATGGGCCCGATGGCAAAATTCTTGTTGAAGCGAACGTCGATGTTATTGTGCGCGGGATAGCGTCGTGAATTCTTGTCGGGCTCAAGCTGTCCGACAATCTCGACCCCCGGATGAGACGTGCTCGGTGTGTAGGGGAAGCCAGATCCGTATTGCCAGAATATGTTCAGGCCCCAATCGCTGGGGATGGTACGGCCAAAGAGTTTGGGATGGTCATTCGCCGGCACGCGGATGTCGAGTATGAGCGTCAGGGAGTGACGTTCATCCCAGTCCAGCGGGAACTCCTGAATCACGAAGCGGTCGTTGCTGCCCGCATAGAAGTTCGCGAAGTAATCCAGCGCTTCGGCCGACGACTTGCCGAATGCCCAGGAGAGATCATAGGTGAATGATCCGGAAACGTAGTTGCCGTATTTCTTTTCCAGTTCGAATTCGATCCCGCGCGCGCGGGAGTACTCCGAGTTTTCATAGAAATTGCGGGCATCCAGTCCGCCGTATCCGCGAATCTCCGAGGCGGCCACGCGGCCGAAATCGTCGGAGTAGAACCCCTGAACGGACAGCAAGTACTCCGGCGAGAGCATGTATTGGACGCCAAACTCGTACTTGATTGTCTTGACGAACTCGAGGTTCAAGTTGCCGATGACCCCCGAAGCGCTGTTGGTAAACGTCGAACGCGCATACATTTGGAATAGCGGCGGCAGTTGGTAGAAGTGCCCGTAATTGAAGAAGACCTTGGCCTTGTCGGAGATCGGATAGGCGAACGCAATGCGCGGCGCGAACCGGTCGCGGTAGTCCGCGTAAGGGATATCTTCGCCAATCGCCGCCTCTTCAGCGGCTGAGGCGTCATTGGCCTGGATGAAGTACTCGTAGCGAAAGCCGACATGGGCGATCATCTGTCCGTATTCCATCTTGTCGACGATGTAGAGCGCCCCAGTCTTCGGCGTCTGATTGTAGAAGTCGCGGATGGTGCCTCGCCCGGGGTATGGCTGTCCGAGACTGTTTTCAAGGTCTTTCCCCGTCAAATCCACGTATGGCTGCTGCAATTCCTCGAATGTCAGATCGTACGCCGCGTATTCGCCGCCGATTTTGACCTCATGTTCCCGGCGCATCTGGCTGACCAGATCAACCTTCATGCGGGTGTCGCGCGGACGGCGATAGTGCCAGACAACGGATCCATCCCAACCACGATCATAGAACCCGTCGGCCGCGTTGCGGATGCCGTCGCCGTTTAAGTCGTTGAACGGTTCTCCGAAGTCGTAGCTGGCGTCATCGGACGACCACGCGCCGGATGGCGTCGACGATCCCCGATCAAAGTCACCATTGCCATTGAGATCGCGGAACGGCACGCCCACGACCCAGTCGTCGTTGGGACCTTGGTATTTGCTGTCGTGGGACAAATCGACAAACGGCTCGCCGAACGGCAATCCCGACAGTGAGTCGTCGTAGACGCCGTTCCGGTTGACATCAGTGAACGGCTCTCCGAGGGAGACATCACCGTCGAGGTACGGCTCGGGAATGTCATTCGGACTGCCCTCGATGTCGAATAAGTCTTCTTCGTTGCCGGGATCGTAGATGCCGTTGCCGTTGCCGTCTCGCGTCAGCGCATCGCCCTCGTCATATCGACCGTTGCCGTTGCGATCGACAAAAGATTCCCCGACATTAAAATCGACCACGCCGTTTCCGTTGAAATCGAAGATCAGCGTGTCAATTCCAGGGACATAGTTTCCGTCGCCGTCGCGGTCGATCCAGACATCGCCAAAGGTATACTCGCCGTCGGGATAGACGTCGGTCCAGGTCTCGGGCGGATCCCAGGCGCCATTGCCATTGCGGTCTTCGTATGTGTCGGACTGATGGTCGAAGAGGAAATCATCCGGGTTCAGCGTGCCGCCGGCGACATTGGGGTTCCCCGGCTTTTGCCAGAAGGTGCGTTGTTGCCGGGAGAGCTGGACTTCGTAGTAGGTGGTCTTGCTGAGGTTGTGGGTCCAGCGCAGACTGTAGAATTCGCTTTTGTCCTCTTCCCAGGGGATGTTGTTGGGCACGTATCGATAGCTCCAGCGCCACAGCATGTTGCGTTCGTATGTCTGCTTGTACTGGCCGGTGAGACGGATGTCGGGGCTCAAGCGGTACGACATTTTGAACAAGGCGTCGCCGAAGTTTGTCTGTCGATCGCGCAGGACCCACGCGAGAAACTTGAATTCGCGAAAATCCGCCCGCGTGGCGTCGGTCGTGAATCTGTTGATGGGCGTGTAGGTATCGGAGCGTTCGAAGTTCAGCGACGTGAAGTAGGTCAGTTTATCGGACGGGCCGCCCAGTCCCAGCGCCGGGAGCACGAGCTTGGTAAACAGCGGTTCCGGGCCGCCCAGATTGAATTCGAAACGCTGAAAATTCCGCGAGTAGGTGTTGAGGTTCTTGGTCCCGAAATCGTCCGTGAAGTATTGAACATGTCCCTTGGTATCGGAGCCGCCATCCTTCGTTGAGACGCTGATGATGCCGCTGGTACCGCCGTACTCCGGCGACCACGCGCCCTTGATGATGGAAACGTTTTCGATCTCGGTGCCGGACAGATTCAACGCCTGGGTCGGGCCGCGTCCGCCGAGCGGATCGGACATCGAGACGCCGTCGACATTGTACAGGACTTCGGACGATCTCCCGCCTCGGATGTGAAAGCGATCGTTACGAACGGTCACGCCCGGGGTCATCGCGATAATGTCGCCGACGTTGGTGACGGGAAGGGTCTTGATCTTTTCGGCGCTGACATCTCGTTTTGTCGTGGCTTGATCCATCTGGATCAGGTCGATTTCCGCCCTGACGATCACCGCCTCCAATTCGACCGCGCTTTCGTCAAGATCGAAGGAAACGTTTTCGGTCTGATCCGGCTTGACCAGGATGCCGGTAACCACGACCGGCTGATATCCCATGATGCTCGCCCTGACGGAATGTTCACCGACGGGCACGGCCAGAATCTGGAATCGACCATCGATGTCGGTGACCGCACCCAATGTGGTCCCGACGACCTGGACGGTCGCCTGAATGAGCGGCTCCTTGGACTTATTGTCCAAAACCTGTCCGGCGATCTTGCCGTTGGCCGCAAATCCCTGTGAAGCCGATGCGATCCAGATCCCGGCGAGGACCAACGGGGTCCATCTCCGAATCCGGTTTCCGATCTCAGAAGGTCGCATCATGTCTACAATCCTCCCCGTGACGGGTCATTACGCGTGAGGGCCTGCGAACCGGAGTGAGGGGCGGGCCGACAAGCAGAAACACGTTCAGAAGATGACCTACCTAATCACAGTCGTATCAAGCGTTGCTCCCCGCATGGCAGACGGCGCGGGACCAAAGTGCCGAACATGAGCCGTCTAATTGTGTAAAGTCAAGGTGAATCACGATTTGCTGTCCTTGACGCGTGTGTTCCCGCGAATCTTTTTGCGATATCCGATTCGAGCGGATCCTCTTGATCCAGCGAGATTAACCCTGATGGGGTCACTTATTCCCGTCAAGAGGCGGTTTTTCAACGGAAAGTGTCCCAGTGCTCTCGCTGCCATGTGTCGGCTCGTCGGCGAACCCGATCCCAAAGGGAATCAGGCGGAAGCCAGGATTCCACCGCGAAGTGCCCGCTCTCGCTGGTGTCGTGAAAGCAAGCCCGTAACCGATCGGCGGATTCTTGCCACCCGCAATCCTGAAACTCCAGCGGCATGGATGTCCACCGTTGGGTGCGGGCCCGGAGTCCATGGGAGTCATCGGGCCAAAATATTCCATCATCAACGGGAGCATGGAGATAAACGGTGCCATGCTGCAGTACGACATCCTGGGACATGAACTGCGCGGCCGCGAGCAACTTGCCCCCGTCAAGACCGATCTCATATCCGGTCAGCGACCGGCCGCACAGGCCATGTTGTCGTCCGTTTGGTGGCATGGTGTCGGCACGACCGGATTCGATCGCGGCGGGGATCCCGGCACGAATCAGCATCCGTTGGAGACGACTGAGGATCGTGAGCAGGGTGGCAGTGAAGCCCGCATTGGCGGCCAATCCGAGGGAACCCGGCCCGGCGATGATCGCGTAATTGATCTCGTTTCGATGCAGCAACGCGCCGCCCCCGGTCGGGCGGCGAGCCCATTCCCAGCCCATCTCCGAGCAGCGATGCGGCGAAACAACATGCTGCCACTGCTGGTTTCGCCCGATCGTCACCGCGGGCGGGTCCATGCGGTAGAAGCGCAGGAAGGCGGTGTCCCGCTCGGTCCGGCACGTCTCGAGCAGTTCGTAGTCGAGCGCCATCTGTTGTCGGGCGCGCAATGCGTAGTGCGGAAGGCACCGCCAAGTTGGAGTCATCGCCTGCGCAGGATACAAAAAACCCCGCGGAGAACACCGCGGGTTTGTCACACGACGGTCGGCAGCGCGAATCTATGCGCCGACGTCCAGATCGTACTGCTTCATCTTCAGGCGCAGGGTCGATTCGGGCATTCCGAGCCGCGCGGCGGCGTGTTTTTTGATCCCGTCCGACTCGGCCAGCGCGTGCGCGATGAACCGTCGTTCTAATTGCGCCATGTGGTCGTACAGCGAGAAGCGTTCGGGCAGCGCGGGGGCCGTGCCGGGCTGGCCCAGTGTATCGCACGTCTCCAGAAGCTTCTGGGCGAGACGTTCCGGCCCGATGGTCCCTTCGGCTCCGGCGAGCAGGATCAGCTTGCGGATTTCATTCTCCAGTTCGCGGACATTGCCCGGCCAGTCATAATTGCACAGGACCCGGACAGTTTCCGGAAGCAGCCGCACTTTGCGTCCTGCCTCGTCACATACGCGCGTTAAGATGTGGTCGAGAAGCAGCGGGATGTCTTCACGGCGTTCCCGCAGCGGCGGCAGCGTAAATGTCAGCGGAGCGAGGCGGTAAAACAGGTCTCGCCGGAATGTGCCACGCGCGGTATCGCCGGACAGATCGCTATTGGTCGCCGAAATGACGCGCACATCGACTTGTCGCGGGCGCGTGTCACCCAAGCGCGTCAACTCTTTGTTCTCCAGCAGTCGCAGGAGCTTCGCCTGCAGCGAAACCGGCATTTCCCCGATCTCGTCTAAGAAAAACGTACCCCCGTCCGCCTCCTCGAACAGCCCGGCTTTGTCACGATCGGCGCCCGTGAAGGCCCCGCGCCGGACACCAAACAACTCGCTTTCCAACAGCGACTCGGGCAGGGCGGCGCAATTGACGGAGACAAAGCGGTGGTCGCGGCGATCGCTGGAGAAATGTATGGCGCGAGCGAGCAGGTCCTTACCGGTTCCCGTCTCTCCCAACAGCAGGATCGAGACATCCGTGTCGACGACCATGCGCACACGCGATAGCGTGTCGCGCAGGGCTTCATTCTGGGTGATGATGCTGGGGAAATCGCTGGAGTTTGCCAGTTGGTCCCGCAAGCGTCGCACATCGCGATGGAGCCCTTCAGAGCGCAATCGTGTGGATCGCCACGCGACGATTTCGGCAAATGCGACCGCGAAGTCCAGATCGCGCGGTCCAAACCGGATCGGCTGGCCCGCGGCGTCTTGACCGAGGACATCCGCATAAAGCAGCCCCGACGCGCCCGGCCCCAGTTCCACCGGGACAGAGATGACGGCGACGGGGGCGGGTTCATCATGCTCGGAAAAATGAGCGGTCAGATCAGGAGTGGTTCCATGAGACCAGTAGAATCTCGGCGCATCGGTCGGCAGTTCGCGCTGATAGGGGCTGGCCACGAACTCGCCCAAATGATGTGCAAAGTCTTCATTCGCCCCGGACACAGTGACAACACTTCCGGTCCGTGCGCCATCAACAGTGACCTCCAGAAGGACCGCACGGGAGGCGTTGATCCGGGTACGGAAGAACGCGACTGCCTGCTGGAGATCGTCGCGCGACTCACCGTCCAGTGCGGCGACCGCCCACGGCACGCCACCGAGTCGGAACTCGTTGGCACTGGAGAGCGCATGGGTGACACATGACTTCGAGAGGGCCGACTGCAAGGCACAGTGGTCAGCGACGTCATCAGAACCGGAGGATTCCCCCGCCTTTTGTCGCTCGACCGCGCGTGCGTACTGAATGGCCTCGTCCAACCGGCCCGCACTTCGCAATGCTTCAACGAGCAATATGCAGACCTCGGTCGCCTGCGCGGAGGCACCCAATCGCTCGAACGTGTTGAGTGCCTCGCGCAGCGAATCGACGATCGCGGTTGGCTCGGATTGCGGCAGCAGCGTCAGGACTCGCGCCGCGACAACCTGAAAACGTGCCGACTCATACGGATCGGCAGCCACGTCGAGGTTTTCTTGCGCCCGTGACAGGGCGGTCTGCGCACCGTTGACGTCGCCCCGGCGCGCCATCGCCTCGGCGATGACCCGGTACAGGCAGCCGACTTCCACACGCTCACCGATCTCAAGGGCCACGGATAAGCCCGATTCCGCCAATCGTTGCGCCTCGGGCCAATCTCCCAGGGCGGCTTCGCACTCGGCCAGCCCTCGGAGCGATTGTGAGACCAAATCGTTTTCGGAACTCAGTTTCTGGCCGATTTGCAGCGCCGAGCGGAAGTCCTCCTTGGCCTGAATCCAGTGCCGTTGCTCGAAATGCCACCAGCCGGTGTATTCAAAGTGGATCGATCGTTCCCGCACCAATCCCGCGCGCTCGATGTATTGCAACGCTCGGTCCAGGCATAGCGCAGACGCTTCAAATTCGTGTCGAAGGATCCCAAGGTATCCTAACGACAGCAGATTGCGTGCGGTCGAACTGTCTTTCCCGGCCCGCTCCGCTCGGCCACACGCTTGCGACAGGGCCTCGTGCGCCAATTGCCACTGCCCCTGCAGCAGGTAGATCCGACCGAGATTCCCAATGAACGCCGTTTCACGTTCGTGGTTGCCCGTCTGGCGGGCGATCTCGACGGCATCATTGAGGAAGTCGATGGCGAGAGTGTATTCGCTGCTGACGAAGTGAATGCGTGCCAGGTCATTGGCGGCATGCATCACACCATTTTGATCTCCGATACGCCGATAAATGGCGATGGCATCGCGCGCGTGCATCCGAGCGCTCTTGGTGACACCCATCCCGAGATAGGCGCCGCCCAACAGGCGGTGAACGTCCGCAATTGCCGCGTCAGAACCGGTCGATTGGATCATGTCGAGGCACGCACGCGCCTCCCGGACGGCATCGGTATACCGTCCTTCGGCATGGGCCAGGCGTGCGCGCACCATGCACCATTCGCCGAAGAGCGGGGCCCCGGGGGTGACGGGCGCTTCGCTCTCCAGACGATCCATCAAGTTCACTGCCGCGGTGACGTTGTCGTCGTCGAGCAGACGTACGACGCCGTCCATAGTCTCGCGCAACGCGGAAGCATCGTGAGGAAGGGGCTTCATGCTCAATTTCAATCTTCGAGATGCGGCGCTATCGCCGATTGTTTGCTGTGCTCGACCTGCTCTCCGTTTTGATGTTCATGATGCGCAGCCACGACGACCAAAGCGCATCGGCAACCCAGACAGCGCCGCCGGGCAGTACGGCCGAGGCAGCATACGATCGCTGCGACTGCGTCGTCGCGACCGGTGCCGTCGGACGGAAGCCGGTCGTCGATCCGTCCGGTTGCGGCGGCTGTTGTTCGCCGGTGGTGCCGTCATCCCACGGATGACCGTCACCTTCGTCGGAGGCTTGTCCGCCCGCCCAGCCGAGTGACAACGGCGTGAACATCAAAGCCAGAGTCAGGCCGATAGCCAGAAGGGATTTCCGACTTGCCATCTGAGCCCGCCTCCTTACCTAAGAAAGAGCGATTTTGATTCTCAAATACTGCGATGCGTTGCCTGTGGTCGGCCGATGCGCCTGAGGTAATCGTCGGATCGTGAGATGCCGAAACGGCTCGACCACCGACTCTTGTCAAAAGCAATCTCGCTATAAGCCCATCCTTGTCAAGTAGTTTTCCCAATCAGCGCAGGTTTCCGCGTCGCAGAATCTGCGAATAGCAACTTACGGACCCTCCGCATTGAATTCACGCTGCGGTCAACGGCTCGTCTCTGACCGAGTGGGTGTCGGAAAGCCCCCATACTCTCCACAGCGAAATGAGAGGTCCCTTGGTCCCCGGAGAACCCGCCCCGTGACGGTTAGAGCCTAACGCATTGACATAGGTTGACTTACGCCTCATCGGCGATATGGTCAGAGCGGTCTTGTCGTCGGCACGCCCCTTGCGCTGAAGTGCCTCGCACTCAGGAGGATTTGTTCCTTGGGGGGAATAATGAAACCGGCCAAACACGAACTACGATTCCAAACTCCTCGGATTGCTTCAGGCGAATGCGACGATGCCTCTGAATGTGTCCTGTCGGCGACCGCTTTAACGGAATCAAATCAGACTGAGGATTGTCCGGAACCGGCCCGCATCTCCCATCGCGTAATCGACGAGTGCGGTCGTGACGATCAGCGGAGTCGGTGTTCGGCTCCCATTCACACACCCAGAAGGGCAGGGATCATAATGATGGCTAAAGGCAGAGCAACTACGCTGGCGTGCGGGGTCGCATTGGGCTGTCTCGCTCTGTGTGCATCCGGCCCGCTATCCGAGCTGGTTGCGATGCCTCCCTTCCCGGACAGCTTGCGCCAGGGCTCCCCGTCGATGGCGGCCGGGATCGGACTGTATTCCGAGATGCGCGGGCATTTTCAGGAGCGCGGCATTTGCACACCCGGAGGAGGCATGGCGGCCGGCATCACGGTCTCCGGGGACTTTAACGTTTTGGCGATCTGCGTGGACTTCTCCGACAAGGTGTCGCAGGTCAGCGCCACCGTGCTGGACAACCTGATTTTCTCAACCGGATCGGGGTCGGTGCGCCACTTTTACAGCGAGATGAGCTACGGCAATCTCACAATGGTCACGGTCAATCTCCCGTCGTCGCTCGGCTGGCAGCGTGCCCCGCAAACATACGCGTACTACGTCAACGGCAACTTCGGCATGGGGAGTTATCCGAATAACACGCAGAGGCTGACGCAGGACCTGGTGGCATTGATCGATCCGCTCGTCGATTTCTCAGACTACGACAACGACGGGAACGGGTATGTCGACGGACTGGTCATCATGCATTCCGGTGCGGGAGCGGAGTTCACCGGCAGCGTCAATGACATCTGGTCGCACAAATGGGGAATCAGCGCCAATCTCCGGGACGGTGTTTATGTCAGCGCGTACTCGGTTCAGCCGGAATACTGGAATTCTCCCGGCGACATTACGATCGGTGTCTACGCCCACGAGATCGGACACCTGTTCGGGCTTCCGGATTTGTACGACATCGACGGCAGCTCGCGCGGTCTGGGCCGCTGGTCTCTGATGGCGTCAGGTTCGTGGAACGGATCGTTGGGCAATTCGCCCGCGCACATGGACGCGTGGTGCAAAAGCCAGGTCGGCTTCGTCACACCGACGGTCGTCAGTTCGAATCTGACCGGAGTCAACCTGCCGGCGGTTGAGACCTCGCCGACCGTGTACCGGGTTTGGTCCGACGGCGCCGGCGGAAACCAGTATTTCCTGATCGAGAACCGTCAGAAGACCGGCTACGATACGGGTATACCGGGCTCAGGGCTTTGCATCTGGCACATCGACGACAGCCAGAGCGGCAATACGAAGGAATGGTACCCCGGACACACGTCATCGGGGAACTACTGGGTTGCGTTGGAGCAGGCGGACGGTCTCTGGGAATTGGAACAGAATCTCGACTATGGCGATGGCGCCGATCCGTTCCCCGGGACCACCAACAAGACCACGTTTTCCGCGGCCTCGACGCCCAATTCGGACAACTACGCCGGGGCGCAAACGTTCGTGACAATCACGAACATTTCCGCGTCCGGGCCGAGCATGTCGGCCGATTTCTCCGTGACACTGGAGACCGGCATTGAGGACGACCGCGGATTGGGCACGATCGACTACGAAATCGATCTGTTCAATTATCCCAATCCGTTCAATCCCTCGACTACCATACGGTTTTCATCGGTGGGCGATCAGCCGGTACAGCTTGACGTCTACGATGTTCTGGGCCGCAAGGTCGCCACGTTGGTCGACGGTCTCCTGGCGCCCGGATCGCACACTGTGAACTGGGAGGGACGCGGCGATAACGGGCGTCCGGTCGGCTCGGGTGTCTACTTTGCCCGTCTGGTTTCAGACGGCGTCGCAAGAGTGCATCAGATGGTTTTGCTGAGGTAACCCGGAGTGAAGTCAACCACCGCTTGGGAACGATGAAGATGAATCAGGAGGGAGGCAGGATGAAACGCACACTGACGGCAGTGCTGATCGTCGGCGTCTGCATTCTGGCATTGGGATGCGGTCCGGAGAGCAGCAACAATTCGCTATCCGACATCAGCACGGCATGGAACATCGAGTTTAACCTCGCCAGTCCGTCGGCCAACATCGTCGGCGGCGACACGCCGAACACGCAGCAGGGCTATGCGGCCGAGGGACCCGATTCGATCACAATCGACTATGGGGCGGTCGTGATCCGGTCGCTGCGCTTCGTCGATGGCGAGGCGGGAGCGGTCGACACACAGATCACCGCGGAGGAAGAAAGCCGCGACGAGAGTGATCCGGACATCAGCCACAAGGGACCGTATGTTCTGCCGGTGAATGCGGCGTTGCAGCCGCTGGGGTCCGGTGCGGTCGTGCGCGGCGCCTACACAGAAGTCCGGTTCGTGCTGCAGCCCGCGCGTGCTTCGGATGAACTGAATGGGCTCGACGACCTGCTGGGGAATTCGATTCTCGTGCGCGGACGCATCTGGTCGGCGGGCGAGTCACGCCGCTTCACATTCAGCAGCGACTACACTTCGGAGTATTCGGTCCGCGGCGTGTACGACCTGTCCGCGGGCGATGATGTCCAATACACACTGCGATTCAACGTCGGCCGCTGGTTCCGTGCGGGCAACGCCTGGCTGAATCCGGGCAACAGCGGCCATCGAGTCCGGATCATGGACAATATTCGCCTAAACATTCAGGTCGATCGGGATGTTTAAGTAGTAGTGACGAGACCTCCGATGATGGTCACCGAGTAGCGGGGGCGGAAGGTCGGGGGAACGTTTTGCCCCCCCCAAAACAAGTACTCTGGCCAACCACCCCCCTTAAATTCGAGCCGGGTGTTCCGCCCCAGCGGAGCACCCGGGTTTCTTTTGGGACACAAACACACGATCGACCCCGCCCCGCGCCCGGGCAGTGAGTGGGCTCTGCGTTACGCAATTGGGCGTTGATTGCGACAGGACTTCCCCCTAATCTGGCGGCGCCAGCAATCGGTCGCCGGAGATGCCGTGAACCTGCGTTTTGTATTCGTCGATTCACTCCCCAAGACAGCGATTCGCGTTTTCTCGAAGCCCTACATTGCGGGCGATTCGATGCAAGCGGCGCTCGACAAGGCGGCCGAACTGGCGGATGCCGGAATCTCTGCGACAATCGACATCCTCGGCGAGGATGCCGCGACCGGGCAGGACGTGGACCATTATGTCGCGTTGTATGTGCGGTTGATCGAATCGGCGGCCCATGATGCGCGACTCCAGGCGCTGCCACCGGGGCGCAAACCTTCGGTGAGTCTCAAGCCGTCATCGTTCGTCGTCGCCCCGAAGGACAACGATGGCATGGTGATCGATCCGGGAGGGATCGACCGGACGGCCTGCGCGGAAGCCATCGGCCGCGTGATCGAGTCGGCGTCGAAACACGGGATTCGAGCCACGATCGACATGGAAAACCATCAATGGACCGATCTGACGTTGTCGATTCACGCAGAGCTCTTCGCGCGCTACGGACGGACTGTCGGCACCGTCCTGCAATCGCGGCTCTTTCGCACCGTGACGGACATTGACCAACTGCCGTCCGGGTCCCGGATCAGACTGTGCACCGGGATCTACAGCGAATCCGCCGAGATTGCGCTGCAGCAGCCCGCCGAGATCAAATCGCGCATGCTGTCCCTGGCACGCGCGCTGTTTGCGAAGGATGTGTTTGTCGAGTTCGCGACGCACGATCAGGGATTGATCGAACGCTTCTTCAACGAGGTCGTTTTGACGGCGGCCATCGGTCCCTCCCGGTTTGAGACACAGACGTTGATGGGAGTACCGAGAGCGGCCCTGATCCAATCTCTCACGTCCGGTTCATACTTCGAGGGGATTGACGACACGGGCAGGGCGTCATCGGCTTTGCGCCGCGGAATCGTCCACCGACTCTATGTTCCTTTTGCCGAAAACTGGGACCGCGCCATCGCCTACGCGCGACGGCGGCTGCGTCACAGTCCGAACATTTTCTGGACCGGTCTGGTGAATGCTCCGCGCGTTCTGTACTACGCGATGCGCGGGCGTTGATGTGATCATTCCTCCAGCGGGGTCTCGGTGCCGGCGTCCGGCCCGGAACCATGGGATTCCGCGGGTTTGACCGGCCGGAGAAACGACAACAGGATCGAACCGCCCAGCAACAGCACGACGACGCCGAGTGAGATCTCGATGGGGATGTGCACAAACCACGCGATGAGCATTTTGACGCCGATGAAACAGAGAACGATGCCGAGGCCGTATTTCAGATAGTGGAACTTGTCCATAATCCCCGCCAGCAGCATGAAAAGCGCCCGCAGTCCCAGGATGGCGAAGATGTTCGATGTGTAGACAATAAACGGATCGTGGGTGATGCCGAAGATCGCCGGGATTGAATCGACGGCAAATACCAGATCGGTGGCTTCGACAACGACCAGCACCGCCAGAAGCGGCGTCGCAAACCAGCGTTCACCGGCACGGACAAGAAACCGCGTGCCCATGTAGTCGGCAGTGATCGGCAGGATGCGCCGCAGGAGCTTCAGAACCGGATTGCGCTCGGGATGCACCTGCATCTCATCCTGCGCGACGATCTTGATCCCGGTGAACACCAGAAACGCGCCGAAGATGTAGAGCACCCAACTGAACTGGGAGATCAGCGTTGCACCGATCCAGATAAAGATGCCGCGCAGGATGATGGCGCCAAGGATTCCGAAGAACAGCACGCGATGCTGCAGTTCGCGCGGGACATGGAAGTAGCGGAAAACGATCAGGAAGACAAATACGTTGTCGACCGAAAGCGCCTCCTCGACCAGATATCCGGCCGTAAACTCCAGCGCCTTGGCGGTGCCGAACTCGAAGTAGACGAACACATTAAAGGCCGCGGCCAAGCCGATCCAGAAGGCGACCCAACGCGATGCCTCACCGGCTGACACGACATGCGGCCGCCGGTGAAAAACCACGAGGTCCATTGTCAGCAACCCCAAGATGAGAGCGAGAAACCCGACCCAGAAGATCGGCGAGGCGGTCGTCTCCATCATGTCAATGGGCGCGAATGCGGTGACTTATGTCCGCATCTTCGGCGCCATGCGCTCCGCGATGGCTTCCAGCAATGATTGATCCGATGCGCCGAAGGCGTCGGGTTGGTCGGAATCGATGTCGATCTCACCGAGACAGATGCCGTCGAACAGGATCGGCACAACAATTTCCGAACGCGTCTCGATGGAGCAGGCCAGGTAGCGCGGATCGGCGTTGACGTCGGCAACGATCACGGTCCGCTGCTGGGATGCCGCTGCGCCGCATATGCCCTGGTTCAGCGGGATGCGGGTGTGCGGCGATGGCTTTCCGCGATACGGCCCGAGCGTCAGCATGTCGCCTTCGAGCAGATAGAATCCCACCCAGGTGTAGTGAGGGATCGATTCGTGCAGCAGCGCCGCGATTCGGTCCATGACTGCGATGGAATCCCCCCCGTGGCGTATTGCATCGTCGACGCGTTGCAGGATACTCTCTGTGGCCGTTATCGGGGTCATCATGCCGTTCTCATGCGCGCATACGCGAATTCGACCGATTGTCGCACAGCCGCAATGCTCTCCATCGGGACTGTCACCGGGACGGCGCAGCCGGGGCCGAGCGCGAAAGGTATGTTCTTGTGCTCTTCAATGACGCGCCTGGCCATCTCGACAACGCGGTCGGAGTTCGTGTCATTCAGATCGCCCTTGTGGCCGATCCCACCGAGGACCGGCGATCGGAGCAGTTCATGCCCCTCTGTCAGATTCAGATTCGTCGGCTCACTCGCGTCCCAATTGGTCAATGCCGCATTGAAATCGGCATAGAGTGACAGATAATTCTTCGAATCGCAAACATGCAGAACATTGAATGCGTCTGCGCCCGTGGCTTCCCAGATCGGACGGTCGAATGCCACTCCGTATCGCCGCACCTCGTCGGCCGTCAGCAGATTCGCGGAGGCCCATTGTGTGGTGGCAAAGAAGATTCCGTCGGCGCCCGCGTTGCGCATCTCGGCGACGAGATCGATGAATGTCTCGGCAATGGCCTCGAGTGCCGGGACGACCGCCGTCGGGTTGTCGCGCAGGTGCGAAACCAGCATGGCATCGTTCGGCACCAAGTCGCCGGCGACTGAGATCGGATTGAAGACCGTCATCACGATGCGGAACGGCCGCGGCAGCGCGCGCCGGATTCTGGAAATCGCGTACAATTGCGCGGCAAATTCAGGATGTCGCGCCCCCAAGGGTCCGATTTTTGTCCAATCCCCGGGCGTCCTGACCGGAAACAATTCGCGGGCGGGCTTGATGATCCCATCGGGGCTATATCGCATGGTCACGCCCCACGGTTCGTAATGATACGATGCTTTGGGATTGATCTTCAGAAAGTCCCAGTCGAAGCGTTTCTGCCATCCGACCATCACGTCGACGAAACGGTCGCTGTCGTTCTCATCGCCGTAGAAGTGGCGCCACATCGAGACCGGCGGACGGTCGGGCTTGACACCCTCGGTGAGTGCCTGCAGGCGTTCGGTGTGGTTGAGTTTTTCGCGAAACGGCAATCTGTTACCAGCCCTTCTCGGCGCGCAAACCCGTGATCGTGGCGATGTGCTTCTCGCCGTGACGGGCATAGATGGCCAGCAGGTCATCGAGTGTGATGTCGCCGCGTTCAGGATGCACCGCCGAACGGCTCCAGGCGGAGTCCGGCACGGACTCCAGCATCCTGCACATACGATCGTGCAGGCCGTCGATGATCGACAACGACGACGCAATCGGCAGCAACTTGCCATCAATCGTGTCGGCCCAGTCATCCTGATCGTAGGTCTTTAATGTGGGCTTGTCCTCGGTCAGGACAAGTTTCATGCGCACAAATGCATTCATGTGCGAGTCGGCCAGATGATGGACAACCTGACGGATCGTCCACTTGCCCGGACCGTAGGGGGTGTCAAGCTGCGCGTCGCTCAGGCCGCTGACGGCGACACGCAACTGCTGCGGGGTGGTGCGGAGGCGTTCGAGCATCCCTGAGCGATGATCGACGAGCGTCGTGGATACCATTTATTTGTTCTCCGGATCGGAATCGTGAGTCCAGAAATCTTCGAGTTTGCGATAACTTTCGGGAAATTCACCAGTGAAGCGCAGGAACATCGGGATCGGGTAACGGATCCCGCCTTTGTGGGTCCCTTCCAATCCGGCCACCAATTCATCGGCGCGTGACCGCGGCAGGGAAAACGCCATCTCCTCGTCGGATGTGCCGCCGAAGATGCGGTCGCCGTAGCATGGCAGGACATACTGATATTCGCCCGTGTTCATCGCCCCAACGGTCAGATCGGCGCAATCGACCCGTCCGGCGGTCTGGGAGATCATCGCGCCGCCGCGTTTGTAGAGCGCGCCGGTGACCAGCCGCATCACCTGCGCGGCATTGCCGTAGACGATGACGACATCCCAATCGAATTGCACTTTGGCCAGGGGTCCGCACACGAAGTACTCATATTGCTTGTGCGCGAAACGTGGGATCGATTCTTCGGTGCGTGCTCCGGCCTGGGTTGATTCGGTGTACATGCCGGCGCAGGCGTGCCCTTCGGTCAGGTAGGGGACGCGTTCTTCAAATCCGAAAAACGCCTTGGTGATCGGGCAGGAGATGTCGTCGCGTCCGACCGCCAGCGTCCAGCCGTAACGTCGCGCCAACCCGACCGACTGGCAGATCGCGACATCGAATCCGAGATCGGTTTTGGGGCGCTTGGCGCGGTCGGGAATCCGCTCGCCCTTCTTCAACATCTTCACCGCAACCGGGAATGTGGCTGGACGAATGTGACGCTCCAGAATGGCGGCAAACTCAGCGTTGGTCATGGCAGTTTAGTTGATCGCGCCGGTGCGCACGGCGTGAATGAAGTCGGTATAGGCCGGTTCCCCGCCGCTGTGACGGAGCAGCAGCGCGATCTGGCCGCGATGATACGCCGAATGTACCAGCAGGTGATCGAGTATATCGGCAATCGCGTTCGACCACTTCTCCCCTTTCGTATTCTTGTACGTCACCTGCCGCTCCAGCGACGGCTCCGACAGACCGGTGAGCATCTCGTCGAAACTCTCGCGCAGCAATCTCTCCTCTTCAGCACACTCTTTCACGGACCAATGCGGCCAAACGGCACAATGCTGCGGTTGCTCGCGCATGCGATCCAGCCAGAGCCAATCGGCGGCGATGATGTGCGCCATGATGCCGATGGCTTCGACGGGTGGCGTGTCGGCACGTTGCAGGGACTCCAACGTTTGCTGATTCGCCCAGGCATCGTAGTCGAGCGTGTGGCGGAGACGTGGCAGAAGATCAGCGACGATGGTAATCTCCTCTCCCAATTCACCTTTCCCTCACCCCGACCCTCTCCCGGAGGGAGAGGGTGCTAATTCGGGTCAATCTCATCCTTGTTCAATTCCCGTGCTTCCTTCAAATCAATGCGTGCTTTGTGCCCGTGTCTTTCCAAAAGATGAAGAAGGTGGCCACCATTTAGAAGGGTCAAGGGCTTCCCTTTTGCGAATTCGTATGCATCGGGTCCATAGTCGGCAGTTGTCACCAAGATGCCTTTTGTCGCGCCTTCATTGAGTACAGTGCCGTAGAGGTCACGAACTGCTGATACATCAACCGTTCGTGTGTACCTCTTGGCCTGAATCACAATCTTTCCGCCCCTGATGGGATCGGGGTCGAATGCGATGGCATCGACACCGCGATCGCGACTGGCTCGCGTCACTTTCACTTCTCCACCGTTCTGCGCAAACTCTTGCTCGAATATCTCTCTCACCAGATGTTCGAAGTCCTCCCAATCCATTGCTGCTAAGTTCGACAATTCATCGATTCCTTGGACGACGTCGATAGGTGAAACGAAACGCTTATCACTCTTGTCAAACGTTGCTATAGGAATGATCGGAGTCATCGTGTGCAACTTAGAACTGCCGACACCTTTAAGCGCCTTGAAGCACGCTTTGGGATCGACATGCCCGAGGTCGAAGGTTGAGAATTCAGCTTTCGATGCGTGAACAGATAGAATGCAGGGTCTTATCGGTTTGCCCGTTGCCTTGTCGTAAGTGTTGACCCACCCGCTCAGGACTATGGCACCGATGACATTCGCTTCGTCCGCATGGAATAACTCGAACAATGTGCGGATTGCAATCTGGTAGGTGACAGAGTCATAAAGCGACAGGAAGACCCGATCTGAAAACAAAACTTTCCCTTTACTGTCGGTGCGTGGTATGTCTTCCAGTGCAGGTAATATCGTATTCACGAGGAGACACTTATTGGTGGCGTCATATTGGAAGTCGAAATCCCGCGGGATACAAAGGGGGTACATTGAGCGCGAGAGCACAAGCTCAGCGAATTCCTCGACCCCCTCTGGCTCGCCCTTAACGTAGTTCTTTCTTCTCCTGTCAATTTCTACATTAAGGTTAGTGCGGTCGAGAATGAACGCTGCGCGTCTATTCTGCCATTCCCGCAGCGATTGCTGAAGGGCCTTCTCTTCGTTGGTCCGGATTGCGGCACATTCACTCTCCCAATCTCTGTGCAGCGCCTTCATGTCTTGCTCAGCAGCTAACCGGGCGCTCTCTGATTCAAGATTCAACAGTTCGCGACGTCGATTGATAGCCTGCTGTCGGAGTCGCTTCCTAGAGGGGATCAACCTGTCTAGGAGTGATAGCCTGTCCACAATACTCGATTCGTTGGCTTTTGGTATCTTCCCTGGTGGGCGCCCAGGCATTGGAGGAAGTCGAACGGGGTCCAGCTTACGCGGCTCAGATTCCGAGAATTCCGAATTGTCCTTGAGTGAGTCCCAATCCGCCTTTGCCGGCTTGCGTATCCCGTTCAACAGGATTGACGACAGCACGGTTTGCTGTCCATCCTTCGACATCCAAGTGTACTTTGTGAATAATTCCATCCAATCATCTAATGCTTCTTGCCAGAGGGTGTTTTGCGCTTTCACCTTCCGCTCCAGGACGCGTTCGTCCCGGTCACGAAGTAGCCGTTTTAGGTTTAGCCCCTCACGTTTGACTTCGATTTCGTGCATGTCGGTGATTGATTGAGTAATCGCCTCAATCTAAGGCAATTAGAAGACGCTAAACTTGAAATACCGTCGTGGGTTGGCCATGATGTCATCGATCAGCGCGCGCATGTCTGTGACAAGGTCGCGGACCTCGACATACATCGCTGAGTCCGATGACAATCGGCCCAGAGTACCGTCGCCGGATTCAATTGTCTCCATCAGCGAGTTGGCGCGTCGCGTGACGCCGGCCAGCTCGGTATACAGTGTCGTATCCCATACCAGCCGCGCAAGCGTGCCATCGCCATGCAGGATACCTTGCGAGAGCGAATCGAACGAATGGGATGCGCGCTCGATGGACGCGACCAGCCGCGTCTGCGAGGTGTTAAGACTCTGGATCAATTCGCGCGATGACATAACCAATGAGTCGAGTTCATCGGAGGAGCGGCTGTCGGTCGTCATGCGCCCAAGAAACCCCTCCCCCCGGTCGATGCGTTCGAGAATGCCGCCGAGGCGATCGGTCGTCGCTGAGAGGTTTTGCATCAACTCCGGCGTGTCGGCGAAGGCGTTGGTCAGATCGCCGGCGGCTTCGGCTTCGAGAAAGCCCCCGGGCTGAGCCGGCGGATCGCCGGGCCGGCGTAGCGACACCGACAAGTATTTGTCGCCCATCAACCCCATCGCGGCAATCGAGGTCTTCGATGTGCTCGAGACCAACGACCAGGCGTCCTGTTTGATCCGAAAACTGACCAGTATGCGTCCCGTGCCGCTTTCCTCGACAAATCGGATACCGGTGACGTGCCCGACTTCAATCCCGCCCAGCCAGACGGGCGAGCCGCTGACCAAGCCATTGACGTTGTCAAAGTAAGCATATAGATCGTTGGTGCGCTCGAAGACGGTCATGCCGGTGCCGCGAAACGCCGCCCACAGCAGCACGGCAAACGCAAAAAGGATCACGACTCCGACACGGACCTCGGTCCACGGCACTCGTCCGCTACGCCGCATTGCCGCTCTCGGAGGATTCAAACAGCGGTCTCATCCGACCGCCTTGCGCCCGCAGGACCCCGGATCGCAGCCGCTGCTGCAATTGTTGCCGCGCACGTCCCAGACTTCGTCACGCTCCTTCAGCCACGCCAGCGACTCGTCGTGCAAGTCTTCTAATGCCGGCAATTCCAGAATCATTTTGTGCATGTCGATTTCCAACTGCCGGTCGTCGGGCATCGGCGCCATCTCCATGGCGCTTTGCCAGCGATGGTAGAATCGCTTGACGTTATCCAGGTTGCGAGTCCGTAATACGACCGCGATTTCGCGTACGTACTGGATCGCCAGTGAGTCAATTGCGCTGCAGCCGCGTCCCATATCATCGACCGTCCTGCTTCATGATACCCGTTTGTGGCGATCCGATCAATGTCGTCTCACTGGTCGCGGACCGGCGGAGGGACGCGACTTCCGGCCGTGCTCCCGCGCCATTCCTTCGACCAGCGCGCGGACGCGTTCGTCGATGGCATCGCGGACTGCGCGGAAGACGAACATGATCTCGTCGTCGGATCCAGTTGCCTTGGCCGGGTCAGGGAATGACCAGTGAATCTGAGATACCGTGGCCGGCAAGCGCGGGCACGACTCCCGCGCCTGGTCACAGACGGTCACAACAAGGTCACTGGGACCAACGGAATCCACCGAGAAGACATCGGAGGTATGGCCGCTGATGTCGATGCCCGCTTCGGCCATGACCGTCACCGCCCGGGGATTGAGACCATGCGCTTCGATTCCCGCCGATGCGACGGCGACCCCGGAGCCGGCGTAGTGAAGGGCAAACCCCTCGGCCATCTGCGACCGGCACGAGTTCCCCGTGCACAAGAACAGAATTTTCATGATTCTCCGTGATGCATAGCCGGCATGCGTTCGATGGAGTGAATGAACGGAGTCAAAAACGAGCGCACTTGCGGCTGCCGGGAGCGCACCAGTTCTTCGGCGGTGCCGTCGAAGGCGACCACCCCCTGCTGCAGGACGATAAAGTGATCGCTGACTTCGAATGCATCGGCAATTTGATGCGTGACGACAATCGAGGTGACCCCCTTGACATCGCGAAGCTTGACGATCATTTCGGTGATCGCTTTTGTCGAGATGGGGTCCAGCCCCGTGGTCGGTTCATCATAGAGCATGATGAGCGGATCGATCGCCGCGACCGCGCGCCCGATCGCGACCCGTCGCTGCATCCCGCCGGAGAGTTCGTCCGGCGTAATATCGATCAGATCCTCGGACAGGTTCATGAACTGCAATGTTTCGCGGACTTTGATTTCGATCTCCTCCATCGATTGGTCGGTGTGTTCCAAGAGATAGAATCCGACGTTTTCGCCGACCGTCATCGAATCGAAGAGCGCGCCGCCCTGAAACACGAAGCCGATCTGGCGGCGCAGCTCCTGCCACTCCGACTCGCGCAATCCGGTCATGTCGGTCTCGTTGACGATGATCCGCCCCGTCTGCGGCCTGACCAACCCGGCCAGCAGCTTGAGGATCGTGCTCTTGCCCGAGCCGGAGATGCCGAAGATGACGAGCGTTTTGCCACGTTCCACCTGGAAGCTGACATTGCGCAGCACCGCGGAATCGCGGTAGCCGAAGGTGACATTCTCAAGGCGAATCATATCAGAGGTCGATCAGAGCAGCCCCTTCAATTGCGGAACAATTAGCCGCGTAAACAGGAAATTGACGAACAGAATGGTGATCGAGCACGCGACGACCGAATTGGTCGTCGAGCGGCCGACGCCGCGTGTGCCGCCCATGGTCCGGAACCCCATGAAGGTTGAGATGGTCGAGATGATCACAGCAAATAAAAACGGCTTCCCCAGTCCGATGACGAAGTTTCCCAGCGACAACTTGCTGATGATGTTGGTCCAGTACGCCGTGCTGGAGATGTGCGCGATGTAGACGGCGATGACCCAGCCGCCCACGATGGCGACAAAATCGCAGCAAATCGTGAGGATCGGCAACATCAGCAGGATGGCCCAGAAACGGGGCACCGCGAGTCGTCGGATCGGGTCGACTCCGAACGCGACCAGCGCATCGATCTGCTCCGACGATTTCATCGATCCGATTTCGGCGGTGATCCCGGCGGCGACGCGCGCGGCGACCATCAACCCCGTCAATACGGGTCCAAGCTCGCGGACGATGGCGATGACCATAACACGGCCCAGATAGTTTTTCGAGCCAAACTCCGCCAACTCGATGGAGAATTGCAGCGCCAGCCCCTGACCGGCGAAGATTCCGGTCAATACGACAAGGAACAAAGAGCCGACTCCGAGGAAGTACATCTGGTCGAGCGTTTCGGCGACATAAAACGGGCGCCCGATCAGCCGAACGGCCAGGCGCACGGAGTACCCCGCCAGGGCCTGTGTTTCGGCGGCGAATCGTTTGAGGATTTCGAACAGCCCGTGGATGCGCATCGTTATCACCGTGTGGGGCACGACAATATACCCGACACCGTGACGGGCGGGAAGCGTTGACCCCAAATCGGCTTGCGTCGCCTCGTGAAGTTTTCTATTGTGGACTTGCCTGTGTTCGCGGGGTGGTCCCATCAAAGGGGCCTGAGACAACACCCTTCGAACCTGATCCGGGTAATGCCGGCGTAGGGAACGGACCAGGCGGCGGTACGGACAGACAGCCGTGCCGCTTCAGACCGCGCCGTTTCCCGTCCCGGAAACGGCCGTTTTGCTATTCGGGCCCCGAAAGGAGTACGTGATGTTTGCCCAGTTCGGCCAACGAGTCAGAATCGCTTTTACGGGCTGCCTCGCTCCGCTGATACTCGCATCAATCGCCGACGCGGCACAACTGCGCGGTGTCATTATCGACGCGGCCAGCGGCCGGCCCGTCCCAGCGGCCACGGTCACTATCGTCGATGCGCAACAATCGTTGGCGGCGGATCGCAACGGAGAGTTCCTGTTCAAGGATGTTGCAGAGGGGGCATTTGGGATTGAAATCCGTCATGTCGGGTACGCCACCAGGACGTTGTCGGTTGTCCCGGGACCCGATGTCCTCAGGATCGAAATCGAGCCGACCGTGCTGTCCGGCGAAGAGGTCGTGGTCACGTCGCATCGGGCTGTGCGCGGGCAATCGCCGGTCGCGTTCGACAACATCACGCAGGAAGAAATCCGGCGGACCTACCACGCACAGGACGTGCCCATGGTGTTGACCGAATCGCCGGGCGTGTATGCGTACTCGGACAACGGCAACGGAATCGGGTATTCATACCTGTTCGTGCGCGGATTTGCGCAGCGGCGGGTTTCGGTGCTCATCAACGGTGTTCCTCTCAACGATCCCGAATCGCACGAGGTTTACTGGATCGACCTGCCCGACTTGCTGGAGAGCGTCGAGGACGTGCAGCTTCAGCGCGGCGTCGGCACGACGCTGTATGGATCAAACTCCATCGGGGGTACGGTCAATCTGGTGACCGACCAATTGACGGGGCCGCGGCGCATTGTGGTCAATTCCGGTTTCGGATCGTATGATACCCGCAAATTCAGCGTCGCGCTGAATTCGGGACTGATCGACGGCCAGCATGCGGTCTACGGCCGGTTTTCGCGGATCGTCTCCGAAGGTTACCGTGACAACGCCTGGACCGATCTGTGGTCATACTTCCTGGGTGCGGCGCGACATGACGCGCAATGGACCAATCGGCTGTATGTTTTCGGCGGTCCCGAACAGACGCATCTGGCTTATCAGGGGATTCCGCGCCGATTCATTGACGGGGACACGTCATTTGTGTGGGAGATCGACGGCGGGACCATCTCGCCGAGCGGTGTTGCCGAAGGCGATCGGCGTTTCAATCCCATTCTGTGGGGCGGCGAAACCGACAACTTCAATCAGCCGCAGTACCAATGGCTCACCGAGTTTCGTCCCAGTGACCAGTGGACGCTGGAAAACACGCTCTACTACATCAAGGGCGAAGGTTTCTACGATCAGCGGCGGTTCGACCGCGACTTCGGCGAGTACCAGTTGACGCCGTTTATGGACATCGAGGTGAATGACGACAACGGCGAGATCAAGATCGATACCGTTCTGATCGATCTCGCCGAACAACTGGTACGGCGACGCTGGGTTGAGAATGACTTTTGGGGGATTGTGCCGCGCGCCACACACCATCACGACTATGGAACACTGAGCTTCGGCGCCGAGCTGAGGCGATTGACCGCCGATCACTGGGGCGAAGTCAAATCGGCTAATCCCGCCCCGGAGGACTTTGTCCCGGACCAGCGATACTATTCGTACAAAGGCGCCCAGACGGTGGCGTCGTTGTTCGGACAGGAGATCCTGACGCCGTTTCCGGAAGTGACATTGACGGGCGCTGTGTCATACGCATTCAAACGTTACGAGCGCTACGACGACGGATTCCCGAACATTTGGGGACAGCGAGTGACGCACACGACCGACTATCATTTCATCTCACCGCGCCTGGGAATCACCGCTCGGCCACACGCCCGGGCGAGCATGTTCGGCAGCGTGAGTTATAATGAGCAGGAACCGACCAACGACGAAATCTTCGACGTGCAGGACTACTACGCCAACGTTGCAGACTTCTTCGACGATACGGCAACGCTGGCAGACGGAACGATCGAAGGACACGACCCGATCATGAAGCCGGAGCGGTTGCTGGACTTCGAGTTGGGCGCCTCACTGAATCAGCCGCACTGGCGGGCGGAGATCAATTTGTTCCACATGCGCTTCCACGATGAGATCGTGTTCAACGGACAGATCAACGATGACGGGGTGCCGATTCGGGCCAACGCGCCGCGGTCGACCCATCAAGGGATCGAGCTGTCGGCCAATGCCGATTTGGGGCAGGGTCTCTCCGTTTCCGGGAACCTGTCGCTATCGGACAACAGTTTCGATGAATTCGATCTGTATCTGTACGACTACGACACCGGCGAGGGTTCGGTTGTCGATCTGTCGGGGAAGACGCTTGCGCTCTTTCCGAATCGCCTGGCGAATGTGCGTGCCAACTACGAACACCCGTACATCGGCTTGTCGGCGCACATCTATCACGTCGGACCCATTTTCATCGACAACTCCAACGAGGACGCATCGCTCATCGACGCGCGCACAGTCTTCAACCTCCGCGGTGAAGCGAAGCTGCAGAAACTGGTCGGCTGGCCCGGCGTGAGCGCGTATATCCATGTCAACAACGTGTTCGATGCCGAATATGAAGCCGGCGGATACTGGGACGGCGACTACCTCTTTATCCCGGCGGCGAAGCGGAACTTTTTCGCGGGACTGCGCGCGGTCCTGTGATCGGGCTGCGCAGCACAGACGATGACGGTGTCTCTCCATCCGGTCGACTGGGTCATCATCGGGGCGTTCTTTGTCGTCCAGGGGTATATCGGATTCCGTCGATCCCGCAGGGACCGTTCCACGCCCGACGCAGCCGACTACCTGATCGGCGGCCGTCGGCTGACGCTGCCGGCGTTTGTCGCTTCTCTCGTGTCGACATGGTACGGCGGCATTCTCGGCGTCGGTGAGTATTCGTATTTGTACGGCATTTCCAATTGGCTGGTATTCGGGCTGCCCTATTACCTGTGGGCGGCTGTCTTTGCGCTTTTTCTGGCGAGAAAGGCGCGCGAAACGCAGTTTGTCTCGCTACCTGACCATCTGCAGCAGGCGTACGGTCGGGGTGCTGCCGTGGCGGGCGCGTTGGTCGTGTTTGTCATGACGGTGCCGGCGGCCTACGTGCTGATGCTCGGGGATCTTGTGCGGCTTTTGCTGGGATGGCCGTTGTGGATCGGCGCATCGGTCGGGGCCTTAGTTTCGATCGTCTACCTGCTGACCGGGGGATTTCGCGCGGCGATCCGTGCCGACATTCTGCAGTTTTTGTGTATGTTCGGCGGATTCGCTCTGATCCTGCCGTTTGCAATCGGCCACTACGGCGGCTGGTCGTACCTCGCGGAGAGTCTGCCCGCAACGCATCTGACCTGGCACGGCGGCAATTCGGGATGGTTTGTCCTGTCGTGGTACTTCATCGCGCTGGCGACATTGGTCGAACCGGCGTTCTATCAACGCTGCTACGCGACCCGCACGGTGGGGACTGCGCGTCGCGGCATCTTCTGGTCGATCGCCTTTTGGATCGTTTTCGATTTCATGACAACAACGACCGGTCTGTATGCGCGCGCGGCGCTGACCGACCTGGAGACGCCGCAGATGGCGTATCCGGCGCTGGCGTCGCTCGTGCTGCCGCCGGGCATCGCCGGGTTGTTCTTCGTCGGGTTACTCGCCACGGTCGTTTCGACGGTCGATTCCTACATGTTCATCGCGGCGGTCGCACTCGGGTACGATCTGATCGCCCGTGTCAAACCGTTGACGCAGCGCGGAATCCGAACGGCTACGCGCTATGCAATCGTCGTCGCGGCAATCGGTGCTGTGGCATTGGCGCTGTTGTCACGATCGGTGATTTCGATCTGGCGCGATTTGGGATCGATCGGTGTGCCGATGCTCCTGCTGCCCGTACTGTTGACGTTCTACAGTAAGCGGCCAACACTCACGGCGCCCGCCGTGGTCATTTGGATTGTCGCGCCGGGCGCAGTGTCGGGAATCTGGGTCTTGTGGAGAGGCCTCTACGGGAGCTATCCGCTGTCAGCCGAACCGATCTTCCCCGGTCTGGTCATTTCAGTGACGATCCTTCTGGTGGGATGGCTGCGCGCGGAACGGGCGGCCGACACATCGGCGACGTGACGCGGGTTCGACCGGGGGTCACTTCAACCGCACCGATTCAAGCAGCGCCTCATCGGCAGGCGGAACACGAAGAGTCTTACTGTCGCCATTGTGTATCACAGTGACCTCGACGGATTTCTCGGACTTCCGATCGGAGTAGCGCGCGGTAATCGCGGCCGACATTTCCAGTTCCGCAGCCGTCGGAGTGCCCCGCACGACGGTCACGGGAGAACCGACACCGAGCACCTCGACACGCCAGTCCCCCGGTTCGAGATATGCCTCAAGTTTGCAATTATCGTTCTCGTCGCGTCCGACCACGATTTTCGTGTCGGGTGACAAACGGAAGTGCCGTCCCGATTGCAACAGATTCAGATCGGTGAAGTTGATGTGCGGCGAATGGGCCAGCAGATCGCGCAGCTTGCGGGAATACTCCGGGTCGGTCAGCAGGCATCCGGACGCCGGTGTCGGGAAGTGCTCCAGTCCGAATTCGGCGGCCATTTCGAATTGGCGCTTGCGCGTGCGTCCGGAAATCGCCTCAAGCTGCGAGCGGTCGATGCGTCCGTCGAGCTCGGGAAGTGTCGGAGGCAGCAGCTTGGCCGACAGGGGGCGCAGCAGGCGCCCCTGCAAACCCGCCTGCTTTTCGGTCAGCGCCAGCTTGGGACGTAATTGTGAAAACGGCCGCTGCCCCAGGACTTCGCCGGTGACGATCGCATCGGCGCCGACCATCTCCATGTATTCCTTCGCTTCGGTCAGCATCAGAATGCGACAGTCGACACATGGATTCATGTTCTTGCCGTAACCGTAGACCGGATTCTGCACGATTTTGACGAACTTGTCGGCCAGATGTACGAGTTTGACATCGAAGCCGAATTGTCGCGCGGCGGGGTATGGATTCGACGAGCAGGATGAACGATCCGAGAGGTCGCAGCCGAAGTGAGTCATGAAGGTCAACGCCGTGACCCTCACATTCTGCCGGAGCATCAAGAGCACCGACAGGCATGAGTCCAGTCCGCCGGAAAACAGCGAGACGACGTGCGCGCGCGGAGTGTTGTGGCCGTTGTCGGTCATGTGGGCAAATACTACGTCACAAATGCATACGAGCCAAGGCCCGGTTCATTGGAGCCGGGGGCCGGATGGTCGAGCCGGCACTAAGATAGCCAGAAAAGCGACTTTGACGCTACCGCGAGAAAATATTGAGGGAACACGCCGGGAATGAGCGTAATGAGCGAAGCGAGCACCAGCACCGGGCGCAGTGCGGCATGTCCGGCCGAGGATTCGACCGTGTCCTCGGTTGCCTCCCACATCCACATTGCCACGACGACGCGCAGGTAATAGTACAGTGACAACGCGGAAAACAGCACGGCCCAGATCACGAGCGGCCAGTGCCCGGCCCCGACCGCCTCGCTGAAGAGAACGAATTTGCCGACAAACCCGACCGTCGGTGGAATGCCCGCCAGTGCAAACATGAAGACCGACATCATCGCCGCGGTCCACGGCTGGCGTTTGCCCAAACCGGCGAGCCGCTCGAGGGTGACTTCCCCTCCGTCGTAACCGACCGCACAGGCCACCGCAAAGCTGCCGACCGCCATGCCGGTGTAACCGAGCAGGTAGAATCCGATCGCGCCGACCGCACCGCTGCCGCCGGCCACGAGCGCTACGAGCGCATATCCCATGTGCGCGATGCCGGAGTACGCCAAGAGGCGTTTGAGCTCACGTTGACGCAGCGCCAGCAGGTTGCCGACCAGCATCGAGAGCCAGGCGACCCCCCACAACAATTGCTGCATCGGCAGATCGACGAACATTGTCTGCGTCAGCCGTACGAGCAGGCCGAGCGCCGCAACCTTGGGAGCGGCCGCGAAGAATGCCACAGTCGGAGTCGGCGCACCCGTGTAGACGTCGGGCGCCCACGCATGAAACGGCGCCGCGGCGATCTTGAAGAAGAAGCCGACCGCGATGAGCAATCCGCCGATCCACCACAACGGCGCCGTGGCATCGCCATCCAGCAGCAGCGTGCGGCCAATCTGTTCATAGGAGAATGTGCCGGCCGCGCCGTAGACCAGCGCGATACCGAAGAGCACGAATCCGGACGCGAACGCCCCATTGAGAAAATACTTCGCGCCCGCCTCGACCGACCGATCCGAACCAAGCCGTCCCGCTGCCATGCCATACAGCGGTATGGAGAGGATTTCCAGGCCCAGAAACAGAATCGTCATATCGGCGCTGAGGACCAGCAGGTCCATTCCCACGACGGCGATGAGCAGCAGCCCGTAGTGTTCGGCACCGAAGACTGATGACGATCCGCGCGCGTTCCAAGCTCCGATTGCCGTCAGCAGAGCCAGCAGCGTCCCGAGATAGATGACCAAGCGCATCAGGTGCGCGAATCGGTCGGCCAAGACCATGCCGTCGAATCCGGCTTCGATTTGATTGAACTGGGAGATCACCACGCCACCGGCGACCATGACAGTCAGCGCCGCCAGCCAACCGATGTTGCGGCGTCCCCCGGTCATTGCGTCGATGGTCATGACCAGCGCCGCGCCGATGGCCAGGACGACCTCGGGCAGAATGGCGGAGATGTTCATTGTTCGCGCTCCGATGGATTCTCGCCGGAGACGAATACTCCGGGCGACGGCGTCTGCTGTTCGATCAGTTCCACTGGTTTGACCTGACGCAGCCAGGCATCAATCGCCGGGGTAATGCGATCCAGAAACGGGCGCGGATAGACGCCGATCCAAATAATGAGTGCGACCAGCGGGACGATGGTCGCCAATTCACGTCGCGACAAATCGGGGATCGTCTCGTTGGCCGATATCGTCATCGGGCCGAAAAACACACGGCGCACCAGCCACAGCAGATACCCGGCCGCCAGCACGACACCGGACGTCGCGATGATCGCCGCAACGGGCGAATGACGAAACGCGCCGAGCAGAATGAGAAACTCGCCGACAAAGCCATTCGTACCGGGCAGTCCCACCGATGACAGCATGACGATGAGAAACGCGATCGTCAACAGCGGCACCGTGGCGAAGAGCCCGCCGTAGTCGGCGATGGCCCGCGTGTGACGGCGCTCATAGAGCATCCCGACGATCAGAAACAGCGCGCCGGTCGAAATGCCGTGGTTGACTTGCTGCAGGAGCGATCCGGTCGCGCCGATCAAATTCAGCGCCGCCAGACCGAGCATGACGAACCCCAGGTGCGAAACGGACGAGTAGGCGATCAGACTCTTGACGTCGGTCTGCACCAATGTCATCACCGCGCCATAGACGATGCCGATGACGGCGAGAATGATGATCGGCGTCTGCGCCGCCGCGAACGCCTCGGGAAACAGCGGCGCGGCAAAACGGAAGAACCCGTAGGTGCCGAGCTTGAGCAGCACCCCGGCCAGCATCACCGAACCGGCCGCGGGCGCCTGCACATGCGCATCGGGCAGCCACGTGTGAAACGGGAACATCGGCACTTTGATCGCGAACGCCAGCGCGAATGCGGCAAACAACCACAATTGTACCGATGCGGGAAAATCGGTCTGGTACCATGCCTGCAAATCGAATGTCCGCGCGCCGCCAACGGAGACGTAGTGATACGCCCACAAGATCGCGACCAGCATCAGGAGCGAACCGACCATCGTGAAGAGCACGAACTTTACGGTCGCATAGATGCGCCGCTCGCTGCCCCAAACCCCGATGAGGAAATACATCGGGATGAGCATCGCCTCCCAGAAAACATAGAACAAGAACACGTCGGTTGCGACGAATGCGCCGATGACGCCCGCCTCGAGGAACAGCAACGAGGCATAAAAGCCATTGCGCGCTTTGCCGATAAACGTAAACGACGCGGCGATGCTGATCAGAGTCAACAGCACGGTCAGCAGCACGAGCAACAGCGAGATGCCGTCGATGCCGACGCTGTAGGAAATGCCCAGACTGGGAATCCAGGGCGTGTGCTCGACAAATTGAAACCCCGCCGACAACTCGAAACCGAACCACAGCCACATCGCGATCACCAGCTCGATCGCGGCGCCCGCCGCGGCCATGTATCCCGACCGCAGCGTATCGCCGCGTCCGGCCAGCAACACGAATACTCCGACTACAACGGGCCAAACGATCAGTGCGGTGAGAATCCCCAGGTGCTCCATCGTCAACCGTCCACAAACACGAACAACAACCAGCCGACACCGATGACACATCCGAGCGCAAAGGTGACCGCGCCCCAGCGGAATCGTCCGGTGGCCAGCGCGACGCCTTCGGATGCCGCCTGCTGCGCGGTGGAGGCAACGCCATTGGCGGTCGCATCGATGACACCGAGATCAAAGCGCCGATAGATCTTCGTTCCCAGTACGATCAACGGACGCACAACGGTCGAGTCATACAATTCATCGATCCTGTATTTGTTGGCCAAAACGTTGTAGAAACCGGCAAGACGCCGCTGCATCGCTTCCGCTGCGGCCGGATTGTGGACATACCAGCGATTCGCCCATGCGATCCCGATGAGCGCAACGAGCACCGACGTGCCCATCAGTGCGTATTCGGCGGTCCGCGATGCCGTGTGTGCCCCCAGTTGGAGCGCCGCATCCGCCTGGGCAAACACGGGCTCGAGAAAGTGTTCGATCCACGCGCCGCCGCCCAGCGCACCGGGCCAGCCGATCCAGCCGCCGGCTATCGAGAGAATGCCGAGGGCAATCAGCGGGATCGCCATCGACGCCGGCGACTCGTGTGGGTGAATATCGTCGGCGTAGCGTTTCTCACCGTAAAAGGCCAGGAATACCAAACGAAACATGTAAAACGCGGTGAGCAGCGCGGTCAGACTGCCGATCGCCCACAGCGCCCAGTGGCCGACCGGTGAGGAGAATGACTTCCAGAGGATTTCATCTTTGGAGACGAACCCGGCCAGCGGCGGAATTCCGGCGATCGCCAGCGCCGCAATCAGGAACGTACGGAATGTAATCGGCAGGGCGTGGCGCAGACCGCCCATCTTACGCAGATCCTGCTCGCTGGACAGCGCGTGGATGACGCTCCCCGCCCCGAGAAACAGCAGCGCCTTGAAAAAAGCATGCGTCATCAGGTGGAAGATTCCGGCCGCGAACGCGCCGACTCCGAGCGCCAGAAACATGTATCCCAACTGGCTGATTGTCGAATAGGCCAGCACCTTCTTGATGTCGTTTTGCACCAGAGCGATGCTCGCGGCAAAGAGCGCGGTGGCGGCCCCGACGATCGCGACTGTCATCATCGCCACCGGCGAGAGCGCAAAAAGCGCCGAACAACGCGCCACCAAATAGACTCCCGCTGTGACCATGGTGGCGGCATGAATGAGCGCGGAGACCGGCGTGGGACCTTCCATCGCATCGGGAAGCCAGACATGCAACGGTATCTGGGCCGACTTTCCGGTCGCGCCGAGGAAGAGCAACAGGCAGATGGCGGTGATGGTCGCACCGGCGATTCCCGCGACCGCCGGCGCCGCCGCGAACACCTGTTGGAATCCGATGGTGCCAAATGTCGTGAAGATCAGGAAGATGGCGATCGCAAACCCAAAATCACCGATGCGGTTGACGATGAACGCCTTCATCCCCGCGCGCGCGGCCGATTCGCGCTTGTACCAGAAACCGATCAACAGATACGAACACAGCCCGACACCCTCCCAGCCGACATACAGCAGCAGAAAGTTGTCGGCCAATACGAGCATGAGCATGAAGAAGACAAACAGATTCAGGAATGCGAAGTAGCGCGAGAAGTCGGGATCGTGACCCATGTAACCGATCGAGTAGACATGAATCAGGAATCCCACTCCGGTCACGACCAGGACCATTACCGCCGAGAGCGGATCAAACAGGATGCTGAACGACGCTCGGAAATCCTCGACACCGATCCAGAGAAACGGTGTTTGGATGATTTGACGCGGCTCCCGCGAGAGCAACGAGAGAAACGCCGCCGCCGAGATCGCAAACGACACGGCGACCGTGCCGCAGGCGATCATCCCGGTCGACTGCTTCCCCCAACGGCGGCCGAAGAAGCCATTGAGCAGAAACCCGGCCAACGGCCACAGCGGTATGGTCCAGATCAGAGACGTCATGATGCGTATTCGGTTTTTATCCCTTCAACATATTGAGCGCATCGACATTGATCACGCCTTTGCGGCGGAACACCGCCACCAACAGCGCCAGCCCGACTGCGGCTTCGGCGGCCGCGACGGTCAGCGCGAAGAAGACCATCGCCTGTCCGCTGTGGTCGGCGTGCACGCGTGAGAAGACAATCAACAAAAGATTGGCGGCATTGAGCATGAGTTCGACACCCATCAGCACGACGATGGCATTGCGGCGCGAGATGACGCCGACGACGCCGATGACAAAGAGCACAGCCGCAAGAATGAGATAGTGAGACAGCGGGACCGGCAGCATGCTACATGTCCTCGGTCTGACGCGGTGACTTTTCGCGCGCGATGACGATGACCGCCAATCCGGCGGCGAGCAGCAGCAGGCCGGTCAGTTCAAATGGCAGGAGGTATTTGCTAAACAACAATCGCCCGATGGTGCGGATGCCGCCGAATCCTTCCGGCATCGGAGATACATCGGCCCCACCGCTGGAAAAGACCGCCAGGAATTCGACCAACAGGACAATGGCCAGGAGGCCGCCTAAAAACTTGACGCCTGGGATTTCATCGGAACCGAATTCGTCCTTACGCAGATTCAGCAGCATCAACACGAACAGGAACAGGACCATGATCGCCCCGGCATAGACGATGATCTGTAACATGGCGATGAACTCGGCGGACAACTGCAAAAACAGGACCGCCAGCGCCACCAGTGTGACAATCAGATGCAACACCGCCGAGACCGGATGACGGAGCGTGACTGTCCTGAGTGCTGCCAGCGCGGCAACAATCGCCGCCGCCCAGAAAATGACCTGATCCATGGCCGTTAGCGTCTTGTTCCGGGGCGATGGGCAAGTTGACCCACTCCCCCCTTAGGTCGCGCAAGATGAAGGCGTGCAATGGGTCAGTCAATGCGGATTTGGTACGAGTCTGTCACGGCGGGAATCCAGCGTAACATTGTGGGCGTGTTGAAAAAGCCCAATTTGATGTCACCCCGAGCGGAGCGAGGGGTCTCGATGCGCGAGTGGCCGCCGACAACGCGTTGGAGATTCCTCGCTTCGCTCGGAATGACCCGAATGATTACTTCCATGAAACTCGATTATGTGGGTTCAAATGGGTTTTTCAACACGCCCATTGTGACAGAGCGCAGGATCAATCCATCCCGCCTTCATCGGCGGCGAGCTCGGCGACCGGCTGATCGATGATCGGGTCAAGTGAGAGGTCGGCGGTAGCGGCGGCGAAACGCAATAATGCCTCCGCGCCGCGTTTGCCGGTTGCGCCGACTGCCATTTCGGGTGCGACGCACGATGGGCACCCGCTGCGGCAGGGGCAGGCGGCGATCATGTTGGCGGTCTCGGTGAAGAGCTGGCCTGCCATTTCGTAGATGCGCTGCGAGAATCCCACTCCGCCGGGGATGTTGTCGTAAAGGTACAGAGTCGGCAGCCCCGAACGCGGCGAGCGCACCTGTGAAAGCGCGCCGACATCGCGCGGATCGGCCATCACCCACAAAGGCGCCATCTGTCCCAAGGCGTTGGCGGCAGCATGCAGGACCGAGCCGGTCTGGCCGATCGGAAGATCGAGCCGCTCTAAGACGTTTTCAGGAAACTCGATCCAAAACGCAGTCGTGTGCATCTCGAGTTCGGGGAGACGAATCTGCCCGGAGCCGACATTCTCGTGCGTGTGGAAGCGAATCTTTTTGTAGAGCACCGCGACCGTGGTCAACGCAACTTCACCGCAGGACAGGCGCGCATCGGGGGTGCGGCGGTCTTTGTCGACTGTGAGAATCTTTAAGTCGGTCTTGGTCTCGGCGTCGGTGAAGTATTCGACATCGACTGATTTCACATACGCGCGCCGTCCATCCCAGTCGAGTTCCTCGACTTGGTATTGCTCGGCGCCATGCAGATATATCGCCTCGGGATGCAGGAAGACGGGCGCGGAGAAATAGTCGACCTCGCCGATGATCTTGTTGCCATCGGAACTGTTGTGAATGACGAAGTTTTCCGGCGATGCCGAACGCAGCGAGACCTCGGCGGCGGGATACACCTCCGATGCCCAGAAGAAGCGCCCCGCCGAACGTGTCAAGACGCGGTTCTGCTCAAGGTATTGCAACATCGGCAGGGTGTGGTCTACGCCGAACTTGTCGTCCTCCGAGAACGGCAGCTCAAATGCCGCGCATTTCAAGTGCGACATTAGCACGACAAGATTGGTTGGATCGATAATGCCCGACTCGACCGAGCGGCCGATCAGGTATTCGGGATTGCGCATCAGGAATTGATCGATCGGCGAGGAATTAGCGACAAGTATTGCGGCGGACAAGCCGGAGCGCCTTCCGGCGCGGCCGATCTGTTGCCAAAGCGAGGCCACGGTGCCGGGGTAGCCGGTCAGGATCGCCACATCGAGCGCGCCGACATCGACTCCCAGTTCGAGGGCATTGGTCGAGACCACGCCGCGGATCGATCCCTCGCGCAGCCCGCGTTCGATGCTGCGTCGTTCGTTGGGGAGATACCCGCCTCGGTATCCCTCGACCAGATTCGGGTCCTGCTTTTCCCGTCGCAGATGCTCACGCAAATATGTGAGGATGACTTCTACGGAGCGACGCATCCGTGCGAAGACGATGGTTGAGACTTGGTTGGTCAGGAATGTCGCCGCCAATTGGTTGGCAACCGAAAGCGACGACCGACGGATGCCGAGCGGCTCATTGACGACCGGCGGGTTGTAGAAGATCACATGCTTCTGCGCGGTCGGCGCGCCGCTTTGGTCGATCACGGTGAAGGGCCTGCCCACGATCCGTTCGGCCAGCTCGCCGGGATTGTGGATGGTCGCGGAGCAGGCGATGAATTGCGGATCGGCGTTGTAGAACCGGGCAATGCGCAGCAAACGCCGGATCACATTGCCCAGATGCGAGCCGAAGACGCCGCGGTAGTGGTGCAGTTCGTCGATGACGACAAAGCGCAGATTCTCGAAGAGTTTGACCCATTTGGTGTGATGCGGCAGAATCCCGGTGTGCAGCATGTCGGGATTGGTGACCACGACATGCCCGGAGATGCGGACCGCGCGCCGCGCCATCGCCGGGGTGTCGCCATCGAAGGTGTGCGCCTTGATATCGGCCTCGAGCGCCTCGATCCAGCCAAGCAGTTCGGACTTTTGATCCTGCGCCAACGCTTTGGTCGGAAACAGGTACAGCGCCCGCGCCGAGGGATCGGCCAACACCGCGTTTAATACCGGCAGATTGTAGCAGAGGGTCTTTCCTGAAGCAGTCGGCGTGACCACAACCACATTGCGTCCGACGGCGACTTGCTCGACGCTGTCGGCTTGGTGGCGATAGAGCCGCCGAATGCCCCGTCGCTTCGCCGCCTCGGCCAGCCGTGGGTCCAGACTCGCAGGAAAATCGGCATAGACCCCGTCCGCCGCCTCAAGCGTGTGCCAATGCGCGACATTGGGATCGTGCCGCAGCCGTTCGAGGATTTGCTCAAGTGTCATGGCGCGCAAGCCAGCCCATCACGCTGGTGGTAGCGCAGGGGGAGGCGCGTGTCCATCACTTTCTTGGGGGGGACATCTTGGCCCCTCAGATTGATGAAGAGGGATGACAGATTACAAGATGCGGAGAATCGTGCAATGGTGTGGGTTACCGGGAATCACAGGAGGACGTCTTGAGCAATGGACGAAAGTTTGAGTCAGTAGTGACAGAGTTTGGGCCGCATCTGGACCGCGCTGAATTCTGTGTTGGAAGTGCCACCGTTACGTGCACCTCCGAGTTCGGCACGAAGTCAACACAAGCGGGTGTCACACCGGCAAAGTATGTGGCAGAAAGGCTTTTACGAGAATTGTTGCAGAGCGCGAAGCAAAGAGGCGAACTGGAGGCAGATACAGAACAAACCACATAGCATGCCCTCTGATTGCCCCCGGAAACAAACATCTGCAGAATCGAGTTCTCATACCCAATTAGGGAGTAAGTCCTTGGCAAGCGATTCGACGGTGGACGAGAAGAATTACTGCAACATAGTGAAGCGCTACAAACGGATCGAATTAGAGGCTCTCGGATATCTTGTAGATGAATTTTGCGAAACTTGCCTTTGCGTTCTGAAGTTCTGCCATGGCCTCCTCTATGCTACCTAGTCTGTACTCATCTATTATGAAGCGCTCCATCTCATGCCCCTCTGTTTCCATCCCCGAAATGACCTCGTTGAGCTCCTCGGTGTACCGTTGATTGCGTAAGGAGAAGAAGAGAGTCACAAGAATTGCCACCAGAGAGAATGAAAACAACGACTGGATCATCGATACGGCCTGCGACAACATGCCGATAGGGCCAAGATCTCTGATTGAATTGAAGAGTAGATTGTTGAAACTATAGAAGATAAAAGTAAAGTAGTTGGGATCGTACGTGAACTCGAATAGCCCTTCATTGATCTTGAAAACGGCAAAGTTTATCGCGGAAAACGAAAGAGTCGTAAGAATTATCATGAAAAGAATCGTCATGCCATACAACATGATGTTCAATCCACTGTTTTGATAGTCTCTCAGCTTCTTCGCCACGAAGCAACAGACCCTGTTAAACAGCACCGGCGTTTGTAGTGTGGCAACCCGCTTCTGAATCTGCTCTTCATCCAGTCGATCCACGGACAGAGTCTTGATACTCTCGTCGAGAGCGAAGGATTTACTCGCACTCGTTCGCAGCTCGCGAAATACCTTGATATGCATTTGATACAGCCCTGAAGGCTTGAAAATGACCCTGAATCTCTGATAGTAGACCACGGACAGGGTCGCCAGCATGACCACCGTCGCGGGCCAGAGAAGCCACGGACTTGCCGCAGCGAGCGCCAGGGCGAAGGAGCACAGGAAGAGTGCGGTGATCACGACGTTAAACCGGAAGGATTTGAAGAACGAGAAAGCAACATCAGCCATTGCGAGCGAAAGCATCCACTTTTCTCGCTTGAAGATGAAGACTGGGAATTTCCACGCGAGTACAATGATTGGAAACAGGACCGTGTAGAGAGACCACCTTAGAACTGGCTTGACGCCAGCAATCAACAGTAGTGCGGCATACACGGCTAGCAGGATGAAGAACTTGAACTCCGTCAGCCATGACTGTGCAGGAATGAATCGATTAACGAGCAATGCATCGAGATCTGTCACGAAGAGCTTGGTAATCAGGTAAGTCCAAAACGTCGCAGCAAGAAGATCCCTGAGGAATGTGGAGAATCTGTGGACAATAGGTCTAGTTCGGACCTCATCAGATTCGGAATCCGTCGCGGCACTCTCCAACTCAGTGGCAATCTCTTGTTCCATGATTTGCTCAAGGACGTGGCGCGCAAGTCAACCCGTCACGATGGTTGTAGCGCGTTGCGACGCTTGTGTCCATCACTTTCTTGGGGACTCTTGGAACTCTTTGCCGATCAATCGATCCGACTGCCCTTTACGGAGTACTTTCGGCAAGCCTTGGGGAACTGGTACCCCACCGCGCGATGCTCCAATTCTACTCCGCCTTCGTCGCGCCGCTGCGTTTGACCAGCCAGTGCCCAATGTAAAAGACGGCGACCGCCGCCAACGTGACATAGATCATCGGGCCTTCGCTTGGTTCGGCGCCGAAGACCAAGAGCGCCTCCAGCCCGATGATCAGGCCGAGAATCTGGACAATCCGACCGAGACGATACAGACCGGTGGAACGGGGCGGTTGGGATTGACGATCGGCCACGTTGTTTTTCTGCAAAACTATGGGGTCAGTCAGCCTTGCCCCCCCTCACCCTACCCTCTCCCCCAGAGGGGAGAGGATAAAAGGAAGCTCTCCACTTCATCCGGGGAAAGGACAAGCATTGCGCGGAGTCACACCCGCTGCCGCACGAGACGGCGCTGGCAGTTGTCGCAGAAACGGGGATTCTTATCGTCGATCTCCTGCATCGAGTTTGAGTGGAACATCACGCAGCGCGGATTGCCGCAGGTGTTGAGATTGTACAGTTGGCCCAGGAGGCGAATCGCTTCTTTGAGCGAACGCGAATAGATCATCTTGTCGTCCTCGGGCAGACCGTAGAACTCCATCCGCAACCGGAAAAACGACATGATCGCGCACCCCGACACCGGGTCGGCCTCGCCATAGACAAACTGCGTGGTGGGGACATACAGGTCTTCTTCGGTAATCCCGAAGATGCGCTCGGTTTCGTTCTGGCGCATCATCTCCAGCTTGGTGAGGATGACAGTGGCATAGTACTGGCCGCGTTCCTCGTTTTCGGCCTCGTCGGGCAGCTCGATTCCCTGCAGGATGTCGACTCCGGCCGAGAACGCGACCGAGAGATTGGCGGCGAGCTTGTTGATCTGGTAAAAGTCGAGGTCGCCGAGCGGCACAACGATGATTTTGCCGCGGGATTTCATAGAGAGGATCGTGAGTGATGGCGTGCCGGGTACGCCGATGACGATGGTGCGACTTTGCTCACCACGAGCGCTGACAATCTAATCGTGCGGTCGGACGGATGCAACCGGTTCAGGCGGTCACCAAACTTGCGCCCAATGATGCCGCGCCGATGAATCCGGCATCGTTGCCGAGCGCGGCTTTGGCAACCGGCAGATGCTTGCCCGATTCGGAAAATGCGAGTGCATGAATGGACTTTGCGACGGCGCGGACAAATCGCCCGTCGGTGTCGACATCGGCGATGCCGCCGCCGATGATCACGGCTTCGGGATCGAACAGATTGATCGCATTGACCAACCCGATGCCCAACATCGCAGCGCGTTGCTCGATTACTTCGTTCGCTCCGGAGTCTCCCCTTCGCGCTGAATCGAACAGATCGGCGATCGTCCGCTTCCCATTCGCGCCGGACGCGTCATTGGCTGCACGGACAATGGCTGTTGTCGACGTATAGAGCTCCAGACAGCCGCGATTGCCGCAGCCGCATCGCGGACCGTCGTGCTCGATCGAGACATGCCCCAGCTCTCCTCCCGCGCCGCTCGATCCGGAGAAGATGCGGCCGTCGACAATGAATCCGCTGCCGATCCCGGAACCGACGGTCATGCAGATTAGGTTGTTGATGCCGCGCCCGGCTCCATAGCGGTGTTCAGCCCAGGCGGCGCAATTGGCATCGTTGTCGACCGCGGTCGGCAGGCCGGTCGCGCGCGTTATGACATCGACGAAATCAACCCCGATGATCGTGGTGACATTCGGTGTCGGCGGCTGCACCATGCCGGTGTGTCTATCGATGGTTCCCGGCGAGCCGACACCAACGGATAGCGGTTTGTGCCCGGCCCTGCCGCACCAATCGGTCAGCTTCTGCACGCAGGCAACGATGCAGCCCACAGTTGCCTCCCGACTGGTCAGGTCGATCGGCATGCGGTCGGACAGGAGAATGTGTCCCTCGGCATCGATCACGCCGATCTTAATCGCGCTGCCGCCGATGTCGATGCCGAGGTGGGCGTTCATGCGCGTAGTGTGGAGTGACTGATACGGGGAATCACACGCGGCCGGGATAGGCCGAAAGCCCCGCCTCCAGCACGGTCATCGCTTTGTCGAGTTCGGCCTGTATGAGTACGTAAGCGATGCGCACTTCGCGTCGGCCCGCACCCGGCGTCATGTAGAATCCCGCGGCCGGAGCCATCATGACAGTTTGGCGTTCGTGCTCAAAGTCGGTCAGCATCCAGCGGCAGAAGTCATCGGCGTCGTCGACCGGGAGTGTCGCCATCAGGTAGAACGCGCCCGCCGGCTTGCGGAATGCGACACCGGGCATGGCCGAAAGCCGCTCGCACATCAAATCGCGGCGACCTTGGTATTCGGCGGCCAGTTGGGCATAATAGTTCGCATCCAAAGCCATCAAGGGAATGGCGGCGACCTGTTCGAGCGTCGCCGGGCACAGGCGTGACTGCCCCAGCCGCAAGGCGCCGTCGATGACATCCGCGTTGCGGGAAACCAGCGCGCCGATTCGCGCGCCGCAGGCCGAGAATCTCTTGGAGATCGAATCGACAATGATCGCCTGCGATGCCACCTGCGGAAACTGCCAGATCGAGGTATGGCCGCCCTCGTAGCAGAATTCGCGGTATACCTCATCGGAGATGACAAACAGGCGATGCTGCGCGGCAATCTGGACCACTGTCGAAATCTCATCGCGTGTCAGAACGGTGCCGGTTGGATTGTTCGGCGAACAGATCATGATCGCGCGCGTGCGTTCGTCGATGGCGTCCTCGATCAACCGGCGCGCCGGCAACGGATAGCCCAGTTGCGCCTCGGCGGGAACACCGCGCAACACTACCCCGGCCGCCACCGCGAGGGAGCGGTAGTTGGTGTAGAACGGTTCGGAGACGATCACGTTGTCGCCGGGATCGGCAACCAAGGTCAGCGCGTAGAGGATCGCTTCGGAGCCGCCGGTCGTGATTTGGATTTGTGACGGTTCGACGTCCAGCCCGATCCGTCCATAGTACTCAGACCATGCCTTGAGCAATCCGGGGTGGCCCTTGGAATGGCCATAGGAGAGCACCGGCTCTTTGAAGGCACGCAATGTCTCAAAGAACACCGGCGGTGTCGGCACATCGGGCTGCCCGATGTTGAGGTGGTAGACATGCACCCCGCGCGACTTCGCCGCGTTGGCGACATCGACCAGCTTGCGGATCGTTGACGGCGGAATCGCCGTTGCCCGTGCAGAGAGTGACGGAAGCTCGGTCCGTCGGATCGGCGGAGCGGTCGAAATACTCACTGAAGTGTCCTTGTTGTGGATGACGCGATCACTCCTAAGTCTAACTCCCGAGAGTCCCGGGGGTCAATCAGTTCAGGGAAGCGGTTGACGATTGTGCGCGCTGCGTCCGACGTGTCGGCGGACCGCATCGAGCAGATTGTCGGCGATGAAATTGTCTGCGAGTCCCGGGCTGAGCGCGCTTCGTGTCTCCTGGCCGAAACCGGTGAGGACCAGATAGCCGGGGACTCCGATGGACCGTGCCAGCCCGAGGTCCGCCTGCTGATCGCCGACGACAAACGACCGTGACATGTCGATACGGAATTCCCGCTGCGCCAGCCGTACCATTCCATCTTTGGGTTTGCGGCATTCGCAGTCGGATTCGCGCATCGCTCCGCTCCCCGTGGGCAGATGCGGACAGTAATAGATCCGGTCGATTCGCGCCCCCATCTCATCGAACTCATCGATAATCCGCTGATTAACTGCGTCAACTGTTTCAGCATCATAGTATCCGCGCGCCACGCCCGATTGATTCGACACGCCGAAAACATGGTATCCTGCCGCATGCAGGATTCGTACGGCTTCGACCGCTCCCGGCAGCGGCTCGACCAATGCCGGATCGCCGAGGTATCCGTATTCGACGATGAGGGTCCCGTCACGGTCGAGAAACGCGGCGGGTCGGGGGGCGGTGTCACTCATGCGGACGCCTGCATCGGGTCGTCTGTCATGTGCGAACGCAGGAATCCTGCGACAGCGTTGATATCGATCTCATCGAAACAGTAGCGACGATCACGGAAACATGGGGCACGGCCGTGAACATGACATGGTGAGCAATAGGTTCCGGCATGAAATGCCTGCGAGTGCCCACTGGGGGGCCCAAATCCCAGGGCGGGATGTGTGGGCCCAAAGAGCACGGCGGTCGGCACATTCAGTGCCATTGCCATGTGGGCCAATCCTGAATCGGATGACACGAATGCGCCGCACGCCGCGACTCGGACGGCGACCTCGCGCAACGGCAACCCGTAATGGACCTCACAAGTCACCGACGGATCCGATGCGAGAGCATTGATCGCCGACTCGATCTGCCGCCGATCGGTCTCCAGACCGAAGATCAAAGCGCGTACTGTACTCGGCCCCGACAGCCGTTGCAGCAGGCCAATCCACAAGGGTACCGGCACTGCCTTGGTGTCCCAGCGCGCGCCCCAGCCGAAGCCAATGGCAGGCACACCGTTTGACCGGATGGAATCGCATCGGCTCCGCTCGTCGCCGGAGAGCCCGATACGGGTCGGCAGACGGTGCAAGACGAGCCCGGCATCCGTTGCCGCCTCGTAGTAGCTGGCCAGGCGATCGAGCGGGCGCTCCAGCCCACGCTTGAGCCGCACCATCATCTGTCGCGTTATCCAGCGCGGGCGGACGCGCCCGACACGTTTGGCCTTCAGAAGCGGCAGCAGAATGCGTGATCGCAGTGAGCGGTGCAGGTCGAGTATGACGTGAAAACGCCCCCGTCGCAATTGTTGGAGATAGGCCGGCAACCGCATCCCGGTCTCCAGCGGCAGGACATCCACGCGCTCGGAATGGTGCTCCCAAACAGGGGCGTACTGCGCTTTGGTCGCGACCGTAACGCGAGTGCTGGGATCGGACTCAAGCAGCGCATCGACGAGAGACGTCGACAATACCACGTCGCCCAGCGACGAGAAGCGAATCACCAGCGCATTCATGGAATCAATGTATGTGGGTGTCGGCTACAGGCGAAAGACCAGGATCGTGGCGGTTCCGGCGCCGACGCAGTACCAGCCGAACCACCAGAGGCGTCCCCGCCTCAGGATGGCAAAGAGAAAAGCCAGCGCGGCATACCCTGTGACCGCGGCGACGAGGCCGCCGATCAAATGCGGCATCCCGAGCTGCGACCGTGACATTGCATCCGGCAGTGTCAGGATCGATGCGCCGGCGACCGCCGGGATCGACAACAGAAACGAAAATTCGGCCGCCTCGGTAGGGCTGATCCCGCGCATCATCCCGACGGCCATCGTGGAGCCGGAGCGTGAGATGCCGGGGAGAATCGCGATCGCCTGCGCGCAGCCCACCCACCAGGCGGATGCCGGATCGATTCTCGCGCGCGACACGCGGGCACGGACGGTGCTCAAGAGCAGCAGTCCGGTCACGATCAGCATTGACGCGGCAAAAACCTCCGAAGCGAATGCCTCCTCGATACGATCCTTCAGCAGCAATCCCACAACGGCAGCCGGGACCGACGCGAGAATCAGAAGCAGGAACAGGCGCCGAGCGGTCCGTCTCTCCGGCACGTCGGGTATCAATCCGATTACGCCTCGCGCCAGATACCGGAGCTGTTGGCGAAAGTAAACGATGACGGCCAGCAGCGTTCCCAGGTGCAGCGCGACCTCCAAAGCGACTCCGGGTTGTCTGACTCCCAGCAGACGCTCCGCAATCACCAGATGGCCCGAACTGGAGACCGGCAAAAACTCGGTCGCGCCCTGGATGATTCCCAACCAGACGGCCTCATATGCAGTCATGGAATCGGCTTCACGTGCACAAGGCAACGGCCCATCTGATGGGCACATGCACAACACCCTGAGGGCTGCCTCGGGGCAGATGAGAACTCGAGCAGTCCGGAAAGATCAAATCTTGAAATTGATGCCGAAGATCAGACCGAGCTGGTCATCGATGACGATTTCCCCGAGCAGATCGAGCAGATCGGAGATGTCCCACTTGACTCCGCCCATGGCGCTGATTTCCAAACTCGTGTCGTCACCGCCGCCATTGGCCAGAGCGCGTGCCGGCGTGTATCGGCGCGCGGCGGCATTGGGTTGATTGTCGATGGAAACATGCTCCACCCGCAGATTGACGGCTCCATACGGGGTCAACGTCGAGCCCTGGGTCAGGACGTAGGGGTGCGACAGGATGGCCGATGCTCCCAACTCGACCACGCTGAATGCATCAAGATTGAAATAGGCGCCGCGAATGTCGAATGCCATGTCGAGCGGTTGTCCCGGCTTCGATGCCATCAACCCGAACTTAAAGTCGCCACCCGCCGCAAGTCCGACATCGCCGACCTCCGGGTCGAGCAGACCGAACTGGAGACCGCCCTCGACGCTGGAAGAAAAACCGCGCCGAAGCTGGCCGAAGAACATGGTCGCATCTTCGTAGAAACCGACGAAGGCGCTGACGTCCTGTACGCCGCGTTCGAGAATCCGCGCGGTGGTCACCTGGCCAAAGAACGATGCCTGCGCGACTGTTGCTCCGAAGCCACAGACCAGCGCGACACCCACATAAATGACGAAGACCGAGATTGTCCGTTTCACTTCGCCCTCCACAGATTTTGGCCGACCCAACCCGGCCGATATGATAGGACCTTTTTACGCCGATGGGAAACGGGAGTTTCGACCGGAAATACAGCCGCGGGCATCAGTGCCCGAAGCCCAGATGGATGACATAGTAGACACCGACCCCGATGACGACGCCCAGCGGGGCCAGCAGCGTGCGTCGGCGATTGACTTCGGGCAACAGATCGGTCGCAGCCACATACAGAAGCGACCCCGCCGACACCGACAGCGCCGCCCCAAGCCACCGTCCCTGCGGAAGCGCGAGCCAAAGCAGCCCGCCCAGGACCGCGGCGACACCGAGGACTCCCGCCGCCAGCATGGCGCTGCCGGGTGATCCGCCAACGGCGCGTACCACGGATGCGACCGTGAATCCCGAGGGAATGCGGTGCCAGACCATCGCGGCGAACACCATCCCACCCAGCCAACTGTCGGCCTGCAGCGCCGCCACGATGGCCACGCCATCGAGCAGTGAATGGATCGTCAACCCGGCCGTCGCGGTGACCCCGACATGGGGCTGCAGCCCGGAGTGGGTCTCGTGACCGTAGTGGAAGTGCGCCGGTACCACGTGTTCGACCACATGAACAAGCAGAAATCCGCCCAGCAGCCAGACCGGCGCTGTCGGGATCATTCCGGCTGCATGCGGGGCCATCTCCAGCAGCGCGACCGCGAGCAGAAACCCGGCGCCCGCGCCGATGAGCAATCGTAACGGCTCGGCTTCCCAACGCTTGCGCAAAAGAAAGAGCCACGCGCCGAACAGATCGGCCAGCGCGGCTCCGATCAGGTAGATGATGATCTGAAGAGTGATCGAATTCCCCCGGCTCCGCGCGGACAATACTGGCACGGAACCGGATGTCCAATGGCTTTCTCGTTACGGGCGACGGGCCGGATGCAGAACGCCCCGCGAGCGTCGCCGGGCGTTCTGAATTCGTTGCTGACCTCGATCAGCCGAGTTTGGCGCGCAACTCCTCGAGCTTTGCGGTCAATTCATCGACCGTGCGCTTCAGTTCGGCGACTTCGGCCGACTTGGCGAACCGCTTGCCGATTCCCTGCTCTTTGACCTCACGGTACGCATCCGAGACTTTCTTGCCGACCTTTTGGGCCGTCTCTTTGGCGCGCACTTCGGCCCGGGCGGCTGCCTCTTTGATCGCCTCGGCGCGTTTGCTCTTGTCGAGCTCGCCGCGTCTGATGAGTTCATCGACCCACTTCTCGGCGTTTTCGCGCGTGATCGCCAATGCGCCGATCGCCGCCAACACTGTTTTCGACAGAATGGCCATTCCGGCATCTCCTCCTCGTTGAATGAGCAAACGTAAGACCCGCGTCGATTCGTCCCAATCGCGCCAGCCGCGCGCATCCTCGCCTAAGACCTGGACCAGGACCGCGACGGTGACATCCTGCCCGCTGGCATTGTCGACGACCCGAAAATCGGCGCCTTTGTTGACCAATCCCCGGACAAAAGCGAGAGTGACCTGTTGCCTGGTCTCGGGGTCGTAGAGCCGCCGGTTTCGGTATCGCTTCAAGACCCGGACCTGAGAATCGTTCAGGACCATCGGACTCCCTGGTGCTGATACGTAAATCTGTGTGCAACGCACAAAAATTTTGCCAAAAAAAGCCGCCGCTATTTGTTCACCGACATCAGCACGATTTTGACAATATCCAGCAGCCGTTCGCACGAGAACGGTTTCTTCACGTAAAGGTTGCCGCCCGCACGGAAACTGCGCCCTTGATCCTCCTCGGCGTCCTTGCCGGTCAGAAAGATGATCGGGGTCTGTTGCATGCTCTTTTCATCTTTGAGCGTCTCGGCGATATCGTAGCCATCCATGTGCGGCATCATAATGTCCAGCAGGATGACATCGGGACGCCACTCCTTGGCCTTCTTGATGGCGCTTTCCGAGGTATTCTCCACCGAAACGTCATAGCCCGCCGTACTCAGAAAGGCATCGACGATCTCGGTAATTCCCGGATCATCATCAACGACTAAGACTTTGGCGCTATGCTCATGGAACATTGGATACTCGCACACGGCACAATGTGGCCTATTCAAGTTGTCGGACCATCCCGGAGAGCTCTTGACGGAATTATGCCAGTTTCCTGCCCGCTTGCGTCGATCAGCGGTTATTCTTGAGTTGAGGACGCAGCAGGTCGGGATTGCTGCGCCTGCTGAATCGGCATCGCAGAGCGATGCCCGTAACAGTATGCACAATAACGCCTTAACAATCGCCTCGCATTCCCATGCGGCCGAGCCCTCGACTCGGACTGACCTATTGGGGCAGTCGCTGGGGCAGCTTGAAGAAGCAATGCAGTCGCTGGGCGAGGCGCCGTATCGCGGGCGGCAGCTCTACCGCTGGATCTACCGGCGCGGTGCGACTGATTTCGAATCGATGACCGATCTGCGCCTGGAACTGCGCTCGCTGCTGGCCGAGCGCTTCACGATCGACATTCCCCAGCCCGAGTCGATCCAGCATTCCCCCGACGGCACCGACAAGCTGCTGTTCCGTAGCGGCAAGGATCTATGGGAATCGGTACTGATGCGCGATGGCCGCAGGCGTCGCACGGTCTGTGTCTCATCGCAGTCGGGGTGTGCGCTGGGATGTGTCTTCTGCGCGACCGCGCGGATGGGGCTGCGGCGCAATCTGACGGTCGGTGAGATTGTCGGGCAGGTGATGGCGACAGCGCGGCTGCTCCCTGATGATGAATGCGTTACGAATGTCGTCTTTATGGGCATGGGCGAGCCATTGCAGAACTTCAAGACCGTCAAGGCGGCGCTGGACATACTGACGCACGATGAAGGGCTGGCGATTTCGCACAATCGGGTCACGGTCTCGACTGTCGGGCTGGTCCCGGCGATGCGCAAATGGGCCCAGGAGAAAGTGCGCGCCAAGATGGCAATCTCGCTGATCGCGCCCAATGACCCGCTGCGGTCCGAGCTGATGCCGATCAATCGGCGCTATCCATTGGCGCAACTGCGCGACGCGGCGATCGCGGTCGCCGAGAGCACCAAGGGTCGTGTCACATTCGAGTATGTGCTGATGGACGGGATCAACGACTCCATCGAGCACGCCCAACAGCTTGTCACGTTCATCCACGGCATCCCCTGCAAGATCAACCTGATCCGTTTCCACCCCAACCCCGAGAGTCCGTATCGCCGCCCGCCCGAAGAGCGCGTCCTTGCCTTCCGCGAATACCTCTACCCGCGCTGCCCGGCAGTCAACATCCGCAAGTCCTTCGGCGTCGACATTGACGCGGCGTGCGGGCAGTTGGCGGGGAGAGCCCAAATCCACTGACCAAGGTCAGTGCCACATATTCACTGCCCAGACTGTTCGATGGCTACTTGAATCACGCACAAGACAGAATCCTTTTGTATCCTGAGTTCGGCGTAGCTTTGATTCAAGTCCACCAGTGATTCAACTTGATTCAACGAGTCTGCGCTGTGTCCCATCTGGGCCAAGAGTTTGGCTATACGACGATCCAATCCGAACCACTCTTCTTCCACTAATTCTCTTAGAGGCTCCAATGCTCGCTTGATCTCATACGTATGAACTGAGCCACCCGCAAATCCTTTCGCACCCGCACGATTACGACCAGCTTCGATGCTATCTGAGATGGCCCCTTCGGTCTTTATTAGGAGTCGTCGAGTTTGCTCAAGTTCTGTGACAAGCAATGTCCTACCCTCTTCACCAACGAGATTGTTCAGCCTTACGTTGACAGTAAGCGCCTTGTCACGAGCATCGAACGCTACGGCTACTGCCAACAAAGACACGACAGTAGTGATCCAGAACTTCGCGTCTTTCCACCACGGCCGGTTCGATTGTATTCGATTGTGCGGAGTCAGCTCGGCGGTCTTCTCTACGAGTTCAGTGTTCTTCATTGCACCTGCGCTGCAGTCCTTCGTCAGCGGGTTCGTGGCCCTGATCGCTCCACTTCGCTCGGGACAAGCACTCTCGTCAGGGCTTGCCATATCTCGCACGAATTAAGTAAATGGTGGGCAGAGCCCACCCTACAAATCCACGAATCGGCTACCCCCCCCGGTCGCGACGCCACCGCCGCGACGGCGACGGCGTTGACGATGTCTTCGGCGGAGCAGCCGCGTGAGAGATCGTTGACCGGGCAAGTCGGTACGACATGGGCCAAGCTAATTCGACGACGGCGTCAGGCAGTTCCAGATCACCGTCGTGCACATGGCAATATACCCGGCCAGCATCAGGAAGGAAGAGGGGAAGACCAGCCAGTTGGCCCAGGCCAGGCCCTCGCGGATCAGCCACAGGCCGCCGAAGGTCGACAGGAGGGTCAGGAGCGTTTCGACGGGGATCAGGGTTTTCCATGGGGGCGGGGTGTCGGCGGCGATGTAGAGTAAGCCGACCGCGAAGAACAGCATGCCCATGCCGAGCAGGTGATTGTGGACGATTTCGAGCATCTCCCCCGTCGATTTGCCGAATTTCATGCGGTCTTCGTTGCCGTGGTAGTGATCGACGATCCCTGATGGGGAAACCGCGGTGTTGTGGACAATGAACGCCAGCCCGACCGCATACCCCAAGGCCACGACGACCACGAAAGCCAGTGTCAGCAGGCGTAACGGACGCGACCAGGTGCGCAGCCGCGGCAGGGTCATGGCCCCCCCTCCCCCGTTGCCGGCGGATGCAGGAGGGCCGCGACCGCCAGGACTTTGCGGATTCCGGCATTGAGCGCATTGACCGAGATGGTCGCGCCGGTGATGTTGATGATGTCGCGGTTGATGCGGATCGGGTCGTTGAGGGACTTGCCCCGATACTGTTTCAGAAAGCGCGTGCGCTGCACCTCTCCCCCCCGGCTCTCACGGTAGACCAGCACGCGGGCATCAACGATTCGCAGCGCGGTATCAACGCCGGCCATGAAGGTGATGGGGCGGTATTTGCCGCGTTCCTCGGCGATGACGGCTGTTCCTGCACGTCGTCCCTGCGCAAAGACATCAAAATAGACGAACGCGGAGTCACGCACATGTCGGCCCAGCAACGCGCGTAACGCCTCACGGCGGATGGAATCGAGGGCAATAACGCCGGGATGAGCGGAATCGGCATCGGGAAAGATCGCCGCCAGGGCATGCTCCTCCGAAGTGAGAACCTGCACAGTACCGATTTCGTCTTCTGTCGGCTCCTGCGCGTATCCGCGCGGGCAGGACATCGGAACGAGCAAAATCACGAGGATGGGCACCGGGGTTCTCATGCGTCTTTACCCGCGCGGCAAGGGCACGGCGGTCAAATCGATCGGACCGATCGCCTGAATGCGGAGGCCAGTGCCCGAATCGGCATCGGTGATGAGAACGGCCGCGAAATCTGGATGCGCCGAAAGCCAGCGCGTGGCCCGGGCGGAGCCCATCACAAACAGCGCCGACGCCATCGCATCGGCCGCGAGGGCATCATGAGCGAAGACGGTCGCCGAGAACAAATCGGTGATTGCCGGTCGGCGTGATCGGGGATCCATCAGATGGCCGATGCGCCTGTTGTGGTCGTCGAGCCGGTAGTTTTCATAGTCACCCGATGTCGCCGCGGCCGGGAATATATGGCGGACCCGGGCTACAATTTCGTGCCGCGTGCCCGCCGGGTTGCGTATGCCGCAGGTCCACTCCGGGTTGCCGTGCGCAACGGCACGCGCGATATCGCCGCCGCAGTTGACCAGCGCCTCGACCGCACCGTGGCGGAGCGCGGCCTGTGCGGCCAATCCGGCCGCCCATCCCTTCGCCCAGCCGCCCGAATCCAGTTGCAATTGGGGTGTCTCGCGCCGCAGGCATACCCGCGCCAGATCCAGTTCGATTGCCCGATGATCGCATGACGATGATTGATTGCCGTCGACGGCGCGGTCGATGCCTTCGCGAAATCCCCAGCGCCTCATGAGCGGTTCGACTGTGGGGTCGAAGGCACCTGCCGACGCCGACGCCCAGCGCAGCGCCGCCGCGATGCCGTTGAGAATGGATTGATCGTCGATGGCTACGTGACATCCACGGTCGTGATTGATCCGAGAGAGTTTGGAACGGCGGTCGAAGACCGAGAAGGTCCGATCGATTTGCCGGATGGCGTCCTTGGCCACGGAGATCGCGGCGGCGGCCCCGTCCGAAGTGTGTGCGCGCACCTCGATCAGGTTCCAGCCCCCCATAGACCACAGAAGGTCTGAGTACCTGTCGCCGGGAATCTCGACAAGCCGCCGAAGAGGCGCCGGGATCAGCGCGCCGAGGGCCGACATCGCACCGAGCGCGACAAAGCGCCGTCGTGTCATCGGAATCGGATCGATCCGGTTCACGGTCAGTCGGTTCAGGATCAAAAGTAGGTGGCGACGGAGAAGCTGAAGAGCTTGTCCGGCCTCGACCAGGATTCGGTCCCGGATCCGCGAGACCAGCCCCAGCGGTAATCGGCTTTGACCACGCTGCGTTCGACCGGACGGAAGTTCAAGCCCACGGTCGCCTGCTGTGTGTCGTCACCGGAGGCGTCGGCATTGAAGTCGACATAATCCCAGCGCACGATACTGGTGAAGACGCTTTCGGGGTATCGCCGGATTGTGCCGAAACCGAAGTGATAGTTCGCCTGAGCATACAGACCGCGTTGGGTAATGTCGGCTGAACCGGTCTGCGCGAGGCGCAGTTCGGCGGACGGGATCTCGGCATTCACCAAGGCCGCCTCACCGAGGAACTGGAACGGACCGCGTTGCCAGTCCCAGTCGGCCGCAGCGATGGTCAGTCGATGCTCACCGGCGGGGTCATAGGTGCCGCTGTGCGCGGACACGCCGACATCCAGACCCAGCATCGGCGAAGCCGAGAGACGGCCCGTGACGGCTTTGTTTTCGTTGTTGTCGCTCTTCTGCGAGCCGCGCCCGCCGCGCACACGCAGATCGCCGGCGCCGGTGATGATCTTCTCGTTGAAACCGTTGACGACGTACAGTTCGTAGCCGACGACCCAATCGCCCGGGTACAACACGCCGAACACACCCATCCCGGATTCCGAAAGCGTAGTCGGGATCAGTTGGCTCGACACCGGAGGACGGTTGGTGAGGTCCTGCAAGGGGCTGTCGTGGGTGAGGTTTAGCTTTCCCAGCGGGGTCAGGATCACCCCGCCGCGAAATCCGAATGCATCGCTGATCACCCAGTCCATGACGGCGAACTCCAGCTTAATCTCGCCGTCACTAGTGCCGCTTCCTTTCACCAGCCCGCCGTGTTCGAATTCGATCTCCGCGGTGACATGAATGTATTCGGTCGGGGAGGCAAAGATGAAGGGAATGAAACGGTGCTGATCGAAGGTCGAATGGTCGGGCTGCACGAAGAGTTCATGATCCATGTACCCTCCCAGCGCGATGCCACCGCTGTAATTCTGCAGGTAGGGTTTGTCATAGATTCCTCCGGGAACTGATGGTCGGCTGCCCGGAGCCAACTGTGCGCCAACCGGTACGGCGGTCATTGTCGTCAGCCCAAAACTCAGGAGAACGATCCTGATTGCTGATCTCGTCATTTGATATGTCCCCTTGGCGGATTGAAAGTTAGGTGCGCCTAAGTTAGTTCCTTCGGAAAAACCCGCGGCGATCATAGCGCCAGACGATTGTTAGGTCAACCTAACTTTTCTATTCGGGGAAGACTGGTCCCACATTCTGACAGTTCTGCCTCAGCGACGCATGCGGAGGCCCAAGGACAGCTATCGCCCGGGCCGGGAGGTCACCGCGGCGACGGCGACGGCGTTGACGATGTCTTCGGCGGAGCAGCCGCGCGAGAGATCGTTGACCGGTTTGGCCAGACCCGACAAGAGCGGGCCGACCGCCTTGGCGCCCGCCATCCGTTCGGCGAGTTTGTAGGCGATGTTGCCGGAGTTCAAGTCGGGGAAGATCAGGACATTGGCCTTGCCCGCAATCATGCCGTCGGGGTCTTTGCTGCGCGCCACCGAGGGGACAAGCGCCGCATCAAGCTGCAACTCGCCATCGCAGATTAGCGCCGAATCGCGCCGACGGATCAGCGAGAGCGCCTCGGTGATCTTGTCGAGCATCGGATGTTTCGCTGAGCCTTTGGTCGAAAACGAGAGCAGCGCCACACGCGGTTCATCGCCGGTGAGCAATCGATACGCACCCGCCGAGGAAATCGCAATGTCGGCAAGCTGCGCGGCATCGGGATCGGGCACCACACCCGAGTCGGCGAAGATGAAGACCTTGTTGAGTTCGTCGTTGAATCGCGGGAAGACCATGAAGAAGTATCCCGACACGGTCTTGATCCCCGGCGCCAGCCCGACCACCCGCAGCGCCGCGCGCAACAGATCGCTGGTGGTGTGCGCCGCACCGCCGACCATGCCATCGGCCGCGCCGGTGCGCACCATGAGCGCTCCATACCAGAGGATGTCGGCCGCTTGTGTGCGCGCCGTGTCGTCGGTCGGGAATTGGTCGGGACGCAGCTTGCGCAGTTCGGCGGCATACTCGGCCAATTGCGGCGACAACGCCGGATCGATGATGGTCACTTTGCGCAGAGACAAGTGTTCGGCTTCGGCGGCTTGACGAACAGCGCGTTCATCGCCCAGCAACGTGACCTGCGCGATTTCTTCGGACGCGAGCGATCGCGCGGCCATGATCACGCGGGGATCGGTCCCCTCGGGCAGGACGATGCGCGCTTTGATCCGTCGCGCCCGCTCGCGGATGTGTTGCAGGGGATTCATCATATTGTCGGTCGCCTCTTCATCCAGTGACGATGGTGCTGTGTGCGACATGGACTCGGTCTCATGATCTCGCTTTGGGTACGGCTGCGGTTTCCCTCACCCCTGCCCTCTCCCGATTGGAGAGGGAGCAGAAGCTTTTAAACTCTCCCTGTGTCCCTGTGTCCCTGGGTCCCATACGAAGACGAGGCAGAGAGGTCGTCCCGAGTCCCGAACACAGCAGTGCGCGGGACGGAGGGACGGGTGAGGGAAAGATTGGAATCATGGCCAATTCCTCTCAATAAGCTCAATCGTTTACGATTCCGCCTGCGGGACAGTCATGACTCCGGCCTGTCCGTGGCTGAGGAACCCTTCGATGAAATCGTCGATGTCGCCGTCCATGACCGCCTGCACATTCGATGTCTCCACGCCGGTGCGGTGATCCTTCACCATCTGGTAGGGCTGAAAGACATAAGAACGAATCTGACTGCCCCACTCAATCTTTTTCTTGGCTTTCGCCATCTCGGCTTTCTTGGCGTCGGCCTTTTCTTTCTCGAGCTGATAGAGCCGCGCGCGCAGGACTTTCATCGCCGCTTCGCGATTCTGGCGCTGCGAGCGTTCGGTCTGGCATTGCACAACGATGTTGGTCGGGATGTGCGTGATGCGCACGGCCGATGAGGTCTTGTTGACATGTTGGCCGCCTGCGCCGGAGGCGCGGTACGTGTCGACGCGCAAATCCTCATCCTTGATCTCGATGACGACTTCTTCCCCGGCCTCGGGGATGACAAAGACCGACGCGAATGACGTGTGACGGCGCTTGTTGGCGTCGAATGGCGAGATGCGGACCAGCCGATGCACGCCGACCTCGGCCTTCAAGTGTCCATAGGAGAAATCGCCCTGCACTTCGAGCGTGACCGATCGGACTCCGGCTTCATCACCGGGAGTGTAGTCGAGCGTGTCGTAGCTGAAGCCGCGACGCTCGATCCACCGCGTGTACATGCGCAGGAGCATCTCGGCCCAGTCGCATGATTCGGTCCCGCCCGCGCCGGAATGGATCGTGATCAGGCAGTCGTTTTGGTCGTCTTCGCCGGAGAGCAGCGATTGAAACTCGAATGTGCGGACATCCCCGGTGAGTTTGGCGGCCTCGGAGGATGCTTCGTCCCTGGCGGATTGGTCCGCTTCCTCCTCGGAGAGGTCCCAGAGGGTTGCGGTGTCCTGCAGGCGCTGCTGCAACGAATCGTAGCGGACGACCCAAAACTTAGCGCGCGAGAGCTGCTTCAACGTGCTGCGCGCGGCCTGGCCATCGTTCCAGAATTGGCTCGATCCACTTTGCTCTTCGAGGTCGGCGATCTGTCGGCGCAGACCATCAATGTCAAAGGAACCTCCGCAGCCGTTCGAGCTTTTCGTTGATTGTGTCGAGACCTTCCATCAGTGCCCCCGTTATTCCCTGGAGAATGCGATCCGCTTAAAGAAGCGTTTGCCCACGTTCAGGACAAACGGCCGGTCGGTGCCGATCGTGCCCTGCGGGTCGGTGAATGAGGTGAAATCGGCGCTGTCTCCGTCATCATACATGATGCGGACTCCGCCCTGCTCGATTTTGCGTTTGGATTCGCTGGTGCTTTTGGCGGCGCCCGCCTCGACCATGATCCGCGACAGCGGCAGGTGCGTCTCCGACGAGATGATGGCAGTCTGCTCGATCTCGTGCGGCACCTGCCGCTCGGAAAACTGTCGGATGAACCCGTCACGGGCGCTCTTCGCCGCCGCCTCGCCGTGATACATCCGCACAAGCGTTCGGGCCAACTCGAGCTTCAGGTCGCGGGGATTGGCGCCCGACCGCAGCGATTGTTTCACCTCGTCGATCCGCTCCAACGTGGAGTCGGTGACCAATTCGAAGTAAGACACGATGAGATCATCGGGAATCGACATTGTTTTGCCGAAGATGGTGTCGGGCGGCTCATCGACACCGATATAGTTGCCGGTCGACTTGCTCATGCGCAGTTGCCCATCGGTGCCGATCAGGATCGGCAACGTGAGGATCACTTGCGGCTCGACGCCATAATCCTGCTGAATCTGCCGTCCGGTGAGCAGATTGAACTTTTGTTCATTGCCGCCGATTTCGATGTCGGCTTTGATCGCGACCGAATCGTAGGCCTGCATAAGCGGATAGAACAGTTCATGGATCGACACCGGATCACCGCCGCGGTAGCGTTTTTCGAAATCGTCGCGTTCGAGGATGCGCGCGACGGTCACGCGCGATGCCAGGTGCATGATCTCGACGAACGACATCTTCGCGAACCACTCGCCATTGCGACGCACCTCGGTCTTGCCGCGGTCGAGAATCTTGAAGAATTGATTCTGGTACGTTTCCGCATTGCGGAGCACATCGGCTTGGGTCAGTTGCGGGCGTGTCGAGGAACAGCCCGACGGATCACCGACCATGCCGGTGTAATCGCCGACGATCAGAACGATCTGATGTCCCAGGTCCTGGAACTGTTTGAGCTTGCGCAGACCGACCGTGTGCCCCAGGTGGATGTCGGGTGCGGTCGGATCGAATCCTTGTTTGACCCGCAGCGGTCGATTCTCGGAGACGGCGCGTCTGAGTTTGCGTTCGAGCTCATCCTCCGGGATGACCTCGACGGTCCCGGAACGAATGATCGCCAATTGTTCTTTGACCGGCCGCATCGCCATGGCAGTAACCGTCGAAACGCGAACAACTTGACCATGATACGCGCGACATGGTCGCAGCGCCACGGGCTTTTTCCTTGACGGTCTCGCGGCGCGGAGTGACGTTCGCATCTGGGGGACTAATCGCCGCATCGGAACCGACCAAAGACGTGTAGAAACCAGCGTGACCAGCGATCAAAACCGTCATCTCGCGGCCGACGCGGTTCGTCGGCTGCCCGACCGTCTCCGGACGTCGCCACCCATGCGCCGGCGGCGTTCGCTGTGGACGCGCGCGTCGTTCGTGTGGCCGGTGGTGATTGTTCTGTTTCTGGTCGCGGGGTGGATCACGGTCACGCTTGTCCGTTACGCGGGCGAGCTGCCGCCGATCGAGGCGGTCTACAACATTGAGCCGCGTCTGGTGACACGGGTCTACGACCGCGACGACAACCCGGTCCATGAGTTCTACACCGAGCGCCGTGTCCTGGTCCCGTATGAGAGCATGCCCCCGCAGTTGACACGGGCGCTGTTGGCCACCGAGGACCGCGAGTTCTACGATCACTGGGGCGTGCGCTGGCAGGCGATCATGCGCGCGGTGGTCATCAATTTCCTGAAGGGGCAACGCGCCCAGGGCGGTTCGACGATCTCGCAGCAATTGGCGCGCCAGTTGTTCCTGACCCCGGAGAAGACGGTCCAACGCAAGATCAAAGAGTGGATGATGGCGCTCAAGCTGGAGCGCACTTACGCCAAAGATGAAATCCTCGAGATGTATTTGAATCACAACTACTACGGATCCGGCGCCTACGGCATCCAGGCCGCTTCGATGACGTACTTCGGCAAGGATGCATCGGAATTGACGCTGCCGGAGTGCGCGGTGCTGATCGGCCTTTTGCCCGCGCCGTCGTTGTATTCGCCCAAACGAAATCCCGAACTGGCGCTCAAGCGCCGCAATGTCGTATACCGCTCGCTTCTGACGGTCGGCGACATCGATCAGGCGACGTTCGATTCATTAAAGATTTTACCCGTCGAACTCAATGAGAAGACCGTCCTCGCATCGCAGGGCGATTACTACGCCGAGGAAGTGCGCCGTTACATCGAGAAGACATACGGGACCGATGCCCTGTACACGGAGGGATGGTCGATCTACACGACGATCGACACGGCGCTGCAGCGTGTCGCCGAAGAGGTGATTCACGTCCGTCTCGATTCGCTGCGTGCGGTTGCTGAAGCGCGGCATCCCGCCGACGATCCGATCTATACGTATCTGATTCGCGATACCGCGACCGGCGAGATGGTGCGTGTGCGCAAGCAGCTTCAGGCCGCGGTCACGGTCATCGACAACGAGACAGGCGGCGTGCTGGCGATGGTCGGCGGCTACGACTTCAAGGAGAGCCAGTTTAATCGTGTGACGCAGGCGCTACGCCAGCCCGGCTCGGCATTCAAGCCGTTCGTGCTGACCGCCGCCGTTGAAGCGGGATTTAAGCCCTCCGACACGATTTACGATTCGCCGATCGTGATGAACATTCCGGGCACGGAAAAAGAATGGGCGCCGAACAACTTCGACCGGCAGTTCAAGGGGCCGATCACGATCCGGCAGGGATACATGGAGTCGCGCAACCTGATCGCGATCAAGCTGCTGCTCAAGCTCGACGTGCGTCGGGCGGTCTTCTGGGCCGAGCAGATGGGAATTACGACGCCGATGAAGCCGGTGCCGTCGTTGGCGATCGGCAGCTCTGAGGTCACGCTGTACGATCTGACCGCCGCGTACACGACATTTCCTAATCGGGGCATCCGCACACGGCCGGTGCTGATCCGTAAGATCGTCGACCGGTTCGGACGCGTCATTGAGGACCACACGAATCCCGAGCGCGAAGAAGTGCTCTCATCTCCCAATGCATACGTCGTTTTGCACGTGCTCAAATCGGTCATGGATGGCCCCACCGGGACAGGACGGGGCGCGCGTACGAGAGGGTTTACACGCCCCTGCGCCGGAAAAAGCGGCACCTCGAACGAGTACATGGACAATTGGTTTCTGGGCTCCACGCCACAGGTGACGTGCGGAGCCTGGGTCGGTTACGATCTGAAGACGCCGATCGGCGGGTACCACACCGGCACCGGATCGGCGACCGCCCTGCCGATCTGGACCGAGATCATGAAGTTCGCCACGCGCGATCTGCCGCCGAGCGACTTTCCTGTCCCCGACGGCGTCATCCTGACCACGGTCTGCGATGAATCGAATCGCCGCGCGTCGGACCAATGCCACCGCGTACACGAGGAAGTGTATCTGGATTCGGCCGACACGATGGAAGTCTGTCCCCTGCATGATCCCGGCGCGAATCGGCGGAAAAGACGGATCTGACCATCAATAGTCGGACGCGACTATCTCGCCCCCAACTCCCACATAATCGCAATCGACGACGACGTGCCCAGACGGTCAGCCCCCGCATCGAGCATGGCGCAGGCGGATTGGGCATCGCGGATGCCCCCGGCGGCTTTGATCTGGACACGCGAACCGAGCGCGCGTTTGAGCAAGTGGACGTCGGTCGCGCGCGCCTGTGAATACACTCCGGTTGAAGTCTTTATGAAATCAGCGCCCGCCTCGGCCGCCAGCACACCCGCACGCACGATGTCGCACTCATCGAGCAACGGCGCTTCGATGATGACTTTCAGTTTGATTTCGCGGCCAATCGCCCGGCGGACGAGGGCGATGTCATCGTAGTAGGCGCGAAGTTCGCCCGAATGCAAAAGCCCGCTGTTGGCGACCATGTCGATTTCGCGCGCGCCCGATTTGACACACTCCAGCGCTTCCGATGCCTTGAGTTGTGAATCATGCGCGCCCAATGGAAATGCCACCACGGAGCAGACGGCGACATCGGTACCACGCGTCTCAGATGCCGCCCCCGAAACGTGGGGCGGGCTGACGCAGACTGACGCGAACCGGTAATCCCGTGCCTCGCCGCACAGCGAGGCGATGTCGTCACGCGTCGCCAAAGGTGACAGATTCGTATGATCGATGACACGTGCGACACTGGTCACAGTGCGTGTCGGGCGGCCCGGCTTGACGGTCAACGGAGCAGTCACGCGCTGTTCACGGATGATGGTGATACCGGATTGGGCGGCCTGGTCGTGCGCGGACGGTGTGATAATCGCGTTGATCGGAACAAGCAGCCGGTCTGACACACCTTTCAAATCGGCGGCCGTGATGAGCACGCGTCGCGATGGGACGGTTTTAGCGCTTGCTGACATATCGATACGCTGAATCGATGTCGAGTTGGTCGACGATTCCGACGATGGAGTTGTCGGTCGCAGTACGTCGCGTGCGCTCGGTCAGTCGCGCCGACGAACCGGCCACGGTCAAGACCCACTCCCCCACACCGGCCCCGACCGCGTCGGCGCAGATGGCATAGTCGTCGGTCGGCTTCAAATCGCGATCAACAAAGCGCACGACCAGCAATTTGGCGCCATCGAGCGCGGCATGCTGACGGCCGTTCCACAGCGTTCCGGCGACAAATCCCAGTTTCATGCGTTCGGTCTGTTCCCGTCGGCGGAAAACGGGCGATCGCCCAATTCGGTGAATCGTGCGCGCCAGATCGACTCGCCGCTGATCAGAAGAACCGAGGGATTGGCGGAAAACTCAACGATCACCGGACGGCAGAGATTGCAGGGCGGCCACAGGCGCTCATCGGGCGCGATCACCACAACGGTGCTGAAGTCACGATGACCGGCGGCGATTGCCGCTCCGATGGCATTGCGTTCGGCGCACACTCCGAGTTCTCCGGCCAGATTCTCAACATTGCAGCCGGTGAAGATCGATCCCGCAGCAGTTATCACAGCGGCGCCGACGAGTTTGTTCGAGTACGGGGCATGCGCCCATTCCTGCGCCATGCGCGCCAACGCGATGGCGCGTGTCTCCAGTTCGCTCAGTCGGTCGGCCGGTATCAACATAAGAGCGTGTGGATCATTCGGCTTCAGCAATTCGGGGGATGATGTCGCCCAGGAAACTGGTCGCCGCCGCTCTGTGGGGAACTCCGAAGACTTCCCCGATCGTGGCCGCCAGATCCGCATACGTATCGCGACAACCCAGATCAACACCGCGTCTCAGGCCGGGTCCATAGGCAAGCAACGGCACCAGTTCGCGGGAGTGATCGGTCGACGGGGTTGTCGGGTCGCAGCCGTGATCGGCAACGATGAAGAGTGCGTCATCTGCGTTCAAGATCGGAAGACACGTGCCAAGCTGCCGGTCAAAACCCCGCAATGCGGCGGCAAAACCGTGCGGATCATTGCGGTGTCCCCAAGTCATATCGAACTCCACCAGGTTGGTGAATATGAGCCCGCGCGGGTGATCCCGCAATGCCGACAGCGTCCGGCTCATACCGTCGAGGTTGTCATGCGTGTGAATCTTGACCGATAGCCCGCGTCCGGCAAACAGATCATCGATTTTCCCGATCCCGATGGTCGGGACACCCATCGTCATCAGGAGGTCGAGCATCGTCGGTTCCGGGGGCTCCAGCGAAAAATCTCGGCGTCGCTCTGTGCGTGTGAAGTGTCCCGACTCACCGACAAACGGACGCGCGATCACACGCCCCACGGCGTGGGGACCGTTGAGAATCCGGCGCGCCACACGGCAGCATCGATACAATTCCTCGACTGGAACAATCTCCTCATGGGCGGCGATTTGAAAGACCGAATCCGCAGATGTGTAGACGATCAGCTCTCCGGTCTCGATGTGTCGCTTCCCCCACTGGGCGATGATTTCGGTCCCCGAGGCGGGGCAATTGCCGACGACCCGGCGCCCGGTCGACTCGACGAACGCATCGATGATACTCGATGGAAAGCCGTCCGAATAGGTCGGCAGCGGCCGACGCAACGTGACGCCCATCAATTCCCAGTGCCCGGAGGTCGAGTCCTTGCCCGCCGCCTGTTCCCGCATCGTGCCGTAGCAGCCCAATGGCTCTTTGTCCGGGGTCATGCCCGCGATGTCGCTGAGATGTCCCAGACCGAGCCGCCCCAGATTGGGGCAGTCCAGACCGCCGACAGCACGGGCGGTATTGGCGATCGTGTTGGAACCGGAGTCGCCGAATGCCTCGGAATCGGGCGCCTCGCCGATGCCGCAGCCGTCCAGCACAATGACGATAACCCGACTCAGTTTCATCGCGAATCGACGCTGTCGGACGAATCGGCCGACTCGGTGACCGGCTGCAGCGGCGCCGACGCGGCGATGCCGACATAAATCCCCAGTGTCGCGATTTCTTCCGTGTCCATGATGCCGTCTCGGGCGCAGTCGGCATAGGCATGAAAAAAGGCGCGCGCCGAATCGACCGGCATCTCACCGGATCGCAGCCGTTCCAATTGCCGCCGGCATCCATCGCGCCACTGCTCTGCCGATGCGACCGGGGCGATGACGCTGTCGGATACCGCGGCGAGTTGTTCAAGCGCATGGACTATAGGAAATGTGGCGGCACGATTGCGATTCCGCGAACGCACGAGACCCATCGAACCGAGGATGACAAGCCCGCAGACGATGATGATGCCCAGCGACAGATGGAGGATACTGCGCATGCGATGCGGCCTGGTCTCAACTTGTGACGACAGACTCAAAACAAAAAAGGGCAACCCTCGCGGATTGCCCACTGCCTTCTCCGGGTGCCGATCCTACCCCGCAGCTTCGGCCGCGGCGGGCTCGCTCTTCTTTCGCCGCTTTGACGACTTGCCCTTCTGATCGTCGGACTCAGGCGTCGCGGTCGTCACGGGCATCAGCAACTCGACGCGTGCCAACTGCGCACCGTCGCCCTTGCGCGTCCCCAACTTCAGCAGACGGGTATAGCCGCCCTGACGGTCGGCGAATTGCGGAGCGATCTCCTCGAAGAGGCGTCGCAGGATGCCGCGATCCTTGATGCGCCGCGCCGCCATACGGCGTGCGTGCAGATCGCCGCGTTTGCCGAGCGTGATCAGCTTCTCGGCCACCGAACGCACGACACGCGCCTTGGGCACAGTCGTTACGATGGCATTGGCACGGAACAACGACGAAGCCATGTTCCCCAGCATCGCGCGACGATGCGCCGCTGTGCGTCCCAGTTTGCGTATGGTGCGGCCGTGTCTCATGATATTGATAGTCCCGTGTGTCAGGCGAGCGATTCCACCGCCTGATGCTCGTGCGGATCCTTGTAACGGTCGACATCCATGCCGAAGTGCAGGTTCATCTCAGACAGGATGGCGTTCAACTCGGTCAGCGACTTGCGTCCGAAGTTTCGGTATTTGAGCATTTCCGATTCGCTGCGCCGCACCAAATCTTCGAGGGTCATGATGTTGGCCGCCCGCAGGCAGTTGGACGAACGAACCGACAACTCCAGTTCGTCGACCCGCAGCTTGAGCAACTGGCGGATGCGCAGCGTTTCATCGTCGATTTCGGGCGACATCTCCTCGACGAACTCCTCTTCGATGGTGACAAAGAGCTGGAAGTGATCGCGCAGAATCTTCGAAGAGTACGACAGCGCATCAGCCGGGGAGATGGTGCCGTCGGTCCAAACGTCCAGGATCAGCCGGTCGAAGTCGGTGCGCTGTCCGACGCGCGTGTTTTCGACGGAGTAGTTGACTTTGGTCACCGGTGAGAACATCGAATCGACCGGGATCGTACCGATCGGATCGTCGGCACGCTTATTTCCTTCGGCCATGACATAGCCGCGTCCGGAGGTGACTTCCATCTCGATGCGGACACGCGCCGCCTTGGTCAGCTCGATGAGGTGCAGGTCGGGATTGTGAATCTTGACGTTTGAATTGCCCTCGATGTTCGCCGCGCTGTAACGCCCGACTTCCTCGACGTCGAGGACCAGCATTTCGGGCCCGTCGGAAATCAATTCGGGCCGGACTTGCTTGATGTTGAGGATCAGGTCGGTCACGTCCTCGTACACGCCCGGAATCGTCGAGAACTCATGGACGACGCCTTCGATGCGGACATTCGTCACCGCCGCCCCCTGAATCGATGACAGCAGGGACCGGCGCAACGCGTTACCGATCGTGTTGCCGAACCCGCGTTCCAGCGGTTCGATATAGAAGCGCCCGTAGCGGCGGTCACCGACACCGTCGTCGGCCACCGCTTCCCGCGGCATGGTCAGCGCTCTCCACTTCATGCGTCACTGCCTCCCAGTCGTTGTAGGCTTAGCGTGAATACAACTCCACGATCAATTGTTCCTGAGCGGTCGTCGGAATCTCCATCCGCGACGGAATCGCCAGGAGCTCTCCTTCCAGGCGCGCCTTGTCGACCCTTAGCCACGACAAATCGGTGCCGCGGCCACCGTCGCGCAGTGCCAAATGAATAATGTCGAGGCGCTTGGACTTGTCGCGCACCTTGATGACCTGACCCGGCGCGACCTGATACGAGGGTATATCCACGATTTGATCGTTGACCGAAAAGTGCCGATGGCGCACCAACTGTCGCGCGGCCGGACGCGACGGGGCGAAGCCCAGACGATACACCAGGTTGTCCAGGCGGCGCTCGAGCGTGACGAGCAACAACTCACCGGTCACACCCCGGGAACGGACGGCGTTATGGTAGTAACGGCGGAATTGCCGCTCCAGAACGCCATAACGGATTCGGACCTTTTGCTTTTCGCGCAGTTGGATGCCGTATTCCGACGTCTTGCGTCGCGGGCGGCTGCCATGCTGCCCCGGACCACCGGGGGCCTTGTCGAGCGAACACTTGCCGGACTGGCAGCGGGTCCCGAAGAGGTGCTCCCCCTCGCGTCGGCACAGCCGGCTTTTTGGTCCTGTATATCGTGCCATGAACTATTCCCTCAATCGTTGTTGACGTTCGGTGATCGGGGCCTCAGACTCGTCGACGTTTCGGCGGCCGACAACCGTTGTGCGGAATCGGCGTTGTGTCACGAATGGACGTGACATGCAATCCGGCCGCTGAGAGCGATCGAATGGCTGCTTCGCGTCCCGAACCCGGTCCTTTGACATTGATATCCACCCGACGCAGGCCGAGATCCATCGCCTCACGGGCCGCTTCGCTGGCCGCCTGCTGCGCGGCGAATGGCGTGCTCTTCTTGGAGCCCTTAAACCCGCGGCGTCCCGACGACGACCACGAAATGACTTCGCCGTTCATGTCGGTGATCGTGACGATCGTGTTGTTGAAGGTGGCGCGAATAAACACGCGGCCGTTGGGCTCGACGCGTCCCCGTTTCTTGCGTCCTTTTTTCTTTTTTGGCTGTTCCGCCACGTCATGCTCCTGTGATCTTGTTGACGCTCAAATACCGATCCGGCTATCGGCGGGCTCCCAGCGCCCGCCGCGGTCCCTTGCGGGTGCGCGCGTTGGTCTTGGTGCGCTGGCCGCGAACCGGGAGATTGCGTCGGTGACGCAGGCCGCGATAGCTGCCGATGTCGATCAGCCGCTTGATATTGATCTGCACTTCGCCGCGCAATGCGCCTTCCACGCGGTGGTTGCGTTCGATCTCTTCCCGCAGCTTGAGGGTGTCTTCCTCGCTCAGACTGTGGACACGCGCGCTCGGATCGACGCCAGTCGCGGCCAGGATCTTTTCGGCAGTGGACCGACCGATGCCGTAGATGTAAGTCAATCCGACGACGACCCGCTTTTCCTTCGGAATGTCGATTCCCGCAATACGTGCCACACGTCCTCCTGCCGACGGCCCGTTCGTCACCCACGACCGGGCGTCGCGCTCATCCCTGCCGCTGCTTATGGCGCGGGTTGCTGCAGATGATCCGCATCACGCCGCGCCGCCGGATCAGTTTGCACTTGTCGCAACGGGGTTTGATCGATGCTCGAACCTTCATGCCATACCACCCAACTATTTGTACCGATACACAATGCGCCCACGTGACAGATCGTAGGGGGACAATTCCAGCGTCACCCGATCACCGGGCAAGATTTTAATATAATGCATTCGCATCTTTCCCGAAATATGCGCGAGCACTTTGTGGCCATTATCCAATTCGACCTGAAACATGGCGTTCGGCAACGGTTCCAGCACCTTTCCTTCGACCGTTATGGCCTGTTCTTTGGCCAAATCAGGCGTCCTCTCCACTGCTGACCGTCAGAATCCTGGGGCCCGTGGCGGTAATGGCCACCGTATGCTCAAAGTGGGCCGAAAGCGACCCGTCCGAGGTGCGGACGGTCCAGTGGTCGTCGTCGAACTTCACATTCGCCGTCCCGGCGTTGAGCATCGGCTCGATGGCCAGGACCATCCCGGCTTCCAGGCGGGGCCCGGTGCGGGGCTTGCCATAATTGGGAACTTGGGGCTCCTCGTGCATCTTTTGACCGATTCCATGGCCGACCAGTTCCCGAACGACCGAGAATCCTTGTCCTTCCGCCAATTCCTGCACTGCGGCTGAGATGTCGCCCAGATGATTCCCTTCCCGCGCCTGGTCGATGGCTCGGTCCAATGCCTGGCTGGTGACCCCAAGGAGCCGCTCGGCATCCGAGGAGACCGGCCCGACTGTGAGCGTGCGCGCCGCGTCGCCATACCACCCATCGAGTCGTACCCCGACATCGATAGACACAATCTGCCCATCCTCGAGAACGCGGCTGCCCGGTATGCCGTGGACAACCTCGTCGTCGATCGACACACAGAGCGTCGCCGGATACCCCTGATACCCCTTGAAGGCCGGCTCTCCGCCGTGTGAACGAATGAATTCCTCGGCGATCCGGTCAAGCGTCTGAGTCGGGATGCCCGGCTGGGCGTGCTCGGCCATCAGATCGAGCGTGCGGGCAACCAACAGCCCCGCGCGCCTCATCCTGGCAATCTGGTCGTTTGTCTTAACCACGATCATGCGGTCGCCAACTGTTGAATCTCGGAAAACACGGTGTCGATCGGGCGCTCACCATTGAGTCGCGCCAGCAGGCCCTTGCGACGGTAGTAGTCGACCAACGGCTCCGTCTGACGACGATAGACATCGATACGATGCGCGACGATGGTGTCGCTGTCATCGCTGCGTGTCTCCTCGACGGCTCGCCCGGCGAGACGTTTGGAAATCTCGCCGTGCCCGACTTCAAACAGCACCACCCGATCAAGAGTCTGACCCAGCTCCCCGAGCATCGAATCGAGCGCCTCGGCCTGCGCCTGGGTCCGGGGAAAACCGTCGAGCACGTATCCCGAACCGTTTCGCAGATTGCTCAGCCGCTTGCGGATCATGTCGAGAATCAGCACGTCAGGCACCAGTTCTCCGCTGTCCATGTAGCTTCTGGCCTGCTGCCCCAATGGGGTGTCTTCGGCCACTTCACGTCGCAGGATGTCGCCGGTCGACAGGTGTTCGACATGGTATGTCTCCGCCAGCTTCCTGGCTTGCGTCCCCTTACCGGAACCCGGGGGACCCAATAAGACCCAACGCATCGTGCGCGCATCCCCTGGGGCGATCACATGGACCGGCCGCGGATCCGCCCCCGCTTCATAAACCCATCGTAGTGCCGCATGATCAGATGCGACTCGACTTGTTGCAACGTGTCGAGCGCCACGCCGACGACGATCAGGAGACCCGTGCCGCCGAAATAGTATTGCACGTTCAACTGCCGGATCATCAGATAGGGCAGGATCGCCACAACCGCAAAGAAGATCGCCCCCGGCAGCGTGATCCGCGTCAACACCCGATCAATGTAATCCGACGTGCGTCGTCCCGGACGGATGCCGGGAATGTACCCGCCGTACTTCTTCATGTTGTCCGCCAAATCGACGGGATTGAAGACGATCGCCGTGTAGAAGAATGCGAAGAAGACGATGATCAGGCCGTAGACGATCGAGTACACCGCGGCGCCGGGATTGAAATAGCTGCCGACGTCCTGCAGCCACTCGACATTCGGGAAGAATGAGAGCACCGTCTGCGGCGCAAACATGATCGACTGCGCAAAGATGATCGGAATCACACCCGCCGTATTGACCGACAACGGAATGTGCGTCGCCTGGCCGCCGTAGACCTTCCGCCCGACGACCCGCTTGGGATACTGGACCGGAATGCGTCGTTGCGAACGTGTGACCAGAACAATCGCAGCCACCACGACCACCATAAAGGCGACCAGGAACAACTCGGTAAACAAGCCGCGCCGTCCCGCCATCACTTCCCCGATTTCGGAGAAGATCGCCGAGGGGAATTGGGCGATGATGCCGATGAAAATGATCAGCGAAATTCCGTTGCCGATTCCGCGCTCGGTGATCTGCTCGCCAAGCCACATGATGAAGATCGTCCCCGAAGTGAACGTGATGATGGCAATGAACTTAAATCCCCATCCGGGCACCGGCACCACCGGCACTCCCTGTCCGGCGTTGATCGACTCGAGGAAGATGGCGGTGCCCAACGCCTGCAGGGCGGCCAACAACACTGTTCCGTACCGCGTGTACTGCGTGATCTTGCGCCGGCCCTCCTCGCCCTCTTTCTGGAGACGCTGGAAGTACGGGATGACGGATCCGAGCAACTGGATGATGATTGAGGCCGAGATGTACGGCATGATGCCCAAGGCGAAGATCGTCGCCTTGTAGAAGGCGCCGCCGACGAACATGTCGTAGAGGCCGAACAGCGTATTGCCGGCGGTGGCGAAAAACGCTCCCAGCGCCTGGGCATCGACGCCGGGAGTCGGGATGCTGCCGCCCACGCGGTAGACAATGAGTATGCCGACCGTCCAGAGCACACGGCGACGCAACTCCTCAACTTTGAATATATTGCCGAATGCGCCGAGCACGATTGATCTCTTACCCCCGAAAACTCAATAGCCCGATCCGGTGTTGCCGATGATCAGGCGGTCTTCTTCCCCGCCGTCGCGGGTGTCTTCGTCGTGATCGTCTGGCAGCGCCCGCCCGCCGAGGCAATCTTCTCCTGCGCCGAACGCGCGAAGGCGTGTGCGGAGACATTGATGGCGCGGCCGATATCGCCGCGTCCGAGAATCTTCACCGGACGGTCGGCAAACCGTATCAGACGGAGTCGGCGCAGAGTCGGCACATCGAATGTGCTGACCGACTCCTGGGCTGCCAAGGCGTCAAGATTGACGACCTGGTATTCGACGCGGAAGTGATTGTAAAATCCACGCTTGGGAAGGCGTCGATACAGCGGCATCTGGCCGCCTTCTTTGTGCACCATCAACCCGCTCCCCGAGCGGGCATACCGTCCCTTGTGCCCGCGTCCGGAGGTCTTTCCATGCCCCGAGCCGGGACCGCGTCCAACGCGCTTGCGTTTGCGACGTGAACCGGCGGGAGGCGTCAATGTCGACAGGATTTCACTCATACGGGACTCGCGTTCTGCTTACGTCGGCTCGACCTTGACCAGGTGCGCCACGGTGCGGATCATTCCGCGAATCGTGGGTGTGTCGCCGTGCTCAACGGTCTGATACAGCTTGCGGAACCCCAGCGCCTTGATGGTCCGCTTGTGCCTGACCGTGCCACGAATGGTCGACCGGATGTAGGTGATTTTCAATTTGCCGCTCATAAAGGTATTAGATGTCCGCTACTCGCCCTCAGGCGCATCCGAGGCGAATTGTGCGACCTCCGGCGGGGTCTGCTCTGACGGTGCCGCCTTTTTGTTGCCGTCTTCGAACGTTTTCATGCGGAACTTCGACAGCTTCTCGATTTTACGCAGCCGCAACAGGCCTTCCATCGTCGCCTTGACGACATTTTGGGGATTCTGAGATCCCAGCGACTTAGTCAGAATGTCCTGCACGCCGGCCGACTCCAGTACGGCCCGTACCGCGCCGCCGGCGATCACGCCGGTGCCCGCCGAAGCCGGGCGCATCATGACACGCGCCGCGCCCGACCGCCCGACAACCTGATGGGCGATCGTGCCATTCCTAATGTCAATCTCTTCCATCGACTTCTTGGCGGATTCCAGCCCTTTACGGATCGCCTCGGCGACCTCACTGGCCTTGCCCAGCCCCACGCCGACCTTGCCTTTGCGATCGCCCGTGGCGACAAGAGCCGTAAAGGAAAAGCGTCGTCCGCCCTTGACCACCTTGGCCACGCGGTTGATGTAGATCACCTTTTCGAGCAGTTCGCCGGTATCAGGAGCGCCACGCCACAAGTCGTTATCTCTCCGTTTGTGCAAACGAGTGGGCGCCCGCAGACGCACGCCATTCGTTCAGGTTAGAACTTCAGTCCACCTTCGCGCGCACCTTCGGCCACGGCCTTGACGCGCCCGTGATAGATGTATTGGTTGCGATCGAAGACGACCGTTTCGATTCCCTTTTCCCTGGCCAACTCGGCAATTCTTTTACCGACACGGCGCGCGGCCTCGGTCTTGGTCCCGCCGGATTCCACATTCCCGTTCGACAAGGTCGACCAATAGGCCAGCGTGCGCCCGGTCGAGTCGTCGATCACCTGGGCGATAACGTTTCGCAACGTCTTGTGAACGGTCAGACGGGGGCGCTCCGCAGATCCGGAAATATCATGCCGGACGTGAAGACGCCGTCTCTTTTGTCGTTTCTGTTTGAGCCCTGTGCGGTTCACGGGTTCACCTTGGGCCGCTCGATCAGCGACTATGCCGCGCTCTTGCCGGCCTTGCGTCGGATCTGCTCGCCCTCGTAACGAATGCCCTTACCCTTGTACGGTTCCGGCGGACGGAAGCGGCGGATGATCGCCGCCATCTCGCCGACCAGTTCCTTCTCGGCACCCTGCACTTCAAAGCGTGTCGGGTTGGTGACCACGAATGTGATGCCGTCAGGCGGCTCGACCAGGATCGGATGCGAAAACCCGATCACCAAATTGAGCTTCTTGCCGACCAATTCTGCGCGGAATCCGACTCCGATGATCTCCAGTACTTTCCGGAAACCGTCGTTGACACCGGTGACCATGTTCGCGATCAGTGCCCGGGTCAATCCATGCAAGGCGCGGTCGCGGCGATGGTCGGACGGCCGCTCCACGAGAACCTGACTGTCTTCGACGCGGACACGCATCCCATGCTGAATCGGTCGGGACAATTCTCCCCTGGGCCCTTTCACACGTACGGTCGATCCGTCAACGGCGACCGTGACGCCACGGGGAATCGGGACCGGAGATTTGCCTATTCTCGACATGGTATCGGCTCGCTCGTTACCACACACGGCACAGTATTTCGCCGCCGATTCCGTGTTCAACCGCCTGGCGTCCGCTCATGACACCGCGCGAAGTCGACACGACAGTCAGCCCCATCTGGCGATTCATCGAGCGCAGCTTATCGCATGTGATATATCGACGCAGTCCGGGGCGCGAAACCCGCTCCAGACCGTTGATGACCTGCTCCTGCGTCGGCGTATACCGCAGGCGTACCAGCAACTGGTTCTGCGGCGTCGCGGGCTGCTCGGCGAATCCGCGCAGGAAGTTGGCATCATTGAGCACCCGCACGACTTCTCGTTTGAGTTTCGAGGACGGCAGCGAGAGACGCTTGTGTCCCGCTGACGACGCGTTGCGGATGCGCGTCAATAAATCCGCGATGGGATCGGTCACTGCCATTCGTATTCTCCCGATGCCGGCGTCACCAGCTCGCCTTGACGACGCCGGGGATGTCCCCCTGCAACGCCAGCGAGCGGAAACAAATCCGGCACACGCCGAAGCGGCGCAAGTAGCCGCGCGGGCGTCCGCAGACGCGGCAGCGGTTGTATGCGCGCACTTTGAACTTCGGTGTGCGTTGCTGCTTGATGATCAGACACTTCTTTGCCATCGCTTCAGCGTTCCAATCCGTTCGCCGGCCTCAGACCTGCCGAAACGGCATCCCCATCAGTCGGAGCAGCGCGAGCGCTTCCTCGTCGGTTCGGGCGGTCGTGCAGATCGTGATGTTCATGCCCCGCACCTTCTCGATTTTGTCATAATCGATCTCGGGGAAGATGATCTGCTCACGAACCCCCAGTGTGTAATTGCCACGGCCGTCAAATGACTTGGTGGGCACGCCGCGGAAGTCGCGGACGCGCGGCAGCGCCACGTTCGTCAAACGGTCGAAAAATTCATACATGCGCGGTCCGCGCAACGTGACGGCGCACCCGATGGGAACGCCCTCGCGCAGCTTGAAGTTCGAGATCGATTTGCGCGCCTTGCGCACGGTCGCTTTCTGTCCGGTGATCTGACCCAATTGCGTCGCCGAGGCCTCCAGCACCTTGGGATTGGCAATCGACTCGCCCAGCCCCTGATTGATCACAATCTTGTCCAGCTTCGGCGCGCGCATGATGCTGGTAAACCCGAATTGCTCCTTGAGCTTCGGGGCGACTTCGCGGTCATAGCGTTCCTTGAGCCGGGGAATGCGCGGCGCCACTTGGGCCCCGGGCTCCATTTTGGCCCTGGCGTCCGCTTTAGACTTGGGCTTCGCCGGTTCTTTCTTATTCGCCATCAGTCGTTTCCACTTCCCTTACAACGCGACGCGCACATTGGATACGTGAATGGGCGCTTCCTTCTGGACGATCCCGCCTTTGGGATTCCTCTGCGTCGGACGCGTGTGCCGTTTGATGACATTGATCCCCTCGACGACCACGCGCGACTTCTTGGGGAACACGCGCAGAATTCTTCCCTGTTTTCCCTTGTCGCTGCCGGCGATCACTTCGACGGTGTCGCCCTTTTTGAATTTCAATCGCATCGTATTCGTCCCTCGCGCCGTTGATTAAAGCACCTCCGGGGCCAGCGAGACAATCTTCATATAATTCTTTTCGCGCAGTTCGCGCGCGACCGGTCCGAAGATGCGGGTGCCGCGCGGTTCTCCGGCCTCATTGATGATAACCGCCGCATTGTCGGAAAACCGAATGTATGAACCGTCGCTGCGTCGCACCGGGCGCGTGGTGCGCACGATGACCGCCTTGCATTTCTCTTTGCGCTTCACCGTGCCGCCGGGGATCGCCTCCTTGACCGAGCAGACGACTACGTCGCCGATCTTCGCATAACGGCGGCGCGTCCCGCCGAGCACGCGAAAACACATGATGACTTTCGCGCCCGAATTGTCGGCGACATTGAGTCGGCTGTATTCCTGAATCATCGCTCTGGTCCCGAATGGCGGCAATCATCCGCGTGACGGCAGCTCCTACTTCGCTTTCTCCAATACTTCAATCAGACGCCAACACTTGTTTTTTGACAACGGGCGGGTCTCCATGAGCATCACGCGGTCGCCGATCCCGGCACGCCCGTCCGGATCATGCGCCAGAACTTTGCTGGAGGTGCGCACGACGCGGCCGTATTCAGGATGGATCAGGGTCCGGTCGATCTTTACGGCAATCGTCTTTTGCATCTTGTTGGAGACGACGATCCCGACGCGTGTCTTGCGCTGCGCGCGCGACGATTCATTTGGCATGCTCAAACCCGTATCCTATGCCTTCTGTTTTCCGGACGTGACGATTCCGCGTTTCGCCTCGTTCATCACGGTCTTGATGCGGGCGATTTGCCGACGGAGATGCCGCAGCACCAGCGGATTATCGGGCGGCTGGAGCGAGCGACGGATGCGTAAGTTGAAGATCTCCTCCTGGACGTCACGCAGTTGCCGTCCCAGTTCCTCCTCGGACATTTCCCGCAAGCGATCGGATTTCAAGTGTTCCATCGATCGTTCCGCTATGTTGTGCCGACGCCGTGCGCCTTAACGAACCGTGTCTTCAGCGGCAGCTTGTCGGCGGCCAGACGCAGCGCCTGCTGCGCCAGTGGCTCGGAGATTCCTTCCAACTCGAAGAGGACGCGTCCCGGCTTGACCACCGCAACCCAGAACTCCGGGTTGCCCTTGCCCTTTCCCATGCGCGTTTCGGCGGGTTTGACGGTGACGGGCTTGTGCGGGAATATGCGTATCCAGACTTTGCCGCCGCGCTTGATGCGACGCGTCAGGGCCACACGCGCTGCTTCGATCTGTTTGTTGCTGATCCACGCCGGTTCCAATGCTTTCAATCCAAACTGCCCGAACGCAACCGTTGCGCCGCGGTACGCCTTGCCGTGGCGGCGTCCGCGCATTTGCTTGCGATACTTGACGCGTTTGGGCGACAGCATGGCTTACGTTTCGTCCTCGTCTGCGCTGGAATCGGCGTCGCCTTCGCTGTCCGCCGCCCCGACGGCGGCGCGTCGTTCGTCGGGACGCTTACGGCGCGACCGCTGTCCCGGGCGACGCGTCTTGGCGGTTTTGCGCTGGCGGCCGAGCATCGGCGCCTCTTCGCCCTCTTTCTGTTCCTCGCCGAATGCGGTCAGCACTTCACCTTTGAATATCCACACCTTGACGCCGATGGTCCCCGACGCCGTGTGAGCGGTGGATCGGGCAAAATCAATGTCCGCGCGCAACGTGTGCAACGGGACGCGTCCGTCCTTGTATTTTTCCGTGCGGGCGATTTCCGCGCCGCCCAAGCGTCCGCCGCATTCGATCTTCATCCCCAGTGCGCCCATCTTCATCGTTGCCGCCAGGGACTTCTTCATTGCGCGGCGAAACGAGATGCGCCCTTCCAGTTGACGCGCGACCGAATCGGCGACCAACTGGGCGTGCAACTCCGGCTGCTTGACCTCGATGATGTTGACGGTGATATCCTTCTTGGTCAGGAGCTGGAGCTCCTCGCGCAGTTTGTCGACCTCGGCGCCCTTGCGGCCGATGACGATCCCCGGACGCGAGGTGTGCACGTCGACGGTCACGCGTTTCGGCGCGCGGACGATTTCGACTTTGGCGATGCCGGCGTTGTTCAAGCGGCGACTGATGTACTTCTTGATCTTGATATCTTCAATGAGCAGGTCGGCGTAGTTGCGCTCTGTGAACCACTTCGACGACCAGCCGCGAATGACTCCGACGCGAAAGCCGATTGGATTGGTCTTCTGTCCCAACGCTCCTCCGAAACTGCGAATCAGCAGCGGACACCGGGTGTCCGAAGGTTACTCCTGGACTTTGTCGGCCACTACCGTTTCGGGCGCGGCCTTTTGGGCGGAGCGGATTGCCCGGCGCCCGCCGGCCGTCGTTGCCACCTCATCGGAGACGACAACGCGCAAATGGCAGAGCCGTTTGCGGATCCGATAGGCGCGTCCCATGCCCACGGCGCGGATGCGTCGCATGATCGGGCCGCCATCGATCCGAATATCGGCGACGACGAAATCCTCGGCGCGATGGTGCGCCGTTCCCTCGATCTGCAACGCGTTGGCGCGCGCCGCGTGGATGGCTTTCGCCAGGGGCCGCGCCGCGCGTTTGGGCAGCTGCTTCAACAGCGCCGTCGCGTGGTCGACATTCATTCCGCGCACCAATGCGGCGACGCGCCGCATCTTGCGCGCGGAGCCCCGCAGAAATCGTGCTCGTGCCATGCCTTCCATGAACGTCAACAGATTCGGGACCGTGCTACTTGTGCGCCGGCCCCGTCGTCTTCTCCGTCTTCTTTTCGCTGTGCCCGCGGAACGTCCGCGTCGGCGCAAACTCGCCCAGTTTGTGTCCGACCATATTCTCGGTCACATAGACCGGAATGAATTTGTTGCCATTGTGAATCGCGATCGTGTGCCCGACGAATTGCGGCGGAATCGTTGACCGGCGCGCCCATGTCTTGATGACGCGCTTGTCACCGCGCGCATTGAGTTGTTCGACGACGCCCATCAGATTTTCATCGATGAACGGACCTTTTTTCAGCGAACGTGCCATATCTTCAATCGCAGTTCCACAAACTGTTGATTAGACCCCGCCCGTCTTCTTGCCGCGGCGCTTGACGATGTACCGATTGCTTAAGTTCCGCTTGCGCCGGGTCTTCAGACCTTTGGTCTTCTTTCCCCACGGTGTGCAGGGGTGGCGTCCACCCGACGATTTTCCCTCTCCTCCGCCCATCGGATGATCGACCGGATTGGTGGCGACGCCGCGCACGCTGGGGCGGCGTCCGCGCCAGCGACTGGCGCCGGCCTTGCCCAGACTGATATTCTCATGGTCGAGATTGCCGACCTGGCCGATCGTGGCGAAGCACTGCTCCCGCACCAGGCGAACTTCACCGGATGGCAACCGCAGGTGGACCATGCCGCCCTCGCGCGCCGCTACGATGACTTGCGATCCGGCCGAGCGCGCCATCTGGCCGCCCTTGCCCTCGCGCATCTCGACATTGTGCACTGCAAGTCCGAGCGGAATCTGTGCCAGCGGCATGGCATTACCGACTTCCGGCTCGACCGACGGACCCGAAACAACGGTCGTACCGACCTTCAGCCCATCGGGTGCGAGCATGTACCGTTTCTCGCCATCCGCATAGTGCAACAGCGCGATCCGGGCGGAACGATTCGGATCGTATTCGATCGTCGCGACGCGCCCCGGAACGCCGTGCTTGTCGCGCTTATAGTCGATCAGTCGCAGAAAACGCTTGTGGCCGCCGCCGCGGCAAAACGCCGTGACCCGACCCTTGTTGTTGCGGCCGCCAGTCCGTTTGCGCGGCAGAAGCAGCGACTTCTCCGGTTTCGACGTGGTGATCTCGTCGAAAACGGGGATGCTGCGGTGCCGCAATCCCGGAGTGGTCGGTTTGAATTTCTTAATCGCCATCGCTTCCGTCGATTCCTTATGTCTTTTCGAACAGTTCGATGTGCCCACCGGGACGGATGGTCACATACGCCTTCTTGCCGGCCGGCCGCTTTCCTTCGAATCGTCCCAGACGCTTGGTTTTGCCGCGCACGTTCATCGTGCGCACGTCGGTCACTTCAACCTTGAAGAGTTCCGCGACGGCGCGTCCGATTTCCAAACGGTTGGCATCGGCGGCGACCTCAAAGGCATAGCAATGTTGACTCTCACGGAGGTTGAGACTTTTCTCCGTGGTCAGCGCGCGCAGCACGATATGGCGCGGATCGTATTTCATTCGACCCCGATCGCCTCCGTCAATCGCCTGAGTCCGTCAGGAGACAGAACCAATTCTTTTGCGCGCATGACCTGATACGCATTGGCGAGATCGGCACGACGGTGTGTCAGCCAGGGGATGTTGCGGCACGACTTGGCGAAGTTCGGCACTGACCCCTCGTCGAGAAGCAACGTCCGTTTCGCGGCGACCCCCATCCTGGCGAACGCTTCGTTGACGCTCTTTGTCTTGGGAGCATTCAACTCTTCGCGTGCCCACACACGGATATTTCCCTCGCGCGCTTTCAACGACAGCGCCGAGACCAATGCCAGGCGGCGCACGCGGCGCGGCAACTTTTCATGGTGCTTGTGGGGACGCGGCCCATGCACGATGCCGCCGCCCACCCACAAGGGCGAGGTATTCGACCCGGCCCGGGCGCGCCCGGTCCCCTTTTGCCGCCACGGCTTGATCCCGCCGCCGGAAACCTCGGCACGCGTCAACGTCTTAGCCGTACCCTGGCGCTGATTGGTTTGGTACATCTTCGCGTAGGCATGCAACGACGCACGGTGCGGCGTCTGTCCGAAGATCTCCTCGGGCAATGCGACCGACCCGGTTCTCGTCCCGTGGGCGTCGAATGATTCGGCCGTCACCGGCGCGGCGTTGTTCACTGTGATACCCGGCTCGATCATGCCTTTTTGATCTCGCGGATCGTAATCAGCGCGTTGCACTTTCCCGGGACTGCTCCGCCCAACAGGATGAGGTTTTCTTCGGGTCGCACGTCGACGACTTCCATGTTGCGCACCGTGACCCGCACGTTTCCCATGTGTCCCGCCATCCGCTGTCCGCGGAAAACGCGCGACGGATACGATGAACTGCCGACCGATCCCGGCGCACGTCGTCGATCCGATTGTCCGTGTGTAGTCGATCCGCCACCAAATCCGTGGCGTCGCACGGCCCCCTGAAATCCGAGCCCCTTGGACACCCCGACGACGTCGACCCGATCACCCGGCCTGAATTGATCGACCGTCAGCACATCGCCGACGGCCTTCTCCGGCGCTTCCGCGAAGCGAACTTCACGGAGGTGACGTTTGGGTTCAATGGATTTGAAGTGACCGGCCATGGGGCGATTGACCAGTGTTTTGCGGATTTCGCCGACGGCGATCTGCAATGCGTGGTAGCCGTCGTGAGCGACGTCTTTGACTTGTACGACGGGACACGGCCCGGCCACGATCACGGTCACGGGCACGATGTCGCCATTTGCGCGAAACACGCGCGCCATTCCCTGTTTGAATCCCATGATCTGCCGCATCAGCTGATCCCGATTGTGTCTCAGACTTTGATTTCCACGTCAACGCCGGCCGGCAGCTCCAGCTTCATCAGCGCGTCGACGGTCTGGGGGCTGGACTCGATGATGTCGATCAGCCGCTTGTGGATGCGCGTCTCGAACTGCTCACGCGATTTCTTGTCGACATGGGGCGAGCGCAGCACGGTGTAGACGCTGCGCTTGGTGGGGAGCGGAATCGGTCCGACGATCCGCGCACCGGTGCGCATCGCGGTGCGCGCGATCTCCTGCGTGGACTTATCCAGCGAGCGGTGATCGTACGCTTTCAATCGAATGCGGATTTTTTGACCGGGCTCCAACCCCAAATCCCTTCCTTGAGAACCTCAGTTGCTCCTGACGTCCAAAAACGACCCAAGAGGCGAAAAGAGACACAAGATATGCACAACCCCTTCAGCCGCAAGCGATTTTTTCCCCGATGCGGCCCGCGACTTAACCCTTTCCGACGCCTGCGAGGATCGTTTCGGCCATCTTCGCCGGGACCCTTTCGTAATGCGAAAACTCCATCGTATACGTAGCCCGGCCCTGGGAGAGCGACCGAAGCCGCGTCGCGTAGCCGAACATTTCTTTGAGCGGGGCCGTGGCTGAAACCAGCTTGGCCTGTCCGCGCATGCCGATCCCGTGAATCTTGGCCCGGCGCGAGTTCAGATCCCCGATAACGTCCCCCAAGTACTCCTCGGGCAGCACGACTTCGATGTCCATCATTGGCTCCAGGAGAGCCGGATCGCCCTTCCTGGCCGCTTGCTGGAACGCCATCGAACCGGCCACGCGAAACGCGATGTCGGATGAATCGACCTCGTGGTAGGAGCCGTCGACCAACTGCGCCTTGATGTCGACCAGTGGGTATCCGGCGAGAACACCGCGCTCCATCGAATCGCGAATGCCGCGTTCGACAGATGGGATATATTCCCTCGGAATCGAGCCGCCGACGATCTTGTTTTCAAATACCAGGCCCGCACCGGCTTCACCCGGTTCGAAGTGCATCACCACATGCGCAAACTGGCCGCGGCCCCCGGTCTGCTTGACGTAGCGGATCTCCGCATCGGCCGGTTTGCAGATTGCCTCTTTGAAGGCGACCTGCGGGCGGCCCACATTGGCCGTGACGCCGAACTCGCGCAGCATGCGGTCGATGAGGATCTCCAGATGCAACTCTCCCATTCCGGAGATAATGGTCTGGCCCGTGTCCTCGTCGACTTTGATCTTGAAGGTCGGATCTTCCTCGGCCAGCTTCGAGAGTGCGGATGTCAGACGATCCTGATCGGCCTTTGATTTCGGCTCGATCGCAACCGATATCACCGGCTCCGGGAAGACCATCAGCTCCAACTGGATCGGATGCTTGGGGTCGCACAGGGTGTGCCCGGTGGTCGAGTTCTTCAGGCCGATGACGCCGACGATCTGGCCCGCCCCCGCTTCCGTGAGTTCCTCGCGTTTGTTGGCGTGCATCTCCATGATGCGGCCCACGCGCTCCTTCTTGCTCGTGGCGGCATTGAGGACTGAATCGCCCACTTTGATGAGTCCCGAGTAGACGCGGATATACGTGAGCCGACCGACGTAGGCATCGGTCATGATCTTGAATGCCAGCGCCGAGAACGCCTCATCGTTGCGGGGGTGACGCTCGATCTTCTCACCGGTGTCGACGTTGTAGCCGATGACCGGCGGCAAATCAACCGGCGACGGCAGGAATGCGAGAACCGCATCCAGGAGCTTCTGCACGCCCTTGTTTTTAAACGACGAACCGCAGAGCACAGGCATGATCTTGGTGTCGATGGTGGCCCGACGGACCGCGCGCACGACCTCGTCCGGTCGGATCGGTTCGTCGTGTATGAATTTCTCCAATAACCGATCGTCGTAGTCGGAGATCGCCTCGAGCAGATGTTCGCGGTGTTTCCTGGCGTTCTCCAACAGGGATTCCGGAATGGGGAGGTCCTCGAAGGTTGCGCCGCTGGTTTCGTCGTGATAGACGCGGAAGTTCATGTCAATCAGATCGATGATACCCGTGAACAACTCCGCCTCGCCCGCGGGCAACTGGATCGGGATGGCGTTGGCGCCGAGCCGTTCGCGCATCATCTCGACCGCTTCCAGGAAGTTGGCGCCGACGCGGTCCATTTTGTTGACGTAGGCGATGCGCGGCACGTGGTACCGGTCGGCCTGACGCCAGACGGTTTCCGACTGCGGCTCCACGCCGCCCACGGCGCAGAAGAGGGCCACGACACCGTCAAGCACGCGCAGCGAGCGTTCGACTTCGACCGTGAAATCGACATGGCCCGGCGTGTCGATGATGTTGATGTAATGGTCGTGCCATTCGCAAGTGGTGGCGGCGGATGTGATGGTGATGCCCCGCTCTTTCTCCTGCTCCATCCAATCCATGGTCGCGGCGCCGTCGTGGACTTCGCCCAGCCGATGGGTTTTGCCGGTGTAGTAGAGAATCCGCTCGGTGGTCGTCGTTTTGCCGGCATCGATGTGCGCGGCAATCCCGATGTTGCGGATTTTGCTGATGTCGATGTTGGCTTCCATAAAAAAAGCCCCCCGCCGGCCGTCGGACTCACGCGGGGCAGCGGGGGTCACGATCTTGACCCGGGCGACCGCTCGTTACGGTGCGTGATAGCAACGGTACGGCATGTATATCGTCAACGGCGCTCCGGCGCCGAATTCATCCTCGCATGAACCCCATCCACGCCTGGCCAGTCCAGACGCGCTTACGTCCCGGTTCACCAGCGGAAATGGGCGAATGCCTTGTTGGCCTCCGCCATCCGGTGCGTATCCTCCCGTTTTTTGATCGCGCCGCCTTCGCGTTTGGACGCCGCCAGCAGTTCGGCCGCGAGCTTTTCGGCCATGGAATGCTCCTTGCGTTCACGCGCGTACTGAATCAGCCATCGAATCGCCAACGCCGTGCGCCGCGCGTGACGGACCTCGACGGGGACCTGATAGGTTGCACCGCCGACGCGACGCGACTTGACTTCCAGCAGCGGGCGCACATTGTCCATCGCCTTCTTGAAAACATCCAGGCCCGGGGATTGCGCGTCGCGCTCGATCATGCCGAAGGAATCATATAGAATGCGCTCGGCCACGGACTTCTTCCCCCGTCCCATCAGCCCGTTGATGAACTGCTGGACCGAGATGTCTTTGTACTTCGGGTCCGGCAGGACAATTCGCTTGGCTACGGATTTACGGCGCGGCATGGATCGTTTGCTCCGATGTGGTCAGATGACGTGTGCGTGATTATTTCTTGGGACGCTTGGTGCCATACTTCGAACGACCCTGCTTGCGGTCGGCGACGCCGGCCGTGTCGAGCGTTCCGCGGATGATATGGTAGCGCACGCCCGGGAGGTCTTTGACACGGCCGCCGCGAATCAGGACGATCGAGTGCTCCTGCAGGTTATGCCCTTCGCCGGGGATATATGCGGTGACGTCAATCCGATTCGTCAGGCGGACGCGCGCAACTTTGCGAAGCGCCGAGTTCGGTTTCTTCGGCGTCGACGTATAGACGCGTGTGCACACTCCGCGCTTTTGTGGGCAGGATTTCAACGCCGGGGTTCCCGACATGTCCCGCTGGCGCCTGCGGCCCTTGCGAATAAGCTGACTAATCGTCGGCACTTATGTCCTCACTGTTGCCGGAAACGCCGCATCGGCGTCACGGCAGACCGGCAGAATACACAATCCGTGGCAAAAGTCAACAACGACCCCGCTTCGGCCAAGCGGCGGTACCTACGCCTTATGCTCAAAAACGCTGAGTTCTTCTTCGGATTCCTCTTCGGGCGGCTCGTACGGCATCTCTTCGGGAGGAATCTCGATTGCCCGGTACCCCTCCAGTCCGGTTCCGGCTGGGATCAAGTGCCCGATAATGACGTTCTCCTTTAATCCCCGCAGCGTATCGGTCTTGCCGGATACCGCCGCCTCGGTCAGCACCTTGGTTGTCTCCTGGAACGACGCCGCCGAGATGAACGATTCCGTGGAGAGGGACGCCTTGGTAATGCCCAAAAGCAGCGGCTGAAAGGTCGCGGGTTCGCCGCCTTCCATGATGACCGACTCGTTCTCGTCACGGAAGGCATAGCGGTCGACCACTTCACCTTCAAGGAAGTTGGTGTCGCCCGGGGAATCGACGCGGACCTTCTGCAGCATCTGCCGGACGATCACTTCGATATGTTTGTCGTTGATCTTTACGCCCTGCAGTCGGTAGACCTCCTGAATCTCGTTGACGAGATACTCCTGCACCTCGTTGACGCCTTTGATCTGGAGGATGTCGTGCGGGTCAATCGAGCCTTCGCAGAGTCGGTCACCGGCGTGGACACGATCTCCGCCGTGCACGTGCATGTGTTTGCCATGCGGAATGAGATACTCCTTGGTCTCTTCGTGTTCACCCTTGACCAGGACCTGCTGCTGTGCGCGGACGATTTTTCCGAATTCGACGATGCCGTCGATTTCGGTGACGATCGCGGGGTCGCGTGGACGGCGCGCTTCGAAGAGCTCCGCGACGCGCGGCAGACCGCCGGTGATATCGCGTGTCTTGGAAATTGCGCGTGGGATCTTCACGATGGCCGCGCCCGCCGAGACTTCGGCGCTGTCGTAGGTATTCAAATGCGCACCGGTCGGCACCGAGTAGGATGCCACCGGCTTGGTCGGATTTTTCGGGTGCATGATGAGAATTTTCGGCAACGGGGTGCGCTCGCGCCGTTCGCGCGGCTCGACGATGACGCGCTGGCGCAAACCGGTCGTCTCGTCCAGTTCCTCGCGAAGCGTCAAGCCGTCGATGATGTCCTCGAATTTGACGATTCCGGGACGGTCGGTGACGATTGTCGAGGTGTAGGGGTCCCACTCAAAGAGCACGCTCTCGCGCTCCACTTCGTCGCCCTCGGCCGCGTGGAGGGTGGATGCATAGGGCACGTTGTAGCGCGAGCGGACGCGTCCCTCGGCGTCGACGAGCTGCAGTTCGCCCTCGCGTGAGATGACCACCGGTCGCGCCTCGGGCCCGTCGACCGTGCGCACGTCTTTGAAGACCACCTTGCCGGCCGATTTGGCCAACACACGCGATTGCTCAGCGATGCGCGCGGCCGTGCCGCCGATGTGGAAGGTGCGAAGTGTCAACTGCGTGCCCGGTTCGCCGATCGATTGCGCGGCAATCACACCCACCGCCTCGCCCAAATCGACCATCCCGGAAAGCGCGAGATTGCGTCCGTAGCACTTGGCGCAGACACCCTGGCGTGACTCGCAGGTGAGCACCGATCGAATCCGGACCGCATCGACGCCCGATTCCTCGATCGCCTCAGCTTCCTTCTCGGTAATTTCCTCACCGCCCCTGGCGAGCAGCTCGCCGGTGATGGGGTCGATTACATCTTCGAGCGCCACACGTCCCAGGATGCGATCCTGCAACGATTCGATGACCTCTTCACCCTCTTTGAGCGCTGAGGTGTTCAGGCCCAGAATCGTGCTGCAGTCGATTTCATTGATGATGACGTCTTGAGCGACATCGACCAGACGGCGCGTCAGATATCCCGCGTCGGCCGTTTTCAGCGCGGTATCGGCCAGCCCCTTGCGCGCGCCGTGTGTGGAGATGAAGTACTCCATCACCGTAAGTCCTTCGCGGAAGCTCGAGAGAATCGGCGACTCAATAATTTCTCCGATCTGCCCGGTGATTTTCTTCTGTGGCTTCGCCATCAGCCCGCGCAGGCCGGAGAGTTGTCGAATTTGCTCTTTCGACCCGCGCGCACCGGAGTTGGCCATCATGTGGAGCGGGTTAAACCCATCACGGTCGGCGCCCAGGCCGGCGAAGAGCAACTCGGAGATCTCGCTGGTCGTATGCGTCCACAAGTCGATGATCTTGTTATAACGCTCGCCGTTGGTGATCACGCCGCGTTCGTACTGTTTGGTGACTTTATCGACCTGCAACCGCGTCGCGTCGATCAGTTTCTGCTTTTCCGGCGGGATGATCATGTCGTCGATACCGACCGTGACACCCGCACGCGTGGCAAACCGGAACCCGAGACTCTTGAGCTGATCAAGGAATTCGGCGGTCCGGTGTGCCCCGACCTCGTGGTAGGCGGCCAGGACGGTTTTTTCCAGTTCGCTCTTGGTCGCGACCTTGTTGAAATACCCCAGTTCGGGAGGAACGATTTCATTGAGGATCACACGTCCGCAGGTGGTTTTCAGCCGCTGGCCATTGTGGCGGACGTTGATGACGGCGTGCAGTGCAATTGTGTCGAACTGATACGCCATCAAGACTTCGTCGAAGTTGGCGAAGTTGGCGTTCTCCCCTTTGGCGCCCGCTCGCTCTTTGGTCAGATAGTAGCACCCCAGTACGATGTCCTGCGACGGGGTTGCGATGGGGCGTCCCGACGACGGCGAGAGAATGTTGTACGGCGCGAACAAGAGCATCCGCGCTTCCAACTGTGCCTCGAACGACAGCGGGATGTGCACGGCCATCTGGTCTCCGTCGAAGTCCGCATTGAATGCCGCACAGACCAACGGATGCAGGCGAATCGCCTTGCCTTCGACCAGTACCGGATAAAACGCCTGAACGCCCAAGCGGTGCAGGGTCGGAGCGCGGTTGAGCATCACCGGATGCTCATTGATGATTTCTTCAAGGATGTCCCATACTTCGGGACGTTCGCGCTCGACCAGACGTTTGGCCGACTTGACCGTCTGCACATACCCTTTCTCTTCCAGCTTCATGATGATGAATGGCTTGAAGAGTTCCAGCGCCATGTTTTTGGGCAGGCCGCACTGGTGCAGTTTCAACTCGGGGCCCACGACGATGACCGAACGGCCCGAATAGTCAACACGCTTGCCCAGTAGATTCTGGCGGAAGCGCCCCTGCTTGCCCTTCAGGAGATCGGAGAGCGATTTGAGCGGACGCCGCGAATCGCCGCGCGCCAGTTGGGTACGTCGGCCATTGTCCAGCAGCGCGTCAACGGCCTCCTGGAGCATCCGCTTTTCGTTGCGCAGAATGACATCGGGCGCCTTGATATCGATCAACTTCTTGAGTCGGTTGTTACGGTTGATCACGCGGCGGTACAGGTCGTTCAGATCCGACGTCGCGAATCGTCCGCCCTCGAGGGGAACCAGCGGCCGCAAATCCGGGGGAATCACCGGAAGGGTCTTTAAGACCATCCACTCGGGCCGGTTCTGCGATTGACGGAACGACTCGATCACGCGCAGGCGCTTGAGCGTATCTTTCTTGCGCTGGGCCGAGGTCTCAACTTTGACCTGCGCGCGCAGCGACAACGACAACTCATCGGCGTCGATTTGGGTGAGTACCTCGGCAACCGACGGCGCGCCCATACCAGCGGTGAATTCGCGTCCTGCTTCTCGGAGTTCCTGGTGCTCCTCCTCGGTGATCAGTTGTCCCTCACGGCAGCCCGAATCGCCCGGATCGATGACGATGTAGTTTTCGTAATAGATGACGCGCTCAAGGTCGCGAATCGACAGATCCAGCAGGTAGCCGATGCGCGAGGGCGTCGACTTGACATACCAGATGTGCGTGACCGGCACGGCCAGATCGATATGACCCATCCGTTCGCGCCGGACTTTCGATTGCGTGACCTCGACGCCGCAGCGATCGCAGACGATGCCGCGAAACCGGATGCGCTTGTACTTGCCGCAGTTGCACTCCCAGTCTTTGACCGGTCCGAAGATACGCTCGCAAAACAGACCGTCACGTTCCGGCTTAAACGACCGATAGTTGATCGTCTCCGGCTTGGTGACTTCGCCGTACGACCACGAACGGATGGTCTCCGGCGATGCCAACTGGATGCGGATGGCGGCAAAATCCGAGGGCTTTTTCTGCGCACGCACGGGAAATGGCACGACTGCCTCCCTGATTCATCGATCACGACAGCCCGATGCTGTCGTATCCGGACGGAGAACTTTATGTGTGACGCCGGCTGCGGTGGCAGGGCATGACCTCCCCGCCACACGATCAGTTCTTCTCGACTAAGTCGATGTCGAGACAGAGCGCCTGCAATTCCTTCACCAAAACGTTAAACGACTCGGGAATGCCCGGTTCGGGCGGATTCTCGCCCTTGACGATCGCCTCGTAGATGCGTGAGCGCCCGACGACGTCGTCGGACTTGACCGTCAGCATTTCCTGAAGTGTATACGCCGCGCCGTAGGCCTCCAGCGCCCACACTTCCATCTCGCCGAATCGCTGCCCGCCGAACTGGGCTTTGCCGCCCAGCGGCTGCTGCGTCACCAGGGAATAAGGCCCGATCGAACGCGCGTGGATCTTGTCGTCGACCAGATGCGAGAGTTTCATCATGTAGATGATTCCCACCGTAATTTCCTCATCGAAGGACTCGCCGGTGACCCCGTCGATCAGCGGCGCCTTGCCCGACTCCGGTAATCCCGCGTCGACTAAGAGCTTGCGAATCTCGGAAAGTTGCGCGCCGTCGAATACCGGGCATGCGACTTTGCGGCCGAGCTTGGACGCCGCCCAACCCATGTGGGTCTCGAGAATCTGTCCGACGTTCATGCGCGAGGGCACACCCAGAGGATTGAGAATCAGATCGATGGGCGTGCCGTCTTCCATGTACGGCATATCTTCGACCGGTACGAGACGCGCGACGACGCCTTTGTTGCCATGACGTCCGGCCATCTTGTCGCCGACCGAGAGCTTGCGCTTGACGGCGACCGCGACCTTGACCAGTTGCTTGACTCCCGGCGCCAACTCGGCGCCACGGATGACTTTCTCGGTCTCGATATTCAGTTGTTCCTGACGGTCGTTGATCAACTGCTGGGCTTCGGCGATGACGCGCTCAACCCGTCGGCTCAGCCGCGTGTCGTCGACCCAGCCGTCAGGGGCCACCGCTTCGCTGACGTCGATCTTCTCGAACGTCTCCGGGCGATAGGTGGTGCCGGCCTTGATCAGGACGGAGTCATCGTCCTTGTGTCGAATCGTGCTGGCACTCTGACCGTCGAGCAGCTCGGCGAGCCGTTGGTCGCGCAGCTTACGGATCCCATCGATTTCCTTGCCGAAGCGCCGCTTCAGTCCGGTGATCTCGGTGCGCTCGCGGCGTTTGGCGGCATCGGTCCGCTGCTTGCGCGAAAAGACATAGGTGCCGATGACGACACCCTTCATACCCGGCGGCGCCTTCAGCGAGGCATCCTTGACATCGCCCGCCTTCTCGCCGAAGATCGCGCGCAGCAGCCGCTCTTCCGGCGAGAGTTCGGTTTCGCCTTTGGGGGTCACTTTGCCGACAAGAATGTCGCCGGCTTCGACGTCGGCGCCGACGCGAACCACGCCCTGCTCATCGAGATTCATGAGCAGCTCTTCGGACACATTGGGGATTTCGCGCGTGATTTCCTCGGAGCCGCGCTTGGTGTCGCGGACCTGCAATTCGAATTGTTCGATGTGGATCGAAGTGAAGATATCGTTGTGGATCAGGCGTTCTGAGACGATGATTGCGTCCTCAAAATTGTATCCGCGCCACGGCATGAAGGCGACCATGACGTTGGCGCCCAGCGCCAACTCGCCGTTTTGGACGGCGGGGCCATCGGCGATAATCTGGCCCGACTCGACCTTGTCGCCCAGCTTGACGCGCGGGCGGTAGTGAATGCACGTGTCCTGATTGGACCGTTCGAATTTGTGCAATTCGTAGATGTCGGGGCCCTCGAAGCCGAGCTCACCGCCGCCGGCACGTCCTCGCGGCTGGATGACAATCTGCTCGGCATCGACCTCGACGACGGCGCCGGGATTGCGTGCCTGCACGGCCACGCCCGCATCGAGCGCCGCCTTCTCCTCGATGCCGGTTCCTACATAGGGAGAGTCGGTCTTCAACAGCGGCACGGCCTGTCGTTGCATGTTCGATCCCATCAGCGCGCGGTTGGCGTCGTCGTGCTCAAGGAACGGAATGAGCGACGCGGCGACCGAGACCAACTGCTCGGGCGCGACGTCCATGAAATCGACTTCGGCCGGATCGATCAGCGGGAAATCGCTTCGCTGACGCGCGCGGATCTTATCGCTTACGAATCGGCCCTTGGCGTCGATCGGCTCGTTTGCCTGCGCGATCCGGTACTTGTCCTCCTCGTCGGCCGTGAGAAAGACGATCTCCTGTGTCACGACGCCATTGGTGACGCGCCGGTACGGTGTTTCCAGGAAGCCGTAGCGGTTGATGCGTCCGAACGTCGCCAGCGACGCGATCAGTCCGATGTTCGGACCTTCCGGGGTCTCGACGGGACAGAGCCGGCCATAGTGTGTGTGGTGAACGTCGCGCACCTCAAAGGCCGCGCGCTCGCGTGTCAGACCACCGGGACCCAGTGCCGAGAGACGCCGCTTGTGGGTCAGTTCGGCCAGCGGATTCGTCTGATCCATGAACTGCGACAACTGCGATGAGCCGAAGAAGGTATCGATCACGGCCGAGACCGTGCGCGCATTGACCAAGTCATGCGGCGTAACCGACTCATTGTCCTTGAGACTCAGGCGCTCACGGATCGTGCGGGCGACACGCGAAAGGCCGACCGAGAACAGGTTGGAGAGCAATTCGCCGACCGCGCGTGCGCGACGATTGCCCAAGTGGTCGATGTCGTCGACGAATCCGTCGCCGTTGCGCAAACGGATCAGGTATGCCACGATCTCTTCGAAGTCGGCGGGTTCCAGAACGGTCCGCTCGACCGGGACATCCCGTCCCAGCCGCTGATTGATCATGTAACGTCCGACCTCGCCCAAGTCGTAGCGTTTGGTGTTGAAGAACAGCCGTTCCAACAGCGACTCGGCTGACTCCATCGACGGCGGCTCGCCGGGGCGCAACAGACTGTAGATTTTAAATAGCGCCTCTTCGCGCGAGCTGGTCGGGTCTTTCTTGATTGTATTGGGAATGATCAGTGCGTCATTGGCCGGGTCGGCTGTGAGAACACGCAAATCACCCAGATCGTATTGTTTCAGCTTGTCGATGTGATCCTCGGTGATGACGTCGCCCGCGGTCAGCATCATCTCGCCGGTCGACTCGTCGATGATCCCTTCGGCCGCCACCCGTCCCAGCACGCGCGGCCATTTGCGGTTGATACCCTCGACCGTTTCGACGGGATAAAAGCGCGCCAACAATTCCTCGTTGGTCGAGATGCCCAGCGCGCGCAGCAGTGTCGTGACCGGCAGCTTGCGACGGGAGTCGATGTGGACGTACAGAACATCGTTGATGTCGAGGTTGAACTCGACCCACGACCCGCGAAACGGGATGATGCGCCCCTGAAACAGGTGCTTGCCGTTGGGGTGAATCACTTCGTCGAAGAAGACGCCGGGTGAACGATGCAACTGGCTGACGATGACCCGTTCGGCTCCGTTGATGACAAACGTTCCGCGTTGGGTAATCAGCGGCAACTCGCCCAGGAAGACATCCTGCTCGATGACATCGCGGACCTTCTTGCTCTCGGTCGCGGGATCGGCCTCCTTGCAGATCAGGCGCAGCGTCGCTTTCAACGGCGCCGCGAACGTCATATTGCGTTCCTTGCACTCGCGAATCGAGTACCGCGGACTGCCGATGTGGTAACTTTGGAAGAGCAGTTCGAAGTTCTCGTGGACATCCGTAATCGGGAATATGCTCGAGAATATCTCCTGCAGTCCCTGTTGCTTGCGTTCCAGCGGGGGAACAGCGGGCTGGAGGAAGGCGTCGTACGACTCCAACTGGACATCGAGCAAGTGGGGCATTTCCCCTGCACGGGGGATGCGCCCGTAGTGGACCCGTCCGTTACCGTTTCCATTGCCGCTCACGCGACACCTCCACGTAAATGGGCATAAACCGACCGCCACTCGGACTCGAGAGCCCTCGTGCCCAAGGTCGGCCGGTTGCGATCCGTCAAGTCAGGATGCACAGTCGTCACTTGATTTCGACTGTGGCGCCGACTTCCTGCAGTTTGGACCGAATCTGCTCAGCTTCCTCTTTGGAAACGTTCTCCTTGATCGGGTTGGGGGCCTTGTCCACGAGGTCTTTGGCCTCCTTCAGACCCAATCCCGTGATCTCGCGAATGACCTTGATAACCTGAATCTTCTTTTCTCCCGCAGCGTTTAGATGCGGGGTGAACTCGGTCTTTTCCTCTGCTGCGGCCGCGGCGCCGTCGCCGCCGACCGCTGCGATCGCTACCGGGGCGGCTGCAGTGACGCCGAATTTCTCCTGCAGATTCTTTGAGAGCTCGGAGAGCTCGATGACCGTCATGTTCTCAATGAGGCCGACGACCTGATCGATGGCGCTGGACACGTCTTTTTCCTTTCGCTCAGTTATCTATACCAACATCCGACAATTCCGGTTCACATCTGGAGCCGATTATGCGCTCTTTTTCCTGGCGATGGCGTCGAGGGTGCCGACGAACTCACGGATGATGCCATCGAGAGTGCCGATGAATCCGGCAATCGGCGCCTGGACGGCGGCCACGACCTGCGATAGGAGCACCTCACGCGACGGCAGCTTGGCGAGTTTCTTAACGTCGGCGGGATCGTACGATTTGCGCTCGACAAAAAACGCCCGAACCTTCGGCAGCTCAAGGCGTTCGGAGAAATCGTTGAGAATCTTGGCGACCGGAATGGGATCGCTCGGGCCCATCGCAACCGCGGTCGGACCTTCAAAGTGGTCTGCCAACTCGGGAAATCCCGCCTCATTGGCCGCACGGCGCAGCAGGGTGTTTTTGACCACTTTGTAGCGGACCCCGGCATTGCGCAATTGCGACCGCAATTGCGTCAAATCCGCAACCGTCAATCCGGCGTAGTGTGTCACAAAGACAGAACCCGAGGTGCGCAGTGTCTCGGTGATTTCTTCGACAATCTGGACTTTCTCCGGCCGCGCCATGATGAGCCTCGTAGCTGGTGACTGGTACTCCGATGCGTACCGACGGAACGCTGTCGCTTACTTGATCTCCGACTGCAATTGCGTGTGATCGACTTTGATACAGGGACCCATGGTCGTCGAAACCGCCACACGTTTGATGTACTGCCCCTTGGAAGAGGCCGGTTTGGCGCGAATGACCGACTCAATCATCGCACGCGCATTGGCAGTCAGTTTGTCGGTGTCGAAGGATGATTTGCCGACGGCGGCATGAACATTGCCGGCCTTGTCGACGCGATACTCGACCTTGCCCGCCTTCAGTTCGCGAACGGCATTGCCGATGTCCATTGTCACGCCGCCCGTCTTTGGCGACGGCATGAGACCGCGCGGGCCGAGGATCTTGCCGAGACGACCGACTTGCGACATGACGTCGGGCGTGGCGACGATGGCATCGAACTCCAGCCAACCCTCTTGTACCTTGGGCAAATACTCCTCCAAGCCGACGTAATCGGCGCCGGCCTCTTGGGCCTCTGTTTCCTTGCCGGGAGAAGTCAGCGCCAGCACACGAACCGTTTTGCCGATTCCATGCGGCATGACGACGGATCCGCGAACCATCTGGTCGGCATGCTTGGGATCGACCCCCAGACGCATCACGACGTCCAGAGATTCGTCGAATTTGGTGTGCTTGACTTCCCGGGCCAATGCCACCGCCTCCTCGAGGCCGTACATCTTCTCGGTCCCGACTCTCTCCTTGGCCGCGCGGTGTTTCTTGCCGACTTTCATATTCGAATCTCCACAGTGATCAGATGAGACGCGCCTCAGACGACGTCGATGCCCATGCTCCGTGCTGTCCCGGCGATCATGCGCATGGCGGCCTCTTCACTGGCGGCATTGAGGTCGGCCTTCTTGATCCTTGCGATCTCGCGCAACTGATCATGCGTCACGCGCGCCACCTTAATGCGGTTGGGTTCGCCCGATGCTTTTTCAATTTTCACGGCGCGCTTCAGCAACACCGGGGCCGGGGGCGTCTTGGTGATGAAAGTGAATGACTTGTCCTTATAGACCGTAATGACGACCGGAATAATCAGCCCGGCATCCTTCTGCGTGCGCGCGTTGAAGGTCTTGCAGAATTCCATGATGTTCAGTCCCTGTTGGCCCAGTGCCGGTCCGACCGGTGGCGCCGGCGTCGCATTCCCGGCGGGAATCTGCAGTTTGACATATCCTGTGATCGGCTTGGCCATGAGATGACTCCAGAGTAATGCTTGGGCGACTACGTCGACTGAACCTGCAGAAAATCCAATTCCACTGGTGTCGGGCGCCCAAAGATCGAGACCATGACTTTCAACTTGTTGCGTTCCAGATTGACTTCGGAAATCGTGCCGGAAAAATCGGCGAAGGGCCCGTCGATGACCTTCACCGAATCGCCGATCTTATACTGCATTTCGCTGAGTTCCTTTTCGCGGCTGGTATCCATCTGGCCGAGCACATGATCGACCTCGTTTTGCGGAATCGGCACCGGATGCCCTCCGGCCCCCACGAAGTTTGTGATACCCGGCGTGTTGGTCACCAATCGTTGTGTCTGGTCGCTCAATTGCATCTCGATGAGAATGTACCCCGGCAGGAACTTCTTCATCGACGACGAGCGCTTGCCCTGGCGCATTTCGACGACTTCCTGGGTCGGCATTACGATGCGTCCCAAAAGTTCGGCCATGCCGGCGTTGGCGAATGCACTCTCGAGGTACTTCATCGCCTTTTTCTCGTGACCCGAGTAGGTGTGGGCCACATACCATTTCATCTCGACGCTCATCCGATGCCCAGCAGGGTGGACACGCCGCGCGCGAGGAGGAGATCCACGCCAAACATGAAAAACCCGAATGCCAGCGAGACGACCACAACGACAATCGTCGAGCCGACGACTTCATCCCTGGAGGGTACGGTCACCTTCTTGAGTTCGGAGACCGTCTCATTCCAGTATTGGACAATTTTGTTGACCAATCAGTCCTCGTCGTAAAGTGGCAGGCCTGGAGGGACTTGAACCCCCAGCCCCCGGTTTTGGAGACCGGTGCTCTAGCCAATTGAGCTACAGGCCTGTGTGGCCGCGCCAGACCTTGCACCGGCCCGACATTCTGTGACCCCGGGTTCCGTTGATGAGCGCCGAAGACAAACAGTTGCAACGACGACAACGACAGTCCGGCTAACGCTGCTATTCGACGACATCGGCGACGACACCCGCGCCGACCGTGCGTCCGCCTTCGCGAATCGCGAAGCGCAATCCTTTCTCCATCGCAATCGGGGCGATCAACTCGCCGACGATCGTCACTGAGTCGCCCGGCATGACCATTTCCGTCCCCTCGGGCAGCGTGGCGATGCCGGTGACGTCGGTCGTCCGGAAGTAGAACTGGGGACGATATCCGGTAAAGAACGGCGTGTGCCGACCGCCCTCTTCCTTCGTCAGGATGTAAACTTCGCCTTTAAACTTTGTGTGGGGCGTGATCGACCCCGGCGCCGCCAGTACCATGCCGCGCTCGAGTTCTTCCTTGTCAATCCCGCGCAGCAGCAAGCCGACATTGTCGCCCGCCTGTGCGTCATCGAGCGTCTTGCGGAACATTTCGACACCCGTGACCACGACCTTGCGCGTCTCTTTAATCCCCACGCGCTCGACTTCGTCGCCCTGCTTGACTTTGCCGCGCTCCACGCGCCCGGTCCCGACTGTGCCGCGACCTGTGATCGAGAACACGTCTTCGACCGGCATCAGGAACGGCTTGTCGGTTTCACGGGCGGGCAACGGAATATATTCGTCGACGGCTTTCATGAGGTTGAGGATGCACTCGAAGGCGGGATCATCCTTCTTGCCCGCCACGGCCGCCTCCATCGCCTTGAGCGCGGAGCCGCGAACGATGGGAACTTCATCACCGGGGAACTCGTAGGTGGTCAGCAGGTCGCGCACTTCCAACTCCACGAGGTCGAGAAGCTCGGGATCGTCCACCATGTCGACTTTGTTGAGGAAGACAACGATCCGAGGGACTCCGACCTGACGTGCCAGCAGAATGTGCTCGCGCGTTTGCGGCATCGGACCGTCGGCGGCCGAGACGACCAGAATCGCCCCGTCCATCTGCGCCGCGCCGGTGATCATGTTTTTGACATAGTCGGCATGGCCGGGACAGTCCACGTGCGCGTAGTGCCGAGCGACCGTTTCATATTCCACATGCGCGGTCGCGATCGTGATGCCGCGCTCACGCTCTTCGGGCGCATTGTCAATCGAATCAAATGTGCGGATCGAGGCCAAGCCGCGCTGTGCCAGAGTCATCGTGATGGCGGCTGTCAGCGTCGTCTTTCCATGATCAACGTGACCGATGGTACCCACGTTTACGTGGGGCTTTTTGCGTTGAAATTTCTCCCTGGCCATAGCCGGAAGGTCTCCCTCCTCAGATGCAGTTTCACACCGGTGCTTTGGTGCGGAATGAACATGGGGTCAACGTCGCAACCGCGCCGCTATCCCCGTATCCGATATCAACCCACGACGGCGTGCCTCGCACGTGTCGCTGATCCTCAAGCCCACGACCGGATTTGAACCGGTGACCTCATCCTTACCAAGGATGTGCTCTACCACCTGAGCTACATGGGCACAGACAAATACAGACTCGGGCGCGCCACTCCCAGTCCGCGGGGCTGGGCGGCACCGCCCAAGTTGCAAGTCGGCCAATATAGGCCTCGCCGCTCTCGCGTCAAGCGAAATCACACGAAGAGCTTAAGTCGCCTCTTCTCCAGCCGGAACTGGGGACAGTCGATCAGAAAGCGGCACACGACACGCTGTCCAGGCATCGCGACGGGCCCGTTCCCACATCCACGACCGCCAGCGCCGACGGTTCCTGTCGAACGGATCGATGCAATCGATGCGCATTCGTATATTGACCAAGAGCCCACCTTCGGCGAGCCCCCATGTCAGACCCGCGACAGACGCTATTGTAACATGTTGCCGTTCAATGCCATAATCGACGATCAGTTCACTCGTCGATAATCCAACAAGAGTCGGGGCGCCAGCAAGCCGTGAAGGACAATCCAGAAATCTGATCGACTCCTGCGTACCGACAAAGTCAATCTGTTGTGGCACAACTACTTCTGTCGCACCGCCGAGATACGCTGTGACCATTACGGGACAGCCAATTGCGTCGCAATCGATGCGAATCGGGGGTGCTAATATGGATGCAGCAAATGGGTTGTGCGGAATAATGTGGAATTCCAGGCATTCGGTGTACGGGTCAAGAAAGCCGCATCCAGTGGCTAAACTGTCCAAACGCGCCGTTCGGGCGCGAATAGATTTCCGCGTGGGAACCGCGAGACGCGTTTCGTCCAGACCGCTTACCGGCAGTCGAGCGCGTCGCGACGGCTCTTGGCGGGTGGGATCTCCAGCGCCTTCGGGAATTCGTTGATCAGTCGGTCGTAGTAGTTGCATGCTCGTCGTGTGCGTCCCAATTCCTCATAACAACGCCCCAGTTTGTATAAGGAGGTCGGGACGCGATCGCTCTCCGAATGGTTGGCAATCAGGTATTCGAATTCGACGATCGACGAATCATAGTATCCCTCGGCCGTCCCACCGGAGGCCGTCCCCGCCAGGGAGTACCAACACTCTCCGATCCAATACCGGGCGTTGGGCGCGTATTCGGTGTCGCCGAAGTACTGCAGGATGTCGCGGAATTGGGCGATGGCCAACTCGTAGTTTCCTTTGCGGACATCGAGGAAGGCGTTCTCATAGAGTTGCGAGGGGTTGATGTCGGCGGCGTCACTCGGCGATGCGCTGCCCGTCGTCGATTCTTCACCTTCGCCCGGCGATGGCTCGGTCGACCGGTACACGATCTGGGGTGGGTGGCGGTCGATCGCGCGGCGCAATTCGTCGATCGACTCGCGGGTGATGCGCGAATCCTCCCGCAAGTCATCCAGCGTCGTGGCCACCTCCGCGCGGGTTCGGCGCGATTCATCGGCCGCGCCGGTCACCAGCGAATCCATCCGGATGATGTCGCGCTCCACGCGTCGCTGTGATGCTTCCAGGTAGTCGATCTGTTCCTGCATGCGTTGCATCGCAGCGCGAGACGTGCAGCCGGACGCGGCCATCACTGACAGCAACACAAGTGCCAATCCGCCAATCGTGCGGCGCCCGCTGGGCACCCATGGTCGGTTGGATTTCATCGCAAGCCCCCTGAACTCGACTCTGTACAACGCTGGCCCGACGCTTGTAGCCGACACAGAAACGGGGAAGGGAGGTCGCTCCCATCCCCGTCACCGTGGTCAAACCGTCGCATTACTCCGTCTCAAACTCGCCGCGCCGATTCCTGGACCAGGCATCCTCATCATGTCCCAGAGCGACCGGACGCTCCTCGCCATACGAGATGATGGAAATGCGCGAGCCGTCAATCCCGAGCTTGGCCAGGTAGTCTTTAGCGGCCTTGGCGCGACGCTCCCCGAGCGCCAGATTGTACTCGTCGGTGCCGCGCTCGTCGCAATGCCCCTCGATCATGATGCGCATCCCCGGATTGTCGCGCAGCATTTGATAGTTGTGATCGAGCGCCGTGCGCGCGTCGGGACGTAGATTGTACTTGTCGAAATCAAAGTAGATGATCTGCAATCCCGACCCCAAATCGCGCGCGGAGAGATCATCGCGCAGGCCACTGTCCGTGTCGGCGCCTGTCGACGACGTTGTGCCGCCCGATGTGTCGCGCGTCTGTGCGTCACCCATTTCTTCCTTGGGGCCGCCGCCGCATCCGGCAAACGAGATAGCGGCAATCACCATCAACATGATGAATCTGTTCTTCACGAATCCCCTCCCTGATAAGCAATTCATCGACTATCGGATTTCCGTCCAGCGACTGTGAAATAGCACTCATTCGCGTGTTCGTCAATGGGAATCGTAACGGCTCTGACACAGAAGCTCCCAACCGCCGTTTCCTCCCTATAATCGGCCTCTTCCTGCCATCCTGACATCCTACGGCGACCATCCGGGATTGCTGTTGTCCCCTGAGGTTGTCAGTCGCCGGACGCCGGTTCCGTCGAAGTTCATTGTGTATACCTCATAGGTCCCGGACCGGTTCGAAGAAAAAACAAGGTGCAGTCCGTCGGGGGACCAACTGGGGTTCTCGTTGGAGCCGACCTCGGTCAGCCGCCGGAATCCGCTGCCGTCCGGGCGGATCGTGCAGATCTGGAACTGGCCCTCGTCGCGCGACACAAGGGCAATCAGATCGAGCGTGGGGGACCAATCGGGCGAATCATTGTAATGGCCCTCATAGGTCAGGCGCTCGACACTGGCCCCATCGTCGTCCATGATGTAAACCTGGGGGGTACCGCCCCGGTCGGAGGTGAAGACGATCCGCCGTCCGTCGGGGGCAAACGACGGCGAGACATCGATTCCCTCGGAGAACGTCACCTGGCGCACCCGGCGTGAACCGCGCTCCCCGACGTAAACGTCTGAATTCGCTTCGGACGATATCGAAACGACGAATCGCTTGCCGTCCTCGGTCCATGAACAACTGGACTTGGGACCCGGAACGTCACTGAGCTTTGCAGACTGGTCCCGATCCAAGTCGAGATACCAGATGTCGGCCGACCCGCTCTTAAATGACGTGTAGGAGATGGCGGACTGGCCGGCCCAACGTGGCGAGAGGACGATGCTCCGATCGGCGGTGACTGTCAGGTCGTTGGCGCCGTCGAAGTCACAAATGTGGACCTCTTTGATTCCGCTGGATGCATGGAGGTAGACCAGCCGGGATTGGAAGATACCGTCGGAGCGGGCCAGTGCGCGATAGATGTCATCCGCCAGCGCATGCGCCATCAGCCGCGTCGAACCACGCCGTGACTTCAATTCACGCCGAAAGTGCTGGTTGCCGGTCAACACCTCGGTCAGCGAGTAGCGAACCGATACATTGTCGCCCTGAAACTCGACATCGCCTTCAATCAAATAGTCGGCTCCCAGATGCCGCCAGCCACGTTGGTCGATCTGGTCCTGGTTCATGATCCGCAGGTAGACCGTGTCGGGTCGCAACGGTTCAAACAGAAAAGAAAAGTCCAGATCGGCATAGACGACATCCGACATCTCCTGGACCAGCAGATCGTCTTCAATCGATGTGTCCCGGTCCTGCTTCAGTTTGAATCGGTCGACGCCGACGCGGAACGGGTCGAACTCGCCGCCGTACTTGACGATTCGCCCGATGACCTCCGGGACCTCGCGCGCCGAGACACCTTGACCCGCCGTCACGGATACGGCGAGTACGGCTGTCGTCAGCAGCGTCCTGCGAATCGTCCGGTACAACCTATGGGCGGTACTCAAATTCCAGATGGATGATCTGCTCATTCTCCTCCCAGAAACTCGGGAACTGATCCCAATTCGCGGTGTGTGTGACGGCGCGGACAGCGGATTCATCGAAGAGCCGGGAGCCGGACAGGGTTTCGAGTCGGACATCGGTAATCTCGCCGGAGCGTTTGACACGAAAGCCCACCACACACTTACGCGGTGTCGGACCGACCACCGGATTGCGCCAGTTTGAGCGAATCAACGAGAACCCGCGCCGGTGATAGGGGTTGACACTGGCCGAGGTTTCGACACCCCAAACGCCATCGATCTCGCCATCGCTGATCGACCCGCTCAAACCGCCGGTCGTATCAGTTTGCGCCAACTGCTCGCCTGAAGGGTTGGGCCTTTCGTCCTGCCGCGTCCGGCTCTCCGGCTGTCGGGGAGGTTTCTCATCCGGTTTCTTTTCGGGCTTCTTTTCCGTTTTGGGCTCGGGAACTTTAATCGGATCGGCAACTTTTTCCAACGTCAAGTCCTTTTCGGCTGGGATCGGGATCAGTTCATCTCCTGCCGGCTCCGGCACCGGCGGTGGAGTGAACTCCGCCCTCTGCCCCTTGGGGGCGGGTGCCGAATCGATCAAGCCCACGGAGACGATCTCCATCGGCTGATAGGAACTGCTGAACACACCGCTGAGGGGGGCGACCACGGCTCCGGCTGCGATCACCACGGCATGAAAGGCAACAGACCATCCCAGATACCGCCTCACGTCTAACCCCAATCAACGCCGCGCTCTTCGGTTTTCTTCTTTTCTTCGATTTCGACCGGACGCGTCACCAATCCGACTTCCTGGAATCCGACGCGCTTCATGGCACCGAGGACTTCCACGACTCGACCGTAACCGACCGTCTCGTCGGCGCGCAGATATGCCTTCTGTCCCGCCTGGGCCCGCCCGATGCGAAGGAGTTCGTTCTCCCACTGATCGTCGGTCCGGTAGACGTCGTTGATGAATACGCCTCCCTCTTTGGTGATGGTCACGATGACGCCCTCGGAGGGCTCTTCGGCGGGACTCGTGGTCCGGGGCAGATCCACCTCGATGCCGCTCTGCAGGAGCGGCGCAGTGATCATGAAAATGATCAGAAGTACCAGGACAACGTCGACTAAATTGGTGACGTTAATCTCAGAGAGAGCGTGATAACTCCGCTGCCTCACGGGCGTTCTCCCGGGTCAATTCGGTCATGAATTCCAGCGACAGATTGGAAAAATCGTCGGCGATCTGTCGCAGACGGCGGATGCTCCAGTTGTAGGCAATGACAGCCGGGATCGCGGCCGCCAAACCGACGACGGTTGCGATCAGCGCCTCGGCGATTCCGGGTGCAACGACGGCCAGCGTCGCCGAACCGGTCATGCCGATGCCGATGAATGCGTTCATGATGCCCCAGACCGTACCCAAGAGCCCCAGGAACGGGGCCGCATTGGCGGTCGTCGCCAAGAAAATCGTCCACTCCTCCAGCTTTCCTGATTCCTCTTGGGCGATGCGCTCTAAAGTGTCGGCTACAGCCCGCTTCTGCTCGGGAGACAAGTCAAACCATGCATCCGGGGCCGACTCCCCTCCGCGATTCTGATCGGAGAAGGCCGCCGCCTCCCGCAGGCCAGCGTCGAGCACACGCCAATGAGGCAGATTGCGGTATGCCGCCAGTGACGAGAGTCGATCGGCGAGCCGTCGCCCCTGGCGGAATACCCGACGGAAGTGCACGCCCCCCGCCACGACACGGCTATAGGAGCGAACCTTCATGAAGATGACGGCCCAACTGACGATGGACATGGCGCACAAGACGAGTAGGATGAGAAGTGAGAAGGCGCTCGCTTGGGCGAGCATCTCCCAGATTTGGCCGCCGATGATGGCCGGCCCAACGACGATTATTCCGGCAATCAAGCCATACCCTCCCCTAACTCAGTTTATACCAAGCGATTTGCAGTGTGGCGCGAGGCCCCCCTCGTATGCCCCCGGCTGGTATATCCCATCGCGGCCGCAGTTCGTCAAGGTTTTTCCCGGCCAGCGATTCCCGACAGAGTGATACACAGAAAGCGAGGGTGTGAGTATTGATTTCGATTGCGGATCGTCGATCTTAGTGTGCCGGTGCGGCTTGCCCGATGCCAGACATGGCCAGACAGAAATCCACAACCGCCTTATCAAAGTCGCCAGTTCCCAAGGCGATCCGCGACGAGGCCAGAAAGCTGCGTGAACAGCTCGAGTATCACTCGCATCGGTATCATGTCCTCGACTCTCCCCAGATCACCGACGCAGAGTACGATCGGCTCTACGACCGCCTGATTCAGCTTGAGGCGCAGCATCCGGCTCTGATTGCGCCGGATTCCCCCACGCAGCGCATTGGCGCGGCGCCGTTGGCAGCGTTCGGCCAAGTGCAGCACCATGTGCCGATGATGTCGCTGCAAAAGGTCAACACGTCGGGGGAATTCACGGAGTTCCATCAGCGGCTGATACGACTCCTCGACGGGCCGCAGCCCAGTTATGTAATCGAGCCGAAACTCGACGGTCTGGCGGTTGAGTTGACATACGTGGATGGCAAGTTGAGCGTCGGTTCCACGCGCGGCGACGGTGTCACCGGAGAGGATGTCACCGCTAACTTGCGAACCATTAAGTCGGTCCCGCTGCGATTGACCGGTCGGTCGACGGGCACGCTCGATGTGCGCGGCGAGGTCGTGCTGCGGCGAAGCGATTTCGAACGATTGAACGCACAACGGCTGGCTGCCGGGGAAGAACCGATGGCCAACCCGCGCAACGGCGCCGCCGGATCGCTGCGTCAGTTGGACCCACAAGTGACCGCCGGGCGGCCGCTGGTCTTTTATGCCTACGGTTTGGGGCGGGTAGGTGGTTTGGAAGTCAGCCGGCAGTCGGCGGCCCTGGAGTTTCTCAGAAGCGCGGGATTCCGTGTGCATGCGTTGGTGCGACTCTGTCCCCTGGTCACCGACGTGATCGCGGCACACGACAGCATCGGTACGCAACGGAACGAGATTGATGAAGAGATCGACGGTACGGTGGTCAAGATCGATGACTTTCGCCAACAAGAGCAGCTCGGGGCGGTCTCGCACCATCCGCGCTGGGCGGTGGCATGGAAGTTTCCGGCGCAGGAGGAGACAACGATCGTGGCAGACATCATCCTGTCGGTCGGCCGAACGGGAATCATCAGTCCGGTGGCTGCCCTCCATCCGGTGCGCGTCGGCGGCGTGACGGTCCAGCGGGCGAGTCTGCACAACGAAGATGAGCTCCGACGCAAGGATGTGCGTGTCGGCGACAAGGTCATCATACGCCGCGCCGGAGATGTGATCCCGGAAGTCGTACAGGTCGTGCCCGGAGGCAAGTCGCCCCGCTCGAAACCGTTCGAGTTTCCGAAAGTGTGTCCCGCGTGTGGCGCCTCAACGGTGCGCGATCCGGAATCCGCCTTCCACCGTTGCACCAATCCCTCATGCCCGGCGCAGGTCAAAGAGCGTCTTGCGCATTTCGTGTCCAAGGCCGGAGTCGATGTGGAGGGGATGGGAGGACGACTCGTTGAGCAACTGGCTGACCGCGGGGTCATCGCCGATGTTGCCGATATTTACTTCCTCGATCGCGCCAAACTCGATCACCTGGATCGCATGGGCGATCGTTTAGCCGAAAATCTGCTGAACGCTATCGAGAAGGCCCGTCATCCGGACTTGCCGCACTTATTGGCCGCGCTCGGAATTCCCGGAGTCGGAGAACACATTGCCAAGGTCCTGGCGCGTTCATTCGGGTCGATGGAACGGATTGCCTCGGCCCCAATTGAAGAATTGAACGCGGTCCACGAGATCGGACCGATCATTGCTGCCAGCATCCATCAGTTCTTCTCGATGAAAGAGACGGCGCGTTTATTGGAGAAACTCAAACGCGGCGGCGTCGTCTTCCCGGAAGTCTCAACAGGGCCGGTTGGCGCGCAACCTTTTGCGGGAAAGACGTTTGTGCTGACCGGCACGCTGACATCGATGACGCGTACCGAGGCGGGCGAGCGGATCGAGTCGCTGGGGGGGCGTGTCGCGGGATCGGTCTCGAAAAAGACCGACGTGGTCGTTGCCGGTGAGGCGGCCGGGTCGAAACTGGAGAAGGCCCGCCAACTTGGTATCACAATTTGGGATGAGGATCAGTTCGAAAGAGCAGTCCAGCATCTGTAGCAATTACTCCGCCGCTGCTGAGGCGGGAACGGACTCTTGACGTTGAAGAATCTACCTGACAAGCCCCCGCTTCGTCAAAGTACGCAGAGCGGTCGTCGAGATGCGCATGCGCACCCAACGGCGCTCCCTGGGGTCCCAGACTCGCTTGGAGACCAGATTCGGATTAAACCGACGCTTGCTTTTGTTGTTGGCCTTCGACACGGTGTGTCCGGTTCCGGGCCGTTTACCAGTAATCGGGCAAACCTTTGACATTCGCCATCCTTCGTTGACGATCCATCGAGATCGTGACAGACTTTCATTATAACATATGCGTCGTCTGTTGCCATTGGAAATCGCTGTGACGTTTGTGAGGTTCAATCCGCTGCCGAGCAATCGAACCCCGGTTCATCCTTGACACCTGTCGGGTTCACAGACTGTTTGTGGCGATGGCCGACCGAGCACTTTCAGGATCGCATCGACCCTCCGGCTCTCCTAAGCTATTGTGGTTTTGTGCGTTAGCTGTCGCCGGCTCGTTGTCATTGTCATGCGGGGGCGGGTCGGGCAAAGATGGCGAGAAGACCGTTATTCAATTCTGGCAGTTTTGGACTGAGCCCCGTGTCCGCGCTGTGATCACGCAGGCAGTGACAGAGTTTGAACTGCTGCATCCGGAATACAAAGTTGAAGTCACCGATCTGACGTGGGACAATGGGTATCAGAAGATCGTCGCCGCCTTTGCCGCGGGTCGCCCTCCGGATCTGCTGGAATTGGGGTCGGATTGGATCGCGCAATTTGCCGCTGCCGGCGCCTTGATGGACCTCTCCCGCGAATGCGCGCGGTACCGAGATACATTGGCGGGCTGGCCGCCTTGTTTCTACGGTGAGCAATGCTGGGCGCTGCCGTGGTATTTGTCGACGCGGGTGATCTACCAAAACGACGACATAGCTCGCATCGTGCGTGGTGATGCGGACCACCCGATCATCTGGCGCGACCTGATGTCCAACGCAATGGCCGCCACGACCACCAAGCCCGTCATGTACGGCTATGGTGTCAATGCTGCCGAGCGTCATCGACTGTACAAGGCATTTCTCCCGTACCTGTGGTCTGCCGGAGGCGAACTACTCACACCAGACCTGTCTGAGTGCGCGCTCGACAGCCGCGCAGGGCTGGAAGCGATCCAGCTGCTGACCACGCTGAGCACCAGCGGGCTGATCGACAAGCAGGCCGCTCTCGAAGAACTCTTCATCGACGGCAAGCTGCTGTACCTGATGTCCGGCGACTGGATGTACGAGAAGCTGAAACGTTCAGGCAAGACGATGGCATACTCGGCATTCCGCATACCATTCGCCGCACCCGGCGTCGGCAGTCAGACGTCGTTCGCGGGCGGGGAATACCTGACGATACCCCGTCGGGGGGCGCACAGACTGGAGGCACTCGAGCTGGCGCGACATCTGCTCGCGCCGAAGCATATTTTCAATCTGTGCATTGCCACCGGCAATGCCACGCCGGCCCACCGGGACGTCGCCATCAATCCCTACTTCATGGAAGACTCGATCCGCCAGGTGTTTATTCGCCAGATTCCGCAGACCAAGTGGTCGCCATCGCACCCCCGTTGGGTTGAGATTGAGGAAGCGTTGGAATGGGGGATCGAACAGGCGATCTACGGCCGTCTCGCGGCCCAAGACGCACTGGCACAGACTTGCGAACGCATTAACGCCATCTTAGCTGAGCAGCGCTCGGATTTATAAGGCGGTCGATGGCCCCTGACGGCACACCGGATCTGGTCGATCGCCGGGCGGGCTGGCTGCTGTCCGCGCCGTGGTGCATCGTTCTCGGGTTGTTCTGGCTCTACCCCTTCGGGTACGCACTCGTTCTTTCGTTTGTCGATGTCGACATTTTCGCCGGTCACTGGCGGTTCGTTGGAGTTGACCATTTCCGTGCCGTGCTCGGCAATCCCGATTTCTGGCGGGCGTTCTGGCATACGATGGTCTTCACGTTTGGGACCGTTCCGGTGACCACCGCGCTGTCGATCGTCGCGGCACTCGCATTGAATCGTCGTATCCGGGGACGCATGCTGTTCCGCGCCGGTATATTTATGCCGACGCTGACGGCAACGGTCGTGATGGCGCTGGTATACGTTCACATGTATGGCCAGGGCGGGTACTTGCACCGCCTGGCGGAGATGATCGGGCTGCCGGTCCCGCGTCAGGGCTTCCTGTTGTCGGATGCCACTGCCCTCCCGGCGGTGATGGTCATGGATATCTGGATTTCCATCGGATACTTCGCTCTGCTGTTTCTCGCGGGACTGCAGCACATCCCGGGTGAATTGTACGAAGATGCTCTTCTTCACGGGGCCGGCGCATGGCGGCGGTTTTGGTCAATCACCTGGCCGTACCTGCGTCCGACGCTTCTTTATGCAATCGTCATCAATCTCATCAAGAGTTTTCAAGTCTTCACCGAGATCTTCGTGATGACCCAGGGCGGGCCGCTGGGGTCGACGACGACGGCCGTGTATCACGTTTACCAGTCGGGATTCGAACGCTTCAATCTTGGGTATGCGTCGGCGGCGGCATTCGTTCTCTTCGTCGCGATTGCCATCTTCTCGGCGATACAATTTCGATTGTTCTCGTTCGGACGGGGACCGGAGGAATAGTCGTGCGGCGCTCAGACGTCAGCCCGGTCGCACGAAGTCGTCAAGACGCTGTCTTATCGGCGATCCTGACCGTGGTCGTGGCGGCGATGCTGTTTCCGCTCGCGTGGATGGTAGTCGGTTCTGTCTCACCCGACTGGAACGCCGGTTGGTTCAACCCGTTGCGGGAAGGACCCGTGTGGTCGAATTACACCGACTTGTTTACGCGGATGCCGTTTGGACGGCATGCAGCGAACTCATTCGTCGTCGCCATTATCGTGACCGTCGCCAATGTCGTCTTGTGTTTTCCGGTCGGGTATGCGCTGGCACGCGTGCATTTTCCGGGGCGCGCGCTGCTGTATTGGTCGGCGGCGGCGATTCTTATGGTCCCGCAATACATTCTCATCGTGCCGATGTACATCCTGATTCATCAGCTCGGATGGTATGACTCCCTGTGGGCGATCATTGTGCCGTTCGCCGTCAACCCGCTGGGAATCCTGCTGGTCCGCAGCGCGGTCACCGCCGTACCGCGTGAGGTCGAAGAGGCGGCGGTGCTCGACGGCGCGCCGCCGTGGCGCGTGGTCTATCAGATCGTCTTGCCGATGTGCCGTCCGGCATTGGCGGTGCTGGCGGTGCAGGTCTTCTGGCTCACGTGGAATTCGTTTTTGTTTCCATTTATCCTGACGGGCGATCACGCGCGAACGCTGCCGGTAGCGCTGGCGATGTTTCGCGGCTTTCAGGGGGTCGATCGGCCGCACCTCTTTGCAGCCGCTACACTGGCCACATTGCCGGTGCTGGTCGCCTTTCTGATTTTTCAGCGACAGATTATCGCGGGTCTGACTGCGGGCGCCGTCAAGAAATAATAAGCGGATTATCGGCCGAGACGTTCGCGGACGAATTCGGCAACGCCGTTGGCGATTCCCTGCCCGATTCGGGTGATAAACTCAGGCGTGTAGAGCAGCGCTTCCTGTTCGGGGATGATGATAAACGCGCATTCAATCAGAACCGAAGGGTATTGGGTCGGCCTGATCACTGCAAAATTGCCCCCGGTCAAGCCATAATCATCCAGCCCGGTCGCGTCGCGGGTCCAGCGGTGCACCTGTCGCGCCAGATCGCGAGAGAACGGATGGTAGAAGTAGGTTCCTGTGCCGTTGCGAGCATACGGGTTGATGCCGTCGGGAACGGCATTGTTGTGAACAGAGACGAACAGATCAGCTCCTTGTGAGTTGGCGATAGCCGGGCGATCATAGAGCGGGACATCTTCGCTGGCCCAGCGGGTCATAATAACCTGCGCTCCCTTGCGCTCCAGAAAGCGCTTCACTTCCCAGGCGATCTTGAGGTTCGCATCTTTTTCCATTAGTCCGGTCGGCCCGATCGCACCCGGATCGACGCTATGGCCCGCGTCGACTGCGACCTTGAATCCTTCCAGTTCCCGGCGTAGCTGTGGCGGGCGCCGGAACTCAACGACCAGTTGTCCGCCCTCGTATCGCGCGTCATAACCCCAAACAGGTTTATGGAGGTTAACGGTGACTTCGTACACTTGGGGGCGTGTTTGCTCCCATGACACTTCCTGGATCATGTCGTCGGCGGGGTCTTGCTCGATCCAGTCAGTGTTTGCGGTCGCACCGAATATGAGAATGCGCAGTCTGCGCAGATCGTCACTCACGGTGACCTTAAACGGCAGCCGCTCGCTGGTGCCGATCTGAAGCATGACCGATGACTTCGATGCGACAGTCTTCATCCGCGAGATAAGCGACCCGGGCAGGGGCATACCCTCCGCCAGCAAGCGCGTCTTTTCCGTTTCGATCCACGCTTCATACCCCGGCGCTGGTTCCAGGATGGTCCACGGTCCCGCCCGCCCCCACCAGCGCACCCGCACGCCGGCCGGCTGCATAATGGTGAAATACCCCAGTCGCGGACCCATCCGCAGAATCTGCACGCTGTCGGTCAGCTCCACGACGCGCGGTGGCCAAAACTCGACGGGCACCAATCGTCCGGGCGCCATCGCCGTGGATGCCTCGGCCGAGTCTGATGGGCTCCGCAGACGAACCTCAATCCGCAGCGTGTCCCAAGTCAGACCCGACGGCGTCCGCCAGATACCGTGGTATGTGCCCGGTCCTTCACGTGCCGACGGATAGACGGGCATCGAGTCGGGAACCATCAGGAACGGATCGCTCTCGCCGGGATTCCACACGGTTGGCGCCGTATTCTTCAGTTCGACCATTCGATGCCATGGTGTCGTGTCACCGGGCGAGATGATTCGGAACGACGCACGGCAACTCACCGTGCCGGAGAACTGCACGCTGATTTCATCGTTGGGGCGGACGGTCCGGGTCCACAGCGGTCCCACCGATTCGCTGCGGATGCGAACCCCGGAATCGGGGGGGATCGGCCGAAGATCTGCGACCCGGAGGTTGACGATGGCCGTGTCGCGTCCCCGTTCATTCTCAGCGTGGAGATGGAACGCAAAGTCTCCCGGCGTGACCGGCAAAAAAGCCAGGAAGCCGCCGGTCTCATATACGGAGACCTGGACGCCGTTAATCACCAACCGTGACCCAGGTGTGACAGAGCCCAGAATGAAGGTCGAATCGACAGACGCGACCTCCTGGCTGTCGCGCGGGTAAATAACGTTGATGATCGGCGGCTTGCTGTCCGGCGGCGTGGGTGTGGGACGGCTCTGAGCCCAGCCCGTGGCAGTCAACACGACAAGGGTCAGCCCGGCCAACAGGGTTTGCAAGGTCTTGTCGATCGGTAGTGGCATCACAGGGCTTGACCGGTGCGCTGGTTATACGCCGCTACAACATGAATCGTACGAATCGCTTCGACAATCCACAAGAAACCGGCCCCGAATGTTTCCGGGGCCGGTCAGAAGACTCAGACTGACAGAATGTCTTAGAAATTGACTGTCAGTGAGAACGTCTGATTGTTGTCGAAGAACTCACTTTCGCCCCAGGCATAGTCGACCTGAAGCTGCGTGTCTCCCAATTCAAACTGGACACCCGCACCGGCCGAGAATCCATACAAATACTGACTCTGGTTGGACTCGGTATACCCGGCGCGCACAAAGAATGCATCGTTGTAGGCGTACTCGCCACCGGCCCGGAATTCGTCTTCGGAGAAGTTGTTCGATTGGAATGCGCCGGTGAGATTGACGACCGAGTTGTTCTGTTCCATCGCCTTGTATGCCATACCGAGCTGGACATACGAGGGCAGCTCGAAGCTCGAGGACCGTGTGCGCGCGACATGATCGCGTCCGCTGGGATCATCGGACGTTCCCGCGTCCTCGTCGAAACCCTTGCCGTCGAATCGCATTTTGGGGCCGAGATTTTTGATGACCGCGCCGAATGTCAGGTTGTTCCAGCCGGGATTGTATTGGACACCGGCGTCAAACGCCACACCGGTGGCCGCCTGCTCGGCGATCTTCTCGTAGACGACATTACCGCTGAGCCCGACCGCCACGCGGTCTGTCATCGTCCGTGACCACGATAAACCGATGATCGAGAACGATGAGCCGAAGGTCGTTCCATCGCCGTTGGGCGCCTCGAAGGTCGTGATCAACTCATCGCCCATCGAGAGAATCTTCGCCGTGATGCCGAACACCCCCATGTCGCCGATCGTCGAGGCGGCGACGATGTAATCGACATCGATATCGGCGATGTACTCGCGCCGCGAGAACATGACATCGACGCCCTGAATGGTCGCCGCGCCCGCCGGATTCCAGAAGAGTGCATCGATGCCGGTGGCAAAGGCCACGCCCGAGCCGCCCATGGCGGCCCCGCGCGCGCCGACCGGGATGCGGAGTTCCTGCGCGCCGGCGGTACCGATCTTCAAATCATCACCCGCGCGGACGACCGCCGGCAACAGCAGCACGACCGCTCCGATTGTCAACATTCGAGTGAATCTCATCCCTGCCTCCATTGTGACGTTCCGCCCGCGGCGGAACCACTCGATTCCGATCAGAAGTTGTCGAGCTGCTCCACTTCGGTGAAAATCGCCATCTTGCCGACTTTGCTGCCCAGTCCCTCGGCCGTGATGTGATAGATGTACAGTCCCGAGGCGATCGGGACGCCCGCCTCGTTGGTGATATTGTCCCAGCGCGCTTCGGCCTGCGTCGGATCGGTGCGCTGGATGGTTTTGACCAAATCGCCGGCGAGATTGAAAATGCGGATCGTCACCTCGGTCGGCGGCAGATTGATGAACTTGATGAAACGATTGAACTGGTCGACCTCGAGCGCGTGCGTGTTGTAGTACGGATTCGGGACCGGATGCACGTTTTCGACCGTGTTGGCGATCACGGTGCCGTCGTTCATATCGGTCAGCACTGTCGTAAACTCGAAGATGTCACCCATGGCATTGGGCTTGTGCGTCGAGAAGCGCGCAATCGTTCCGGTCGGCGGCGGACCGTTGCCCGAATTGTCATTGAACACGATGCGTCCGATGTGGAACTGGTCGGGGAAGTTCCCGCCGAAATCGAAGTCATCCGGGAGCGGCTCGAAATAGTCCAGTTCAATCACGTAGATACGGTCACCCATCGACCAGCCGCCCGACTCATCGTCGTCGATGACCGCAAACTGCAGTTGGCGATCGTCGGAAGGGTCGTCGGGTGTTCCGACGCCGATATTCCAGACCTCAAATGGGGTACGATTCCCCCACTTGGTGTCGGTATTGAAGTCGTAGTACTCGGACCCCTCTTCCGTAAAACGAAACTCCCAATCGCTGATCCCAATCAGCCCTTGCCAGTTTAGTCTGCCAAAATTGTTCGCTTGATCCGACGATACGTACCAGTCTCCGGTGGAGTTAAGGCTATACATGACGTTGTCCGGCGGATCGACCGGACCGCCGCCGTTGGCGACTTCAACGATGGCGCTGACGCCTGCAGCAGGTCCCAGCACCCGGACGACGAATCCATCGACGATTTGCGACGCGATCGCGCCCTGCTGATCCTCCAACTCCGTCATTTGCGTCGTCGTATTGACAAGATTCCATGAAGCGTCTTCGTTAAACGTCACATGGTAGGTATGTCCGGTGACCATTCCCGGGCTGGCGACGTCGACTAAGACCGTGCCGCCGCTGATACCCTCAATGTGTTCGGCGGTGTCCGCCAGTATGCCCGTATACGAAGCCGGCGTCACCTCGACCGACTGGGAGCTGATCAGGTTTTCGAATGATTCAGCAATGATGCCGAATGTATTTCCGCCGACCACAAAGTCGGATTGATTGAGTGCGTCGAAGTTGTACGCGGTGACGGCGAACCAGTAGGGACGATTGTTGATGATCGCGCGGCTGTTGACACGGTCTTGTGTAATCCACAAATCATGAGCAACACCGGCGTCGGAGCCCCGCTGCGTAACAATGCGTTCCTTCCCAGCGGGATTGTCGACATCGAAGTAGATGCGTTCGACGCCATTCTCTTCATCAAATGTGCTGATCAGGGTCCAGGGGCCGGAACCGGACTGACCCTGGTAAACGTTGTATCCCTCGAAGACGAATCGCTGAATGACTTCCTGATTGCCTTCGTCATCGGGCGGTCCGAGCGCTTCCTGCACGTCTCCATCGGACTGCGTTCCCCAGAGAAGCTGGATGGCGCCGTCATAGGGCACCGCCCACACCTGCGGCGGCGGCGGCGGACCGGGGATGTCAAAATTGGCGTCGAAAACCGACTGAGCGATATCGTCGAGACGCTTGAGGACATCGACTGACTCACGATTGTTGGTTCCCTGTCCGACCAGGACGGCGGCGACCACTTCCTGCGAGTCGTTGGGAGCCATCGTGAACGGCCCCGAACTCATCATATAACGGCGGTCGCTCTCGTTTTCATCGAGCCAGCCGGTGCCCGCGTTGGGGTCACCGGTCAAAACGAATTTCGTCGGCTGGCCGGTGAACGGATCGATCTGAATGTCTCCTTCACGGCTGAGACCGCGCATGTAGTTGAAGGCCTCGATGTTATTGTTCGGGTCGGTCCCGTTGATGTACTTGTTAAACGACGTCATCGGCAGATTCTTGTACCCCTGGATGTACATGCCCTTGCTCGACACCCACGCCGAGTCGATTTCACCCTCTTCAAGCGGAACGATCGGTCCCTGGAAGAAGTCGTAGCCGACCGCGGGACACATTGATCCGTAGACCTGGTCGGCGTTTGTGGCGTTCCAGCAGAAGCCCAGCGAGCGCAGGGTGTCGCATCCGACAAAGTCATCGCTGGCGCCGCCTAAGTCGGGATCGGCCCACAGCGAAACGAACATGCTGTCGATGGTCGCATCGCCCTTGTTGATGATGTTGTAGCGCATAAAGATCGTATTGCCCAACGCGCCGGAGCGTGCGTAGCCGAACACGTAAAGCTGTACTTCCAAGCCCAGCGGCCGCGTGGACCCCAGGCCGACATCGGAGGCGTGATCGGCGAAATCGGCATCGTTGAAGACGCACCACAGCGCCTGATCGCCCAGCAACAGCGGGATCATGTATTCCTCGTCATCGTACACCGGGTCACCGTTTGCATCTTTCACAAACGGCGCGCCATCGGCAAAGGGCCAGTCCCGATAGTGCGGATTGCTCTCGCGGGTATCTCCCTTTTTGATTTTGTAGACGCGGAAACTGCCGCGATCGGGCTGATAGGTGCCGTCGAGCATCGGGCCCGGAGTAAAGTCGTCTGAGAATTCGGCTGCCGACAGTTGGATCACGTTGTTGATCTTCCCTCCCAGCCAGATGCCGCCGGCGAAAATGGCGGTCTGCGAGGTTCCCTTCGGGAAGTACAGACCGTCATTCCGTCCGCGCGAGGCCGAGCGGTCGTAGGCGAAGTTGCCGACATTGGTCACGAACATCTCGAGGTTGTTTGCGTCAAACGTCGTGGTGCCGTCGATGATGGCAATTTCCGCGCGCGAGGGCTGATGGCGCATGGGGACCGCCGCCATGACCGCATCGACGGCGAGTAGCGCCACGAGGAACGCCGTGCCCGCCTGTATCCAGCGTTTCATCCCTGTCCTCCTTGATCGATCATCCATAAGTCACGGGCCCCGACGGACGGGGCAATCTGCTCGTTAGAATGTCCAACGCGCCCCGAATCGAATCTGTCGCGGGGTATCATAGTTGCGCGGATCAAGCTGCCGGACCTCATACTTCTGCTCACCGCTCAATGGCGTCGTGCTGCTGCCGATGAACGATGCGTCGTCGCCCTCGGCGTGGGCATCGGCGAATTCCCGTCCCGACGGCGTGTCCAGCCAGCCGGTGCGATCGGCCTCACCGGTCGACTCGTAGACATCGACAACATTGTCGCGGTCGAAGATGTTGATCACCCAGAAGTAGATGTCGAGGTTGAATCCGCGTCCGACGACGAACTCTTTATTGGCCTTCATGTCGAAGCGAACCAGCCAGGGTGTGCGACCGGAGTTGATCTGACCGTCGGCATCGGGAGACACGGCGCCGAGTGTGACCTCGTTGTATACGGTCGTCGGTGTGTACGGGAATCCCGAGCCGGCCGTGAACACGAAGTTGACACCGGCGCGTTCCAGCGGAAACATGTCGCCGATCTTCGGGCCTTCCTGAGCGCCGGCGCGAATGTCGATCACGCCCGATACATTATGCCGCTGGTCGAAGTCCAGCAGACTGACTTGTGTGGGCGCCTCGTCGGCGGTCCAGGCGATATTCCGCTTCGTGTTGGCGAATGAGCCGGTTCCCTCGGCAAATGACAGCGTGTAGTTCACCTGGCCGGAAACACCGTGGATCCGGCGCATATCCAACTGCAATTCCAGTCCTTTGACCGTCCCGAAGTCGCGGTTGCGGTAGGTGGCGAAGCTGTTGGGCTCGGTCGGCTGGTTGATGACCTCGGTGAGGTTTTTGATGTCTTTGTAGAATGCGGTGACATCGACCGCCGTGTAATCGTTCATCTGCCGGCGCCAGCCGAACTCGTAGGCGGTCGTTTCTTCGGGCTCGAGGTTCGGGTTGCCGAACGCCACGAAATAGCCGCCGGTGCGAATCTTGTACTCGAGGTAGTCGTAGTTCACGTACAGATTTTCAAGGTCCGGGCGCTGGAAGAACTTCCCATATGAGAAGTGCAGGACCGAACCATCGGAGATCGGGAACGCAACCCCGAGCCGGGGCGATACCCGCGCGACCGATTCGGATGTCGTCAAGTCGCTTTCGGTCAGGCGCTGGGCCTCCAACAATTGGTCTTCAGTGGGGTCGGGCGTGATCTCCGGATCGAGGAAACCGTCGGGATCGAGCGGCCTTTCCGGATCACGCAGGCGCTCCGTGCGATAATCGAAGTAGTCGAGACGGAGCCCGGCGTTGAGAACCATCCCTTCCCATTCAAACTTGTCCTGAAAGTATCCCGCCAGGTTGATCGGGCGCTTGGCATCATTGAGCCCGCCCGGATCGCCTTCCTCGCCGAGCTCGTTGTAGCCATAGAAATTGGCATCGTCAAAACCGCCGTTGACGCCGAGGTAAATCTGAGTCGGGAAATAATGCTCATAGCGGCGCAGCGTGTGCCGCTGGACTTCCGCGCCCAGCTTGAGTTCGTGGTTGGGATGGATCTGGCTGACCAGATCAATATCTCCGCCGATATAGGAAGACTGGCGGTGGATGAAACCGTCCCACACATGCGATTCGTCGCCGGAGACAACGAACGAGATGGAATCCATCGTGCCATCGGGCAGCTCAACTTCGCGCATCTCGGTGACCGTCTCGGTCACTTCGCGGTAGATGACGTGGTTTTCGAGACTGTCGGCGTTGAGATTCATGTCGTCCCAGGCGCGGTAGAGGTCCTCGTCGTCATTGCGCGGGTTGCCGCTGGGACGTCCATAGGCCCACAAATCGTCAAAATAAACGCCGTCGCCGTTCGTGCGCTCAGTCGAAAACCAGTTCGCTTTCGCGGTGTAGAACGTCTTCGGATTCAACGTGTGCGTGATCTCCCCGAAGAACGAGAAATTGCGATCGTCATACCGGGGCATGTGCTCGACATTGAACAGGTACTCGTGGTAGTATGCCCGCCACTTTTCCACGGACCCGTTGGACCCGAGGCGGACGACAACATCGGAATTCGGCCGCCAGGCGGTCTTCGCCTGCCAGTTCCACAGTCCCGAGTAGTTGTTGAGAAGCTGATTGGTCGGCAAGACCTCGTGGGTACGTGCCCGTGGATCGCGGTCGCGCGCCCAGCGGCGTTCACCGGCGACATAGAACGTGAGCTGGTTATTCTCGCGGATGATCGGACCGCTGAGAACGCCGGAGTACACGTTGTAGTCGAAGTTGTCGCCGTGGAAGTTGTCGGTCACCGCCTCCACCGTGCCGTGGTAGGCGTCGCCGCCTTCCTTGGTGGTGACATTGACGGCGCCGGACATGATCAGGCCGTACTCGGCGTTAAATCCGCCGGTCACGACTGAGATTTCTTTGATCGAATTGTTGTTGATCTGGGTGGTCGATAGCCCGGTCAGCGGGTCTTGCTGGGAGAAACCGTCCACATAATAGGCGACTTCCGAGGCGCGCCCGCCGCGGACGTAAACGCTGCCGGTGGTCGTATTCTCGCTGGCACCGCGCCCGGCATTGACACTCACGTTGTCGGCGAACCGCACAGACCCGGCCTGCAGCCCGACAACGTCCTGATATCCGCGTGTCGGTAGGTTTTGGATCATCTCCTCGTCAATTAATCGGATCGACGATGTGCGGTCACGGTGCACCAGCGGGCGCTCGACCGTCACCGTAACGGCCCCGAGTTCGACCGCCTGCTCTTTCAGAGAGAAATTCTGGTAGGTCGTCAGGTCGACTGAGACGCTCACGTTCGCGTACTCGACCGATGTGTAGCCGACCAGCGACGCCCTCAGCGTGTACGTGCCGACCGGTACATTCAGGATGATGAAGCGTCCGTCGACGTCGGTCAGCGAACCGATCGGCGTGCCGACGATCGCGACCGCCGCGCCGATGATCGGCTCGCCGCTGGTCTCATCGGTGACTGTGCCGGAGATTTTGCCGACATTGACGGCCCACGCGGACTCGGCGCAGAAGACGACCAGCGCGGCCGCTAGCCAGATGGATTTGTGCAGTTTAGCCAATGTCCCCCTCCTTATGACTTGATCCTGTTTGTCATATCGTCAGGTTTGCAATGTTCAATAGCCGACCAGCCCGTGTATGACCCCCGCACACGACATCGGGGGAGAGTGCCAGCGTTATGCGCGCCAGCCACTGCTCCGTTTGCGCGAGCGCTCGCATCGCAATACTGCCTCCGGTCGGCAGTGCCTACAGCCGACCCTTGGTACCTTCAGATTGTGGGACTCAGGTGGGTTTGCCGCGATCCATCGCGCTCGGGGTATAATCCGTTGCGGTTTGCCCCCGACTGGTCCCCCCAACACAGGTGATCGGCCGCCACAAGGCGACGATCACCTCCCTAAGCCCAATTTCCGTCGATCTATATGTGTGTCAAGGGTAAACTTGCTATTTCGAGCCGTTCGGCTTGTCCGATTGGACCATCGCCGGAAGGTGCTGGGAGAATGCGGCTTAGGCGGACACAAGAGCCGGAAGGAGTCGGAATGCACCGGGCTGGAGCTGGTGCTTCATTAAGCGTAGGGGCGCCAATAGCTTATGCTATAGTCCCTTTGCCCAACGCCCAATTCTGTTGACACCCTCCATGATGTTCTCCATGGAGTTGGCATACGAGAGCCGCAGGAAGCCTTCGCCGAACGATCCAAACGAAGTCCCGGAGAGCGTTGCCACTCCCGCCTCATCCAAAAGGCGAGTGGCCGCTTGCTGAGACGTGAGGCCCAGTTCGCTGATGTTCGGAAAGACATAGAAAGCGCCAGCGGGACATCGGCAGCGTATACCCGGAATGGCGTTGAGGGCACCGATGATCGTGTCACGGCGGCGATGGAACTCACTGAGCATGCCTTTAATGTCATCGCGCGGACCGAACAACGCCGGCTCAATGACCTGCTGTGAGAAGGTCGCGGTGCACGAGTTGCTGTTGGTTTGCAACCGCGCGACCGCCCGTGCCAATTCGGGTGGCATCACACCCCATCCGAGTCGCCATCCGGTCATGGCAAAGGTCTTGGACATTCCATCAAGCAAAATGACGCGGTCGCGGACTTCCGGATTGGCATGCAGGATGCTTTCGAACGCTCCATCGTAGACGATCTGCGAATAGATTTCGTCGGCGAGGATGTAGCAGTCGCGTTCCATCGCCAGCCGGGCGATGGCCCTCAGTGTTTCGGACGCCAGGACCCCGCCGGTCGGGTTCTGGGGAGAGTTAATGATGATGAGTTTGGTTCGCTCTGTTACCAGCGATGAGAGTTCGTCAACATCAAGCCCGAAGTCTCTGCTTTCGCGGAGGCGAATGGGGACCGGCCGTCCGCCGACGAAGCGAACGACCGACTCGTAAATCGGAAAACCGGGATTCGGATAGATGACTTCGTCGCCGGGGTCGATCAGCGCGAGGATCGTGAAAAACATGATCGGCTTGGCCCCGGGAGTGACTACGACCCAGTCGGCGTTCACATCGACACCACGCGTCTCGACGACATATCGCGCAATCGCAGCCCGCGTCTCCGGCAACCCGGCAGACGGGCCGTAATGCGTTGCACCGGAACGCAAAGAGGAAACGGCCGCCTCGACAATGTGCGCCGGCGTATTAAAATCGGGTTCGCCGATCTCCAGATGGACAATCGTTCGCCCCTGCGCTTCCAGTTGTCGTGCCTTGGCCAAGACCTCGAATGCCGTCTCGGTCCCCAAATCGACCATGCGTCGGGCAAACGGAATCACGTTTGGTTTCTCGATGGTCAGCAACTCGTTGACTCGGTTGTGGTGCAGGACCTTCACTCGGTTGAGGAACCGATCATCGATACCATCGCCCCGGCGCGTTTGCGTTTGAGTACTTTCTCGACGGCGGCGACGATGTTGGGAGATTTCAATCCGAAGGCAGCCATGAGTTCATCGGGCTTGCCGGACTGGCCGAAACGGTCGTCGACGGCAACAAACTCCATCGGGACCGGGCGATAACGCACAACGACTTCTGCGACCGCCCCTCCAAGCCCCCCGTTGATTTGGTGCTCTTCAGCGGTCACAATTGCACCGCATTCCTCGGCCGCTGCGATGATGATTTCACGGTCGATCGGCTTGACGGTATGCAGATTGATGACGCGGGCTTCGATACCATGGCCCGACAGATTTTCGGCGGCCTCCAGAGCTTCGTAGAGCATGACGCCGCAGGCAATGATTGCGACATCGGCGCCATCGCGCATCTGCAAACCTTGCCCGAATTCAAAGGGTGTGTCGGCATCGGTCACGACCGGCACGTTTTCGCGACCGAAGCGGATGTACACGGGCCCCCAGATGTCGGCCGCGGCGAGTGTGGCCTTCTTCGTTTCGTGGAAATCGCACGGCACGATCACTTTCATATTCGGCAGCGAACGCAGGATCGAAATCTCCTCCATCGCCTGATGGGTGGCTCCATCGGGGCCTACAGAAATACCCCCGTGCGCGCCGCCGATCTTGACATTCAGGTCGGAATAGCAAACGGTCACGCGAATCTGGTCCAGGCAGCGGCAGGTGGCGAAGGCACCGTAGGTCGAGAGAAACGGGATTTTGCCGACCAGCGAGAGGCCGGCCGCCGTGTTCATCATGTTTTGTTCGGCGACGCCCATCTCGATGAAGCGGTCGGGAAATTCCTTGGCGAAGAAACCGACCATTGTCGAATCGGTCAGATCTCCCACCAGCACGACGACGTCCGGATGGGAATGCCCCAACTCGACCAGCCCGCGGCCAAATCCTTCGCGCGTTTTCTTCATTTCCGGCATTGATTTCTCCGCTCAGTTGGATAGGAGCCGCTCGGACCATTGCGCATAGGTCGTCCCCAATTCAGCCAGCGCTTTCTCCCCTTCGTCCGGAGTCGGCGGTTTCCCATGCCACTCGTAATTGTTCAACATGAATGAGATGGGCTGTCCCATCACCGTTCGCGCCAGGATGACAGTCGGCTTGCCCTTGGTCCGTCGCGCCTCTTCCAGTGCCGACAAGATGGCAGCCAGGTCATGGCCGTCAATCTCGATGACATGCCAGCGGAACGCTCGATATTTGTCGGCCAGCGGAGCCAGCCCCATGATGTCTTCGATGTATCCGTCGATTTGGATGTTGTTGTAGTCGACGATCGCGCAGAGGTTGTCGAGCTTGTAGTGACCTGCCGACAAGATCGCTTCCCAGATCGACCCTTCCTGATGTTCGCCGTCGGAGAGCAACCCGTAGACACGTCGCGGGTGACCATCCATCCGGGAGCCGTAAGCGGCGCCAAAGGCAATCGACAGGCCCTGCCCCAGCGAGCCGGAGGAAACCTCCACACCGGGCGTATCCAGCGAAGACGGATGTCCCTGCAGGTGGCCGTTGAACTTGCGGAACTTCATCAGGTCCCGTAGCGGGAAGAATCCCGCTTCGCCAAGTGCCGAATAGTGGATCGGGGTCACATGCCCAAACGAGTAAAACCACATGTCCCTCCACGGCCACTTTGGGTTTTTGGGATCGTAGACCAGTTCATTGAAGAAGAGTGCCGTTGCGACATCAGCAAAGCCCATCGGCCCACCGGTGTGTCCCGATTTTGCCTCGACCAGCATTGTGATAATGTCTCGTCGGATGTCCCGCGCCTTGGACTTTAACTGGTCGATCCCAAAACGATAGGGGTTCCGCCGGTCGGCCGTCGCGTTCATCGGACTCTCCTGTTGCTGATGCGGCTGCCTCGCCGCGAACACGAAGATAACATCTTTTCCCAGCAGCGATACGTCCGTTGCCGAAGGATTGACAAAGTCCTGTCATTTTTTATGAGACAATCACATTGTCGGCGCTTCCGGCTCCAAGGCAATTGACGACGCGCCCGGCGACGCACTTCCGGCGCGTCAAGCCCCCGGCTGCGGAGGCGTGATGTTCGAACCGATTCGGGAGCCCACACACCGATCAGATAATCCCATTGCAAGCCCGCGCCGCGCCACTCCAGAAGCAGGGCGGCATCGAGCACTATCGCGACCGTGTCGCGGCGTTTCTGTCCGGCCCTGATACGACGCGCCACCTCGCGGACAAGCGGCGGGCGCATAATGGCGTTCAGCGCTGATGTGTTCGCAGGTGTGGCAAACGCCAGACGCGCCAACACGGTGCGGTCGATGAGGCCACGGACAGTGACGGAATTCCCGAAGGCCCTTCGGATTCGACGGCGGACGAGGACAGAGTGTTCGAGGAGTTCATGCCCGATTGCGTCAGCATTAATCAGGACCGCTCCTCGCCGCTGAAGCAGTTGGGCGACGCTGGACTTGCCGGACCCGATGGGACCGATGATCCCGACGATGGGTGGGGGAATGCGTTGTACAGATCGGGTGGACTTTGCCATCGGGTATGAATATGCGCCGGGCACGCAGTGTGGCGTAGAAGAAAACTCATGGCGAGAGAGCGGTTTCGGTCGAATCCGACGTGACACAGTCCCAGCACATCTTGACGATGCGCCATTGTTCGTCGGCAATCTGAGTGGATACATCAAGAAGTCGAGCCAGCTGCCCGTTAGGGAAACGTATCTGAATGTCGGCTCCGGGAACCTCTCGGCTGATGCGATTGAGTTCGCCGGCAATCTGCAACGGCTCGGCGTCGGTGCATAAGGGCCCTTTCGTGAGTTCGACCCACCGTCCCGGCAGCCCGTACCCGGTTGACAGAAGTACGGACCGGTCAAATGTGCCTTTCGCCTTGGGGACCGGGGTCCAGCGACCGAGATTGAATTGATGCGTGCCACCGGCAGCGATGATCCAGTATTGCTCGGGTGCCATCAAGTTCGGCGCCCACAGACTCAGGCAGAAATAATCGACACCGGCGGCGCTGAGAACCGCCGACATGGCTTGCATCTGTGAGAAGCTTTCCCCTGCGCGGGTTCGCACGATGTCATCGATGCCGATGTCGATGAAATCACGTCCCCAGAGAATGCCCCAGCTTTCCTGCATGGTGTCGGCTGTGTCGGCACGATTCGCCATCCGGCCGGTCAAACTGAGATAAGACGATTGCAGTTCCGCCGTGCCCTCTGCGAACGCATTGCGATCGATCATACGGCATAGTCGCCGCGTGGCGGGGCTCAGCCGGTTTGCGGCGAATAGAGCCGCAGCCATCATGGCCGAGCGACACGCCGGCATAATTGATCCCGACGAATCCCATGCGCGTGACCAGGCGTCCCGGACCGGTGTCATCGAGAGGTCACGGAGACCAGAGCAGAGCACTGCAGCCAGAAATTTCTCTCGGTCACTGTCAAGTCGTGCGATGCTCCGGAGGGTGTTGATGCGCTGCAACGCTTGTACCGGTAGATTCAGCATACCGACCGGCCCAAGTCGCTGGACCGCGCGCGCGAGCGCAGTATCGCGGCTGCGGTCATCGCGACCCAAAAGCGGATAGTATGTCGCACGGTCGTTGAAGACGATGGCGGGTTTCAACCACGAGGTCTCCGGAGAGGTCTCGTGAATGCCGCCGCGCAGCAGGCGATGACCATCGAGCAAATATCCGGTGCCCTCCCCGTCGATAATGACATACACGCTGTCGGGCGATCGTCCGGACCGTCGCGACTGAACAAAGCGCATGACGGCACCTTCCACCGTGTTCAATCGTGGAGACACCGCCTGCAGGAGAACGGCGACCGGCGTGGAGCGTCGGTCGATCCACCGCTTTGCCGATGACGGAGTGATTGGATCGTCGTAGACGCTGTCGGGGATGACCACCCAGTCGCGCCAACTGAAGGGGCGTCCGCTGATCGCGCCCGAGCGCAGGTCATCAAAGAATTGATAGTCACGAAGATCAGAGGCGCGATAGGCGCCACGGCCGCCGGGCAGGCTTTCAATGATCTCCGAGGTCAGAAGATCGGCCCTGAGATAGACATCGGGATGCGGCACGGCCAGGGTACGGTAGACGTACAGCCCATACTTTGCGGCGGGATCGGACGCCGCCCTGCCGAGCACGTCATCCCACGCGGGCCATGAAATCTCGTCGCCCCGCAAGTGCGTCGGCAAAAGACCAGCGACGAACAGAACGGCAAGAGTCAGAACGCTGGTAGCGGGGCGCATCGTGTGCGGTCTGTTCATTCGATGACTATTCACTTTGCGTCTTACACACAGACGGCTTTGTCGGTTGAGTCTACTTTGCATCCAGCCAGTTGGCGCCGGCGCCGATGTCGACGGAGAGCGGTACACTGAGCTTGACGACATTCTCCATCGCGTCCCTGACCACGGGTCGGAGCCAGTCGATTTCCGACTTGGGTGCATCAAATACCAGCTCGTCATGCACCTGCAGGGTCATGACAGACGCTTTGCCTTCATCACGCAACCGCCGGTCGATTTCGATCATCGCCATTTTAATGATGTCGGCGGCCGTCCCCTGCATCGGCGTGTTGACCGCCGTGCGTTCGGCGAACTCGCGGCTGCGGCGATCGGATGATTTAATGTCAGGCAAGAAGCGGCGTCGCCCGGACATTGTCCGTACGATCCCCTCTGCGCGCGCCTTCTCGACAGTCTGGTCGATGAACTGACGGACGCCGGGATAGCGCCGGAAGTAGGCGTCGATGAACTCTCTGGCTTCGCCGACCGAGAGGTCGGATTGCTGAGACAGACCGTAGGCCGAGACCCCGTAGATGATGCCGAAATTCGCCGTCTTGGCGAGGCGGCGCTGTTTCGGCGAGACATCCGATTCGGGAATGCCAAAAATCTCGGCGGCCGTGCGCGCGTGGACATCGGCGGCATCACGGAAGGCGCTGACCAGAGCCGGATCTTCGGAAAAGTGCGCCATCAACCGCAGTTCGATTTGGGAGTAATCCGCCACTAGGAGCGTATGCCGGCCGTCGCGCGGCACGAATGCCGCGCGGATTTTGCGTCCCTCCTCGGTGCGCACCGGAATGTTTTGCAAATTGGGATCGGACGACGAGAGCCGCCCGGTGGCCGCGACCGTTTGCTGAAACGACGTATGGACACGGCCGGTCTTGGGATGAATCAGTCCCAGGAGCGCGTCGACATAGGTCGACTTCAACTTGGTCACCTGACGATAGTCCAGCATCAGACGCGGTACTGCATGTTCAGCAGCGAGACTCTCGAGCACGCCGACATCGGTCGCACGCTGAGACGTCTTCGATGTTCGTCGTGCAGACCTAAGCTGGAGCCGGTCGAAGAGGATGCGCCCCAACTGGGTGGGGGAGTTGAGATTGAACTCCTCCCCGGCCGCTTCATAGATGGCGGATGTCAGCTCGGCGATCTGCGTTTCCATTTCGCCGGAGAGTCGCTTCAGATATTTCTCGTCGACTCGGACTCCGGCGCGTTCCATGCGCCCGAGGACCGTCGCCAAGGGCAGTTCAATGTCGTCGAACAATCGGCGGACACCGGCCTTGTCCAGCTCGGGCGATAGAATCCCATGGAGGCGGTAGGTGTAGTCGGCGTCCTCGGCGGCGTAGTAGGTCGCGGCGTTGACATCGACGCTGGCAAAGTTTTTCTGATCTTTGCCGGTGCCGATCAGATCGGTGATCGGCTGCATGGTATGCCCGCAGTGGAATTCGGCAAGATGATCCAGACCATGGGCGCGTGCCGAGGGGTCGAGACAGTACGACGCCAGCATCGGATCAAAACCGATATTGGACAGTTCTATGTTGTATTGCGCGAAGATGCCGGCATCGTACTTGACATTCTGCGCGATCAGCTTCGGTCCGTTGCCGGTCAGAATGGGAATGAGACGCTCGAGGACATCCTCGAGGGCCAGATTCGAAGCGGAATCGTCGTGTCCGACCGGGATGTAGTATGCGTGGCCCGCAGAATAAGACAGCGAAATCCCGACGAGTCGCGCGTCGAGAGTGGACAGCGATGTCGTCTCGGTATCGACCGCCAGCCATTCGGCCTTCATCATGTCGGTTACGATCTTGTCCAACTGTGACAGCGACTTGACACCTTCGTAAGTCCCGGGCTTGTCTTTCGTGGCTGCCGGAAACTCCTCACTCGTCGTATCGCCGCCCTCGAGCCACTTTGACAGCGACTTGAATTCCAGTTCGCTGAAGACCTTCAAGGCGCGCGCACGGTCGGCGCGGGCGACCTCCCATGCGTCGGGAGTCCAGGCAATCGGGCACTGATCTTCGAGCGTCACCATGCGCATGGAGTGGCGTGCCTGATCGGCAAATTCCTTGAGCTTGTCGCGCAAAGCGGGACGCTTGATTTTGTCGGCGGCCGCCAGGGTCGCTTCAAGATCACCGTACTCGCGGATCAACTGCACAGCGGTCTTGGGCCCGATGCCGGGAACACCGGGGACATTGTCGGAGGTGTCACCCATCAACGCGAGGACATCACGCACCTTATCGGGCGGCACGCCGAACTTCTCCTCGACCCCCCCAGGATCGAGGCGCTCGATCTCCGCACCCGCTTTGCGCGGGTTGTAGATCGACACCCGGTCGCTCACCAACTGCATCAGGTCCTTGTCGCCGGAGACAATGACAATTTCGAGTCCCTCTTCGACTCCTTTGCGTGCGAGTGTGGCGATCAGATCGTCGGCTTCGTAGCCGGCCATCTCCATCAACGGGCAGCCGAGCGCCGCGGCCACTTCCTTCACGCGGGGGAGTTGGTCGATCAGTTCATCGGGTGTCGCTTCACGGGTGGCTTTGTATTGCTGGTCGAGTTCGTGACGGAATGTCGGCTCCGGGCGGTCGAATGTGAACACCCAGAAGTCGGGGTGTTCATCGCGACGAAGCTTTAGGAGCGAATTGGCGACGCCAAAAACCGCCGACGTATTCTCACCTTTGGAATTGCGCAGCGGGTTGCGGATGAAGGCAAAGTACGCTTTGTAGGCCAGCGCGGTGCCATCGATCAGAAACAGACGTCGGGATTTGGCAGCAGTCATCACAGGCGAAGAAATGACCCACCGCACCGCGGCGGCAACCGATTTTCCACCGATGGGACCAATTGTGAAGGGCCGGCCCTGAATACCGGCGTGAACTACGTTACGGACTTCAGGCGGCCGAGCATTTCATCGGCATCCAGGAACCCCTGGAAACTCTGCACTCCGCCGCGCGTGTCGATCAGGATGGTGGTCGGCAACGAGTATTGCTTCAATCCAAAGTAGTCGAGGAACTCGCGCGTTTCAGGGGCGCTGCTTGTCTCCAGCTGCAGCTTGATCGGCACGAAACGCTTCGCCTCGGCGACCACGCGCGCATCGGGCCATGTCCTGGTGTCCAGCAGCTTGCAGTTGATGCACCATGTCGCCCACGTGTCGATCAGTATCGGACGTCCCTCGGTTTTGGCGCGGGCGATACCAGCATGAAGATCGTCTCCCCAAGGGATTTCCCCATCATGCATCGAACCCGACGCGGCGGTGCCGTCCAGTTGCGAGAGATTCAGCGGCGACCACAAAAGACCCGAACTGACCAGATACCCGCCAAAGAAATACAGCCCCAGAATGAAGCAAAGGATGCCGAAGAGTTTCTTCAGACGCGGGAAGAATCCGGCTTCGGCCGTGAGGCGGTCGAAACCACCGCCGAAGACGCCCGCCGACAGCAGCAGCAGTCCGGTCAGAAGGGCGAGCAATGGAGTCGAAATAAGCGCACGCAGGAAATACAGTGCCATGAGCAGGAGGACAAAACCAAAGAACTTCTTGACCGATTCCATCCACATTCCGGCGTGGGGGAGCGCGGTGATCGCCGATGAAAAAGTCCCGATGAGCAGGAAGAGTGTGCCCAATCCCAGCGCAAAGGTAAACAACACCAGAAACCCCAACACCGCCGATCCGGCGGTGGCAACATAGAGCAGAATCCCGGCTACGAATGGCCCCACGCACGGCGAGACCACAAGGGCAGCCACAGCACCCAGTACGATGGCGCCGCCGACGCCTTCCCCCCCCTGGCCCGCCATCCTGTTGCGCAGCGCCAAGGGCACCTGTAGCTCATACAGACCGAACATTGAGAGTGCAAAGACGACGAAGATGACCGCGATCGCGCCGACCACGACCGGGTGTGCCAGCCAGGCGCCGAAGACGCCGCCGACCGATGCCACGACGATGCCCATAATTCCATAGAGGACCGCCATGGTCAGCACATAGAAGAGCGACAACACGAAGCCCCGTCCCGGTCCGCGCGCCTGCCCGGCAAAGATCGAGACCGTGATGGGGATCATCGGATAGGTACAGGGCGAAAACGACAGCAGCAATCCGGTGCTGAATGCCAACAGCAGCGCGAGGACATAACCCCATGTGCCATGCTCGCGCACGAGCCGTTCCAAATCGGATTCCTGTTGTGGGGGTATCGTCACCCCGCTCCTGATCGGTGCAACGGGCTCAGCGGAATTCGTCACGGGCGCAAAGATGTCAGGATAGCGCGCCGATCCACGCTCATCGGCAACGATCAGTCTCCACTCGACTGTGACGCGATCGGGGGGAAGACATGAGTTGTCGTCGCACGCCTGATAGTGAAATACGCCGGTCACGCCGATCGGACCGCTCGCTGTCTGCGACGAGACGATCACTGACGCCAATACCAGGTCGCCAGCGCTGTACACCGACATCCTCTCACCGAGCAGCGGGATTGTCTCACCCTCGGGGTAGCGGATATCGCCGAGAGAAAGACCTTCCGGGAAAACCAACTCCAGTTTGGAGGGAATCAGGAAGTCCTGCAGCGGCTGAGCCGAGTTGATGTGGTATCGCGGCGGCAGGTCGAGGCGCACTGCCAGCCATACGGTATCGGCCGCGCGGACGGTATCATATGAGGCGTAAGTGCGAACGGTCAGAATCGGTTCGTCTCCGTCACTGAGCTCACCGAATTGAGCCCATGTCGAGACAGAGCTCATCGCACACAACAACAGCGCGATCCATGCGGAATTCAATGCCGAGCGCCTCAAAGGGCGCATGGGGGATCGAAGGTTTTCGATGGTCATCCAGTCTTCCAACACAGTCGGGGCCAACCGGTTCCCAATATGATGCGGACTTTACCGGATGCAAGACTTTTGGGTGGAGCACAACTATGAGCGGTCTTCGGAGTGGCTGGAGAGGCGGCTGGAGGCGCGTTCGAGGGTGCGGCGCTCCTCGTCAGTCAGATGGTCGTAACCGACCTCGTTGATGCGGTCCAGAACACGATCGACCGACTCCATCAGTTCGCGCTGTTCGTCCCAGCGGCGTCGCAGTTCATGTGCTTTGCGTTTGGCACGCCATCGCCCCAGCCACGCAAACGGTCGCGGGAAGCGAAGCCGGACGCCGCGCCGCTCCAGACGCAGATAGAGAAACCCGACGGCCAGTCCGCCCAAATGCGTAAAGTGACCGATTCCATCAGCACTGCCCTTCATGGACGCAAGGAACTCCAGCGCTCCGAACATCATCACGAAGTACTTCGCTTTGATTGGAAACAGAAACCAGATGTAGATCAGCCGATTCGGATACGTCATGCCGAAGGCGAGCAGTATGGCGAAGACCGCCCCGGAAGCGCCAATCGTAGGAATCGGCGATCCCCAGAGCATTGCCACCGTCACGAGCCCGGCGCCGATGCCGGTAACAAAGTAATACCGCACAAACGCGCCGGCGCCCCAATCCAACTCCAGATCGCGCCCAAACATCCACAAGGCAAACATGTTGAAGAGAAGGTGCATGAAGCCGCCGTGCAGGAACATGTAAGTCACCGGCTGCCAGACGGCACCCCCGGCCACCAGAACCGGGCTCAGTCCGAAGTAACGGACGATGTCGTCGTGGGCGAATAACTGAAGCAGGAAGACGCCGATATTCGCGTACAGCAGCATCTTCACCCCGCGCGGCATCAGACTGCCGCCGACCGGGCTGCCGCCCCATGACCACTGCCGTACGACGAACGTCATCTGAACTCCGAACTCAGATCTGCCCCTGTACGTTTATCGACGCTCTTCCACACATGTCGATACGTCTCTTGATGCCCACGATACAATTATTCTACACGATAGCAGATGCTCCGACTGATGGCGCCGGAAATGCAATGGGCCATCGGATCCCCGGTTGGGATTCGATGGCCCCGCAGCGTGCGCAACACGTACGGCAGTCAGCTCAGTTAAGCACGGCGTCGAGACGTTCGACAAGATTCTCTTTCGGGACTGCCCCGACGATCTGATCGACCTTTTCGCCGCCCTTGAAGATCAACAGCGATGGGATGCTCATGATGCGGTACTGTCCGGCGGTGGCGTTGTTTTTGTCGACGTCGACTTTGACGACTTTAAGCTTGCCGTCGTATTGGCTCGCCAATTCCGCTACAACCGGGCCGATCAGCTTGCAGGGGCCGCACCATTCGGCCCAGAAATCGACCAATACGGGGACGTCGGACTGCAGGACTTCCTGCTGAAAGTTGGCATCGGTCACTTCAATGGGTTTGCTCATTGTATCCTCCGGGGTCAGAGCCACTGACGGTATCGGATCGGCATGGACAAGTCAACCCTTGATCACGTCGCGAATCCGTCGCATCGCCTAAAGTGACGTGCCGCATCCGCCGCGTGGCAATCTGTGCAATAACAACAGTCAGCCCGAATCGTTCCCGTCAGCCAGCTCGCCAAACGGCTCTCCCGGATCAGCCGCCGCCTGGAGGAGCCCTCTTCGCGTCAGGCGATTGAAAACACCATTCGGACCCGGCGGAGGAAATATGGCCGCCGCGGGAATGATCTCCCCGATCAGGAAGTGAGAACCGGTGACGAGTACGATTCCATCGGGGCCGGCGAGCTGTCGGGCGCGGGAGAATGCCTGACGCGGGGTTTCTTCCCACACAAACGGCAAACCGCGTCTTTCCGCGATTGCCGCAATCGCTGCTTGTCCGACTCCCGGCATGACCGGCAACGGACACGAGACGAGCGCGTCGGCAACCGGACGGAGCGTGCGCAACATTGAGCGATAATCCTTGTCCTCTTTGATCGCGACGAGCAGGACGGCCCTACGGCTTCCGAAGACGCTCCGCCACGTCGAAACCAATGCCCGCATGCCATCGGGATTGTGGGCGGCATCGAACACGGTCGTTGGCCGTCCGGCCAGAACCTGAAACCGAGCCGCGCAATGTGCCAGGCGCAGGCCAAATCGCACCGCGCCGGGCGAAATTGGAATCCCCGCGGCCTCCGCGGCCACGGCGGCCGCGATTGCAATCGCTGCATTGCCTGTTTGATGCGGCCCCACCAGCGGCGTGCGCCACGCCTCGCCATCGCCGGGGAGCATGCGGCGTGATCCTCGATCTGACATGAGTTCGTGCGCATCCCAGATCGGCGCATGACGTGATTCGGCGATTTTGGCAATCGCGGCGGATGCTTCCGGCGCCAACGGACCGGTCAGGATCCCCACTCCCTCCTTTACAATCCCCGCTTTCTCGACGGCGATCTTCGCCGGTGTATCGCCCAGCAGGTGTTGATGATCAGCGGCGATCCGTGTGATGACCGAGAGCGCCGGCGTGATGATGTTGGTGGCATCGAGCCGTCCACCGAGACCGACTTCAATGACGGCGATGTCGATGTTAGCGCGGGCAAAACTGTCGAAGGCGAATGCGGTCATCGTCTCGAAGAACGAGAATCGTTCACGGCATATCATGGTCCAATGGCGGTCGAGAAACTCCTGCACCCAGCCACGGGGAACGGGACGGCCGTCAATCAGGACACGCTCCCGCAAATCGCGCAGATGCGGAGATGTGAAACGCCCGGTCCGATGCCCGGCGGCGCGCAGGATTGCATCCAGCATCGCGCAGACTGAGCCCTTGCCGTTGGTGCCGGCGATGTGGATGCATACGAACCGATCCTGCGGATCGCCGAGCGCCCGGCAAAGTTTGCTGATGTTATCCAGACCCAGCCGAATACTCGCGAACTCCAGCGAGTAGAGCCGATGGATTGCGGAGGCATAGTCGGAGGCCGACCGAGGCCTGTCCCCTGTCGGGGATTTTGTTGACATGGGAATGAATCCGGGGGGGTGGCGGATCAGTTCAGCGGCGCTTTGTCGCCGTTATCGCCGACAGAAACCGTATGTCCGGTCTTGTCGAGGACACCCGAGCCGGGTCCGCACAGGAAAGTCAGCAGCGTGACCACGGTCGCCTTAAGTTCCTTACGGGCAACGATGCGGTCTAAGAATCCATGCTGCAGGAAAAACTCGGAACTCTGAAATCCCTCGGGGAGTTCCTGACGGATCGTGTCGCGGATGACACGTGGCCCGGCAAACCCAAGCTGCGCCCCCGGTTCGGCAATAATCACATCTCCGAGCGAAGCATACGACGCCATGACGCCCGCGGTCGTGGGATTGGTGAGAATCGACAGGTACGGAATCTTCGCTTCGGACAATTCCGCCAGCAGGACACTGGTCTTGGCCATTTGCAGCAGCGAGAGTATCCCCTCCTGCATACGCGCTCCGCCGGAACAGGAGACGATCACCAGCGGGATGTGACGTGTCAGCGCGCGCTCGATCGCCCGGGCCACTTTCTCGCCGACGACCGATCCCATGCTGCCGCCGATGAAGGCGAATTCCATGACGCCAAAAGAGACCTCGCGCCCGCCGATCCTGCCGATCCCGCAGACGATGGCATCGGCCAGTCCTGTCTTCCGCTGTGAGTCGGCGATGCGGTCGGGATACTTCTTCTTGTCTTTGAACTCCAGAGGATCGCGGGCGACCAAACCCCGGTCGAACTCTTCTAATGCGCCCTGATCCAGCAGAAGCCGGATGTAGTCGGAGTGACTGATGCGAAAGTGGTGATCACACGAGGGACAGACCCAGAAATTCCGTTCCAGCTCGCGTGAATAGATGATCTCACCGCACGAATTGCACTTGGTCCAGAGACCGTCGGGGATGTCCCGACGGTTATCACCGCTGAGCGTCGCTTTGGCTTTACGAAACCATTCCATCGGGGCCGTCCGTGACGGGGGCCAGCGCCTTGGCCAAGACCAGCGCATCCGCTGGCGGGTCATCGTAATACCCGCGCCGATGCCCGATCTGACGATAACCAATCGCCGTGTACAACGCCAATGCCGCTTTGTTCCGGTCGCGGACCTCCAGGACGGCACTGACGGCGCCCCGCCGGATCCCTTCTTCTTCGGCGGCGGCCATCAGCAGCCGTCCGAAGCCCTGCCGACGATACCCGGCCATGACCGCGATGTTTTGAATCTGCAATTCATCGGCGAGACAGATCGAGCAGAGATACCCGATGACTGTGTCTGACGGATCAACTGCCGCCAGGAGATACGACCGCGGCGATGAGAGCATCTCACGAAACGCGGACATCGGCCAGGGATCATCGAAACAGGATCGTTCGACGGCGGCGACCTGTTTGAGATCGCCGGAGCGCATGGGTCGGAGGGTTGGAAGCGCGTTACGCATTGTGCTGATGTTTACGAAACGAGGGCGGCCGGCCATAGTCGATCGGCGATTGGTCCAGATTAAGCCGGTGCCCCGCCTTGATATCATGACAAGCCCACAACGCGATGCAATCACCGCCGATCACACATTGTTCCTCCGGCGCGAATTTCGCCCCAGGGCCGAACACTCCGAACCATCGCTGCTGGTTGCCATACAGTGCCGGTCCGCAAACCAGCCCTCCCTCGTTGCTCCCCCTGTGATTCGTGTCGGGCGTGATCACAGTCGGTGGGGAGTGGACTTGTGTCGGGTCAATGCGATAAGCGTAGGTCTCTTCTTTCCGGTGGTGAATGAGACACGTCAGGACTTCGATTGGGACGTCGCCACTGGCCCCTCCCATGGTCTCAAACCAGAATCGACGCTGCAGTTCCGGGACTGACCACCCGGTCACGGGGATGCCGGCCGCTTGCGCCCATCCCGATGCAGTCGCCCACGCAATGCGACCGGCGGTCAGCGAACCCGGTCCGGTCGCCAGGGCGAGCGCTTCGACATCGGTACGCACCATCTTCGATTCGGCCAGCGCCCGATCCATTACGTTCTCGAGAATGTTGCCGCGCGTGCGGGTCGCGGGGTGATCCCAACGACCGATGACCCGGTCATCATCGGCCAGACCGACGGTCACCAACGGGCCGGTGGCATCGAATCCGAGAACGATCATGCGTGCCCGAGTTGATGCCGTGTGATTGCTATGCGTCGGCGCACTGCGTCAATGGCCTCGATCGACACGATCCAGGCATTATCGGGCCAGGCTTCGGGGATCCGGTCCGCCCACTCGACGAGACAAACACCGTCACTGTCGAAGCATGACCAGACGCCAGCGAACTCCAGTTCCGAAGCCGTCGAAACACGATAACAATCGATGTGATACACGGGGAGTCGACCGCTCAGGCAGTTGAGGATCGTGAAAGTCGGTGACGGGATGGCCGATGTGACCCCCAGCGCCCTTGCCACGGCACGCGCAAAGACCGACTTACCGGCTCCCAGGGTACCGATCAGTCCGACCCAGTCGCCCGGCGCCAGATCTTGTGCAAATTCCGCAGCGGCTGCCTCGGTCTCGGCCACACTGCCGCATTCACGACGCACGGTTTGCGGCGGGGCCGCCATCAAACGCGTTCCTCGATTCACATTCGGGGACAATCCAACCGACGCATGGCCTACTTCGGCGTCAGTGTGGCAATCGGCAGCACCATTTCCGGCAACGAAATGCCGCCATGCTGAAAGGTGTTGGCGAACTTGCGCTGGTACTCGTTGAAATTGGTCGGATAGACGAAGAAACAGTCTTCCTTGGCGATCAGATACGTCGTGTTAATCGTGAAACTCGGCAGCCGGTATGACTTCGTGTCGCGGACGAACACCGCGTCTTTCGGCTCGGCCTTGAGATTGTCGCCATACTTGTAACGCAGATTCGACGAGGTGTCGCGCCGGCCGTGCACAACCGTGCCGCGTGTCCCCATGATGCTGCCGTGATCGGTCGTAACGATCGCAACCGCATCCGGGTCGGAGGCGATCTGGCGCATGACCTTCACCCACGAGGAATTCAGAAACCACGTTTTGGCCAGTTTACGAAATGCATCCTCGTCGGGGGCCAGTTCATGGAGGATTTCATCCTCGGAACGCCCGTGGGATAGATGGTCGATGAAGTTGTACACGACCGACAACAGCGGCTGATTGAGATAAGAGCCGAATTTGCGCGCCAGGTTGTCGCCCTCGCTAAAGTCGAGAACCTTGACATAACGCGCCTCGCCCTTCAGCCGCACGCCCAGCCGCGCCAATTGTTGGTCGAGCAGTTGTCGTTCCAGCCGATTGCGTGAAAACTCATCTTTGTCGCCGATCTGCCATAGCTCCGGATACAGCCGTTGAATTTCATCGGCGAACATACCGGAAAAGATGGCGTTGCGCGAAAACGGGGTCGCCGTCGGTAAGAGGGAGAAATAGTGGTCCCGTTTGATCTCGAAGGACTCCGCCAACTCCGGCTCGATGGCCAGCCAATGGTCCAGCCGCATGCAGTCGATCACGAAGAAGTAGACCTTGCGTCCCTCGCGCAGGTGCGGCGCCACCCAGCGGTCGATGACATCAATCGACAGCGGCGGACGGTCAGGTGAATCCAGTTGGGCCAGCCACTGCGGATAGTAGGTCTCGACCCAGCGGCCGAACTCGGTATTGGTCTCGCGCTTGTGTTCACGGTGTGTCTGATCGAGTCCCAGATTGGTAAAGCGGTCCAGTTCGAGATCCCAGCGCGACAAGACCGAGTGCGCATCGATCCATTTCCTCCAGTCGGCGTTACGCGGGAGGTTTTCCTGCAGCCGGCGGAAGTCCTCGACGTACTGCCGCGCCAGATGCTCTGATTCGATGCGGCGGCGTTCGAGATGCCTCTTGACGACCGAGACGACCTGGGATGGATTGATCGGTTTGGTGAGGTAGTCGTCGATTTTCTTACCGATCGCCTGATCCATCAGGTGCTCTTCTTCGCTTTTGGTCACCATCACGACCGGGAGGTTGGGGGCAAGCCGTTTGAGCTCTTCCAGCGTGGAGAGGCCGTCGCGCCCCGGCATGTGCTCATCGAGCAGGACCAGGTCGAAGCGCTGCTTCTGGACATACTCCAGCGCGTCATCGCCGGAATGGGCGCCGGTGACTTCATATCCGCGCTCCTGCAGCACGATGATGTGCGGCTTGAGCATCTCGATTTCGTCGTCGACCCAGAGCACCTGCTTGGGAGCTTGTGACATGTGACTCCTCTCGTGAACGACTGGCCCCACGTGACGATACGTCATGATGCCGGCAAATGCAGGGCGAAGCGCGTGGCCTTCTGCGGCACCGATGTCTCCAGGTACAAATCGCCGTCGTGGTATTCCATGACGATGCGTCGTGCCAGGGTCAATCCCAGCCCCCAGCCGCGCTTCTTGGTCGTGAAGCCCGCATGAAAAATCTTCGATTGGTCGCGCGCCGGAATGCCGGGGCCGTTGTCTTCGACGCTGATGATCACGCCGTCTTTCGCGTGCGGACGGACCGCGACCATGATGCGTCCGGTCCTGGAATCTACGACATCCAAAGAGTTTTTGATGAGATTCTCCAGCACCCAGGCGATCAGATCGGCATTGATCGGCACCGACGGCGCCGGCTGGTAGTCTTCGAGTAGCGCCACGCCGGTGCCGGAATGGGGCAGGCGCGCACGGAAGTAAGCGGTCGTCTCGCGCACGATCGGCGCGACCGGCAGTACGCTCTTGTCTTGCACCGACCCGATCATGCCGAAACGATTCGCCACGAGACGCAGACGCGCGACGTCGGCCCGCATGTGATTGATAATCTCGACATTCTGAGGAGCGGCATCACGCTGCTCGGATATGTGTTCCAGCCATCCCATCAAGGACGACAGCGGCGTGCCCAGTTGATGCGCCGTTTCCCTGGCCATGCCGACCCAAATATAGCGCTGCTCGGCTCGCTTGATGTTGCGGAAGCTGACATACGCGATCAGTATGAACAGCGCCATCACGGCAATGCCGATATACGGCAGACGCTGCACATTTGAGAGCAGGCGAAAGTCGCCATAGTGAAGGTTGTACAGCAGATGGTCACCGTAGGTGATGGGCACGGGAGGATACTCGCGTGACATGTCAACCATCATCGCGCGGATGCGCTCGCGTGTCGCACCGATGGTGTCGTGATCGGCAATTCCCGGCAGTCCCCGCCAGTACAGGGGGTCGCCGGCGGGCTCGGCGACGATGATCGGGAAGTCGCTTTTGATGATGATCTGCTCGAAGAGATAGCCGATCTCCTGCGGATCGGTCGTTTCGGCGGCACGCTTCCACTGCGCGGCGTACGCCTGCGCGAGCCGCCGTTCGGACTCCTTCAGCTTGGTGACCAGTTTGGTGGTGGAATAAATCAGCAGCGCGGCGATGACAGCCAATCCCAGAATGAGCAGACCCTTAAACGCCAGGGGCAGGCCGGTGTAGCCGGCGGGATCATGGATGATACGCCAGAGTCGTCGTCGCACGTCAGAGTCCGATCCGATGCCGCCCCCTCGGGGGCAATCAGTTGTTACAATACAGTGGAGATATACGACGGGCGAAAGTGCGACACAAGCTCACGCAATTTCGGTCTGCCCACCCATGAAGGGGATCAGCGCGTCGGGGATTCGGATCGTTCCCCTGGCCGTTTGATAGTTTTCCCAAATGGCGATCATCGTACGCGGCAATGCCAGCGCCGAGCCATTCAGGGTGTGGGGGAAGTATGGTTTGCCGCCATCGGCCGGACGGATACGCAGCCCCATCCGTCGGGCCTGAAAGTCACGAAAGTTCGAGCACGAGGAGACTTCCAGCCACGCATCGACCCCGGCCGCGTGGACTTCAAGGTCGTAGCAACGGGCTGCGGCGAACGAGAGATCACCGGTCGCCAGAAGCCGTACGCGATATGGCAGCTTCAGCGCGCGGAGAATCGCTTCGGCATCGGCGGTCAAGGATTCGTGTTCGTCGGGTGACGATTCGGGTTCGACGATTTTGACCAGTTCCACTTTGTCGAATTGGTGCACGCGCATCATCCCGCGCGTGTCTTTGCCGTGTGCGCCCGCCTCCCGGCGAAAGCAGGGCGTGTACGCCGCCATTCGTTGCGGCAGATGAGACTGGGGGATGATCGAATCGGCGGACAAATTGGTGAGCGGCACTTCGGCCGTGGGAATGAGGTATACATCGTCGGATTCGATCCTGTACATGTCCTCGGCCAGCTTCGGCAACTGACCCGTGCCGGTCATCGTACGGGGCGTTACCAGATACGGGAGGCGGTACTCCTCGTATCCGCGCGCGCGGTGCGTATCGAGCATGAAATTAATCAGCGCGCGCTGAAGCCGGGCGCCGTCACGTTTGAGAACCGTGAACCCCGAGCCCGCGACATTGGCGGACGCCGTCGCATCGAAGATGCCCAGTGCCTCGCCCAGCTCCCAGTGCGGGAGCGGCTTGAATGCGAACGACGGCGGCTCACCCCAGCAGCGAATCTCACGATTATGGGACTCGTCGCCGACGGGAAGGTCGACATCGGGCGGATTGGGAATACGGAGCAGCGATTCGTGCAACTGCAATTCAACTTCGCGCAGTTGGTTGTCCATCTCCTGGATGCGGTCGGATACCTGACGCATCGCGGTGATGGCGTCGGTCGCATCCTGCCCCGACTTCCTGGACTGCGCGATCTGTTGTGACGCGGTGTTTTTCTCGTGCTTGAGTGTCTCGACCGTGCCGATGATCGCGCGTCGCTGCTCATCGAGCACCAGGACTTCGTGAACACGGTCCGGTTCGTTCTTGTTGCGCGACCCGCTGCTGACCCGTTCGGGATTCTCGCGGATAAACTTCAAGTCAAGCATGGGCGGGGGTCAGATGACACCTGGACGATGGTCGTGCACAGACCGACACCCCGCCGATCACATCGCAACGCGATCGGCGGCTTCCTCGTCGCCGGACAGTTGCACCGTGTCCATCGGTCCGGGCGTGGTGGGCAAGGTTGCCGGTTGTTGGTAGCCGGGCACGAGGTTGGCCAGAATCGCCATGGTGCGACGGACATGTCCGCTGCGGGCGGAGGTCAGCAATTCGGTGACGCGCGACTCAAAGTCGTCCGGCGCATCGTCGATCGCATCGACGATCCAGATTTTGTCGTGTCCCGAGGGGCGCGGCTGAACACCTTCGCCGAAGAGATCCTCCGTCGTTTTTTCGCCCGGTCGCAGTCCGGTGAACACGATCGGGATGTCGTCTTCGGGGCGGAGCCCGTTGAGAATGATCAGATCGCGCGCCAGATCGAAGATGCGCACCGGCTCGCCCATATCCAAAACCAGCATCTGTCCGTTGAGTCCGATCACCGCAGCATTCAACAGCAACAATGCCGCTTCGCCGGCGGTCATGAAGTAACGGGTGACGTCGGGTGTCGTGACCGTGACCGGCCCGCCGGCGCGAATCTGACGTTCGAACAACGGTACGACCGAACCGTCGGAGGCCAACACGTTGCCAAAGCGCACGCTCACGAACCGGGTCTTCTCTTCGGCCGCACGGCGCAACGCGAGCAATTCGGCGATCCGTTTGGTCGCCCCCATGACGCTATAGGGATTAACCGCCTTATCGGTGGAGATGTTGACAAAGGTGTCGACGCCGCGTTCCAGCGCCCAATCCATCAGGAATCGCGATCCGCCGACGTTGTTGAGCACGGCGGCATCCGGAAACTCTTCCGACAGGGGGACTTGTTTGTAAGCGGCGGCATGGAACAGGACATCCGGAGGATGATCGGCGAACAACGCATGGAATCGGGCCCGATCGGTGATGTCGGCCAGATAGCCGCCGATGCGCACGCCGGACTTGAGACGGGCCAGTTCTTCGAGCAGATCGTGGAGCGCGTTTTCGGCGCGGTCAACCAGTGCGATTTCCGCCGGTGCGAAGCGCAGCATGCGTCGCGCCAGTTCCGACCCGATCGAGCCGGCGCCGCCGGTGATCATCACGCGCTTGCCGGCCAGCCACCCGACCACTCGGCTGGGATCGACATCGACCGGCGAGCGCCGCAGGATGTCTTCGACCTGCACATTGCGCGCCTCGCGCACGCTCGACCCGCCGTCGATGATTTCCCGCAACGACGGCACGGTCTTGAAACGCACGCCAATGCGTCCGCATTCCTCGACGATTCGCCGCATTTGTGAACCGGTCGCCGACGGGATCGCGATGAGGACTTCCGTAATGTGGAAACGGTCGACGGCGGCTTCCAATTCGTCGAGATCACCGACCACCGGAATGCCATGCAGACGCGCACCGTGTTTTTGCGAGTCGGCGTCGATGAACGCCACCGGCAGCATGGGACCGCTGGGATTCTTGCACAACTCGCGCACAACCATCTCACCGGCATCGCCGGCACCGATAATCAAGATGCGACGGCCGCGCCGCAGGAAACGCGGCGTCAATTCGCGCAGAGTCCGCAGGGCAAAACGCGATCCGCCCAGCCATCCGACCATCAGAAACCAGTCGATGATGAAGACCGAGCGGGGGTAGCCGTCGACGCCGAAGAAGAAAACCGGAAGCACCAGCAGGATTGTACCGACACTAACCGCTTTGAGTATGGAGACGAGATCGTTGACGGACGCGTAACGCCAGACACCGGAGTACAGTCGGAAGTACGTAAACGACGCGACGCGAACAAGAAAGACCAGGGGCAGTGTGTCCCAGAATGCCTTGTAGGCATCATGAGCGATATCGCCGTCGAATCGGAGCCAGAAAGCGAGATAGTAGGCGAGCGCGACGCCGACCGCATCGGTGGCGAGTATGGCCAGACGACGCTTGTTGATACGACCGTTGTCGCCGTTGGTTCGGGGAGCGCTCTGCAACGTGGGCATCAATCTCCCGCCCGCCATCAGCAAGAGCACGCTCGCCCAGTAGCCGACGAGCGCGGCGCGCGACTCCACCAGGGGCCAAGTCGAATCGAAGGGGATGAACGGCAGGATAAACATGCCGAACGTCACCGCATGAAAGACACGGCTCAGACTGTCGGTCGGCGTGCCGGATGCAGCACGGCGGTACAGGCCGAAGACGGAGAACAACAGCAGCCACCCGAGCGCCATCCATGGCAGCGCTCCCAGGTACGTCGACGGCGCGATCAGGATGTCTTCGGGAGCGTCACCGAGCCGCATGCGCAGCCAGAAAATCAGCGCCGAGGCGGCATAAAGTGACAGCAGATCCCACAACATCCACCGCCAGCGCCCCAGGTACTGAGCGACGGCACTGATAAAAGCCCTGGTCAAGGGAGTCCCCCCACGACACGATTATAGATGATCGGACGGCTTTTAACCACCGCAAAGCTTGCGCCGCTCTGCCCCATCCGCCTCGTCTGCAACCCGGTAACCAGTACTGCCATTGTCACTTAGTCGATCCCTGGTTTGTCCGGAGACGGGCTTTCAGTCAGTAGACGGACTAAGGCGCCGATGAGGGCCGACTTCCGTCTGGAAGTGTCGAATGTATTGACCGCCCAGGCACGTGCCGCCCGACGGGCATCCTCACCGGCAGTGAATGTCTGCTCGATGGCATCGGAAACCGCCTCGGGAGTCCGTTGCGTCAACACAACACCCGCATCTCCGACGACTTGCGGAAGCGCACCGCAATCGGAAACGATCGGGATACACCCGCAGGACATCGCCTCGACCGTCGACAGCGAAAAACTCTCGTGGCGTGACGGCTGCACGTAGACGGAGGCGCGCCGGTATTCGTCGACCAGCGCATCGCCGTCCAGATAACCCCTCCAACGAAGGTTGGGCGGGCACAGTGACACGAACCGTCGCGCGGCGCGATCGACGGCGGGACCGACCGCCACGAACTCACGATGCGGCGTGCGTCTTGCGGCATCCCAGAACACATTCAATCCCTTTAACTCTATCGTCTGCCCGGTGATCTGCCCGACCGTCAGCACCGATGTCCGGGGCAGTCCGGCAAAGTAGTCGAAGCGACGTGTATCGACTCCATTAGGAATCATCGTCATCCGTCCGGCGCAGTCTGAGTATCGATCAAGAGCATGCTGATGTGTCACCTGCGACACGGTGAGGATCGCGTGCGAGCGCCGCAGTATCTGATGGACGAAGGACTCGCTGCGTGATCCCGGACGGATTCCGTAGCTGAGGGATGCGATCCACTCGACCTCGTATCCGCCGATGACCGTCGCCACGGGCAACCCCCGCGATGTGGCCAGCATCGACGGTATGACGGCATGGCGGCCGGCAAACCAGTTTAACACCAGGTCGCAGGACTGGATGATCCGTGGCAGTCTCAGATACGATGCAACGCCGTGCGGCTGCCAAACGGTGACATGAAACGCTGCGCGGAGCATTTCGGCATCCTGCCGAACGAAACTCCCCATGACGCGGGGTGCGATGAATGCCAGTCGTGGCTTGCCGTCCATCAGAAACCGAACACCTCGCGAAGCACGGGGACAACATGTTCACGATTGATTTTTGTCCAGGTGAATTCGCGCGCCTTGTTCCTTTGGATCCGAGCGACCGACTCGCGGTCTTGTGACAGTACCTCAAGGATGGCCTCAGCAAATGAAACCGGGTCGGCGCTTGAGAACCTCAGGTGGTGCTCATGCGGCTTGAACTGCGGCAGCTTGGTTGAGACGACCGGAAGTCCCGCGGCCCAGTAGGCATAGAGCTTCAGGAAGTTCGATGCGGCCGAATAGTCGTTGATCTTAAACGGAAGGAGTCCGGCGCGGCACTTCGGCAGAATCGATGGCAGCGTCTCGTGCGGCCGACGCCCAACGAAATGGACATTCGGCAAACGACGTAGACTCGCGGGCCTGTTGTTCGATGCTCCGATCATGACCAACTGCCACTCCGGGTGTGCGGCGAAGACCGATGCCAGCAACTGGCTGTCGAGAAACGAATAGAGTTGCCCCAGGTAGACGATGCGCGGTTCGGGGATCGCATCGATGGGGTCGGACGCCGGTTGCCGATCCGCCAGGAAGAAGTCCGGAATGCCATTGTCCATCAACTCCAGACGCCGTGCGTCGGCGGCGCGGCGGCGCCCCACTGACTCATTCACAACGAATGTCACATCGGCGGAACGCAGCAGCAGCGCTTCCGCCGACCAGCGGTCATCCTGAAAGACGCCATCCGGCGTGCACGCGTACTCGTCGTAGCACAAATACACGCTGCCGCCATCGGGAAACGCATCGCACACCCATTGCTGATGCGGGTGATGCACCCATTGGATGATCCGCTTCGTGTCGGGGAAGTGTTCATCGAGAATCCGGCGGAGCGCACGCCGCATGGCGCGGACATTCTGAGCCGTGATGAGTGAACTGTGCGCGGCCAGCAACTCGTGGACGAACACGCGCGGCGTCAGCACCAGCAATCTCTCCATCACGCGTTCAACCCGGGTACGCCAGAAACCGGAGAGAAAGGATGCCGTGTGCCTGATCGGCGCGACGATCACATCGATCGGACGATTGACGCAGATCGTCGCGACATGATCGGGAAGCTCCTCGGCCAGCGATGTGAAGGCATAGCGATAGTTCGTGTCGGGCCAATCCGACGACAGGTGAATCACGATGATGGTATCGATGGTTGGCATCGGCGGACTGACGCGGACGAGACGGGAGTCCAAAACTGAACTCACTTGTCCGATTGGCGAAAAACCAACTTCACGACCTTGCTGCGCCAGGCAGTCAGCTCAGTGATCCCCAGGTCGGGACCCGCGAAGAGCAATATCGCACCGCCGAGCACGACGGTGATGCCCACACGGATGATCGCCAGCAGATGCCAAGATGCAATGGAAGTGTCGAGGACAATGGATTGAAAAAGGAACGCAATCCCGCCGACTATCAGGACGACCGTCATCATCAACTTCAGCCACCCACCCAGCACTCCCCGAAGACACCATCGCGGCAACAACGCAAGCATGATGCTCCCGATGACGCAATAGGCGAACGCGGAGGCCGTGGCCAGGCCCATCACATCGTAGCGGCCGACAAGCCACAAACTCAATCCGATCTTGATACAGACGCCAGACGCCGTCGCCAGGAACAACGGTCGCCATCGACCCATCGAATAAAAGACCCGCGCAACGAGCGTGCTGATGACGGCGGGAATGAGCCAGATTCCGTAGACACGCGCGACATTGCCGGTCACCGTCCGCGCCCCGGCATCGAACGCACCTCGCTCGAATATGATGCTGGCGGTCTCAGGTCCCAGGATGACCAGGACCGCGGTCGCCGCTGAGCCGACCAGTAACGACCAGCGCATGCTGCGGTCGAGAATGCGGCGCACCTCGGCTTGATCGGACAATTGCACGGCCCGGGCCAGGAACGGGAATGCGGCGGTGCTGAGAGCCATCCCGCAGACTGTCAGCAGCGGGGATGCCAACAGCGACGCATACTGCAAGGAGGCAATCGAACCTTCCGACAGGAATGACCCGAAGCGTCGGTCGATCAACGCATACAGGAACCCCGCCACGCCGGTGACCAGCACGCCGGCGATCCAACCCAGCTTCGGCGCGTGTTCCGGGGCGTGCGACGCGGACGGCGGATGCGCCGCACGTTTTTCAAAAATCACGGCGGACAAGGACCAGAACGCTGCGGCCACGGTGCCGAGCGTGTATCCCCATGCGAGCGTACGCGCGCCGCCCTCGGGATGAATCAATAATGCGGCGATCGTGATGGTGCTGAGCCAGACATCGGAAACGCCGGCCGCCACAAATCGGCGCGCCGCCAGCAATCGGCTGCGCAGCAGCGCCTCAGCGGCCGCAAAAACGATTGAAGCGGATCCAATACGGAACAGCCAGATCGCCTCGGTGCGCGCTTCGGGGGAAAACCCCTCGGTCGTGACTTGTGCCAGAATGGGCGCGACGGCCCACAGCAACAGTGACACCGGGGCCGCGCACAGTGCGACGATCCACGCCGCATTGCGACCGCTGTGTGAATCGCTGTCCGAAAACAGAGGAACGAATGCGTTGGGCAGCGAGTGATAGAGAATTGTGCCGACGGCGACCGGGATCGTGACGGCCGCCAGAAACAAGTCGACCGCGAGCGAAGCGCCGAAGATCGCCGCCGTGACGACTTCCCGCACCAGACCGATACCCTTGCCTGCCACCGACAAGGTGACGACGGTCATGCCTGCGGAACGCAGGGATTGAGCGCTCATCTGAGCACTCTCGATGACATTTTCATGCCTCGGGCGCCGATCAATCGCGCATCAAATCCTGATGCAGTCGCCTGATAATGGCCGCGCCAGGGCGGCGGCGGCGGAAGAGCCGATCGTCGCTGCGGGGCGACCGCAACGGCCGGGACAATACGCGCTGTACACGGGCCGTGTGCAGCCCAACCGGCACGACCGCGCGACAATCCGACAGCTCGCGCCACTCGGTCTGTTCGCGCAGTAACAGGCATGGAGTGCCCGACCAGTACGCCTCACGCTGGATTCCGCCCGAATCGGTGAGCACGGCACGTGCCGAAGAAACGAGCGCGAGCGACTCCCGGTGCTCCATTGGTTCGGCCAGTATCAGGTGGCGAAGACGACGCAGTGGGGCGCGCAATCCCAGGCGCCGGAGCGACTTTACCGCGCGCGGATGCAGCGGCCAGAGCACCGGACGGTCAAGCTCCGCGACGATGTCGATGACACGCCGCAACCGTTCGGCGTCATCGACGGTCTCGGCACGATGGCAGGTCAGATAATAGAAATGACCCGCCACCAATCCGAGGTCTTCTAATGTGGATGCGACAGCTACGTGCCCGACCGATGCGCGCCATTGTTCGTACATCACATCACCGACCCCATAGACGCCGCGCCCGATCCCTTCGCTCTGAAGATTTGCGACAGCGGTCGATGTCGGCGCGAACCGCCACTGGGACAAGTGGTCCGCGATGATCCGGTTTTTCTCCTCGGCCGCGAACATTTCGCCGGAACGCATGCCGGCTTCGATGTGTGCCAACGGGATGTTGCGGTACGCCGCCGCGATCGCGCCGCCGGCCGTGGTGCTCGTGTCGCCGAAGACGACGACCGCGTCCGGCTTGGTCCGCGCCAGCAGCGGGTCGAGCGCGTCGGCGATGCGTCCGACCTGCGAGGCCGCCGGCGCCGAGCCGATGCCGAGATGATGGTCCGGACGTCGCAGCCCGGTTTCACTCAGAAATGCGCCCGCCATTCGAAAATCGTAATGTTGGCCGGAATCGACCAGCACGGAGCGAAACGAATCTTCAAACGCCCGCCACAGCACGGCGAGTTTGATGAACTGCGGCCGCGTGCCAAATACGGTCATCAGCGTCGGCCGGCGCAGCCGTGATCGTCTGCGATTGCGTGCGGATGAGGAACGCGCCATCGGGTGCGAAAGCGGTCGGTCTAACGGTAGAATTGAATGATCGTGTCGATGATCCGGGATTGCTCGTCGGCCGTCATTTCCGGAAAGATCGGCAGCGACAGTACCTGCTCGCAGGCGCGTTCAGCCCTGGGACAATCGCCGACACGGCCGCCAAACTCGTGGAAACACTCCTGCAGGTGGAGGGCACGAGGGTAATAGATTTCCGAACCAATTCCGGCCGCGGACAGATGCCCACGTAAAGCATCGCGTTTGGCCGTGGCAATCGTGTACTGATGGAAGATGTGATCGGCCGCCAGCGCACGCGTCGGAACCCTGATGTCTCCCACTCCGTCGAGACGCCGATCGTATTCGCGGGCGTGAGCTTGGCGTTGGCGTGACCAGTCTTCCAAGTGAGCCAGCTTGACGTTGAGGACGGCCGCCTGCAACGCGTCCAGACGGGAATTGTACCCGACGATTCGATGGAAGTATTTGGGATTGGCTCCGTGCGCGCGCAGCAACGCCACGCTTTCGGCGATCTCATCGTTGTCCGTGACGACCATCCCGCCGTCGCCGACGCCGCCGAGATTCTTAGTCGGAAAGAAAGAGAGGCAGCCGACATCGCCACATGCACAAGCGCCAACGCCATCATAGTGAGCGCCGATCGCCTGCGCGGCGTCTTCCACGAGCCACAGTCCGTGCTCCAGCGTCAGTTCGCGCAGCGCCGCCATGTCCGCCATCTGACCGTACAGATGTACGGCGATGATCGCGCGCGTGCGGGCGGTGATCTTCGATGCGGCATCGGCAACATCAATGTTGTAGTCGCCGGAATTGATGTCGCAGAATGTCGGCATTGCCCCCAAGCGTGTCACCGAGCTGGCCGTCGAAAAGAATGTGAATGTCGGCAGTATGACTTCGTCGCCGCGGCCGATTCCCAAAGCGTGCAATGCCAGCAATATGGCATCGGAGCCCGATGCGACACCGACGGCGTATTCGACCCCGGACTTGGCGGCGACCGCCCTTTCGAATTCCACCACCTCTTGACCCAGGATAAAATGACTGTGTCCGAACACGCGGTCGATGGCACCGCGGAGTTCATCGGCGATGGCGGCGTGCTGGCGGCTCAAATCGATAATGGGGATCCGCACAAGATTCCTCGTCGTCGACAGATTCTATGCTGCGATCATTCAACGAAATGGTTACTTCGCTTCTTTCACATCGGGCCAGATTTGTGCGTCGAGCAGTTGCTCCGGCGGAACAGGGCGCATCGGCTTGGCGGGTATGCCTGCGACGATTTGCCCGGCCGGTGCATCGGATGTCACCAGCGCTCCCGCCGCGACCAATGCATCCGCCCCGACGCTCTTACCGGGCAATACGACCGCGCCGACGCCGAGGCGGCCGCCGCGCGCTATGGTGACACCCTTGAAGTGCTTGAACCGTTCCTCGGTCCGTCCGACAAAATTGTCGTTGGAGGTCAATGCGCCGGGCGCGACGAAGACTCGGTCGGCCAACGTCGAGTATGCCGTAATGTAGACGTTGGTCTCCAGTTTACAATACCGGCCGATCGTGCAGCGGTTTTCGACCGCCGCACCGCGGCCGACGATGGTGAAATCGCCGATGGTCACATCTTCACGGACCGTGGCGAGATCGGCGATCAAGACCCGTGTCCCGATGGTCGCCCCGCGATAAACGATGGCATGAGTGCCGATGATGCACCCGTCGCCGATCTGTGCCGGGGCCAACTCACGGTCCTTCGTCACCGCCGTGTTCGCGGCGCGCATCGGTGTCTTGCCAATCACCGCGCCGTCGTCAATGCGAACACCGCTGCCGATGATCGTGTCGGCGGCGAGCACAACGTGATGCCCGATTTCACATCCCTGGCCGATCCGGACGTTGGCGCCGACAACGCAGAACTCGCCCCAGCGTGTTCCTTCGCCGACGCGAGCGGTGGGATCGATAATGATGCTCATCGCACCGCTCCGGCCGTGACGCTATGGATCGTGACCGGCGCGCCTCCGTTTTCCAGCGACTGTTGCGCCGCCGCCAGCGCACGCAGCACGCGCAGTCCATCGCGCCCGTCGGAACGCGGGGTCGTCCGGCTGCGGACACATTCGATGAAGTGCCGGCATTCGAGCGTCAGCGGCTGTGTGTTGTCGATGGCGGGAATCTGGATGTTGCCCTGACGCAATGTCAGGTACTCGGCGTAGCTCTCGAAGTTGGAGTTGAGATCGACGCCCTTGTCGTAGATCCGAACTTTCTCATACGGTTCGGTGTCGGAAAAGACCGCCATTCGGCGCTGTCCGACGATGGTGAGCGAACGGCGCTTGTGCGGATCCAGCCAACTGGCATGGACATGGGCGAGTCGGTTTTTGCCGAATTCGAATGTCATGAAGACGACATCCTCGATGCCGGGCCGCAGATAACTATGCCCGACCGCCGTAGCGCTGCGGGGCTCGTCATCGAGCAGGTACGCAATCATGGAGATGTCGTGCGGCGCCAGCGACCACATCGCATTCTCGTTGTCTCGCAACTGTCCCAGATTGACGCGGCGGGCATACAGGTAATAGATGTCGCCGAGCCCGCCCTCGTTGATGCAGTTTTTCAGCCACAGTATCGCCGGGTGATACTCCATGATATGCCCGACCATCAGGATGCGCCCGGCGTTCTCGGCCTGCGCCACCAGCCGTTCGCCGTCGGCCACATCCAGCACGAGCGGTTTTTCGACGAAGACATCTTTCCCATGGGCTATTGCCGCAGCAGCGATATCGTAATGTGATTCCGGCAATGTCGCCACGACGACCGCTTCCACATCACTGGAGAGAATATCATCGACATCGGCGGTCATCACCATGCCGGGGTATTGCGCCGCGGCGCGGTCGCGGGCGGGGGCATGCGCATCGCACGCGATGGGAACGACCGAACCCGCACCCCGCGCAAACTCCCGCAGCAGATTCTTGCCCCAGTTGCCCAGGCCCACGACTCCGATCCGCACGGGCGGCGATGATTCGGACGGCGGCTTCATGTCACGATGTGTCCCGCTTGCGGCGTGGACGAATCTCCTCCCACAACCCGACCACGATCCGATATCGCTCGGGCCGGTTTGCCGCCAGACGATGAACGTACATTTGCCCCAGGAAGAATGCCAGTACCAACGCAAACATCGCGGCGAAGGTCATCAGACCGACCAACGACCGTCGCGGCGCGACTTTGCGTCCGCCGTGCACGGCCCAATCGAGTACAGAGAACGTCGGCGTGTCACGTCGCTCCTGGATGCGCGCGTGTTCATACTGCTGTGCGAGCAGTTCATACAGCGTTTCCGCGACACGGACATCGCGGATCAGTGTGGCCAGTTCCTGTGCCAACTGCGGCACCTCCGAAAGCCCCATGCCGAGAAACGATCGCGTGGAATCGTGCGATTGTGACGCCTCCCAGTCGCGCAGACTGCGCGTCGTTTCGTTGATGCGCGTGCGCAGCGCGCGCACGCGCGGATGTTCGGGCGCGAGCGTCTCCTCCAGCACCGACAGTTCGATTTGATCCGACGTGATCTGCGCCCGCAGCCGGGCGGCGTTCTCGACTAACGCGGTGACTTCCGCATCCAGCGCGATCGTGCGGTGGGTATTTTGGAAGCGCTCGAGTGCAGCGGCGGCCGAATCGAGCTGGACCGTTGTTTCCGCAAGGCGGCCCTCGACGAATTCGCGCGTGCGGCGCGCCTTGGTGTTGGCGATTTCCTGATTGATGAGATCAGCGGAGGCAACCAGACTGTTGACCAGTGTATCGGCGAAGTGGCGATCGTGGTCGTCGTACATGACGTCGATGATGCCGGTCGGTCGCACCCGGACGATCGTCCGCGTCAGCAGCTGTGAGGAGGCCAGTCCGGCGGGTACATTCCAGCGGGCCGCGAGGCGCTCGCGCGAAGTCACCGCATCTCGAACCGTTTGTGAGGTCAGAACGGCGGCCAGGATGTCGGACGGAGTGGCCATAAAGGGCAGCGCCATCTCACTGCCGAACATCCCTGGCGGCAGCCCGGACATCACTTCCGTCATGCTTTGAAAGTTCCGTTCCGGCGGGAGGATTGTGACCTGCGAACGATACGTATTCGGGAAGAGAAATGAGAGGAGAACGACGGCGAGAGACATCAGCAACGGATACTGTATCAACCGCTTGCGATGGGCGACCAGTAATCCGACGAACGACCAGGGTCCGCTCTCCCCGTTGCCGGTTCGCATGTCGCCGGACATCCGGGTCGCCGGTGATTCCTGCGGAACACTCATCAGTTGGTCGCCTGATCGATGACGAGATAAATGGTCGCGAGACTGGAGAACACGACCAACGTCTCACGAACCGATGCCCACAGATTTCGCGGGCGCCTGGTCGGTATCACAATGGTGTCGCCGGGTTCGATGGAGGCGATCTTGCTGCGCCTGATAGCAGCTCCGGTGGCGCCCTTCAGGAGAAAGGTGCGTCCGCGATCCGCCTGCCACGAAAACCCGCCTGCGCGATTGAGATAGTATTGCAGATCGGCACCGTCTTCATGTGGGACCAATCCGGGTTGAGCGACGCGTCCGAGAACATTAACCGTCGGCGATCTCCTGGGGATCCAGATGCGATCACCGTCGAAGAGGGCAATGTTGAACGCCTCGTCGCGGTCTACGATCAGCCGCTTGAAGTCCGTCACCACGCGCCCCGGAATCGCCAATGCGTCCGCCAGCATCCAATCATTCTCGGTGCGCGAGCGCAGGTCGGCGGGAATGACCGACAGGCGGCCACGCGTGTCCTGCGACCAGTTCGGGATTTGCGTGCGCGTCACGAACGCATGCTCGAGGTCCGCATACTGTGTGATGCCCCCCGCCGAGTCGATCACGGCTTTCAGCATGACGCTATCGCCGGTGAAAACGTATTGTCCCGGACGATACACTTCACCGATGACCTCGACCGCCTCCTTGGGACGGTAGTCCACACGCGCGCGCACGATCAGCCGGTCGTCGGCTCTCAGGGGCGTCTTTCGCCAGTCGGAATACGATGACCCTGGGGGCCAGGTATAGTGACGCGCGCTGTCTACGTCGGGGAGAAACCGCCACAATTCCACGTTGTTGGTGTCGGCATCCGACGTCAGTCCGTAGGCAAGATCCAACAGGTCGCCTACGGAATCCCCGGGCAGGAAATCGAATGTGGCCTGTTCAAAGACGGCCCCGGAGACGCTGATCGTGCTGAACTGAATATCGCGCGAGGGCACGAACAGGACATCCCCCTCGGTCAGGTACGGATTGGCCTGCAAGAATCCGCGACGTTCGAATGCGTCGAGGTCCACGAGGCGTTGGCCGCCCCGCCGCCGCAGTTCAATGCCGCGTCGGCGCGCCGTGGCGGACAACCCCGCCGTGGTCAGCGCTTCGGACGCGCGCGTGTTCGCAGAGACAACATAGAGTCCGGGGATGTTGACGGCGCCGGATACCGCAACACGAAAGCGACGGATTTCGGTCAGGGTCACAGTCGCATTTGCCTTTGAATAGTACGAGCGCAACCGTTCGATGACCGCGCTCTTCAGTTGCGCCAAGGTCATCTCGGATACGGAAATCTCGCCGATCGTCGGGACGATCACGGTCGCCTCCGGCGTGATCATCACCGAGTATTGCTGCGGGCGCTCGGTCCAGATATTGATGGCAAGCACATCTCCGGGGCCGACACGGTATTCGACCGGATCGACGACTTGATCGAGGTAGGCGCGCATTTCGGGCGCGGTTTCACGACGTGGTACCGTCTCGTTTTCAGAATCGGGCTTCGTGGCATCGGATGGCATTGGAATCTGCGCCAGGGCCGGCGGAGAGAGGGTGGTCGTGCAAAAGAGCGAGAGCATGATAACTGCAACGACGCGGGTCCTCTGCCTGCCTAACTTGCATCGGGATTTGTGGTGTCTCATTGCCGTCCCATTTACTGAATAAGAGCGTGCGGGATCAAGTACCGCTTTCATCGGATACGGCGAGAGGGGATGCGTGGCGGCATCCGGCCTCAAGGGCGCACCAGGAACCAGATTACCGACAGGACGATGGCAATCCCGATGGCCAGCCACCCGCCGCCGACCCGCGATCGAGTACCAACTCGGAAGATGCCGGTTACCAAGAGCCCGATGACCGGGACGGCCCACAGACCGAGCAGCGCGATGTTCGACAATGTGAACGACACGGATTGCGGATTTGCCGTTTCAATCGGCGTAGAGCGGATGATCGGCTGTATGATCGCGATCGCCAGGAGGACCGCGACCAGCGCGGTCCCCAACCGGTAGACGTGATTCGATGGCGCACGTGGGTTGATGACCGGCCTCCGATTGATCGATCATGCACCGTTGCCGTTGAGGGCACGCCAGATGACCCGCAATGCAAAGGCGAGCAACAGCAGGGCAAAGACACGCCGCAGCGCCAAAGCCGACCAGCGACGCTGCATCGCCGCGCCGATGATTGCGCCCGGCAACACACCGGCCACCAAGAGCGTTGTCGCCTCGGGGACAAGCTGACCCTGAGCAAAGTAGATCGATCCCGCCATGCAACTGGTTATACCGATCATGAATGCAGACGTCGCCAACGCCCGACGGGTCGGCAGCAACAGGACACTCGACAACAGCGGGACTATCATCACGCCGCCTCCCAGGCCGGCAATACCAGACACGGCCCCGACCAATACGAAGGCCGGAATGGACTGCCACATCCGACGCCTGCGAGACAGTAACCGGTCAGAAAGAGAATCCGCGCTGTCCCGCTCTGGACGCCACATGCGAATCCCGGCAATGACGCAGACGACGCCAAAGAGAATGGCAACCAGAATGGTCGGCGTACTGCGCATGGAATAGGCCCCGATTCCGCTTCCCACCAGGGTCGCGCCACCCATCATGACGCCGGTGTCCCAGTCGACCAGTCCCTCCGATTCATATCGCGCCGTTGCCGGAATGGAAACGGCCACCGTGCAAAAATGGCTGGCCGCGACCGCCGCCGTCATGGGCCAACCGAGAACTCCGAACAAGACAGGGACTGTGATGAAGCCGCCCCCCACTCCCAATGTCGCCCCGGAGATCCCCACGACGATGCCCAGTGCGAGCAATAAGATGAAGTCAGGCATGGTCGATTCGGCCGGCTATTCGGCCGCGCGCGCAGAAACAGCGGCGGCACTCTTCGAACGACCCAGCAGTCGTTCGTACGCGTCGATGACTTCCAGAAGGTCGCGCGCAATCATGCAATCGGGATCCAGATCGAAGTAGGATGACAACTCCGCCGGGTCGGGGCGTTCGTTGTTGAGCAGATGCTGCTCCCAGATGCGTTGCAGCAGTCGATCCGACTCCCGCGCGAACAGCAGGCGACTGTCTGAGTCCCAGGCATCCCCAAGGGCGTCACGCAGCGTCGCGAATCCAGAGTCGTCATGAATCGTGCCGGACTCGGAAACGCGCTTGATCTCCGCAATCAGGTCCCCACCGGTCGCGACTGGAATACGGCCCGTCTGAAGACACCAGTCCCAAAGCGACTCCAGGACGTCCTCCGAGTCATAAATCACGTCCCCGAATTGATCGGACAATACCATCGTCTCGAATTCTGAAAACCCGCCGCTCTCCGCCAGCGCCAGCTCCCAGGGCCCCGGTTCGGCGACGAGGACCGCCGTATCGGGATTGATCCCCCGCCCGGGCGCCCAACGGCCTTCGGGATCCGATTCGTCAGTCAACGCGGCAGCCCACATCTCCCGCGCGACCGGCGCGCCCGATGGTGATTCGAGTATCGCGGTGGAGAGGCGCAGCATGCCGGCGTCGGCGATGGGAAACATCGATTGCGCCCAACTCTTGCCGAAGCTGGCGCGTCCGATGCTGATGGCTCGGCCGTGATCATGCAATGCGGAGACGAGGACTTCGGCCGCCGATGCCGATGCTTCGTCGATCAGGCAGATCAGGGGCCCTGTGTATTGCCCTGGCGTCGAATCGGTGACAAACTCCAAAACGGCCCGGGAGCTCCTCGCCCGCAGTCGGCAAACAACCGATGCGGGCGGCAGGAAACTCTCCGCCCCGGCGACTGCTTCTTCCAGCAACCCGCCGGGGTTGCCCCGCAAATCGAGCACCAAGCCGATCGGTTCGGCCATGGCCAGATCGGCCATGAGCGCCGCCAGTCGATCGCCTGAGCCTTCAGAAAACTGCGCCCAACGGATATAGGCGATCCCCGACAAATTGACTCCCGCGACCGGGAATGGCGTGACCGTAATGCGTCGTCGGTACAGCGTGACGTGTCGTGTCTGGTCCGTGGTCGATTCGAGAAACAGGGTGACCGGTTCGTCGACATCTCCGCGCATCGCCTCCACGACTTCGGAGACGGTCTTACCACTCATGGGAATGCTGTCGATCCGCAGGATTCGATCTCCGGCACGGATCATCGCATCCGACGCAGGGCTCTGCGGATAGACGTGGACGATGACCACATTGGGACGAGCCACGCGAAACTCGACACCGATGCCGACATAACTGCCGCCGGTTTCCTCAGCGAAATACTCGTATTCATCCGGCGGCATGAAAGCCGAGAAGGGATCGAGCGTCGAGATCATCCCCTCGGCGGCGGCCTCGAAGAGCGCGTGTGGTTCGGGCAAGACCGCGGCTCGAGATAATATCAGATTCGCCGCCGCGGTCAGGATCACGCTGGACTGATAACGCCGGTCACCGCGAATCCAGAAGGCGCCGGCGACGATCAGGGCAACTGTGAGGACGGCAATGACAAGACCGGCGACCGTCGGCGGACGAAATGGCGAAATCTGCGAGGATTGAGGTTCAATGCTCTCCATGCCGACAACTCACCGTCTGCGGGCTCGCTTGTTGAGCCGATCAATTGCGGCCAGCGCCTCGTTGTACACGGCATTGGCGCCGATGCCCGAATCGATGACGAGCTGTCGTGTCCCGCCTTTTCCGAATCGTGCGTATGCGCGGCGAACACGGGCAAAAAACGGCGCCGTTTCTCGTTCGATTCGGTCGCGCCGGCGCGATGGATGACGTCGCGCACGTTGCTGCGCGGCGGTGACACCCAGGACGATCGTCAGATCGGGTCGCAACCCGTCACGCGCCAGATCATCAGCCGCACGGACGGTCTTAAGCGGGAGGCGACGTCCGCCTGATTGATACGCCAACGTCGAAAGGGAAAAACGGTCGGCGATCACGATGGCGCCCAGATTCTTCGCCGGACGGATCACTTCGTCGACTAATTGCGCTCGTGCGGCGAGATACAAAAAGAGCTCAGAACGGGCATTGATCGCGGCTTTGGGGTCGAGAAGAATCCGGCGAATGCGTTCGGAGACACGCGTCCCGCCGGGTTCGCGCACGGCGCAGACAGCGCAGCCGATGTGTCGGTAGTGGGCCATCAGCCGCCGCGCCAGCGTCGTCTTCCCGGATGCATCGGGACCTTCGACGACGATGAAGAGTCCGCGTCGGCGAGAATGCGACGGTATCGTCATTGGTCGTGCATAAACGAAAAAGGGCCGTGATCGGCCCTTTCCCTTAAGATGAACTGTGATGGGCTCACCGGCACAGTGTCCACGATGCGGATGATTACGACTTGACGCCGACCGCGGCGCGCGGCCCGACCGGTTCCAATTCCGGCTGTTTGGCGCGTTGCGGCTTCGGAATATCCGTGCGCCTATACGTTTCGATGAACTCTTCGGTCATGCGCCGCGCCTCCTCGTCGGTGTACTGGATCGGGGGCGATTTCTTAAAGTAGGCCGATGGTCCGGTCAGCGCTCCTTTGATCTTGTGATCGAGTGCCAGCTTGCAGCAACGAACCGCGTCGATGACGACGCCGGCCGAATTCGGCGAATCCCAGACTTCCATTTTCATTTCGATATTGAGCGGGACCCCGCCGAAGGTCTCCCCTTCCATGCGGATGTACGCCCACTTGCGGTCGGTCAGCCAGGCCACATAGTCAGACGGGCCGATGTGGATGTTATCCTCGCCAAGATCGTAGTCGAGCTGCGAGGTCACCGCGTTGGTTTTGGAGATTTTCTTCGATTCGAGGCGCGAGCGTTCCAGCATGTTGTAGAAGTCGGTGTTGCCGCCGACATTGAGCTGGGACGTGCGCAGCAATTTGACGCCTCGTTCACGAAACAGGCGGGTCATGACGCGATGGGCGATGGTGGCGCCGACCTGTGACTTGATGTCATCGCCAATGACCGGCAAACCCTTCTTTTCAAAGCGGCTCTGCCAGTACTTTTCCCGCGCAATAAAAACCGGGATGCAGTTGACGAAGCCGCAGCCGGCCTCCAATACCTGCTCGACATACCATTTCGTCGCTTCCTCGGAACCGACGGGCAGGTAGTTGACAACAACATCGGTGCCGGTCTCGCGCAGGAGCTTGACGATGTCGACCGTGTCGCCGGGCGCCTTCTCGATGATGCGGGACAGGTACAGGCCAAGGCCATCGTGTGTCATGCCGCGTTGAACGGTGAGACCGGCCTTCGGGACTTCGCAGAACCGGAATGTGTTGTTGGGCTTGGTGTAGATGGCCTCGCTTAAGTCCTTGCCGACTTTGTTGCGGTCGATATCGATGGCGGCCACAAACTCGATGTCGGAGATGTGGTAGCCGCCAAGGTTGACATGCATCAGTCCCGGCACGAACTCGTCGCTTTTGGCATTCCGGTAAAAGTGGACCCCCTGCACGAATGACGAAGCGCAGTTTCCCACACCGATAATTGCGACACGCACTTTCGATGACGATGACATCGTTACTCCTCTCAACGGCACAGGCGGCACACCGGCCGGCCTGTGCGAGATCAATCAGATTCCGTGGTCAAACACCCGAGAGAGCGGGTGCTGATGCTTCCAGTACGACCGACCGCGACAGCGTGTCCATGGCCGAGCGCGTCATCGAGAACTCCGGGCCGCAAGACCGAATCATCGTCGAGGACACCGCGGTGGCCAATCGACCGGCGTCGGCCCAGTTGATTCCGACCGAACGCGCATACATCAGCCCGCCGGCATACGAATCGCCGGCGCCGGTCGAGTCGATGGCACACGTTGGGATTGCCTGGATGCGCCAACTGCCCTCGTCGTTGACGATGTATGAGCCCAATTCGGCCAGCGTGATCACCACCGTCGGTATGCCCCAACTCTTTAGCATCGACGCGGCGCCGTCGAGATCACGGCGCGGATCGATTCCGGTCAGAGTCTCGGTTTCCAGTTCGTTCGGTTTGACAATATCGAACAAAGCGCAAATCGCTTCAATCCCTTCAGGTTTGAAATGCTCGATGAATCCGTCCTTGCCGATCCGGCGCAGAAGACCCTGCGGATCCAAGAGCATCGTGGCATCGGTACGATGGCGGATGTCACGGATTAAATCAAACGGCGTCTCCTGCATGACCGGGCCGATGAAGACGAAATCGGCATCATCGATGGCGTCGTTGGCCGCGCCGATCGGCTCCGCCACGCCCAGGACTTGCAGATCGCGGCGACCTTGTGCGTCGTACGTCAGTCGGAACCCCCCGGTCTGCGCACACGGTTCCGTCTGCGTCACAATGCCATCCAGCGCCATGACAGCGGAGTAGTCAGCGAGGTGATCACGGCCACTCCGTCCGGTGACATGCACGGTGCCGCCGAGTCGTGCGTAAACGAGCGCGGCATTGGTCGCGCACCCGGAGAGCACGCGGCCGCGCGTTTCGACCCAGGGGGTGCGGATCACATCGTAAACGGGATTTCCGTAGGCGGCCAACATATCGGCTCAGGCCCTCTTCTGGAGTTCCTGGTATGTAAACACGAGGCGCTGAATAGTGGTCACCAGCGAGATTACCGTGACCACGATCATCGCCACCGTCAGGGCCTGGTATGGCCAAAAAATCTCGCAGACCGCTCCGGCGATGATAATGGCAAACTTTTCCAATCGACCGGCGATTCCGACGGCGCACGTCGGGAGCCCGCCTTTGGATTCGGCGACCGCGCGGACGTACGATGACGACCACATGGCAAACAACGCCAACAGCCCCCAGCCGGCCGCGACGTGACCGGACATGACGATTCCGGCAATGACGAGGAACTCACCGGCGCGATCGACGGTGTGGTCGAGCACGCCGCCGAATGTCGTGCCGAGATTGCCGGCTCGGGCCGTGGCGCCGTCGAGCATATCCCAGAGCGCGGCCAACAGCATCAGCACAACGCCGGGAATAAACCACTCGTGCCAGAATGCAACCGCCGCGACCGCTCCAGTCAGAAGGCCGAGCACGGTCAGGATGTTGGGAGTCAGCCCCAGTTTCAGGCAAACACGACCGTATGGGATGGAGAACGCCTCATACGATGGCCGTCGCTCGTGATGCATGATGAATATCCCCGCCGTCGGGTCCGCCCTCATCTTTGTCGTTGGGCGACAGCGTGTTGGGTGAACACGGCGCGGGACTTCCGAATATATCCGAGGGCGATTCCGGGGGTCAAGACGTTTCCCCCTTGGTTCCTAACTGGCTTGCGCCGTATCGCTTGGAGCCCGCTGGGCCGTGCGGCGGTGGAACAGGAACATCAGCCCGACGACCAATAGCCCCAGTCCGACAATCTGGTTGTAAGTCACACGTGAAGCGCCCGATTCCAGCAGCATCTCCCCTTCGTAATAGCGCAATGGTTCGATGGCGATGCGCATGATCGACTCCAGGACAAAAAACAGTCCAATCGTACGTCCTGCGCGGTACCACTTTCGGTTTACGAACGACAGCAGCACGAATAAAGCCAGACCGTACGCCGAGGAATACAATTGGGTCGGGTGGACCGCTTCGGCACCAAAGACGGCATGCACCGGTGAGTCGGCCGGGAAACGAACACCCAGGAACGAATCGGTCGGGACGCCGAAGCAGCAGCCATTGAGGAAACAGCCGATTCGTGTCAGAAAAATGCCGAAACCCACTGCCGGTACCACCGCGTCCAGCCCGGCGGCAATCGAGATTCGCCGGCGACGCAGATACAGGGCGCCGGCGATCAATCCGAGCACCAACCCTCCCTGCAGGTTCAGGCCGGCAATGCCGAAGTTGCCATCGTTGCCGAATGGGTTGATGATCGACAGCGGGTGGTCGGTGAAGTAATCGAGGTGATAGAGAACGTAACCGAGCCGTCCGCCGATCACTCCGAACAAGATGAGCACAAACGCGAGATTCGCGATGCGTTCCGGATCGAGTCCGATCACACGGGCCTGACGACGGACAATCCACAACCCGATCAGAAAGGACAGCGCGAGTGTGACGCCGTAGGCGCGAATCGCCATGGGACCGACATGGAAAAACTCAGGGCACATTGTCTGATTCTAACCCGGAGAAGCGGTTACCGTTGACACGCGCGTTTGCCTCGATTGCTCCCCGCTGCTCGTGCCTGCTGTTCTCTCGTGAGCGGAGCGGTCATCGATACGGGCCGACACAAGATACGCGGCGACTCCGATCAATGCCCCGATCACGACATCGCTGAGGTAATGGAAGCGCCCCCACATTGTCGCAATCACCAATGTCGCCACGAACGGTAAGAGCACCCATGCCAGGCGCCGACGGATACGCCACATCCAAAACATCACGACCAACGCCACCGCTGTGTGCGAGGACGGCATGCAGCCGCCGTGGATGGCACCCGTGTCGATCACCATGTTCACCAGCGGCACGAACAGCCATCCCTCCAGCCCCGGTGACAGCCGGTCGGCCAGAAAGTAGCGTGGTCCTTCCAACGGATAAAGGACAAACCCGATATAGGAGATGACAAAGGCGATCGAACAGCCCAAAAGGATACGCCGCACCTCGCGAATCCGTCCGGTTAAGTGCAGCGGCAGCACGGTGACGAACAACAGCGGGTAATAGCTGAAGTATCCCATCATCATCCACTCGTTGATCCACGGCGACTCAAACTGTGTCAGCCAGATGTTCGGATCGACGCCGAAAAGAGCGTTTTCGAGCGCGACAATCTGCCGATCGAGGAACCCGGGAAACACCCAGTGGACCGCCACTTGCGTTTGCAAATAGAGAAAAGGGTACAGCAAGACGGGATAGAGCTGACGGATGAATCCGCGGACGCCCGCAGTGCGGCCGCCCCAGTTTATGATGGTGAGAAATATGAGGAAGAGGAGCGCACAATGAATCAGGACCCTCGGCCAGAACGACGCATTCCCGAAATCGAAGACCGCCAGACCGAGCGTAAACGCGAATATGTACGCCGCCATCAAGCGGTCCAGAATGGACGCGCGCTCAATGTAGCGTCGCCACAGGTTGTGCGATCGGCTGTGTTGCATGGCGTGCGAAGGTACGCTGACTGCGCGCGGGTATCAACCGGCGAGCGTCGGCTCGAACAGTTACGGTGGGAGAATCAGTCCGATGCCCCCGCTACCGCGAGAACAATTTCTCCACGCAGGGTATGCGATTCGGCCCATTGGCTCAGTTCGGCGAGCGTGCCGTGACGGATTTCTTCGAATCGTTTAGTCAGCTCGCGGCCGAGGCAGGCGCGCCGCTCACCCCACGCGCCATATAATTCGGCCAAGAGACGAACAATGCGGTGCGGGGATTCAAACAACACGATCGTACGCGGCTCTATGGCCAACTCAGCGATCCGACGCTGTCGCTTCCCAGAGCGCATCGGCAGGAATCCTTCGAACACAAACCGGTCGGTCGGCAGCCCGGCAACCGACAGAATCGCGGTCACCGCTGACGGTCCGGGGATCGGCACAACGCGCGCTCCGGCATCGACGGCGGCGGTGATGAGATTGTAACCGGGATCGGAGATGGTCGGCGTCCCGGCGTCGGAAATCAGCGCGATCGTCTCACCAGCCGCCAGGCGGAACAAAAGGGCGGGGACTTGCCGGCGTTCATTGTGCTCATGGAGAGACTGCAAGCGCGACTGAATGTCATGGCGCGACAGGAGGATCCGCGCCCGTCGCGTGTCCTCACACAGGATCAGCTCGACCGAACGCAGAATCTCGGCCGCCCGAAGGGAGAAGTCATCGAGGTTGCCGATGGGTGTCGCGACGACGTAGAGAATGCCGGATTGGCCGGCATCGGCTGACGGAGTGCGAGTGGACATAGATCGCGGGCCGACGCGGGTTTAATGTCCCCAGTCGCGGGCGAGATGGAAATCGATGCCGACCGTCTTGAGCGAAATCTTGGGAATGGCAGGTAGTGAGCGTTTGAACTGACTGGCGGTCACACGCCGGATGATGTCGCGCACCATCGTTTCCTTGAATCCGACTCCCAACGTTGCTTCCAGTGAGAATTCCCGGTCGACCAACAGATAGAGCAGCTTGTCGATCGTTTCATAGTCGTAGCCGATCTCCCCTTCGTCGGTTTGCCCAGGCCAGAGATCGGCGGACGGCGGCTTGTCGATGATGCGCTGCGGCAGCGCGAGAAACGATGCCATCTCGCGGACCTGGGTTTTGAACAGATCGCCGATGGGATTGACCGCAGAGGCGAGATCGCCATACCACGTGCCGTAACCCAACAGCAACTCCGTTTTGTTCGATGTGCCGATGACCAACGCGTGGTGTCGGTGTGAGTGATCAAACAGGCGAATCATACGGAATCGCGCCGCGGCATTGCCGATTCGCACGCGATCGACACCTGTTGTGCCATCGAAGAGAGCATGCTCCATGGCGTCGATCGGCTCGACCAGCAGGCGAACGCCGCACTGTTTCGCGACCAGACGGGCATCCTCCAGACTGGCTTTGCTCGATTCCGCGCTCGGCATCGCCAGCGCGGTCACATGGCGCGGCCCCAGCGCCTCCGCGGCCACAGCGACTCCCAGAGCCGAATCCAGCCCTCCCGATAGTCCGATGACGGCGGCGTAGAAACCCTTCTTATGGAATTGATCGACGATGAAATTGCAGATGACGCCGACGGCCTGCGCGTCATCCAGCGACAGATCGATATCGTCGATGGTGCGGATCATCAGTCGGTGCCGCCGGCCACGATCGGATTGGGCGGACGCTGGGCCACGTCGCCGTCGCTTCCCATGCGCAGCCGCCACATCTCCTGCAGCACGAATCCAGGCCGCCCCTCTTTCAGATGCGGGAACAGTGTGCGCGCCCGGGAGACAGTCTCCAAATCGATATCGCAGATGGCGCGCTGCGGCTCGTACGTCGGCATCGACAGCAGCTCGTCGCCAAAGGGATCGTACACGTGCGACCCGCCCCAGAATGTCAGCCCCTCCTCTGTCCCCACGCGATTGACGAGGATGGTGACCAACCCCAACAGTCGCGCGTGCGCTCTCTGCGCCAATCGGAATGACTCCTCGGCCGACATGGAGCCATCGGAACGAATCCCCCGCATCGGCGATGCGGAGATGGTCACCAACACACGGGCGCCTGCCTGTTCGAAGAGATACGCCGCCGCCGGATGCAGCGCGTCAAAGCAGATCAGAACACCGACCCGTCCCCACGGCATCTCAAACGGCGACACACGATGCCCGGATGCAAAGAAGCGCTTCTCATCGAACATTCCATAGTTGGGCAGGAACAGCTTGCGCTGCACGCCCTGGACTCGTCCGTCACGGATGTAAGCGGCAGAATTATAGAACTGCCCGTCCGTCGACTTCTCGACGAATCCGGCAATGACCCCGAGCGATCCGGCCGACTCCGCCAGCTTCTTTAAGTGACGCCCCTGGGCGGCCAGCGCCACATGCGGGACCATGCCGCGCACGTGGTACCCGGAAAGTGACAATTCCGGGAAAATCAGCAATTCCGCTTTCTTGCTTTTCGCCCAGCGGACCGCATCCTGGTGTGACTTGATATTGGCGTCGATGTCGCCCAGGACCGGGGCCATCTGATCGATTGCAACGCGAAGTCGTTTCATCGTGTGTATTCCGCCGTCAGGGTGCCGGGAATCTGACCCAAAACCGCCTCGCCGTCAAGCGCCTCACGACGATTTCGTACTGACAAAAACGGTCAGTCATCTTGTACACAAAACGATTGACCCCATTGCCGTCGCGTCTTTTGATACGGCATCCGAGGCAGGGGCGGGGCGGATCGACGGCGGACAACGGGATCGGGCTCGGACTCTCAGGGCCGGGTCAAGTGGTGTCGGACCGTGTGGAGGTAGATACAGCCGTTCTCCAGGAGGAATACCATGGCGTCTCTAAACAAAGTCATGCTCATCGGCAATCTCGGCAAAGACCCGGAAATGAAGTACACCCCCGGCGGCCAAGCGGTTACCACGTTTTCACTGGCGACCTCCAGACGATGGAAGGATAAGGACGGTGCCGACAAAGAGGACACGCAGTGGCACAACATCAAGGTTTGGGGACGCTCGGCCGAAGTCGCGCAGCAATACCTTAAGAAGGGACGTCAAATCTATGTCGAAGGACGTCTGGAAACTCGTACCTACGATGACAAGGACGGAAACCGCAAGTATTTCACCGAAGTAGTCGCCTTCCAGTTTTTGATGCTCGGCAGCAAGCGCGACGACGGCGCACCATCCGAGGAGTTTAGTGGAGCACCGAGCGGTGCGGCGATGTCGGGCGGCGCCCCATCCGGCGGGGATGAGGATATTCCGTTCTAATGTCAGAGCTTGCGCGCGTGGGCACGCTCCGGGGAATCGATCATCGGCGGGTCCTTGATGAGTCCGGGGCCGCCTGGTCAATTGCCTTGCCTTCCGCGCGACGCCATGATTAAGTCCCCGGTGTGATGCGCAACGGGGCCACGGCACAGAGTCAGCCCGCATTCAGACGGAGCACGTTTCTCCCCTTTGCGGCTCCGTCTATCGGCGAGGCCGAGATCGACGCGGTCGTCGAGACGCTGCGCGGCGGGTGGCTGACATCCGGCCCCAGAGTACGCGAGTTCGAAGAAGCGTTTGCCTCTGCAGTCGGCGTCCGGCATGCGGTCGCGGTAAACTCCTGCACCGCGGCATTGCATCTGGCGCTTGACGCCGTCGGGGTCGGGCCCGGCGATGAGGTCATCACGACACCGATGACGTTTGCTGCCAGTGCCAATGTCATCGTGCACCTGGGGGCCAAGCCGGTCTTTGCCGACATCGACCCGTTGACGATGAACATCGATCCGCCGCAGATCGAGTGGGCGCTCGGCCGGTGCCATCGCGCCCGGGCCATCGTGCCCGTGCACTTCGCCGGACTGGCCTGCGAGATGGACGCGATTACCGGCATCGCCCAACGGCGCGAGTTGTCTGTGATCGAGGATGCGGCGCACTGCTTTCCGACCACATACAAAGACCGGTTGATCGGATCAATCGGTGATGTGACGTGTTTCTCATTTTATGCTACGAAGACCATCACGACCGGCGAGGGCGGCATGGCGACGACAGACGACCCCGCGCTGGCCGACCGGATGTGCACGCAACGTCTGCACGGCATGAGCCGCAACGCGTGGATGCGTTACGCCGAGAGCGGCACCTGGCGATATGACATCACGGCGCCCGGATACAAATGTAACATGCCCGAATTGGCCGCGGCGTTGGGGCTGGTGCAGTTGTCGCGCGCCGGCGAACTCGCGCGACGGCGGCGCGCCACCGCCGGCCGATACACGCAGGCGTTCCGCGACACCGCCGAATGTCTGGAGACACCGCCCAATGCGCAAACAAACGACGAGCACTCGTGGCACTTGTATGTGATCAAGCTGCGACTGCAGGCGCTGACGATCGACCGCGACCGTTTCATCGAAGAATTGCGGGCCGCCAACATCGGCACCTCAGTGCATTTCATCCCCTTGCATTTGCAGCCGTACTACCGCGACACATTTGGACTGACGCCGGAAGACTTTCCGCAGAGCACGGAGGTTTCCGAGCGCATCATCAGTCTGCCGATCTATCCGGGCATGAGCGACGGGGACATCGGCGATGTCATTGAAGCCGTTACCGATGTCTGCCGACGCCACCGCCGCTGAACACGCCAAACGCGGCTTCGATCTCATCGTGGCGGCGTTGGGATTGGTGCTGACATCGCCTGTCTTGATCGTCACGGCGCTGCTGGTACGGCTGACCTCAAAGGGACCGGTTTTCTTTCGACAGGAACGCATCGGGCGCGGCTTTCGCCCCTTTTCGATCTACAAATTCCGCACGATGAGGGCCGGTGCTGATCTCGGGCCATCGGTGACATCACACAACGATCCGCGCATCACGCCCCTGGGACGCCGGTTGCGACGGTTCAAAATCGACGAACTGCCTCAATTGTTGAACGTGCTCAAAGGCGAGATGAGCATGGTCGGGCCGCGCCCGGAAGTGCGACGGTATGTGGAACTGTTCCGCAATGACTACGAGGAGATCTTAAGCGTACGGCCGGGCATCACCGACGACGCCAGCATCGAATTCCGCCACGAAGAACGCATCCTCGGCGCGGCGACCGATCCACAGGCGCTGTATGTGCGGGATGTCCTGCCGCAGAAGATCGAACTGGCGAAACGTTACGTGCGCACAATGGGACTCGGGCGCGACGTCGTCATCCTGCTGAGGACGCTTCTGCACCTGTAATGGTGCTCAATACCTGCGGACCGACTCGATCATCGTCCAGAATGCGGCGGCTCCTTCGTCGACGACATCCGCCGGGCCCACCAGTTTGAAGAACAGCGGCCCTTGCGGCGCTTCGACAATCGCCCCAATGAGTTTGTATCCGGCCATCGGCACCTGCCGCGAATTGGCCGGGCCACCCATGGACAAGTTGTATGTGCCCGTCAGTTCGATCGATGTCACCGATAGATCATTGACCGTTCGAGTCTGAATAATGGCCGCATCCTTTGGATCGGAACCATCGGGCCGGCTGAACTGCCCGATCCAACGATCGATGTTGTCCTGAACCTCGCCGCCCTGACCCTCCCCAAAAAAGAATACACCGCACTCGGCGGCATGACCCTCCACGCCAAGCAGATAGGTCGCTGCGCGCATCGGACGCGCCCGGTCACGTCCCCATTCGGCAGGTACCTGCCACTCGACGCCAGCGGTCGATTGCTTGTCGGGGTCGCCCCGCATCGGCGGTGGCTGGGGGATACCCAGCTTTGTTTCCTCCGTCGTGGGGGGGTGCGACGCATCGGAAACTTGCGATTTGTCGACCTTCTCGAAATTCGAATCTCCACACCCGATCGACAGCAGCAACGCACAAAGACCCGGAGCAGCGAGCTTCATGTGCCGACAGAACCTGAGCATTACGACTCCCATGGAAAAAAGTGCCCTGAGTATCACAAGCGGGAGACGGGATTCGAACCCGCGACCAACAGCTTGGAAGGCTGTGACTCTGCCAACTGAGTTACTCCCGCATCGTTCGTGTATGATAATCCGGCGATTCCGCACGTTGCAACCGGCTTCTTGCGAGGAGAGGCGGAGCGTTCATGGTGCGGACTTCCAGGCGATCTTGATGAGATCCTCCTGGAGCGGAGTCTTCACACGACAGAGGTATATCCCCGTCGCGATACGATTCCCATCGGCGGTGCGGCCATTCCATTCGACCTCTTGCCCTTCAAAGAGCGTATCGAATACGATCCGTCCGTTGATGGCATAGACCTGGAGCTGTGTTGTGCCGTTGCCAGCCATGAGATCTTCACGCGGGATCGATACGGTCATCCTGTCGGTCGCGGGATTCGGCCAAGCGCGGATGGCTTTCAGGTCGCGCAGCCACGGTCGATCGACGATGATCCCGGCCGCCATCACCGCGCGGATAAAGCCCCAGCCGATATCGTTTCCGGGAATGATGGCATCGCCGGATGCGCGCAATCGCTCGATCAGTTCAAAGGGAGTCAGGTCGGGATCATTCTGCAGCACGAGGGCACACACGCCGGTGACGATGGGCGTGGCCATCGAAGTCCCGTTGGCAGCGCCGTAACCCGTCAGGGGGAATGCAACGCGCACGCCGACACCCGGAGCGATGACATCGGGCTTGATCCGCCCGTCGGCGGTCGGGCCGCACGACGAAAACGAGGCCTTTTCACCGGACAGCGTCGCCGCCCCCACCGCCAGGACCGAGTCACCATCGGCGGGCACGAGCAGGTGCGGCCCACCGCCGCAGCCGCCGTTTCCGGCGGCATTGACGACCAGCATGCCGCGCGCCGCCGCCATGTCGGCTGCGATGGTCGACAGCGCGGTGTTGCCGTCGAAGTCTTCCGGGGCAATCCACTCGGCATATCCCAGCGAACTGGATACCAGGTCGCAGCCGATCGAGTCGAGCCACTCAAGCCCGGCGACCCAGTTGGATTCCTCGATTTCGATTTCCAGATCGACGTACTCGGTCTTGGCTACCGCATACTGGGCGCGCGGCGCAACTCCGATCAATTCGCCCGGGGCAAAGCCCGCGCACAATGAGAGCGTCTGCGTGCCGTGCCGCATCTGGGCAAAGTCCTCATCCTCGACATCGTCGTCACCATCGATGAAGTCGCGCGCGGCCATCAGCCGCAGTGAGTCGAAAACCTCAATTCCCAGGGAAAACCCAGTGTCCAGGAAACCGATCTTGACGCCTTGTCCATCGAGTCCGGCCCGGTGCAGGGAATCGACACCGATTGCGGTGTGCTGGGAGAGCGAGAGACCATAGTCGAAGGCAACCATTGCGCCGGGGGAGGGCGCGACATGGTCGCGCGGCGACCCGTCCTCAACGACTTCTCGCGGCCGTCGATAGATCGTGACCGGCTGCAGCGAGTCGACAAACGGCAACGAGGCGACATCGTCGAGCCGGTCAATCGGGATGCGGCACGCCAGGGCATTGAACCAGCGGCTTTCGGCGCGCACATCCGCCCCCATGTCTTCAACTGCGTCTCGGTACACCCTGTTGACGGGGATGTCGAGCGCGGCATTGTACGCTCCGCCACGGAGCGTAATCCGCGCCATCGCCGCCGGCGAGACCCACGGATGAATTTCGGAGCGAGCGTGTCCCTTATCTCTGAGAAACACCCAGATGGGCCGCGCATCGTGTGCGGCGGCGATCACGCCCGATCTCAACGTGCTTTCGGTCGGTCCGGCGCTGAGCACCGCGGCGCCAGCGCACGCCATGAGGAGTGACACGGCCGTCAGGCAGCGTCGGCCACGACCGCGATTAGCGGACGACGTTTTCAATGAACTTGCGGATGCGCTCATGCGTCGGCGCAACCAGCATCTCCTGCGGCGAGCCCGACGCGATGATCCGTCCGCCCTCGAGGAATGCGACACGGTGCGCGATTTCACGGACAAAACCCAGTTCGTGGGACACGATGACCATCGTCATGCCATCTTCGGCCAATCGCCGCATGACGCTTAACACTTCGCCGATCATTTCGGAGTCGAGCGCCGATGTCGGCTCATCGAAGAGCATGACGCTCGGTCCCATCGCCAATGCGCGCGCAATCGCGACTCGTTGTTGCTGGCCTCCGGACAACTCGGCGGGATGCGAATGGAGTTTCTCGCCCAACCCCACATGATCCAGGTTCTCGCGTGCCCGCACCTGCGCATCCGTCTTCGATAGCTTCAGAACGACACGCGGCGCCAACGCGACATTCTCCAATGCGGTCAAGTGCGGAAACAGGTTGAACTGCTGGAAAACCATCCCCGTCTTGGCGCGCAGGGCGTTGATGTCGGCGCTGCGTGCATTGACCGAGTTGCCGGAGATTTCAATGGTGCCGGAGTCGGGGCGTTCCAGTCCATTGAGGCACCGCAACAGCGTGGACTTGCCGCCGCCTGAGGGGCCGACTAAGACAACGACTTCGCAATGGCCCACGGTCAGATCGACACCGTCAAGGGCAATCAGTTGACCGAAGCGTTTGCGCAAACCTCGCGCGATGACGATCGCCGACTGATGGGGCCGCTGTGTGCTCATGGCAGGAAGGACTATCGGGGCGTCGCGGCCGTACCGAAGCCTTTGATCTGGAACCGTTGCTCCAATGAGTGGGTCAGACGCGTCAGCAGCAGTGTCATGACCAGATAGATCAGCCCGACCATCAGCCAGGTCTGAAAGTCGACAAAAAACTGGGAATAGTACTCGCGGCCCGCCCGCGTCAATTCGCGCAGCCCGATGATCGAAACAAGCGACGAATCCTTCAGGCAGGCGATAAACTCGTTGACCGTCGGTGGAATGGTGATGCGAATGGTCTGCGGCAGGATGACATGACGGAGCGCCTGCAGCGGGGACATCCCCAGCGCGGCCGCCGCTTCGTGCTGACCGCGGGCAATCGCCATGACCCCGCCCCGAATAATCTCCGCCTGGTATGCGGAATAACAGATGCCGATAGCTAACACTCCGGCCGTGAAGCGGTCGAGATTGAGCACCGTACCCAGTCCGAAATAGATGAAGAAAATCTGCACCAACAGCGGCACGCCGCGCAGAACATCGACATAGATGCGGCACCCCCAAATGATCGGACGAATCCCGGTTAAGGGGAGCAACCCGACAACGATCCCGACGACCAGCGACAACACGAACGACAGCAGGGTGACGACAATCGTCATCGGCAGGGCCGGCAGCAGGAACTTAAGGATGTTCAGCGCCAGCGTGCCTTGTTCAATGATAAAGTCGATGGGTCACTCGCTTTGAACCGGGGCGTTCCCCAAGCCATTTCGGTCCAGCAAGTTATGCGGCAACCGATCGGGTTGCAACTCGTTTTGAGCCGCCCGATCACAGAGACCGCGATGCCACGCCTGGAGCAAGAGAAACTGGGAACAACGGCGCAGGACGACAGCGTTCAGCCGCCGGCCCCAAACCAGCGATCGTGTATCTTTTCGTAGCGTCCGTCACTGACAATCGCGGAGAGGGCGCGGTTGATTTGCAAGAGCAAGTCGGCATCCTCCAGTCGTACCGCAAGGCCGTACTGCTCTGACGTCAAGGGGGGGCCGGCGACGCGTGAGTATGCCCGTTGCCTGACGATCAGCTCCGCGGTCGGAAGATCGGTGATGACCGCGTCGAGACGCCCGTTCTCCATGTCGATGAACGCCGCGCCGATATTCTCGAACAGGACGAGTTCCGCGCGGGGAATCTCGCGCGCCCGACGTTCACCGGTTGTGCCCAACTGGACACCGATGCGCAATCCCGTCAGATCATCGACGCTCTGCACGGAGGAGTCATAGATCGGCACGGCGATGGCCTGACCGCCGTCATAGTAGGAATCGCTGAACGCGACCTGCCTTGCCCGTTCGGGCGTGATCGTGAATGTCGAGGCGATCATGTCGTACTTTCCGCTCACCAGCCCGGCGATGATTCCATCAAACGGCACCACCACAAACTCCGGCGCGCAGCCCAAATCGCGGCAGACTTCGGCCACCAAATCGGCATCGAATCCAATGACCTGGCCGGTCGCGGTATCGATGGACTCAAACGGCGGATAGGTTGCGTCCGTCCCGACCCGAAGCACGCCGGTGCGTTGCACGCGCTCCCAGCCACTCTCGTTAGACCCGCCGCATTGACAGCAGGCAAATGACAGGATCACAAACAGCGCGATCGTTCCGAATCCGACGGGGGAACTGGACAGTCGATGGTGTGCGTGTGGATTCATCGGCGCTATCATGCGTCGAATCGACTCCCCGATTCAAGAAAAAACGCCGCTGACGGGCGGCGTCGTTTCCGTGCGGCGGTACGATCGGCGCTATATCGAGGATTCGGCGTCGCCGGAATTGGTCCGGTGGATATTCAGCGTGGAGACGCCCGACTCCAGGTCGATGCGCAGACGGACCGGCTGTAATTCGAAATCGGGCGATTCCAGAATGCCGCCCTTGTCGATCAGTTCGAGCCCCACCGCCGAAAAGCGTGTCAGTACTTCATCCTTCCGGATGGAAATGCCGGCGACCGCAGGGATGGTCAAATCGACCGCGGCCGCTCCGCAACTCAATGCGCAGTCGACCATCCCGGAGAGCGTGCCGAACACGATGTCGATTTCCGAAGCGCCGGCTTCCAGATCGAGTTTCTCCAACCGTATCCCGGTGAAGTCCAGACGCATCCGTGTGGCGCCGCCGGAAACTTTGACATCAGCCGGCAGCCGATCGGCTATCTTGAGCAGCCACAGGTCGCGCTTGTTGACGTCGTGCTCGTGATCCTTGACGTGCACGAGAACCTCGGCACCATCGTTCCGCCAATCGACCTCGGGCTGACGGCCCCAGTACCGGAGTCGCCCTTCCACAAGATTCTCGTCTCCGGTGCCGTTGCGGACAACGACGCGTCCCCCGGCCTTCTCGAGCACGATCCGAATCCGCTCGTTGTCGGGAGTGCCGACCGTGGTCCATGAATATGTCTCGCTGTCGAACATGTCGGAAGTATCCGACTCAATGTTGCGCCGCCAGTCCCAATCGTTGCCGCCGGCAAAGGCGACATAAGCGACCGTGCCGAGGATTAACACCGGCGACAGAAACGCCAACGGCTTGTATCGATCGGTCGCCGTGAAGATTTTCTCAATGCCGATGGCGATGAGCAACACCGGCCAGAAGTGGCTCAGACTCCACCAGAAGTCCCAATTGATGTAGTCCAACGTCGACAGAAGCAGCAGCACGCCGAGCACGATCAGGATGATGCCGCTTCGGAGTCTACCGACTCTCATTGGCGACCTCCTTATTCGTATGATCGTACACGGTGTCCGATTCTTGTCGCTTGTTCGGATCCAGACCGCGCACGATCAGGGCCACACCCAGCCCGATCAGCAACAGCGGCCAAATGAGATCGAAGTCAAACCAGAAGAACACGTGGCGTGCCAGAAACACCATTCCCAACGCGATGAGAATCAGGCCGGGCCAAAAGCCCACTCCATGGCGCCGCCCATTGTTGGGGGGCGCTCCCACCCCGACGGCGCTGTTCGCCGGGGCAGCGTCGGCAGTCGTGCCCGCAGCTCCGGGAATCGGCAGGGGCCGCGCCGGGATCACGATCCAGCAAATGGCGTATGCCAACAGACCCAGGCCGTTGGCGAAAATGGTCAAAACGAACAGGATCCGTACCCATGCCGGGTCGATATCAAAGTATTCGCCCAGCCCGCCACAGACACCGGCGATGACTTTGGATTCATGCGATCGGAAGACACGCTTGCTCATACCAGCACCTCCACCTCGGCTCGAAGCGGACGGCGATGCCGTCCCCAAACCAGATGAGTCTACGAAAGCCTGTCGTCGAGGTTGCGCCTTTCAGCGTCCGGTGTCATGGCTCATCGCGCCGCCCGGCACTATCGCCCGGCTGTGCCGACGACGCCGGACCGTGTTGGGCGTCTCCGGTCATCGGCACAAACCGAACTCCGAATCGCTCCTCGGTGATCAGACTATCGGGCGTCTTCGTGAGGACCATCAGATTCTGCGTATCAGACCCGACCGGCAGGACCATTCGTCCACCCACAGCCAGTTGATCGACCAGCGGCTGCGGAATATGATCGGGTGCCGCGGTCACGATGATGCCGTCGAAGGGGGCACGCTCCGGCCACCCACGGTACCCATCGCCGATGCGCACACGGACGTTGCGGTAGGCGAGAACCGCCAGCGTCGACTCGGCCCGTAGTCCGAGAGGTTCGACGATTTCAATCGTGTAGACGTCCCGGACAATCTCGGCGAGCACGGCGGCCTGATACCCCGAACCGGTTCCGATCTCCAGGACGCGATGGCCGGGTTTGGGCTCCAACGCTTCTGTCATCGCCGCCACAATGAACGGCTGTGAGATCGTCTGTTCACATCCGATCGGGAGCGGGTGGTCGCCATAGGCACGAGAGACTTGATCGGCGGGGATGAAGCGGTGCCGCGGCACCGTGCGCATCGCATCGAGAACTGTCAGGTCGACAATACCGCGCGCGACGATCTGGGTTTCGACCATCCGTCTCCGCTTTTCGGCATACGCCGCTGAGTCGGCGGCCGACTCACCTGCTGATGCGTGCTGACTCATTCCCGTGGCCAGAATAATGGCTGCCATTGCGATTCTACGCATAACGACCGGTCCGAACAAGGAACGCATCGATTGGGGATGTGTTTGCACGGAGCAAAAGAAAGCCCGCCACGAGGGCGGGCTCACGGCGAGATTGGGGAATCGGCTCAACGCTGCTCGGTGCCCTCATGAATTGCGTTGATGCGTCGCACCAGTTCCGCGTGTTTTCTGTTCCATTCGGCGATCGCGTCGTCGTCAGTCAGGCGGCTGCGGCAGTTGTTAAACTGCGCCAGAGCCGAATCGACCAGCAGACGGTCATCGGTGATCTGACCAATGCGATACCACAAAGCACATAACTCCTGCCATTGGTCTTCGGAGCGATCGGTTTCGCCGATTAATTGGGCCTCACCGATTAGGTGCCGTAACTCCGCGATCTCATCAAGCCGGCGCATGGCATCCGACGGGGACTTGGAATCCGAAAATCCGGTTTGCGGCCGCAATCGCGGGGCATCCAAGAGGCGGCCAGGAACAGCGGCATCGGCGCTTTCGGCCAGTCGCCGATCGTCGAGCAATTCCCTGTCCAGCCCCGCGTACGAATCCTGAAGCCGCATCGCGCGGTCGTCGGAAACGGTGCGCGGGGGGGTATCCTGAATGATCTCGCCGAGCCGCGTCACTTGACGTTCCGGCCAGACCTCCGCGTCATCGGAATCGGAGGCAGGCGGCATGGTCGTCGGGAATTGTCCCCAGAGGGCAGTCTGTGATGCCTTTTCCTCGGGCGACAGCGAGGGAATTACAGGTTGCCGCACGCCGTCCGAACGCGATGCCGATGCCGCAGAAGTACCCGCAAGTTTTTGTTCGAGCATCGGCGACGTGGCGGGACCGCGATTCTCAGTAGCAGGCGCCGGGGACGTCTCACTTTCGGGCTCGGACAATCCCTCGGGTGCATTGGCCAGAGGGTGTGACTGCTCCCTGCTCTCCCCGACTGTGACCGGAACTTCCGATTCCATCCTAATTGGAGCGTTGCTCTTAAGAAGCACGTCACGCCCAATCAGCGCCGCAAGGACAGCCACCCCGGCCAGTGGCACCCACCGCCACACAGGCCGCGGGAAAAATGCGGGAGCCGGAATCCTGACTGGCGTTGGGTACGGGTCCTCCACGATGCGACGTGCGACTCGTGGAGCAAAGTTTGCCCAGTACGCGTCGCCAGGATCCGGGGTCTGCTCGGTGGCCAATACGCGGTCAAGCTTCAGCGCGTCATCGACTTGTCGCTGCATTTCCGTCGATTCTGACGCCAGTTGGCGCACATCATCCGGTAACGGATCGGCACCGTGACGATCAAGCCACTGACGGAGTTTGCGCGAGTTCATCGTTGCAGTCCTTCCCTCATCAGACATACCAATGACACGGGCAATTATTCCCACAATTAGATAATATTCTCGAATTCATAAGATATTGCGACGCAGTAGTTTAGCGCGTCCCTATCCATCCCATTGAGCAAGGACATCACCCAGTGCCTTGCGCAACCGTCCACGCGCTCTTGCCAGACGCGACATGACAGTACCCAATGATATGTTGAGGGTCTCGGCAATCTCCTCGTAACTCATGCCTTCTTTCACGCGAAGCCCGATAATCGTACGGTATACGGCTGGCAGCTCATTGATGGCCCGCGTCACTTTCGCCATCAATTGCCGACGGTGGAGTTCCGAATCGGGCCGATCCGCTCCGGAGTTTTCGGCCGCGATGCGTGAGGCCACTTCGTCGGTGAGTTGAGCGCGGTACTGGCGCTTACGGATGAGATTGAGCGCGAGATTTGTCGTGCTCTTACACAGCCAGGCACCCAGGGGCCGTTCCGGATCGATCCTCGCCAGAGCGCCATACGTCCGAACAAAGACATCCTGCGCAATTTCATCGGCCAGATCGTGCGTGCGCACCAGATGGTATGCCCACCGGTAGACCTGGCGCTGGTAGCGTTTCACCAATGCGTCGAAGGCGTGACGGTCACCCTGTTGTGCCGCGCGGATGAGATCCGGCTCGGACGGTTCGGGGGCATCGTTGCGCTGGTTTGCTTCGGTCATGGCCGGGGGCGTGGCCGGTCTCAACCGCGCCGGGTTGTCGCAGGGACGTCAAACCACAATGGCGATGCCGTACGGGTGCCACGGCACAACCGATACATGAGGAGCTCGACGGCGGTTCGGCCGGGAATGGTTGAGGTCTTGATACTCCAATCCGTCTCGCAAATTGCCTCCAGGGCATCGGCTGCGCGCTCCGCGTCGATGCGCACCGCCTGCGGACGTAATTTCCTGATAATGAATGGGCGCAGACCCGTCGATTGAGCAATCTGCGCATCGGCTACGCCGGCACCGAACGGCGTGAGCAACAGCACACGCTGGTAATGCCCAAACAGTGCAGCGGTCACATAGACTGAGACATCTCCCTGGGTGTAGAGCGACTGTAGTGTTTGGAGTGCCCTGGTCAAATCGTCAGAGCCGACCGCGTCGGCCAATTCGAAGACCGTGTGCTCACCGTCGCCGGCGACGACGGCAGTGATCTCCTGTTCGGACAATCGTCGCTGTCCAGCTCCTGAATAGAGCAACGCCCGTTCGATGGTCTGGCGCATTTCGAACAGATCCGTCCCGTGAAGCAGCGCCAGGTGTTCGGCGGCCGCAGGGGACAGCGAGGTTCCCAGGTCAGACGCGATGCGTTTGGCCCAGCCGGGGAGATGATTGTCGTAAATAGAAGGAAACTCCTCTGTCGGCACGAGTCGGACCAGTTCCTTGGTGAATGTCAACCGACGGTCGAGCTTCGCGCCAGTCAGCAGCGCCTTGACTCCGTCACTTTGGCGCCGAAGCGCATCCAGTACCGCCTGCTGCCGCAAGAGAGGAATCTTGTCGACATCATGGATGATCACCAACTGCAACGTGGCGAACATCGGCAGACTGTCGATGAGCTGCGCGAGGCGGTCGGGGTCGAGTTGACGTCCGTATTGAATCGACAGGGAACAATCACCACCGGCACGCCACGTGGCCTTCCAGTGCTCGGCCGCATCCCACAACACATAGGGGTTCTCGGCAACAAGTAGATGGACGGGGCCAAAGCGTCCGGCGGCGCGTTCTTCGGAGAAGCTCATCGTCGGTGATGCACAACCCGGTCGGGCTGTGACTTCATCGAACATAGACGATCAGCCGGTCGGTTCCAACAACCGAAACGATGGGGCACTTCGAGATGGAGATTACGCCGGGTGACGTGAGGCGGGATTGGCCGATCGAGCAATCCACCCGATGGTGTAGGGGACCTTCTGGCGCAGAATCTGAGCCGTGTTGCGCATCGGCTCCAGTTCCCGACGGCACAGCATCCGGTTGTTGAGTTGGTTGACGACGGTGAAAGAATCGCCGAGGATTTCGAGGGTTCTATCGTCGAAGAGTGTCGGGTTGATCTGAACGAACTCCAGCAGCGCCAGCAGACTGGCGTACTCACAGGCGGCCTGTGTGCCATGGAACCGTGCCCGAAATGTGATGCTCAATTCCGGGATAACAAACGACACGGTGGCATCGTGTGGTTCGTGGACAGTGCCGTTTCGAGATGTCGAGAAATAACATCGCATCGCAGTCCCTCCATCTCCAGCCCAGTGCAAAGGGGGTGCCGCCGCACCCCGCCTCAGGGGACCCTACCGGGGCAGACCCGCTCCCGACGAGCCCAAGCCGCTCTCTCGCATCGGCTGTCCGATAAGTCGGTTAAAGGCGGTGTGATGTGTGTACGCGAGGCCGGCCGAACCCGTGTCGGGAATGGCATCTTTCCGCGATGCAGGGGTATGCACAAAAGTTGCGCAGTTACGGCAGAGGATTGGTCTGGTGCGGGGCCCGTGGGCGGTCAGACCCGTTCAAACGGATCGAAGAGCTTACGGTATTCAAGCATCGCGTAGCGGTCGGTCATACCGGCGATGTAATCGCAAACAACCTGTCGAATGACACGCGGATCAACGGGGTCCGACGATGCCTCCTGCAGTCGTACCCGGTAGTTTGGCGGAAGCTGCGTCGGCTCCTGCGTATAGGCGTCGAAGAGCCCGCCGATGATGCGGTCGGCTTTCCTGGCCATGCGCACAATTCGATAGTGACGATACATCTTTTCGAAAAGGAATTGCTTCAAGCCCGAGAGTTTTTTGGCAAATTCCGGTGAAAACCGCGCGGGCATCTCGTTGGCGGCGCGCACGTCATCGAGCGATTTGATCTCAAGTGCTTTGATCCGCGAGGTGGTAAAGTCGACTAAGTCGGTGACCTGCCGATTGATCAGAAGGCGGATGATCTGATGCCGCCTCAGTTTTACATCCAGATCGGGCTCGGCCCGGGTTGCCTCGGCCAGGAGCTCGTCCCAAAGCGCGATTCCCTCGAGATCAACGGGGTCGAAGACGCGTCCTCGCAGGCCGTCGTCCAAGTCGTGTGAGTTGTAGGCGATTTCGTCGGCATAGTTGACCAATTGCGCCTCCAGCGTCGGCTTCCATTCGGGGTGAAAACCGGCCGCGTCGGGGCGGTCATAGATCGTCTCGTGTTTGACGATCCCTTCGCGAACTTCAAAACTCAGATTGAGACCGCGGAAGTGCGGATAGCGCCGTTCGAGGACATCCACGACGCGCAGGGACTGCCGGTTGTGGGAGAAGCCGCCATCCTGCTTCATGCGGGCATCAAGCGCCTCTTCGCCCGCATGGCCGAACGGCGTGTGACCGAGATCGTGCGCGAGCGCGACCGACTCCGCCAGGTCCTCGTTTAAGGCCAGCGCGCGCGCAATCGAGCGTGCGATCTGCGCCACTTCAATCGTGTGCGTCAGGCGCGTGCGGTAGTTGTCGCCTTCGTGGTTGACGAAGACCTGCGTTTTGTATTCGAGCCGACGAAATGCCGCCGAGTGGATAATCCGTTCACGGTCGCGCTGGAATGCGGTACGGTACGGATGCGGAGGGTCGGGATGGACACGCCCCAGCGATTGCGCGCTGGTCGCCGCATACGGCGCCCATGCGCGCTGCTCACGCTCGTGCAGATGATCGGTTGTCGCGGTCGGCATTAGTCGCTGTCAGGCATCATGTCTGCGCGGCACTCAGGGCGATCACGGGCACCATGCAATGCCGATGCCGTGCGTTCCACCCAGCTCCGAGTGGCTTATGTATGCGTAGTCAATACGAACACCGCGGAGCGAAATTCGTCCTCCCAGCGAATATCGTATCGGATCGAATCGCAACCCCGTCAAAAGGTCGATTCCGTCGACCAGCCGCAATCGTTGCCCGAGACTGAAACGATCGGCTCCGCCATCTTCGCGAAACCACCGACCGCCGATCGTCAATTCCGGCGGCAGACTCCATGCGACCGAGGCATCGAATATGACCCCGGGGTTCGCATCATTATATATGCCGTCGTAGATTTCATCCAGCGCCAGTCGGCGGACCCCGATGGCTGCGATCCAACTCTCGTGGAGACGCCAGGACGCCGAGAGATCGGCGCCCAAGCCCGAGAAAACGGCGTTACCGGAGCCATACTCTTCGCGCTGGTATTCCAGCGCCACTCCGAATCTCAACGAGCGGAGTGCGCGTACGGAAGCCGCGCCTATGGCGCGAAACTCCTCATACAGCCCTGACTCGCCAAAATGAGCGCCGCCTCCGCCCAGACCCAGCCAGGGATTGACCCGCCAAAAGGCGCTGGCAACAACTTCGTCCATCTGTTCCAGATCAAACAGGCGACGATACGACACTTCGACGCCGCCGGCGCCATTCGCCATTGTGGCAGAATTGAGCCAGACGACCGACGGTTCTCCGGGAACAATGGTGTACACACCGCCCAACGCCTGCAGCGTAGCGGAACCGAATTCTTCCTGCGCGCCGACGGAAGACGCGCCGGCAACGACTCCGAGAATCACGAGAGCGACGCCGAGTAGCCAAGAGGCATGGGACCCTGCACGCATGAGGTCGCCGGTCACGGTGCGATGACGATGAGCATCTTCTGCTCACGCCCGGAAGGTTCCGAACGCGCCCAGAGAACATACGGGCCGGGTTTGACGCGACGCCCTGATTGATCGGAACCGTCCCACTCGAAAAGTCCCGTTGCGGCCGGATGGTTGTCGATCAGAGTCCGCACGGGCACGCCGTCGCGGTCGAAGATCTTCATGGTGAGCGATTCTCCGACATCAAGGCGGTAATCGATCACCATGCGCGCTCCCGATTGCAGCGAGAGCGGATTGGGAGACGCCATCATGGCCAGCCGACCGGCCCGCTCGCGGGACACTGAATTCGTCCTTCCGGGTGTCGCGCCGGATGCATCGACTGAGCCGGTCCAGTCATCGAGTCCGGCTATATGTGTTCCCAGATCGACACGTTCGACCGATCGATTGTCAGGATAGAGGGTTGTGTAGGGTACCGAGTCGACAACTTCACCTGCGGCTCCTATTACACGAATCATGTCATAATCATCATTGAGGGCCTGCCAGTTGCCGACTTCGATGATCAAACCATCAAACGGCGGATAGTGTGCGCGGAATGCGGTCTCGTCTCGTGCCAGTACCCAGAATGCGGCTGGCGGCATGAATCCTGCGAACGGCCCCAACGTTGAGGTCTGGCCTTTGTCGTCGCCGATTCTGACGCCGGACATGTTGATCGGGAATCCCGCCTGGTTGGAAATCTCGACCCACTCGCCCGGGCCGGCAGCCGATTCCGGATTGGCCAGATACTCCGAGACGATCAGCAGAGGGACAGTGTGCGCGACGATGGCTACCGCTGACTGTTCATTGTTCGCATCGAGGGCATCGTCATGCAGCCGGGCAACGATGCGATTGATGCCGGGTAGGGCCGTCAGCCAGTTGTAGTTGAAACGCATGGCCTCTCCTTCGGCCAGGGTGGGTACATCGACTTCGGTCAGAATCTCGGTCTCACTCGGCACGGTTTCCGGGTTTAACGCCCGTTCGAAAGTGAGGCGGCCGGACACGGGACCGAATCCCACATTCGTGACCGTTGCGCTGATGAAAATGTCCTCATGCCATCGTGGCGCGGACGTGGCAATCCAGACAGAATCGACCTGCATATCACCCCGTGCCGGCAACGCGGAGTTGTGTCGTCCGGGAGTCGATCCGGTCGGATCGTTGCATTGAGCGAAGTTGTCCGGTTCGTCGTGACGGTCGGGACGTTTCCGTTCCCATGACACGCCATCGGCCTGATTCGATGTCCAAGAGATCGTCGAGACATGTCCTGTCGGCAACATGAGCATGGCCGTGTCGCTGGAATTGCGTAACGCCATCGAGACGTTGATTACGGGATATGATTCGGAGGGATGATCGCCCCAGACACCGGAGTTGTCGCCCCAGTTGGATTCAAAGCTGTTGGCGCCGAGAATCTGTCGCGCGAGTATCACGAAACCGCCGGGCTCGATCAGCAGCGACGTGTCGATGTCGGTGCTGTCGCCACTGTCGATGTAGCGGTAGCCCTGCAAATTGGTCGCCCCATCGCCGGAATCGGGCCAATTGAGGACCTCGATCCACTCAGACGAAGTCACGCTCCCCGGTTCGTTGGCGAGCGCTTCATTGAGGATGAGTTCGGCCGAACTGGTGGAGCCCGGCAGTATGAGCGCCAGATAAACCGCCGTGCAAGAGATTGGCCTCAATGACATTCGTCGATGTGAGTGCGGCATGTTTTCGTCTCTGCGTCATCAGAATGTACGGCGAAGAGCCAAATCGGGCAAAGTGATCGCTATGCTCCGGTGACCAGCCGCATCCGCAGCTCCACCCGATCCTCTCGCAGGTGGCTCTCGAAACGCTGCCAGACGAGTGCGGCTTCGATGCGCCCCAAGCCGACCGGCAACACAGTCTCGGTGAAGTAGAGATACCAATACGCGTCGCCGGGGGTGTCTAGGTCGGGATCGACCCAGCGCACCGACGGGGACATGACAATCTGCCGATGAAGCCGCCAGCGTATGCCGGCGCCGGCGCGGATGAAGGGATCGGCATCGACGTGGTGGCGTCCATATTCGAATCGAATGTCGCCGCGTCTGTCGGACTTGCCGATGGTTGAGTATGCGCCGACCGCGTACAAATCCGGCTCGCGATCGATGCTTTTGCCACGAGCGTACGGCGTGAGTGAAACATCGCTGATCCGATGCTGCACGCGGACCGTCCAGTGGTGGATCAATGGCCCGTCGCGGGATTCTTTGTGCGTCATCCATTCCCAGCGGACCAGCCAGCGCATCGCCGGGCGAACACGCGTGTCGATGGAAAATCCGCGCTCGCCTGACGTGCGCGATGTGTAGCTCTCATTGATGCCATCGAGGATGATGCTTTCCCCGTCGCTGTGCGCGGGGCCGCCGCCCCAGGGGTTGACGAAGCCGGCATTGTACGCCCACGCTTGGGCGTGGACTCTTCCCTGTCTCAGCGGCCAGAGCATTTCCGCGGCCCTGGCGGATCGGCCGTCGTTGGTCATTGCGAGTTCGGCTAAGATCGCGCGCGCGTTGTCGCCGAATTGAACATGCCCCCCGGCCACTTGGCGCGAAAATTCATTCGTGCCGGCGCGATCATCGATGACACCAGACAGGGCATTGAATCCGATTCGCCACATATCGTGCCGACCGGCCACTTGCGCCGCAACGACACGGTCGACCCAGTCGCCGTTGCGGATGTCGGAGTAGAGAAGCGAGCCGGAGACGATTCGAGTCTCCTCGGATGCAAGCCAGACGCCGTTGAAGCGGCTGCGTGTCGGCCACAGAACCGAGCCATCAAGCGCGCGTGAACTGGTCGAGCCAAGGAATCGTGAGCGACGCCCGACGACCAGGCCACGTCCCCAGCGCGGTTCGATCGAGCCGACTTGTGCCGACAGCCCGTGATCGCTCCACGCCAATGTGCGTCGTCGCCACCGACCGTCAGCGCCGTCATGCTCCCAGTCGAACAGCCCGCGCCATTGTCCATACTCGAGACGCGCGATCGAGTATCCCTCGCCGTCGGCATCGCCTGAAAGGTCAGCATCGTAGCCGCTCCGTAGCGAGTATCGGATTGGGATTCCTTCGGCTACGTGCACAGTTTGCGGCGGGACCGTTTCAGTGATCAATTCAGCAGAATCGGGCGAGGTCAGGTATCCCGCGTCCGATCCGGGCAGTTGCTCCCAATCTTCGGAGGGGACCAGCGTTCCGTCGGCGCCGAGACGGTGCAGCTCAAGCAGGTCGAGAAACTCCTCGAAACTGATTTCGTCTTCGTTGAGCGCTTCCCAGAGGTCTTCTTCGGTTTGATAGGGGCGGACATCGGGCTGCTGGGCTAACACATTTGCGGCGAATAACAGCATCGCTGTCATTCCGAACGAAGTGAGGAATCTCCTACGCACAAAGTGCAACACTTTTCGTGTCATGGGCGGGCAAACATCGCTGTGCGATGACATCAGCCCAAGGGCTGACCGGCACACAATGGGTCGCAATGGAGATTTCCCGCTACGCTCGGATTTACCTTAGTGATACTCACAATCCAAACTGCTTGATCTTTCGATACAATGTGCGTTCGCCGATGCCCAGCATACGGGCGGCGCGCTTGCGGTTGCCGTGGGATTCGCGCAGCGCCGCCATGATGCGTTCGCGTTCGGCCTGACGCATCGTTTGGAATTCAGAAGCGCTCAGCGGACGGCCGTCGGCCTGTCGTCCGGCGCTGATGCGCTCCAGACGGCGGCGGATGTCGTCGAGGTCGTGTTTGAGTTCGGAGAGCGCGGCGAAGATCATCTCGCGCTCGACCGTGTCGGACCGGCGCTCGGTCACTACGGGCAGATGCAGCGGGGCGCGCACGGTCTCCAACAGCTCGCCGATGACGCCGGGATCGATCACGCCGGAGGGGAATCGCACCCCGGCGCGTTCGACGAAGTTGCGGAGTTCACGGACATTTCCCGGCCAGTCGTAATCGACCAGCCGCGCGAGTGATGATTCACCGAGCCGTCCGATGAGCGGACCCCCGCCGGTTTTGGCAACGGATAAATGATGCGCCAACAGCGCGGGGACATCGCCGCGACGTTGCCGCAAAGGCAATAGCGGCAGCCGTACCACCGCGAGACGGTAGTACAAATCGCGGCGGAACGCGCCGCGTCCGCTCTCGGACATCAGATCGCGATTGGTCGCGGCGACGATGCGGAATTCGACCGCGATCGACTTGGTCGCGCCGATGGGACGCACCTGCCGTTCTTCGAGCACGCGCAACAGCCGCGCCTGCACCGCCGGCGAAGTCTCACCGATTTCATCAAGAAAGATCGTGCCGCCGTCGACCGCCTCGAAGATGCCCTGCTTGCGGGCAAAGGCATCGGTGAACGCGCCTCGCTCATGGCCGAACAATTCGCTTTCGAGCAGTGTCTCGGGAAATGCGGAGCAGTTGAGCGCCAGGAACGGCTTTTTGCTGCGCGGGCTGTTGTGGTGGACCGCGCGCGCCGCCAACTCTTTTCCGGTACCCGATTCGCCTTCGATCAGGACAGTTGCATCCGATCCGGCAGCGGCCAAAATCAGGTCGGACGCCGCCCGGATCGATGGTGTGACGCCGATCCAGTTGCAACGGCGCACGCGGTCGCGTTCAGTCAATATCGATTGAATGCGGGAGCGCAGTTCGGCCGGATCGGATTCACGCATGATGGTCGCGGTCACACCCCAACGGTCCAGCGGCGTCTGGTCGCGTGAGGGCGGATCACCCAGCGCCACGAGGATGTCGGCCTGCGGCGCGCGCAGACGAACCTTGGCGAGCAGCTGATCCAATGCCAGGTTTTCACCGACCGCATCCAGCAGCACGGCATCGAAGGCATCCTGCGTCAGGCGACGCAATGCGCTCAGCGCGCTGTCGACGGCGGTGTGTGTCCCGCCCAGCGGTTCCAGCGACGAACGCCACTGTGCAGCGAGCGTGTCATCGGGCGTGACGGTGAAGAGTTGCGGTTCGGTGCGGGCCATGAATCGATCAGGTCCGACGCAGCGGACCATGCATTGTGAACGGAGCAATTATGGACAAACGATATGGCGCCAAACAAGCGGCATTACCCGGATGTCTTCCGGCCGGTCAACCAGGCGGGTCCGTGTTTCTGACGCGGACGAAATCGCCCGCGTCCGGGACGGGACGGCGCGGCGCCCTGGGAGTCGGCCAGGACCAGGTCGATTTCGCGTTTGACCGGATCGGTGCGAATCAGTTGCACGCTCACCGCATCACCGAGCGTGAAGGTCCGTCCGCGACGGCGTCCGCGCACGCACCAGCGGTCGCGGTCCCAGACATAGTAATCGTCGTCGATGCCGGAGAACCGCACCAGGCCGTCGATGCCCGCCTCCGTGATCGTTACGAAAAATCCAAACTCGAGAAACCCGGAGATGCGTCCTGTGAATTCATCGCCGATGCGCGACTCGAGATACTCCAGTTGCTTAATGCGCACCGATTCGCGTTCGGCCTCCTCGGCCGTGCGTTCACGTTCGGAGCACTGCTTGCCGATGACAGGGAGTGCCCCGGCGGCGGCATGCCGTTCGGACACCTTCCACGAGTGGGCGATGATCTTCTTGAGGTGACGGTGCACCCACAAGTCGGGATAGCGACGGATCGGCGAGGTGAAGTGTGCGTAGTGCGGAAACGCCAGGCCGAAGTGTCCGATGTTGTCCGGCTGGTAAACCGCCTTCATCAGGGAGCGCAGGAGAATGTTGTGAATCATGTCGCGGCGCGGGTCGTCTTTGGTCTGTTCCAGCAGCCGTGAAAGCTTTTTGGAGATACCACCGCCCTTGGGGGAGAAGCGCAGCCCCAGGGTTTCCACGAAGCCGGCGAATTCTTCCATCTTCTCCTGTGAGGGCGGGGCGTGGACGCGATAGAGGCACGGCAGCGTCTTGCGCAGGAATTCCGCAGCCGCGCATTGATTCGCTGCCAGCATGAACTCTTCGATCAACTGATGTGATTCATCGCTGCGCCGGTAGATGATCTGTGTCGGGTGACCCTCTTCATCGAGTATGACTTTCGCCTCGGGAACTTCCAGATCGAGACTCCCTTCCTTCATGCGCCTTTGACGCAGAGTCCGGGAGACAGAGCGCATTTGATCGAGCGTGTCGGCCATCGGCGTGACGGCGCGATCGGGCTTGCCGGAGGAGAAATACTCGCCGACTTGCTCGTAGGCCAGCTTTGCACTCGAGCGAATCACCGAATTGCAAAAACGGAACTTTAGGATGCGGCCGTCGTCGGACACGTCCATGATGCAGCTCATCGTCAGACGATCCCGCTGGGGGCGCAGGCTGCACAAATCGTTGGAAAGCCGGACCGGCAGCATCGGAATGACACGGTCGACGAGGTAGACACTCGTTCCGCGCTCGTACGCTTCGCGATCCAGTTCGCTGCCGTCGGTGACATAGTGGCTGACGTCGGCAATGTGGACCCCGAGCCGCCAGGTCGAATCGACGCTCTGCAGCGAGACGGCGTCGTCGTGATCCCTGGCATCAACGGGATCGATGGTGAATGTGAGAATGTCGCGATAGTCCTCGCGTCCTTCCAGCGCCGACGGCGACAGCCGCGCCGGAAAGGCCGCTGCCTCGGCGGTGACCGCGCGCGAAAACGCACGGGGCAGTTGGTAACCGGCGATGATGCGCTGGATGTCGACGCCGGGATCATCGGGGAATCCGAGGACTTCGGTGATCTTGCCGCACGGCGTGACATCGGAGGTGCCCCATTCGGTGATGCTGACCATCACTTGTTGTCCGACTTCGGCTCCGCCGGTGGCATTCTGCGGGACGAGGATTTCGCGCAACGGGTGCGACGGCTCGGGAACGACGTATGAAAAATGGCGGGACCGTTGATAGATGCCCAGTATCGGTTTGTTGGCGCGTTCGAGGATGCGGACAATTGCGCCCTCTGCGGAAGGGCCGTCGCGATACGCATGACGGCGCACCAACACGCGGTCGCCGTCGAGCGCGGTGCGACGATCGCGCGGCCGAATAAAGATTTCCTCCTGTGCGGCGGTGACGGCCGATTTGTCATCGCGGTCGACGCGGCTAAACATGTGCCCGCCGCGCCGCACGACAATCGTTCCGACAGCAAGATTGAGCGGATCAGGCGGCGCGATGCGGCCGCGCTTCAGACGGACCAACCGCCCGTCGGCGAGCAATGACTTCAAAACTGTGCGAAAGGCGCGGTACTCACGTTCGGGGATCGCCATCGCGCGCGCCAATTCGCGCGGACGGGACGGGCGGCCGACACCGTCGACCAGGAATCGGACGATCTGCTCAGGAGTGAATGACGGCATGAGAGAGTCGAAGCGGCGCGCGGTGCGTGTGCCGTGACGGGCCGCGGCGGCTCAATCGCGACGGCTCTTGATGAGCACCTTGTTGTACATCGCGAGATTTTCGAGGACGCGTCCGGTGCCGCGCACGACACAGGTCAAGGGGTCATCGGCGACATTGACCGGGAGATTCGTTTCCTGGCGGAGCCGTTTGTCCAACCCGCGCAGCAACGCGCCGCCGCCGGTCAACACAATCCCGCGATCGAGAATGTCGGATGAGAGCTCGGGCGGCGTGCGCTCCAGCGACTGACGGACCGCTTCGACGATGGCGTCGACCGGCTCGGAGAGGGCCTCGCGGACCTGCACCGAAGAGATTTTCATCGTCTTGGGAACTCCGGCGATGAGGTCGCGCCCTTTGATCTCCAGCGACTCCTCGCGGTCCATGGTGTAGGCCGAGCCGATCGCGATCTTGATCTGCTCGGCCGTCAATTCGCCGATCAGGAGATTGTAGTTCTTTTTCAGGAACAGGAGGATGGCCTCGTTCATCTCATCGCCGGCGATGCGGATCGACATGTTGTTGACAATTCCCGACAACGCGATGACTGCGATCTCGGAGGTGCCGCCGCCGACATCGATGATCATGATCCCCGACGGCCTGTCCACGGGCAACCCGACGCCGATCGCGGCCGCCATCGGCTCCTGCAGCAGGTAGACCTCCCGGGCTCCGGCGTTTTCGGCCGAATCGCGCACCGCGCGCTTTTCGACTTCGGTGATCCCCGACGGCACCGACACGACCACGCGCGGCTTCATCAGGTAACGGTGTCGGATGACGCGTCGGATGAAATCGGAGAGCAGTTTCTCGGTGATTTCAAAGTCGGCGATCACACCGTCTTTCAGAGGACGCACGGCACGTATTTGATCCGGCGTGCGTCCGATCATCTCCTTGGCTTTCGCGCCGACCGCGAGGATGCGTCCGGAGGACACTTCGGTTGCGACAACCGAGGGCTCGTTGAGGACAATACCGATCCCGCGCACAAACACCAGCGTGTTCGCGGTCCCCAAATCGATGCCGATGTCGCTTGATAACAGGTCGAAGAGTCCCACGCGCGTCCCTAATCCTTGTCGCCGCCGCTTCCCTGTCGGGGCGGGCCGAAATAAACATAACGGCCGATCAAATTGATATACTCACTCCAGCCGCCCTCGGGTGTCTTCTCCCGCACACGGCGCAGCGCCCCCATCTTCGAGTCGAGTTCGTCGGCGGAATACAGGACAAAGGCCTCCATCGTCTGCGGCACCACCGGCGATCCCTGCTCCAACAGACCCTGGTGCGAGACGATCAAATGCCGGAGGAGCCGTTCGGTGTCCGCCGAAAATCCATCGATGGAACGGATCGCCTGCGCGACGCGGAAATCGCCGGAATTGATGTGGCCGACCAACCGTCCCTCGTCACTGTAGTCGATGTACGAACTGACGGCGTACTGTTCAATCTTGCCGATATCGTGCAACAACGCTCCGCATGTCAAGAGATCGCGATTCAATTCCGGATACATCTCGCAGGCGTAGTGGCACAGACGCACGAGATTGAGCGAATGTTCCGCCAAGCCGCCGACGGTGTTGTGGTGCCAGAGCTTGCCCGCCGGGGCGGCAAGATACGCGCGTCTCACGGAATCATCGCCGAAGATTGCGGTCATCAGCGCGCGCAAGTGCGTGTCGGTCAGCCCCGCGATGGCCGTGTCGAGACCGCGTGCAAGATCCTCGGCATTGATCGATGAGACGGGCAGGAACTCCGCGGGATTGACTTCACCGTCCCTGGCGAGCCGCATACGGTCGACTCGAATCTGCGGACGTTCGCGGAATGTCCCGACCGTTCCACGGATCTTGACCACTCCCCCCACGGTCAGACCGTCGACGACGGTTTCGTAGCCATCCCACATCACTGCGTCGATGCGGCCGGTCGCATCGCCCAGCTCAAGCGTGAGACGTTCGCCGCCTGAGTGCTCACGTCGCTCGAGCTTGCGCAATGCAAAAAAACCATCGACGGAGTCGCCAGAGACAAGGTCGCGTATCGCCGTCATGATATCGGCTCGAATTGTGCGCTGCCGAACCGCTGGTCGTGAGTAAAGTCAAACCGCCAAACTCTGTTTGTCCCAACGGGTTCGGCACCCTCTGAACGTTCCCCCGCACCATCCGCAATGTCAAGAGAAAACCCAATCGAATCGTCATTGCAACCCAAAACCCAGAACGGGAAGTGCATAAACCTGCCACTCGCTGCGGCATATCACCTGTTGGGCATCTGGGGTCGTCTCTATATTCTGCGCCGAGCATGCAACGCATCGACCGATACGTTTTGCGCGAGTTGCATGGACCCTTCTGGCTGGCGCTGGTGGTCATCATGCTGGTGTTGGTGACCGACTTTGTGCCGGACGTGGTCAAGATGGTCGTGTCCAAGGGACTGCCGATTTCGATCATCGCTCAGGTGTTTGTCCTGAATCTCGCGTGGATGGCGGCGTTGGCGATTCCGATGGCGGTTTTGTCGTGCGCGCTGATGGGTTTTGGGCGATTGGCGGCCGATTCGGAGGCGCTGGCGTTGAAGGCGGCGGGCCTCTCGGTCTACCGCTTGATCGCACCGGTTCTGATCGTCGCCGCCGTGCTGGCCGGGGGCCTGATTGTTTTCAACAACGAGGTTCTTCCCGATGCCAATCACCAGGCGCGCATGCTGATGTCGGACATTCGCCGCAAACGCCCGACCCTTGACCTGAAGGCGGGTGTGATCGAAGATCGGATTCCCGGATACCACCTGCTGATCGAAACCATCGACCAACGCTCGTCGGATATCGCCGGGGTGACGATCTTCGACTTGAAGAATCGCAATGACCCACGCACGGTGGTCGCCAGGGACGGGTCGATGGAGTTTTCCGCCGACGGCAACACGTTGATTCTCAGTCTGCGCGACGGTGAAATCCACGAACGCGACCCCGGCGATATTCGCAAGTATCGGCGGACCGTGTTTCAATCGCAGACTTTTTACCTTTCGGGCGCGAGTGATGAATGGTCGCGCACCGAATCGCGCTACCGGACCGACCGCGAGAAGTCGGCTCAGCAAATGCAGCAGGACATCGCCGTGTGGCGCGAGGCGATCGGCGCTCGGTATGCGATCATCAACAACGCCTGCTCCACCATGGTCAGCGGGATCATGATCGGTCCGCCGCAGGAACCGGTCACCGATTATACGCTGCCGGAGGACCGTGCCGATTTCGATCGCGCGGAGACCCAGCAGGAGGCCCTCGTCCGTGCTTCGGATCGCGTCAAGCGCATCCGCGGCATCATCGAACGTGAGGCGTCGGCGATCCGCAACCAGCAGCGGCTGATCGATCAGTATTGCATCGAAATCTACAAGAAGTACTCAATCCCGGCCGCGTGCGTTGCCTTCGCGCTGATCGGCGTGCCGCTCGGTGTGCGGACCCGTCGGGGCGGCATCGGCAGCGGGCTGGGGATCTCGCTGGGGCTGTTTCTGTTGTACTGGGCGTTTCTCATCGGCGGCGAGGACCTGGCCGACCGCGGTATCATAACGCCATTCGTGGCGATGTGGACCGCCGATATCTTCATCGCGCTGGTCGGCGTCTGGCTGTTGTGGTCGGTCACCAATGAAGCGAATCTGCTGCCGTCCTGGCCGCGGCGCCGCACAGCCACGGACAGCAGATCGGGTGCGGGCCCGGTCAACGGCATGATGCCCTTGTCGGAGCGTGTGAGTTCTCCATGAAACGCATCGATCGCTACCTGATCGGAAAGTTCTTCTTCAATCTCGCGTGGGCGATCACCGCGTTCTGGGCCGTTTTCCTGATCGTCGATCTGGTGGAGAACCTCGACAAGTTTATCGATAAGGATGTTCCGGCCGCATCGATTGCGCTGTACTACTACTTCTACTCGCCGTACATCGTCATCCTGATCATGCCCATCGGAGTGCTGCTGGCCACGTTGTTTGCCGTCGGGTTTCTCGCCAAGCGCAATGAGCTGCTCGCGATGCGCGCCGCCGGGTTGTCACTGTGGCGGCTGGCGATTCCGTTTCTGTCGATGGGATTGCTCGTCGTGGCCGGAGTGTTTGTTGTCGGTGAGACCGTGTATCCGGAATTCGAGACCCGGCGCGGCGAGATGCGCGGGCTGTACATCCGGGGCCGCTCCCAACAGCCGGAGATGCTTCTCAAAGATCTCTTCGTCAGCGGCGGCGGCGGACGGGTGTACTTCTTCAAGACATTCAACACTCGATCCAATACCGGCGTTCATGTCTCCGTGCAGACCATGCGTGATGGGCGCCTCGTCGAATCGATCGAAGCGAAGGAAGTCAAGTACACCGGCGACGGCTGGGTCGGCACCGCGGTCGAACATCGCATCTTTTCGGAGCGCGCCGATTCGGCGGTGCAATATGCGATGGTCGAGGTGATGCCGTTTCCGGAATGGACCGAGACGCCCGAGGATATGGTGCGCAAACGCGTCGTGGCGAATCAACTGCGTTACGGGCAGTTGCAGGCCGCCATCGTCAGCTTGCGGCGCGCAGGAAATGAAACCTCCACCGAAGAAACCGAGCTGGCGTTGCGATTGGCATTTCCCTTCATCAACCTCATCGTCATCCTGATCGGGTTTCCCATCGCCTCACGCACCAGGCAGACCGGCATGGCGCTGAACTTCGGCATCGCCATGATGATTACGTTTGTGGTGCGCGTGCTCTACGAAGTCTTCCGCTCACTTGGCCACAATGGCGAACTCGAACCGTGGCTCGCCGCGTGGGGGCCGAACGTGATAGCGCTGGTCTTCGGCGTTGTGATTCTGGCGTTGGTGAGGAAGTAGCTTTGGGAAGGCGAAGCTTTGCTGAGCCTGAACGGCGCTGGAGAGCAGGCTCGGCGGAAGCCTCGCCCTCCCAAAGGCAAAATCTCAAAACCCTCCGCCGCCGCCGCCGCCTCCGCCACCTCCGGAGAAACCGCCGCCGCCGCTGAAGCCCGAGCCGCCGCGGCCACGCGGGGCCGATGACATGACGCTTCCGGCGCGGTCGCACATGCGACCGAGATTGGCGGTCAGCAGCGCGGGATGGAAGGCGAAGCGGCCTGCGCCGGGGGTCCAGGTGCCCTGATACCACTTGGGCGGCTGCGTGTAGACATCGCCGAAAGCATCGGTCCATTTGTTTTCGACACCGAGCGCGACGGCATACGGCAGGTAGCGTTCGAACAGATCGGGCGTGCGGCCCATGCGTTCGAGACGGTCCTTCTCGACGCGTTCCAGGAACTCCTGAAAGCCCATGATCTTTTCCAGCGCGCGCGTGCCGCGGATGGTCCGTGCGGGCATGAACCAGCCGAATCCGGCGATGATCAGTCCGGTCAGGATTCCCGCCGCCATCGCCGCCGCCGGGGCGACACCCAGACTGTGCTCCAGCGCGACTCCCCCGAACGCCAGGATGAAACCGGTGACACCGGCGGTACCCAGCCACTTGGTGCGCACACGATCGGGACGGCCGGTGTAGTAGCCGCGTCGCATCAGCCCGCCGAAGACGCGCTCTTTGATTTCGGGAATGTTGCGGTAGAACTCGTTCTTGAGCTCGAAGAGATCGACACCGTCGCGTCCGCCCTGCGAAAATAGTGCGGTCATCAGCGACCACTCGTGTCCTTCGAGCTTGACCCACTCGTCGGTTTTCTTCTCTCCCATGCGAAACTTGTAACTGTCGTCGGAGACCAGCCCCAGCAGCTTCGATTCTTTGGTCTCGCCGATCACGATGTAACCCTTGACCGCCAGGTCGATGAGCGTCGCAGTGATGTCGCGCATGTCGGGGGAATTGTCGATGAGCGTGCCGACTTCGGCGACTGTGAGACCGTCGGGGGGCTCGTATTGGGTCGTGATCGGCAACAGCGAAGGGTCGCGTCCGCGCACCGACCAGACCCAGTACATGAAAGGGAAAACCAAAAGTTGGATGAACAGGGGCCAATTCGCGGCCAAAAGGTCTTGAGTCTTGTCGAGGATCGTCGGTTCGCTCACCAAGCCCTTGTCCCAGCCGACGACGGCGGTCAGCCCTTCGCGGAACGACAAGCTCTTTGTCGTTGCCATCTGCACCGAGTATCCGGAGACGTCGACTGCGGCATCCGATGCGCGCGAGCCATACGCGCCGGTGTAAGCGAGCGCCTTCAGGCCGGTCACGCCGAGCGGCAGGGTGATTTTTGCCGAAGCACCCAGAATCGGCACATCCCACTCGTCGCCGGTGATGTTCCAGTACAACTCGTCGTGATCGTCGAAGAACTGCAGGGCGTTGCGGGCGATATAGCTGAGCTTGACCGTGCGTGTCGCGTCGCGCGCGCCCGGCACCCAGATTTTGATCTTCAGGTAGTGCCCGTCGCGCTCGGTTTCGATGCGCAAATCGTCGCCGTCGGCGTCCTGCGCCTGGATGTCATAGAGCTTCAGCGAATAATTGAATCCCTGCGGCGTGCGGTAGACGACCGGGATGGTGCGGTAGATGCCGTTGTAGGAGCCCTCGAATCGCGGCCGCAGCGTCTCGGTGACCAGAATCTGGCCGCTTTCGCTGATGCGGATGTCGGAATGAAACGACTCGATGACCAGCGACCGCGCCGGCGCAGCAGTCGGCACTGCCAGCAATAACACGATCGCTGTCAGCAACACAGACCGCGACGAACCCACGATGCGCATTCCCCCCCGTTTCGCGGTCAGGCCGCGCCGACACCGAAGTCGACCTTGGGCACCGTGCGTTCGGCCTCGGCTCCCAGTTCGAAGAATTCGCGCTCGGTAAAACCGAACTGGCGCGCGACGAGATTCGACGGGAACTGCTGGATACGCGTGTTGAGGTCGCGCACGACTGCGTTGTAGTAACGGCGCGCGCTCTGAATGTAATCTTCCAGTTCGTTGAGTGACTTCTGCAGTTGCTGGAAGTTTTCGGTCGCGCGCAGTTCGGGGTACGCCTCCGCAACGGCAAACAGAGACTTCAGCGCGCTGGTCAGCATTCCCTCGGCCTGGGCCTTTTCGGCGGGACCCTGGGCCGCCATCGCCCGTGTGCGCGCGGCAGTGACATCCTCGAACGTCTTACGCTCGTGCGTGGCATACCCCTTGACGGTCTCGACAAGGTTGGGAATCAGTTCGTAGCGGCGCTTGAGCTGGACGTCGATGTCCGACCAGGCGTTTTCCGACCCGACACGCAGCTTGACGAGACCATTGTAGATCGACACGACCCAGAGGATGAGCGCGACGATCAACCCGACGATAATCAACAGTCCCAGCATATTGCCAACCTTCCCCTGCCCGTTGGTACGGGGCGGATGTTCAATTCCATCGCGGCAATTGTCGTCTAAAGAGACGCTTTCGACAAGAAGAAGTTGCGTTCCGAATGCCTGGGTGACTACGCCGACAACAGCAGGTCGGCGGCAGATGCCATGTCTTCGACCGTGTAGTCCGGACGGACATTCTCCGGCGGGACCTGAACCGCGCTGCCTTGCGCTCCCGGCTTTTCTCGCTTCACCCAGCAGGTTGTCATTCCCAGCGCCTTGGCCGGAATGTGGTCGTGGAAAAGACTCTGCGCGACATGCAGAATCTCTGAGCGCGCGACCCCCAGCGTGCCGAGGACTTCGAACGCGCGCTCGAACATGCGGTGATCGGGCTTGTATGCGCCGACGTCCTCGGCCGTCACTACGGCGTCGAATGCCACCCCCAGCCGCGCCTGCGTTCGCTGGAAGGAGGCGCGGTCGACATTGGAGACAATGACCAACTTGAACCGTGATCGGAGACGTCGCAGCGCCTCGGTCGTGTCGGGAAAGGGCGGCCAGTCGCCAACCGACCGGGCGAATGCGTCCGCCGCCGAATCGTCTTGCGGGACACCGTGACGATCGGCGATCTGTCTGTGAACCGAACGGAGTACATTGGAATAGAGCGCGAAAGGAGTCGCCTGTTCACATTCGGGTTCGACCTGCGCAAACGTGTCGAGCAACTCCCTGTCGGTAACATCACGGCCCAAGCAGCGCACCCATGGCCGCAAGGCATTGAGAATACCCGTCTCCCAGTCGATCAGGGTGCCATAGCAGTCGAACATGAGCGCTTTGAAGCGGGAACAGTTCATGTCGGGTGAGGATTAAGTCCCCACGCGCCACTCGGAGAGATATTTGCGCTGCGCAGGAGTCAGCAGGTCGATCTTGACGCCCATCGACTTGAGTTTAAGGCGCGCGATGTCCTTGTCGATCCGTTTGGGAATGGAGAACACGCCCTGCGGCAGTTTGCGTCGATTCTTCACGATGTATTCGGCACCCAGGGCCTGGTTGGCGAAGGACATGTCCATCACCATCGCCGGGTGTCCTTCCGCGGCCGCGAGATTGATCAGCCGTCCCTCACCGAGCAGATGAATGCGCCGTCCGTCCTTCAGTTGATACTCGACAACCTCATGGCGGATGTGGCGTTTCTTCACCGAGAGCTTTTCCAGCGCCTCGATGTCGATCTCGACGTTGAAATGGCCGGAATTGGCGACCACGGCGCCGTCTTTCATCTTGACGAAATGCTCTTTGCGGATCACCGCGCAATTGCCGGTCAATGTCACAAAGACATCACCGACTTTGGCCGCCTGTGCCAATGGCATGACGCGGAGTCCGTCCATCACCGCTTCGAGCGCCTTGACCGGTTCCACCTCGCAGACGATGACCTCGGCGCCCATTCCGCGTGCCCGAGTGGTAACGCCGCGGCCACACCAGCCGTAACCGACGACGACGAAACGCGATCCCGCCATGAGATGATTGGTGGCGCGGATGATCCCGTCGATGGTCGACTGGCCGGTGCCATAGCGGTTGTCAAAGAAGTGCTTCGTCTCCGAATCGTTGACTGCCAGAACCGGGTATTTGAGGACCCCTTCATGTTCCATCGCGCGAAGGCGCACGACGCCGGTGGTCGTCTCCTCCAATCCGGCCCAGATGTCACCGGTGCCGTTCTTGCTGCGATGCAGCTCACTGACCAGGTCGGCGCCGTCGTCGATGGTCACATTGGGTTTGTTCGCGAGGACCGCGGCGATGTGCGCGTAATACCTCTTGTTGTCCTCACCGCGCACGGCAAAGACACCGATCCTGGTGTGTTTGACCAGCGACGCGGCGACATCGTCCTGCGTCGAAAGCGGATTGGAGCCACACAGACGCAGTTCCGCGCCCCCGGCCTTGAGGGTTTCCATCAGATTGGCGGTTTCGGTCGTCACGTGCAGGCAGCAGGCGACTTTGACGCCGCGCAACGGCTTCTCTCTGGCGAAGCGCTCGCGGATGAGGCGCAGCACCGGCATGTTCTTTTCGGCCCATTCGATGCGCAACCGGCCCGCATCCGCCAACGTGATGTCTTTGATATCGTGGTCCATTGTTCGTCCTCGCTCTTATGCGTCCTGGGCCAACACGTCCGCTTTGTCGGTGCGCTCCCAGGTGAATGTCTCTTCCGTGCGTCCGAAATGGCCGTAAGCAGCGGTCGGTCGATAGATCGGCCGTCGCAATTTCAGATGATCCATGATGGCGCGCGGTGTCAAGTCAAAATGTTTGCGGACCAGATCGGAGAGTCGCCTCCCCGGGTACTTTTCGGTGCCGTGACCATAGACCATAACCGACACCGGCTGCGCGATACCGATCGCGTATGCCAGTTGCACGGTGCAGTAGTCGGCCAAGCCGGCGGCGACGATGTTTTTGGCAATGTAGCGTGCCATGTACGAAGCCGAGCGGTCGACCTTGGTCGGGTCCTTGCCGGAGAATGCGCCGCCGCCGTGCGGGGCCATGCCCCCGTAGGTGTCGACGATGATCTTGCGGCCGGTCATACCGGTGTCCGATTGCGGGCCGCCGACGACAAACTTGCCGGTCGGATTAACGAAGTAGGTCGTCTTCTCATCGAGAAGGAAGGGGTCGATCACCGGTTTGATGATTGTCTCAATGATTTCGTTGCGCGCCCGATCGGTGATTTTCTGTCCCGTGGAATCGAGGATCGATTCGTTGTGTTGCGTGGAGACCACGACCGTATCGACGCGCGCCGGTTTGCTGTCGCGATACTCGACGGTGACCTGTGACTTGCCGTCGGGTCCCAGGTAGGGCAGCAACTTTTCCTTACGGGCGGTGGCCAATCGCCGAGTCAGATGATGCGCCAGCATGATCGGCAGCGGCATCAGTTCGGGGGTCTCGCGGCACGCATAACCGACCATGAGCCCCTGGTCGCCCGCGCCGCCGGTATCCACACCCTGGCTGATATCGGGCGACTGCGGGCCGATGGCATTGAGCACGGCGCAGCTTTTGTAATTGAAGCCGCCGTCGACATAGCCGACGCTGCGGACAACGTCTCGTGCCAGCTTGTGAACATCGATCGACGCGTTGGTGGTAATTTCCCCGCCGACGATCAACATTCCCACAGTCACGAACGTCTCGCAGGCGACGCGTCCATTGGGATCCTGACGCAGAACTTCATCAAGGACAGCATCCGAAATCTGGTCGCACACCTTGTCGGGATGTCCCTCGGTGACCGATTCCGATGTAAACACAAAGTCTTTGACCATGGACTCCTCAGTTTTTCTAACGCAGTCAAGAATGCCCGTTACGTGAGCGCGACTCCCGATTCTCCGCCGATGTTCAAGCGCTGCGCTCGGCCGTTGACGACCGCCCCGGCGCCGATGATCGACTCGCGCAATACCGATCGGAAGACTTGGGCATTCTCGTCGACGATCGAGTCTGCGATCACGCTGTCTGTGATCGTAGCTCCCCGCCCAATGGCGACATGCGGGCCGATCACGCAGCGCTCGATGACGGCCGTCGGCGCAATATAGCAGGGCGATACGACCACGGACCCGTTGATATCGTATCGCGTCGCCAGTTTGTCCAGCAGGTACCTGTTGGTCTGAAGCAGAGTCTCGAATTTGCCGCAATCAAACCAGCCGTCAACCGTTGCGGCGCGCAGACTACCGCCGCTCTCGATCAGGTATTGCAGGGCATCGGTCATTTGAATTTCGCCCGCGGTCGTCTCATTCTCGGCGACGACTCGGTCGAGGGCCGAACGCAAACGGGCCGTGTCGGCAATGGCATAGAGTCCAACGACGGCAAGGCGGGAGGGCGGGACAGTCGGCTTTTCGACGACGCGCTTGACTGATGTGCCATCGCTGTTGAGCTCAACCACGCCAAATCGTCGCGGATCATCGACTGCCTTGACACCGAGTACGTTCGCGCCGGATTTCAGAAATGCCGCCAGATCGACTTCAAGTATTGTATCTCCCAGAATCACGATGACCTGGTCGCGGTCGGGAATATCGGCCAACGCCAGGTGGATCGCATGGCCCAGCCCTCGTTGTTGCTGCTGCCAGACAAACCGAAATTCATAGTCAAAGTTTGTTCGGCAGTATTGTTCGACCTGGTCGCCCCTGAACCCAATCACCACACGCACAGCGCCGAGTTCGGGCAAATCAGCGAGACGATCGAGGATATGGCCCAGAATGGGCTGCCCCGCGACCGGCAGCAACGCCTTCGGCATCGCATGAGTGTGTGGCCGCAGCCGAGTGCCGACGCCTGCGGCGGGAATAATGACGCTGATCATGGTTAATCGTGTACCGTAATGCAGTCCGCCCGACGGGCTGCCTGCCCATCCATAGCGTGGGTCGAGCATATTACCGATTGCTGATCGACCAATAAAGGGGTTTTTGGCCGAAGGAACGGCTGTCGGCGGGAATGCCACGCGTATGCCTGCGGAGGCGGAACCGTAACGGCCCAAAGTCGTTGCAACGATGGGCCGACTTGACTTAGTCGAGGGATCGGCTATACTTCACAGCCCTGATGGACGGGCTTTAATCAACGGAGGGCGACGAAATTGGCTCATCACATCGGGATTCTGACCGGCGGGGGTGACTGCCCGGGACTCAATGCGGTCATCCGCGCGGTCGTGGTCAAGGCGATCAAGCACAACGGGTGGCGTGTGACCGGAATCCTCGAAGGATGGAAGGGTTTACTGCCGGAGGGTTCGACGCGACCGGTCAATCTCCCGGAGGTGTCCGGCATTATCGGCTTGGGCGGGACGATTCTCAAGACATCCCGCACGAATCCGACCAACGACGATCAACAGATGAATGCCGCCATGCAGCGGATCAAGAGTTTGGGACTGGATGCAATCGTCGCCATCGGCGGCGAGGATACCATGGGGGTCGCTTACAATTTCGCTGGACGGGGGATCAACCTGGTCGGCGTTCCCAAGACTATCGATAACGATCTGTTGGGCACCGACTATTGCTTTGGGTTTGATACGGCATTGAACACAGTTGTCGAGGCCATCGACCGTGTCCGCACTACCGGCGAGTCGCACAAACGCGTGATGGTCGTCGAAGTGATGGGACGACACTCCGGGTGGATTGCCCTGGAGGGCGGCATTGCCGGGGGCGCCGATATCATTCTGTTGCCGGAGGTCCCCTTTGACATGGACGACATCTGTTCGCTGTTGAAGAAGCGCCACGCCGGCGGCAAGGACTTCTCGATCGTCGTTGTCGCCGAAGGCGCGCAGATCACATCGAAGGAGCCGCGTGCCAACGAAGATGTCGTCACGCGGGATGAGGGCAAGGACGCGTTCGGACACGTCAAGTTGGGCGGAATCGGGCGGGCATTGGCACAGGAAATCGAAGAGCGGACCGGAATCGAGTCGCGCGAGGTGATGCTGGGCCATGTCCAGCGCGGCGGCTCGCCGACGGCCTTCGACCGGTACCTGTGCACGCGTTTCGGGCTTCACGCCGTTCGATTGATCGAAGAAGGACGATTCGGGTACATGGTCAGCTACCAGGGCAATCGAATTACCGAAGTCTCACTCGCCGAGGTCGCGAAAGGAACGAAGACGGTTCCACGCGAGCTCTTCGACGAAGCGGCGGTCTTCTTTGGTTGACATCTCCTCACTGACGCGACCAGCGCGCATGCGTCGATGGCAGTTTGTCCGTATGGGGCTGAGCGCGCTGGCCGTCTTGATGGCAATGGGTCCGACACAAGCCGGGGCGCAAGGTCAGCCGCGACGCGGAGACCGTTTCGGTTTGCGCGGCGGAATCTGGCCGCAGCCGAGCGTCGACGGCGTACTGGGACGAGGGCTGGATGTGCGCGTCGTCAGCGGAGAGCCCGGAGACCCATTCCGCGACACGCTGGAGGTCGAAGTTGATGCCGAGTTCTCCGAGCCCGCAGAGATTCGACCGTTCGTCGAGCTCTACGGGTACATGCATTTGGGCGGAATGTGGTGGGCGGAAGCGGCTCTCGGATGGGCGAATCGTCAGGATGTCCAGGTGTACGGCAAGACAGAGAGCGACACGCTCAGACCATTGTTGGGACAAGGACAGGTCGTATTCATTCCGATCTCCATCGGCGTACGAGCGGTGAAAGACATCGGCCCACGGCAAAAGCCCCACAATATCTACGCCCGAGCAGCCTTGTCCCTGATCTTCGCCAACGAATCAGTCAGCGAGGATATTCACCCTGATGTCTCGGGGTTTTATGGCCCGGGCTCTAAGGGAGCACCCGGAGCACTTCTTGCCGTCGGCGGCGAGTTTTACTTCAGGCCCAAATACGCCGTGACCGTCGATGCATCGGCACGGTACAGCAAGTTCAACTACGCCCAGGACGCCGAGGTCGATTTGAGTGCGGTCTGGGTTTCGGTCGGTCTGCTCTGGAACTCCCGATGACGGACACTGCCGGATGAGCATGCGAGCGGCCATAGGACTGTTGCTTGTTACGGCCGGCATCGTGCCGGGGATGCCCAGATTGTGCACGACGGCTGACGCTCAGCCCCTGCGACACCCTCCGGAGGCCGCGCACGCACCGCCGGAGCCCGGCCTATGGCACAAGAGCGCGGCGGGCGGCCAACTCGGGCCGTGGTTTGCCAATGAACTGGGCACCGATATCACGACGGGCAATGCCCGGTTGCGAGGCAACAAAACCGGCTTTCATCTGGAACTCTTCTATCTCCCCCATTTGTTCGGAGCGTTCAATCTCGATATCAACGCCGGGGCAATCAGCCGTGGCGAGTTTCAAATTACCGATCCGGAGACACAACTTTCCGACTTCGGCAACGCCACGCTCTACCCGCTTGGGCTGGGGATCGTCGCGACACCATTGGCATCGAAGAAGACACTACGAGTCCAGCCGACCCTGCGCGCCGGCGGATCCGGCCTGATCTTGACGGAGCGGCTTGAATTTACGCGCGTCAATGACTTCGTTGTCGGAGTGGACGCCTCGAAAACGCACTTCGAATTCGGTTACTACGCGGGCGGCGGAGTCGATATCGTGCTCGGGCCCAGCGTGATGCTGCTGGGCACGGTCAAATACCAGCACGCCCGGTTCGACAAGGACGTGCTGGGTGCGCGCGACTATTCCGGCGTACAGGTTCTCTTCGGCGCCGCCTATATCTACCGCTGATCGAGCATCGGAGGGTATTCATGAGCATCAGGGTCGGCATCAACGGGTTTGGACGGATCGGGCGACTGGTCTACCGGGCGGCAATATCACATCCGGGCATCGATGTCGTCGCGGTCAACGATATCACCGATGCACGGACGTTGGCACACCTGCTCAAGTATGACTCGGTCCACGGACGGCTTTCGGTCGACGTGCATGTTGAGAGCGATGGTATTGCCGTTGGAGACAAGCGATTCACTGTCACCGCCGAGCGTGACCCATCGAAATTGCCGTGGCGAGAAAAAAAGGTCGACGTCGTGGTCGAATCGACGGGGCTGTTCACTCAGCGGGAGAAAGCCGCCGCACACCTGACCGCCGGTGCCGCGAGCGTGCTGATTTCGGCTCCGTCCGGAGATGCCGATGGAACGTTTGTGATCGGTGTCAACGATCACACCTACAATCCCGCCAACCAGAAAGTCATCTCGATCGGATCGTGCACGACGAATTGCCTGGCGCCGATCGCCAAAGTGATCGACGACGAGTTTGGCATCGAGTCGGGGTTTATGACGACCGTGCACGCGTACACCAACGACCAGCAGATTCTCGATCTGCCGCACAAGGACCTGCGGCGCGCGCGCGCAGCAGCGATGTCGCTCATTCCGACGTCGACGGGCGCTGCGCGCGCCATTGGATTGGTGATTCCGCAACTGGTTGGCAAGATGGACGGTCTGGCCGTACGGGCACCGGTTCCCGATGGCTCGCTGGTCGATCTGACCTGCATTGTCGGCAAAAGTGCATCGAAGAATTCGGTCAACGCCGCCATGAAGAGGGCCGCAGACGGACCGATGAAGGGTATTCTCGCCTACTGCGAAGACCCGATTGTCTCGATTGATGTCGTCGGCGACCCGCACTCGTCCATCCTGGATGCGGCGGAGACTCGCGTGCAGGGAAACCTCGTCAAAGTGCTGTCGTGGTACGACAACGAGTGGGGATTCTCCAACCGCGTCGTCCAATTTCTGCCGCGCATGAAAAGTTGAGTCAGACTTTTCATCCGGTCAGTCTCACGGCGCGGATTGACGCGCCGAAGATCCGATTCGTTCATGCCCAAAAAGACGATTGCCGATCTGCCGTCTGTGAAGGGCCGTCGCGTTCTTGCGCGAGTGGATTTCAATGTCCCCATCGATGACGGGCGCGTCACCGATGATGCGCGAGTGCGCTCCGCGATTCCCACCATTCGCGCACTGAGCAAAGCGGGGGCGCACCTGGTTCTGATGTCACATCTCGGCCGTCCGAAAGGGAAACGCCTCGCGGAGATGTCTCTGTGGCCCGTCGCAGCCAAACTGGGAGAACTGCTCGGAACAAAGGTGTCATTCGCGCGGGATTGTGCAGGCGGTCAGGCCGAGCGTGCCGCCGCGTCCTTAAGCGACGGGGACATTCTCCTTCTGGAGAATCTGCGATTTCACCCTGAAGAGGAACAGAACGACGATGCTTTTTCGCGCGATTTGGCGCGTTTGGGTGACATATACGTCAACGATGCCTTCGGTGCGGCTCATCGCGCCCATGCATCGACGGTCGGAGTGACGCGCCATCTCAAACCGTGTGTCGCAGGGCTGCTGATGCAAAAGGAGCTGGAGTATCTGGGAGGTCTGCTGTCGAATCCTCGTCGGCCGTTTTACTCCGTCCTGGGCGGCGCCAAAGTATCCGGCAAACTCGAAGTCATCAGTCATCTGCTCGACAAGGCCGATGGACTACTGATCGGCGGCGGGATGGCGTTTACGTTCTTGAGGGCAGAAGGACACGAGGTCGGTCAGTCGCTGGTTGAATCGGACTTGATCGAACAGGCAGCCGGTATTCTGCGACGCGCTCGTGAGCTCGGATGCGATTTTCAATTGCCGGTGGACGGCATGGCCGGAGCCGACAGGGCTGGGACGCCGCCCATCACTACGGTGGATGTGCGCACTATACCGCGAGACCTCGCCTGTTTCGACATCGGTCCCAAAACCGCGAACCAGTTTGAAGCATCCATTGAGAAGCTCGGGAACGAACGTGGCACCGTTTTTTGGAACGGACCAATGGGGGTCTTCGAGACCGTCGCCTTTGCAACAGGGACGAAAGTCGTCGGCGAGGCCATCGCCCGAGCATCGCGCGCCGGGGCGACGACGGTTGTCGGCGGCGGTGACTCTGTTGCCGCGATTCATCAGCTTGGAATCGCCCCCACCTTTACGCATGTTTCCACCGGCGGCGGGGCCTCATTAGAGTTCATCGAGGGCAAGATCCTGCCCGGTGTGGCCGCACTGGATGATGCCGACTGACACATGACGCGCACCCCCCTCATTGCCGGCAATTGGAAGATGAATGGTGATATCCCGTGGACGCGGGAGCTGTGTTCGGCATTGGTGGCACGGTCAACAGACTGGCCGCACATAGACGTTGCCGTCTTTCCGCCATTCGTCTCACTGAGCGCTGCTGCCAAGGCGCTGAAGGGCAGTGCCATCCTGCTGGGCGGCCAGAATATGCACGAAGCCGATTCCGGGGCGTTTACCGGCGAGGTGTCGGCCCGCATGCTGTTGACCGCCGGGTGCCGGATGGTTATTTTGGGTCACTCCGAACGGCGCCAGCTCTTTGGGGAGACCGACGAAGGCATCAACCGCAAGACGCACAAGGCCCTGTCGGCGGGACTCAAACCGATCGTGTGCGTCGGCGAGCGATCGGCGGAGCGTGAGTCCGGACAAACGCACGAGGTGATTGAACGACAATTGGCAGAGAGTTTAGCCGATATGACACCACAGACACTGGAGAACGTAACGATCGCATACGAGCCGGTCTGGGCGATCGGTACCGGAAAAGTCGCAACGGTCCGGCAGGCCGCCGAGATACATGGCTTTATCCGCGGCTGGATCGGGCAGAAGCACTCGAAAGACTTGGCGTCCCGGGTACGCATACTCTACGGCGGCTCGGTGAAGCCGGACAATGCCGCCGGTCTGTTGTCCGATTCGGACATCGATGGCGCGTTGGTCGGCGGAGCATCGCTGGATGCCGATCAATTCAACGCCATCATACGTGCGGCGAAGCCGTAAGAGACAAGGTATTGGATCGATTGCTGATCTGAGGAGGTCGTGTGTATTCGTTAGTGATTGTCCTGTATCTGATCGTGTGCATTGCGATGGTCATCTCCATCCTGTTGCAGTCGTCGAAGGGAGACGGACTGGCAGGGGCATTCGGCGGATCGTCGATGACCGGCACGGTCTTCGGCGGACGCGGCGCAGCTACGTTCCTGTCAAAGGCGACTTCGATCCTGGGCGCCTCATTCATGGTGCTGGCAATCGCGCTGGCGTTTCTGCATCCGGCCACTGGGACGAGTTCGCAGGCGGGCTCCAGCGCCGTCGAGGAAGCCGTACAGAAGGGCGAAGTGCCCCTAGCGCCGCCGGTGCAGCAGGCGCAGCCGCCGGCCGGGCAGCAACCGGGCGCCGATGGACAACAGAATGTGCCGATCGAGCAGCTCTTCGAATCCGGAGAGCCGGCCGAGGGCCAGCCCGCTCAGACCGAGGGTCAGACCCCGCCCCCGCAGCCCGAAGAGCAACCAGCGCAGCAGCCCGAGCAGCAGTCCGGAGACGACGAGACGCAGCCGTAGTGAAACTGTGCATGCACCCGCAATGACTGCCGAAGTGGTGGAATTGGTAGACACGCCATCTTGAGGGGGTGGTGGGCTTCGCCTGTGCGGGTTCGAATCCCGCCTTCGGCATTGTATTCATTCAGGTCTGATCACCGCCTCTTTGCCGCCAGAACGAAGCTTCTCAGTACGCAACTCCTGCGTTGCTCCACCGATATCGCCGGCACACGCTCGATCGCTGAAATCAGACGACGCCGCAGGATCAGCGCGCTGCTGTTTGAGCGGATTGCAGGTAAATAGCCCCAAGCGGCGGGAGAATCGGCTCGAGGGATTGCGGGTGGCCGTGCAGGGCGATCGGCGCTGTGTGAACCGTTCCCATGTTGCCCATCCCGGTGCCGCCGTAGCACTCAGCATCGCTATTGAAGACTTCAACCCAGCGGCCTGCTGCGGGAACACCGATGCGGTAATTCTTGCGGGGAATCGGGGTCAGGTTAAACACGATGGCGAGATCAGGTTTTCCCTGAGTGGCGGATAGCCGCAAGAAGCTGATGACGGTGTTCGTCGAATCCTGAATGTCGATCCACTCGAACCCCGACGGCTCGCAGTCTGCGCGGTGCAGGGCGGGGAGGAGTCGATACAATCGGTTCAAATCCGTGATGAGCCGCTGGATGCCGGCGTGGCGATCATACTGCTCCAAATGCCAGTCCACGCTGCCATCATGATTCCACTCGTCCCAGGAGGCGATCTCGTTCCCCATGAAGAGCAGCTTCTTGCCGGGCAGTGCGAACATGTAGCTGTACAAGAGACGCAGGTTCGCGAACTTCTGCCAGTCGTCCCCCGGCATCTTCGAGAGCAGCGAGCTCTTGCCGTGGACGACTTCATCATGGGAGAGCGGCAGCATGAAGTTTTCGTTGAAGGCATACACCATGCGAAATGTCAGGTCGTTCTGATGATGCCGGCGATGAATGGGGTCGCGCTCAAAGTACCGGAGCGTGTCGTGCATCCATCCCATGTCCCACTTCAGTCCGAATCCAAGCCCCCCTGCATGGGTGGGACGGGACACCATCGGCCACGCGGTCGATTCTTCGGCGATGGTCTGGACATCCGGATAACTCAAGTAGACAGCTTCGTTCAGACGCCGCAGGAACGCGATGGCATCGGTGTTTTCACGGCCGCCGTGTTCGTTCGGCAGCCATTCCCCGTCCTTTCGCGAGTAGTCGCGATAGAGCATCGAGGCGACGGCATCGACACGTATCCCGTCGGCATGATAGCGGTCCAGCCAAAACATGGCCGAGGAAATCAGGAAGCTGCGCACTTCGTGGCGTCCGTAATTGAAAATGCAACTTTTCCAGTCGGGGTGGAAACCGAGTCGCGGATCGGCATGCTCATATAGGTGCGTGCCGTCAAAGAACGAGAGGCCGTGCTCGTCGTTGGGGAAGTGCGACGGCACCCAATCGAGAATGACGCCGATGCCCTGCTGGTGCAACGCATCGATCAGATGCATGAAATCCTGCGGCGATCCCTGGCGGCTGGTGGGCGCGAAATATCCGGTGGTTTGATAGCCCCACGATCCGGTAAAGGGGTGCTCCATAATCGGGAGCAATTCTACGTGCGTGAATCTCATGCGCAGCACGTACTCCGTCAGTTGATCCGCGAGCTCACGATAGGACAGCGGGCGAAATCCTTCCTCGGGTACACGCCTCCATGACCCGAGATGAACCTCGTAGACCGAAATCGGCGCATTCAGCGCATTGCGCTGCGCCCGTGACGACATCCAATCGCCGTCATGCCAATCGTACCCGAGATTCCAGACGACCGAAGCGGTCTTCGGTGAGACTTCCGCCCGAACAGCGAATGGATCGGCCTTCTCGACGGTGTAGTCGTTGACGTGAGAGCGAATGTGATACTTGTAGCACTGGCCGGTCCTGGCAGCCGGAACGAATCCTTCCCACAGTCCCGACACTCCCTGTTGGGACAAGGGGTGCGCGTTCCGGGTCCAGCCGTTAAAATCGCCGATCACCGACACATAGGCCGCGTTCGGAGCCCACACACAGAAGTGGACGCCGGATTGGTGGTTGATCGCCGTCGCATGCGCGCCGAGTTTGAGATAGAGCCGCGCATGTGTCCCTTCGTTGAACAGATGCAGATCATCGGGCGTCAGCCCAACGGAATCAATCGCAGGCGACGACGGTCGGTCCGAGAGGACGTTGCGGCTGTTGGGCACATCGGTGGGCATCACTGCGTATGTCCTTCCTTGAGTCGTCTTCGAATGGCATCAAACCGCCGCAGGAGACAGACCACCTCGGCATCGCTCAGAATATCGCCAAGCGAGAATCGCGCCTTGCGCCGCCAATTGTGCCGTCCGCTTGTCCCGGGAATATTTTGGGGCTGGGTCTCCAGCCACAGGTCCTCAAGATTGATCAGGGCGGTTTCGGCCGGGGATGCGGCGAGACGATCCAGAACGGCCCTGAGAATCCCCCGCAGGTTGAGATCGTGAGTTGTTGTTCCCGGCAACGGCCGCAACAGGGTGCTCATCGCCAAACGGCATTCGGCTCTGCGCTGAACCTCGCGTCTGGCGCGTTGTCGGGAAAGCAGATTCCGCGCAACGCGGTCCGGGATATCATCGCCATTGAGAAAGGATGCGAGGGGGGGCATGTCGTGCGTATTCAATGCGGCGACCGACCGGCGGGGCGCGCGATCGAATCCCTGGGCGCCGTGAGACTGCAGTTCGTATTGAAGGATGTGCATGCGACGGATACCATGCCGTTGGAGGGCGCGGTTGATCTCAGGGGGCACGATCCCCAGATTCTCGCCGACAATTGCAGCGCCGGAGCGATGCGACTCGAGGCACAAAACGGCGAATTGCTCCTCGGCATCGTAGCGCACATAGATTCCATCGCGCGCGTTCAATCCATCGGCAATCCAATAGAGCCGTCGGCACTGCATGACATGATCGATACGAAGCATGCGGGCATACTGCAGTTGATGGCGCACGCAGGCGCGCAGATAGCGATATCCCTGTTGGCGCAGCGTGTCGGGATGCAGAGGCGGCATGCCCCAATTCTGGCCGCTGGTGAAGACAGCATCCGGCGGCGCGCCCGATGACGCATCGTGTACGAAGAGATCGCGCTCGTGCCAGGGATCGAATCCATCGCGCCGGACACCGATCGGCAAATCGAGGTACAGCCGCACTCCTGCGCGGTCGAGACGTTTCGCGCACTGCGACAACTGCTCACGGGCGAGCCACTGCGCGTACAGATACGACTGCGCCATCGCGGGATCGTAGTCCGAGGCACGCAAATCGCCGTCTCGAAGACGGGCAGGCCAACGACTCCACGGCGATCGACGTCGCGCGGCCGTGGCCATGAATGCGGCGTAGCGCGCCGACAGCGGGTGTGCCCGTTTGTACGACTCGTACGCGGCCCGTCGTCGGGAGGGACCATGCCGATGGAACCATTCAGCCAGTTGTCCCAGGAGCGACCGCTTCAGTTTAGCCAGACTTTCATACGCGACAAAATCCGATCGGCGGGCGCGCATGATTATCGTTTGAGCGGCAGCGGACGATAGAGTGTCCTGCGCCTTGCGGCATCTTGTGAGCTCGGGAATCGACTCGATGTCGAGGTGAAACTCATTCCAGAATAGCCGCGAGACCGGGGCGTACGGGCTCGGATCGATGCGTCCTCGCAGCTTGACGGGCAGGAGAGGCAACGAGGCGACGACGCCGGCTCCCACTGAGTTCATTGTCTCTCCCAGCGAGGCCAGCTCTCCGAATTCGCCGCATCCCCAGTTTGTATCGGAACGGACCGCGTAGAGCGGCAGGAAAACGCCCCATGCGCGGGCGTTGCCTTTGGGCGCGGCTTGTCGCGGTGCGCTGACGATCCGCGTTTCGCAAGCGTGTGCGCCGACCGTGATGAAGAGCGCATGGTATCCGAAGGGCAATCGGAGATTCAGCGTCAGACGACATCGGAAGTATTCGGCGATGGATGCTTCGCCATCTGTGCCTGAGCGCGAACGAACGACGCGCGCCCGGTACTCGTGTACAGTTCCATCTTCGTGCTGAATCCGGCCAGTTGCCACATCCGGCATATTGTGTCGGGGCAAGGTGAGTCGAACGCCCCGCAGACGTCCATCCCAGGCAACGAGAACCGGCTCGACGATCCGAGCATTGAGTTGCTTCCGACGCTTCGCGATCGCCTCGTTGACGGTGCGAAACGATGTGAGGTCGCAGCCCATGGCCAATAGTGTGGCGGTTAAAGGGTCACGCGCGGCGCGATGGCGGCGCCCGTCGACGTCTGTGTACTGAGTCTCGATGCTGTACAGTGCGGCGAGACGTTCGAGCGCTGTCGGTGTGCCGTTGGACATCCCGGTCACGGCTCCCGGTGATTGAGCAGACTGAGGATGCCTTGCAGCGGGACCGTGACCCATGCGGGCCGGCTGTTCAATTCGTATTCGAGTTCGTAGATCGCCTTCTGCAGCAGGAACACATTCAGCAGTACATTCAGATCGGCGTTATTCGACGGCGCAATCGGTCCTGATTGGACAGTGGTCAGGTAGGTGTTGAGGTAGGCGACACTGACCCATGTGGTCCAGTGTTGCCGCCATCGTTCGAGGTGAAAAGATGACGTCGCCGAATCGAGACGATCGCGCAGCGCGACCACTCCGGCGTAGTCGAACGATCGCAACATCCCCGCCACGTCCCGCAACGGCGACCGCTTCAGGCGGCGCTCCGACAGCGGTCGTGCCGGTTCTCCTTCGAAATCGATGATTACGTAGTCCTTGCCGGTGAACAGCACCTGCCCCAAATGAAAATCGCCATGGCAGCGCGCGCGCGCAGCCGCAATTTTGTGATCGAGGAGTCGGGAGTAACACGTGACGATCTGATCCTCCGCGCTCAGGACCGCTGCGGCGGCGGCCCGATCTCCATCGGGGAGACCGGCGAGATTACGGCGCAGCAATGCCAGCGCCTGGTGCGCTTGTGCGCGGAAGGCCTGATACAAACTCCGCTGATACAGAACGGAGAACGGTTCCGTGGCAAAGTTCGGATCGGATGGATCGGAGCAAAGGGCCAGATGCATCTCGGCCGTCCGCAGACCCAACGCACGCGCCGTTTCAAGGTAGCCGCCGACGGACTCGATTGCAGCGTCGGGTATCTCCGTCCCGACGAGGGCCACGAGAGTCCGCCCGGCCTCGTCGCCGACCGGCGGATCGGCGTGAGTCATCGCCTGCTCATAGAATCGGGCGAGAATTTCTAAAGTATGTGTCCAGGCATCGCCCTGGTTCGGGACAAACTGCTGAAGTATGCCGAGCGTTTGGATCGGCGCCCGTTCAGCGGACTGCAGCCCGATGTCACCGAGGAGGGGAGCGATGTGCCCGAAGCGACCCCGCTGCGTCAGGAATCGCATGATCTCGAGCTCGGGATTATCGCCCGGGTCGACCTTGCGAAAAAGCTTGAAGACATGCCGCTGCCCGTATATGAACGATGTATTGCTCTGTTCTGAGGACAGGATACGCGATTCGACCGGCTGCCATTCGGCGCCCGCCGGCGTACGGCCGCCCGAATCGGCGCGGCAGAGTATCGACGCCTCGCCGCTGCGAAAGCGTCGGCGTCGGAAAATTGATTCGCGGATCAGCGTGCGGAAACCACCATCGACAACGGCATCGTAGATGATGCCATCGCCGCTCGGAGTCGCCAACATCGCAATAACGGCATTCGGAGATTCCGACAAAACGCGCTCGGCATCGGGGCCGGACGCGAATCCCAGCGGAACCTGATAGACTTCCGGTTCGCCCTCCGTATAGCGAATCTGTACCAGTGCAATGGCGTAGGACGGCGCAATCAGCAGCGTCTGCGTCAACTCTGCGCCGTGCAGCGATTTGCCCTTGCCGCCGAACCACCGTTGGCGCGAGACATACGATGCCAGATCATGTGTCAGCGCGGTCCGCGCACGACCGCTCAACACCGATTCCCAACGACGCCCCACACGCAACGGCCGACCGGCGACTGATCCCGACACGGGAGCGGGGAGCGACGGGCGCTCTCCTTGAAGCAGCAGCCAGTAGAAGGTGTGCGGTCCCAATGTCAGAATATACGGCGAGCGGTCGACGGCCGGAAAACGCACACCGCCGAACACTTCGACGGGATGCTGTCCGGAGTAATCCCCCAACAGCAGCGTGACGCTCTGAGGAAAACGCGAAAGGTTGCACACGACCAGAACGTGCTGGTCGTCGTGGCGGCGCAAGAAGGCCAATACCTTGGGATTGTCTGACGCTACAAACTTCAGATCGCCCCGCCCGAACGCCGGGACACTGCGGCGCACGTTGATCAGCCGACGCATCCACCATAAGAGCGAATGGGGGTTGCCGGACTGCGATTCGACGTTGACGGCCTCGTAGTGATACTCCGGGTCGATGATGACCGGCAGATAGAGCTTCTGCGGGTTCGCGCGAGAGAAGCCGCCGTTACGGTCGGCGTTCCATTGCATCGGCGTCCGGACTCCGTTGCGGTCACCCAGGTAGATGTTGTCGCCCATTCCGATTTCGTCGCCGTAGTACAGCACCGGTGTTCCCGGCAGAGAAAACAGCAGCCCGTTGAGCAGTTCGATTCGTCGCCGATCCCCTTCCATCAGCGGGGCGAGGCGGCGGCGGATGCCCAGATTGATCCGCATCTGTGGCTCGTAGGCATAGGAACGGTACATGTAGTCGCGTTCCTCGTCGGTGACCATTTCCAACGTCAACTCGTCGTGATTACGCAGAAAGATCGCCCACTGGCATGACTCCGGAATCGTCGGTGTTTGTTCGAGAATATCGATGATCGGAAAGGCGCTTTCCATCCGCACGGCCATGAAGAGCCGAGGCATGACCGGAAAGTGGAACGCCATGTGCGATTCATCGCCGCTTCCGAAATAGGCGATGGCGTCCTCCGGCCATTGGTTGGCTTCCGACAGCAGCATGCGGCCGGGATAGTGCTCATCGACATGTCGACGCAAGTCTTTGAGCAGGTCATGGGTGCGCGGGAGATTCTCGCAATTGGTGTTCTCCTCCTCGAAGAGATAGGGAACCGCGTCCAGCCGCAAGCCGTCGACGCCCATGTCGAGCCAGTAGTCCAACACCTGACGCACAGCGCGCACGACCCTCGGATTCTCGAAGTTTAAGTCGGGTTGGTGTGAATAGAAGCGGTGCCAGTAGTATGCCTTGGCGACCGCGTCCCATGTCCAGTTGGCTGATTCAAAATCCTTGAAAATGACGCGCGCATCCTTGTAGCGATCCGGCGTCTCGCTCCAGACGTAGAAATCTCGCAATGGCGATCCGGGCTCCGCGCGGCGCGCGCGTTGAAACCACGGGTGCCGGTCGGAGGTGTGATTGATGACCAACTCGGTGATGACGCGCAGATCGCGATTGTGCGCCTCGTTGAGGAAGACTTTGAAATCGCGCACCGTGCCGTAGTCGGGATGAATGTCGCCGTAGTCGGAGATGTCGTATCCGTCATCCCGCAACGGCGACGGATAGAAAGGCAAGAGCCAAAGCGCTGTGACTCCCAAGTCGCGCAGATAGTCGAGCTTGCCGGTCAGGCCTCGGAAATCGCCGATGCCGTCGTCGGTGCTATCGGCAAACGCGCGCACATGCAGCTCATAGATGACCGCGTCCTTGTACCAGAGCCGGTCATCGCCCGGTGGAATGTCTTTTGCGTGACAGTGCGTCATGGATTGGTGCTCAGGACGCGCCCTTGCAGTCGATGACAAACAGATGTGCGGGCTGACGTCGCGGACTGATCTCGACGAAGTTGCGTTCGTCCTTCCACACGTGTTGCGTGCCGGTCAGGAGATCATGGGCAACGTAGGTTTGGCCGGGCGACAGTCCCAATGCATTCAGGTTCAGCGCCGTCCATCCCGATTGCGCGTTGAACGGATCGAGATTGACGATGATCAGCACGACATTGTCCTTGTCGTCGGTCGCCTTGCTGTAGCACAACAATCGATCGTTCTCGATGTCATGGAAGACCAGCCCGCGGTTGGATTGCAGAGCCGGATTCGCACGCCGGGACATGTTGACCCGCTTGATCAGCTCGCGCAGACTGTCGGATCGCTCGATATCCCACTGTCGAATCTCATACTTTTCCGAATTGAGGTACTCCTCCGAGCCGGGGGTCAACGGTTTGTTGTCCGCCAACTCGTACGCGGGGCCGTAGATGCCGTAGTTGGCCGCCAGCGTCGCCGCCAGGACCAACCGGGCCGCGAATGCCGGGCGTCCGCCCTGTTGCAGATACGCATGCAGGATATCGGGCGTGTTCGGCCAGAGGTTGGGGCGGAAGTATTCGGCCACTTCGGTTTTAGTCAGTTCCGTCATGTACTCGGTCAGTTCACGCTTGCTGTTGCGCCAGGTGAAGTACGTGTACGACTGGCTGAATCCGATCCTGGCCAGATGATCCATGATCTTTGGGCGTGTGAATGCCTCTGCCAACAGAATGACTTCGGGATAATCGCGATGCAGTTCGGCCATCAACCATTCCCAAAACGCAAATGGCTTGGTGTGCGGATTATCTACTCGAAAGAGCGTGACGCCCTGCCCGATCCAGTACTCAAACACGCTTTTGAGCTCTGCCCACAACGCCCGCCAGTCTTTGGATTCAAAGTCGAAGGGATAGATGTCCTGGTACTCTTTCGGCGGATTCTCCGCATATCGGATCGATCCATCACTGCGATGCTGGAACCAGTCGGGATGCTCTTTGACGTACGGATGATCCGGGCTGCATTGGAACGCAATGTCCAGAGCGATGGCCAGACCATGCTGTTGAGCGGCCGTCACAAGTTTGCGGAACTCGGCGATCGTCCCCAACGCCGGATGGATCGCCTTGTGCCCGCCCTCATCCGACCCGATCGCCCACGGGCTGCCCGGCTCGCCCGGACCGCATTCGACCGCGTTGTTCTTTCCTTTGCGGTGGGTCGTGCCAATCGGATGGATCGGCGGGAGATAAAGTATGTCGAATTCCATTCCGGCCACATACGGCAGCCGCCGGATACAGTCGTCGAACGTGCCGTGCAGCCCGGGTTTGCCTGCTGCCGACCGTGGGAACATTTCATACCACGCGCCGCACACGGCCAGCCGGGGATCGACCTGGACAACCAGTTCGCGCGTGTAGCTTGCCATCCCGTCGCGCGGATCGCAGCGTTGCATCAGGGCACAGAAACCATCGTCTAACGCCGCGGAGAGACGTCGGTCTATTGACTCATCCGACTGCAGACGACGGAGTGCTGTGTTGATCGCGTCCCGATCGTCCGGAGACGCGTGTTGCCGACGCGACTTGATGAGTTCGCAGCCGGAGGCGAAATGCTCTGCGACATCGACGGCTGCTTCGGATTTCCGCTTGAGATCACGCCGCCAGGTGGCGAAATGGTCAACCCAGCCAACCACGGTGTATCGATACGCAACCAAACGCTCGATGGTGAAGCGCGCATGCCATTCATCGTTGCGCGCTGACAGCATCGTGACTTCCTGCCAGTCGCCGTCTCCGGCGACGAATCGCAGCACTACGCCCAGTTCGTCGTGACCATCGGCGAACACGTGCGCGCAGACATCGACGAATTCGCCGACCGTACGCTTGATCGGAAATTTCCCGCCGTCGATCTCCGGAGAGACACTCTCGACGACGACACGCGGCGGCGGGGGTACAGCTTTCAAGAGCGACGGCGACGACGACGCTTGGCTGTGCGGAGACCTGAATTCGGCTGAGTGTATATTCACGGCCGTTTACCGATCCTTCAGCAGGCGAAACAAACCAAGACTGCGTGCAGTGATCTCATAAGCGACTCCCTGCGCGAATCGAACGCCCTGAGCATCAGGTTCTGATGTGTCCAGCAACAGTTCCCAGGCGTACATGCCCGACTCAGGAGGCATTTCGAATTGTACGTCCGCCGCCGAATGATTCATTACCAGAAACAGCGTCGTACCGACGATGCGATTGCCCTCCGTATCAGTCTCAGTGATGGCATCGCCGTCGAGCCGCACGCCCAGGCATCCCAGACTCGGCTCATGCCATGCCTCGGCCGTCAGTTCCCGTCCGTCGGGACCATACCACGCAGCGTCCTTGAACTCGGAGCCGGGTGCGACCTCCCCACATAAGAATCTTCGGCGTCTGAGGACCGGTTGTTCACGGCGGATACGGGCAAGGCGGCCGGTAAACGCGCGGAGGGACTCTCCCTGCAGGCCGGGATTCCAATCGACCCACGTTAATTCGCTGTCGTGGCAATAGGCGTTGTTGTTTCCCTGTTGGGAGCGGCCGAGTTCGTCTCCGTGACTGAGCATCGGCACGCCCTGGGCGAGCATCAGTGTCGCCAGAAAATTTCGCTGCCGCTGCCATCGCAGGGCATCGACCGCCCGATCGTCGGTCGGTCCCTCAATGCCGCCGTTCCAACTGCGGTTGTCGTCGGAACCGTCGCGATTGTTCTCGCCGTTGGATTCATTGTGCTTTCTGTCGTAACAGACCAGATCGCGCAGCGTGAATCCGTCGTGGCACGTCACGAAGTTGATGCCGGCCGACGGGCCCCGTCCCGACGACGCAAACAGGTCGCTTGAGCCGGTCAGTCGCGTCGCCAGTGCGGATGCGCATCCTGATTCGCCGCGCCAGAAGGAACGGACCGTGTCGCGAAACCGTCCGTTCCACTCCGACCATCCCGGTGGAAATCCACCGGCCCGCAATCCACCGGGACCCAGATCCCACGGTTCGGCGATGAGCTTGACGCGCGACAGAATGGGATCCTGCGCGATGGCACGAAACAGACCCGCCTCAGAGTCGAAATCCTGAGGATCGCGTCCCAATGCCACCGCTTCGTCAAAGCGAAAGCCATCGACGTGCATCTCGCTCACCCAGTATCGCAAACTGTCCATGACCAATTGGAGTACGCGCGGGTGGGTCACATTCAGGGTATTGCCCGTGCCGGTGACATCGACATAGGTGCCGGGATCGTGCGGGTCCAGACGGTAATACGCGCGATTATCCAGGCCGCGAAACATCACGGTTGGACCATCCTGATCGCGCTCCGCCGTGTGATTAAAGACGACATCGAGAATGACTTCCAATCCGGCTGCATGGTATGCGCGTACCATCTGCCTGAACTCGTTAATGACATCGCCGGGCGCCCGTGAAACGGCATAGCGGACGTCGGGAGCGAAGAATGACAGCGTGCTGTATCCCCAGTAGTTGGTGAGACCGCGTCCGATCAACTCATGCTCGCTCATGTGCTGATGCACCGGCAACAACTCCACCGCCGTGACGCCCAAATCCTTCAGGTGACGGATGACAGGGTCCGTCGCCAGTCCGAGATAAGTGCCCCTGAGATTCTGCGGAACATCAAGGTGGCGTCGCGTGAATCCCTTGACATGAAGCTCATAGATGACGGTCTCGTGCCACGGGACGGATGGCAACTGATCCCCGCCCCAGTCGAATGACGGATCGATGACCATCGCCAATGGCGCGCATCCCGCGCTGTCGGACTTGTCGAGCGTGCGCGACATGTCGTCAGTGGCGTGTCCGTCGCCGTACAACTCAGGGCGCCACTGCGGCGGACGGGCGACGCAGCGCGCGTACGGGTCCAGCAGCAACTTGTGCGGATTGAATCGGTGTCCCTGCGACAGTTCGTAGGGTCCGTGGACACGCAGACCATAGAGCTGTCCCGGGCCCAGTCCGGGAATGTAGCCATGCCAAACGTGATTCGTCTTTTCAGGAAGCGGGATGCGCTGTGATTCATGATCTGACGCGACTGAATCGAAGAGGCACAGGTGGACTGCGGTGGCGTGTTCGGAAAAGACAGCCATGTTGACGCCGTGACCGTCCCAATGTACGCCGAGGGGATAGGGCAGGCCGGGCCGGACACTCCGCATCGGAGTGCGAAGATCACCGATCAGTCCGACAAAATCAATCCGTATGAGTTGTCGCCGTGTGGCCTGGAGATCGGATCAGCCAATAAGGAATGAGGATTCCTGTGGAGGCAGATGTGCTTAACGCAGCAAGACCATGGCGCGGCTCAGCACGGAAGACCCGGTCCGCAGACGGGTAATATAGACACCGGAGGGCAGCCGCTGCCCCTGATCGCCGGTGCCGCTCCAGGAGACGCTGTGTTGCCCGGCCGGCAGATCGGCCGAAAAGAGTGAGACAACGGGGCGACCAAGGACGTCATAGATTGCGATGTCCACATGCGCGGCGGTGCTCAGTTCCCATCGAATGACCGTTCCCGCATTAAACGGGTTCGGGAAATTCTCAAGCAATGCGGCTGACTTGGGAGCGGAGGCGACAGGACGATTCTCGGATTCAAGAACCGACGTCAGTGCCAGACGTGCGACATCGCCGATATTCTCGCAGGTCAGCAAGGCGCGCGCGAGCGCACCGAGAATATCGTCGTGGAGCGGCTCGGTCCATTCTGTCGGTCGCCCGAGCGATGGCATCGCCGGAATGGACCGCCCGAAATGCTCGGCAATCGTGCAGATGTCGATAGAATCGATGACGCCGTTGCCGTCGCAATCCGCGTGAGTGGCCCCTCGCGGCACCCAGGCCTCCGATAATTCACGATTCCAGCCGTCCGTTCGACGCGGCCGGGCCGGGCCGGAGAGCTCCCAGAATCGTCCCAGCGGCAGGACGTCGCGTTCATCCACTCGACCATTATCGTCGGCGTCGCCGGGGTAGACGCCGGGCGCGGTTCCGAACGTGAGCAGAAAGTCATCGATCGGCGAACCCTCGGGAATACCATTCAAGTTGCCGTCGAGCGCATTCCCGGTCAGGTCGGTCATCGAGGCGCTGATGCGCAGCGTGACGACGTCGTCGTCGGGCCATTCGAACTTGGGCGATACGCTGAGAAAGACATCGTTGAGTACAGCACTGACCGTGATCGCGACGCCGTCCTGATTGGCGGCCGAAATCGACGCATCCAGGTTCCCTGTTACCGGCTCGGAAAACCGGACCGTCACTTTATCATCCCACAAGTGATCCAGCCCGCCCTCTACGGGCGTCGTGGCGACGACAAACGGCAATATGCTTTCGACCACATTGATCGATGCCGTGCAGGTATCAAAACCGCCCAAACTGTCGCTGAGCTGAAACCGAATGATGAATGTCCCGGTCTGAACCGGCTGCCATGAAAATTGAGATGAAATCCCGGTGGCCGGGCCGGCCAGCGGCAGAATCGGCGACATAGTCGCGGTCGGCGGAAAGCTGCCGACGTCGGTCATGGTGATTGTCTGTCCCGTATCGGGGTCGGAACCATGGACAAGGAAGCTGAGCTTTGCGCCGGATGAAATGGTAAAGGGTCCCGCCGGATCGAGTTCACAGACCGGAGGGCTATTGTTCACGCTGCCGCAGATGAAACTCTGCCCCTTGATGAAGACGTCGGAATCCAGCGAAGCATCTCCGGCGTCGGCAATCGCAATCTTGATGTGGTTGAGTCCGGGATTGATCGCCGTTTCGGCAATCAAGACGACCGTCATTCCGTCCATCTGCGTATTGATCGGACAGGTCTCGTTGAACTGACACGTGTCGTCGACGTTATTCCGATAGAATTGCGGGTTGGAGGCGTTCTCGCCGAGGGGATTGCCGCCATTGACATTGTTGATCGAGACGACCGTGATGCCGTCGGGCAGCAGCGCCACGTTCTTGCCATTTACGAAGAAGCCAAAAACATCGTTGTAGCTCGCATTCACATACTCATTGTACTCTTCGGAGGAGAAGACATACTCAAAACCGACTCGCTGGACATTCTCGCAGACAAAATCGAACTCCAGGACGGCAGCGTCCAGGGTTTCGAATCCGGGAATCAGCGCGTCGAGTTCCGGATCACCGGGCTGATCGTTCTGCCACCCGGCCCCGCTGCTATTGTTGGGACCGACAACAAACGAGATGTCACCGGTCGACAATACAATCCCCGACTCAAATCCGACAATCCCCTCGCCGCCGGTGAAAGTCCCCAGCGCAATCGCGGCACCGCTGTACCGGATATTACTCACAGTGAGCGCCGTCTTGCCGAGCAGTGCGTCGACCACGTCTTCGACCGTCTGATCGCCTGAGATGTCAATGGTCTGGAGCCCTGTCGCTCCTGCCCCCCGAACCTCCCGGCGCGGCCGAGGGCGATCGTTCCCTTGCGAACTGCCGCGATCGCTCGCCGAACGAATGTACCCAGCGTCGAAAAAAAGGAGGAGGACCGTCCCGACGGCGACAATGGCCGCCACCGACAAGGGACGCCCCCGGAGTCGGCACAAACCCGACGGGCGTTTTCGGATGCCTCTTGGCAGGGCTGTGTTGATCACGCTGACACCGTATGACCGCCGGCCGGGAGGAATCTATCGAATCGCCCGATCGGCAATCAAGTGCGCAGACGAAATGTCCCGATGTGGCCGATCGTCTGCAAGACAAATCGGGACCCGCCGTCGGCATGTGACCATCATGGACGGCTGTTGGGCCAAACGGCAAAGGGGATCAGAATCGTTTCTGGTATGCGTGGCAGTAGGGCTGCTTACCGGTGTACTCGTAGTAGTCCTGGTGGTACTGTTCGGCCTCCCAAAAGGTACCGGCTTTTGAAAGCCGTGTGGCAACCTCGTACCCCTTACCCTCCAGCAGCCCGATCAGCTTCTCGATCACCCGCTTCTGGGCATCATCGACATAGAAAATTTCCGAACGATACTGATCGCCGATGTCCGGGCCTTGCCGATCGACCTGAGTCGGATCGTGAATTTCAAAAAACAGCCGCGCCAGCGTTTCGTAGTCGATCCTGGCCGAATCGAATACGACTTCGACTGCTTCGGCGTGTCCGGTGTTGCCGTTGCAGACATCCTTGTAGGTCGGTTTGGATGTATGGCCCCCCATGTATCCCACTCGGGTTGAAATGACGCCCTCGGTCTTGTTCAGCAAGTGCTCAGTTCCCCAAAAACACCCCCCGGCAAAGTAGGCAGTCTGAGTTGCGACCTCTGCCTGCCGTCCGGCAGGGATGAATTCCAGGGAGAGGGAATTGACGCAATGCCGAACATCCTTCGGCGTCAGCTTCTCTCCCTCGAAAACATGCCCGAGATGGCCCCCGCACCTCATACAGGTGATTTCCGTCCGAAATCCGTCGGCGTCGGGGGTCCGTTTGACTGCCCCAGGCACCTCATCGTCGAAACTCGGCCACCCACAGCCCGACTCGAACTTGTCGGCCGAACGGTACAACTCCGCGCCGCAATTCCGGCACACGTAGGCGCCTTCTTCCTTGTGGTTCCAATACTTTCCGGTAAAGGGCGGCTCAGTCCCTTTGTGGACGATCACCCGTTCTTCTTCGGGAGTCAACGCCTTGACGGTCACAACACTCTCCTCCGATTTCATCCTGGTCTGAGCCCACGCGAGCGTGCCGATTGCGGCCAGAAAAAGTAAGATACCGGCGCGCCAGGGACTACGGGAAATGTCTTCCATCGGACATCGACCTCCGAATCGTTTCGGGCTCCGCTACGTCTCGGCGACTGCCGCCACCGTTAAGACACGGGCAGATGATGAAGGTTCCCGCGTCGCCACCGGCGAATAGATGCGGCCGGAAGGCGCCGATCGTCAAACCGTATGCGAATCTCGCATTGATTTGGGTGGCGTCTGACGCGGGACCGAACCGAAGCCCCATGGAATCACCGTCGCGCAAAGGTGAGCTGCGAAACCGACCGGATGCGGATTTTTACTCGGCCCTGCCTGAGACACCCGCTTCCTCACCGACCGAGACGCGGTCGATCGCGCCGGACTTGAAATAGACGGAGAAGGTTGTCCCCCGGCCGGGCGCCGACTCTACCATGACGCCGCCATTGTGATTGTGGGCAACCCGTCCGACGACGAACAGCCCCAAACCCGTCCCCTGCCCGGCCGGTTTCGTAGTGAAGAATGGATCGAACAGGTGCGGGAAGGCTTCCGGAGGGATGCCGCCGCCCGTATCGTTGACCTGCAGACAGATATAGTCGTTCGGAAGCAGCGTGGCGCCGCAGGTGCAGTGCATCTCTTCACTCAGCCGAACCGGTTGCACGCTGATGCGAATTTCTCCGTGGTCGCTCATCGCCTGCATGGCATTGATGCAGAGATTCATGATGACCTGCCCGATCTGAACCGAATCGGCGGACAATGAAAGCTCCTCACGCGGTGGGATCCAATAGATTGCGACGTTTTCGGATTTCGACGCTTCCAGGAGGTGCAAACCGCTGTCGACGACCGACACGATGTCGCACATCTCCCAATCGCCCACGTGGGGTTTTGATACCCGCAACAATTGCTCCACCAACTGTCCCGCCTGGGCGGCAGAGTCGAGGGCGGATTTCGCATGGCGGGAGACTGCTGCCGGATCGCCGCACTTGTTAAGCGCCAACTGAACGTGCCCTCCGACTGCGGTCAGTACATTGTTCAGATCATGCACGAGGCCCGCCGCCAGCGTCCCGACATTTTCCAGTTTCTGAAGACTCAGGATTTGCGTTTCCAGCAGTTCATTCTGTTCGGCGAGTCGGTCGCGATACAGCTTGAGTTTGAGGATGTTGCGCACACGGGCCGAAAACTCCGCGGGAACCGCCGGTTTGGTCACAAAATCCGTTGCCCCCAACTCCAGTGACCGCCGCCGCGCATCGGAATCCAGCGATCCGGTGAGCATGATCACCGGGAGATGTTCGGTACCCGGCTCCTGACGGATGCGGGACAAAAGCTCGAACCCGTCCATCGCCGGCATGTGGACATCGGTGACGACCAGATCGATTCCCCCCAATTGGATGCGTGCCAGCGCCGCCGCAGCGCTCCCGACCGCCTCCACTTCGCATGGCAAACGCGTAGCGCGCGCCATGCGCATCAGACCCTCCAACACATTGGGTTCGTCATCTACGAATAACAGCCGGCTCATGCTCGGTCTCCTTCTCTTTCGGGATGAACGGCAAGCGAACGTAAAACGTGGTTCCGCTTCCTTCGACGGTGTCGAAGGTGATCGAGCCCTTGTGTTTGTCGACGATCACGGATCGGGCGATGGCCAATCCCTGTCCGGTTCCGCGGCCGACCGGTTTGGTCGTGAAGAACGGCTCGAAGATGTGCTCACGCGCCGACTCAGAGATCCCGCTCCCGGTATCGCCGATCGCCACCAGCGCACTACCGTTTTCATGGACTGTTCGTACCGCAATCCAGCCGCGGTCGCCCGTTTTATCGTAGACCTCCTGAATCGCCTGTGCCGCATTGATCAGCAGGTTGAGGAACACCTGATTCAGCTCGTTTGCGTAGCAGGGAATCGGCGGCAGTTTCACATCAAAATCGGTGCGCACGTCGGCGACATTCTTGATCTGGTTGCGGCAGACGGTCAATGCACCCTCCAGCGCCCGGTTCAGGTCGATCTCCGTCCGGTGCTCACCGTGGCCGCCGGGATGGGCGAATTCGCGCATCGCCTTGACGATGGAGATCACGCGGTCGATGCCCTCGCGGGTCTGGTTGAGGGCGCGCGGTATCTCTTCGATGACATAATCCAGATCCAGCGTGTCCGTGTCGCGTGGTAATCGGCGCGAACCACCAATGTTGCCCTCCGATCCGGTCGTGGCTCGCACTTTCGAGAGTTCCTGAAGCGCGGGCAGCAGCTCGGAGAGGGTCGATGCCAGGAAATGGACATTGTCGCCGATGAATTGGATCGGCGTGTTGATTTCATGGGCGATCCCCGACGCCAGCGAACCGATGGCTTCGAGGCGCTGCGACTGGCGCAGGTGCGCCTCGCGAACACGTTCTTCGGTGACATCGCGCGCGACGCTCACATAGTTGATCACGCGCCCGTTGCTGTCGCGGATCGGTGCGACGGTACATTCCACATGGCAGGCGCGCCCGAGCCGATGACGTCCCCCGAAAGTTCCCGACCAGACGACACCGGACGCCACGGCGTCGACGAGACCGCGCGTGTCCGGGGCGGGTGTGAGTACACTGCAGAGAACCGCCGTGCTCTGGCCGACAATATCGGCACAGTCCATTCCTGTCAGATGTGCGAATGCGGGATTGGCGTACAGAATCCGCCCTTCGGTGTCGGTGATCATGATGGATTCGGAGACCTGTTCTACGGCCGCCGCGAGGCGGTGCGCCAGTTCTTCCGCCGTCACACGGTCGGTGACATCACGCGCATTCAAGACGATTCCCTCCGGGATCGACTCGATCGAGATGCGCGCCCCGATGCCCTCAATCACGCGGTAGTCGCCGATACGGTTGCGAAACCTGACACGCAACGTCATCGGTTCGCGGGTATGCGCCCAAATGCTTTCCATAACCGACTGCACAGCCGGAATATCTTCGGGATGGACAAAATCGAACGCGACGCGGTCAACGAGTTGGTCCGGGGTGTACCCCAGGACCCGCTGGCAGGAGGGGCTGGCGTAACGAATGATGCCCTCGACATTCGAGACCAGAATGATGTCAGCGGAACGTTCCGACAAGGCGCGATGGAACTCTTCGCTGGAGCGGAGGGCGTGCTGCGCCTGGCGCTGCTCGGTTACATCGACCGCCATGGCCATCACCGACGATGTCCGGCCGCGCTGATCGTTGAGAGGAGCGGTCCAGAGATTCACGTCCACCTCGGAGCCATCCTTGCGCGCGGCGCGAATCTCAAATCCCGCCAGCGCATGGCCCTGAAACCCGCTGGTCACCAGCCGCGCGAAGTCATCGTCGTCGCCGTCGTGCGCGCCGGGCAGCGGTTTGCCCAGAACCTCCGCCGCTGACCACCCGAAGACTCTCTCCGCTGCGGGATTCCATAGGGTGACGGTGTGGCGATTGTCGATCACACAGACGCCCAGCGGCGACACGTCGATCAGTGACCGCAAGGTCTCGTTGGTGGCTCGCAGGTACTCCATGATGCGGACGCGCTCGGCCACGTAACGAATCGATTTGACCAGAAGCGGTGCGGTCAGGTGGCTCTTCTCAAGATAATCCGCGGCTCCATGTCGGAGCGCTTCGGAGTCCAATTCGCTCTGTCCGGCTCCGGTCAGCAGAATGACGGCTTTGCTCTGTGTCGCTTTGGGGTTATCACGCAGCAGTTCCAGGCCGCTGTGTGCCCCGAGGCGATAGTCGATCAGATAGACATCATGGTCGAGACGGTCCATGTCCGCCGTGGCATCTTCAAAGGCCGAGACCCACTCCAACTGAATCTCACAGTCACGTACTGAGGCAATCAGATCGCGGGCGACGATGAAATCATCCTCGTCGTCATCGACCATCAGCACTCGAATGGGCAACCGGCTCATTGCGGGGCAATCCTTTCATGAATGGCAATTCAACGATTTCAAACCAGTACAGCCCCAACGCCTTCAGCACGCTGACCAGTCCATCGAAGGTAACCGGCTTGGTGACGTAGGAATTCGCACCGAGCTGGTAAGCGCGGTATATTTCCTCCTCCGCGCGCGATGTCGTCAGGATGACGACAGGAATACTTTTCAGCTTCGGATCGGCCTTGATGATCCGCAGCGCCTCCTGTCCATCCATCCTCGGCATATTCAAATCCAGCAAGATCAGTCCCGGGCGCGGTACTGCCGCCTCCCCCGCATACGAGCCACGATGAGCCAGCAGGTCGAGGAGCTGCTCACCGTCCTCCACCGTGTACAATTCATTGGCCAGGCGGCTTTCGGCCAGCGCCGCCCGTGTCAGTTCACGGTCATCGGCATCATCGTCGGCCAGGACGATGGCGATCGGCTCTCCGCGTGCTCCCACGGCATGCTCCCTTCATTTTCGTGTGTGACAGGCAGCGTGACGATAAACTGCGCGCCCGCGCCCGGAGTGCTCTCGGCGGTAATCGATCCGCCATGGTGCTCGGCAATCCGGCGGCAAATCGCCAGACCCATGCCGCTGCCTTCGTATTGCGACCGCCCATGCAATCGCTGGAACGGCGCAAAGACTTTATCGAGGTACTTGGTGTCGAACCCAATTCCGTCATCAGCAACCGTAATTCGGCACAAACTCGGACTCATCGACGGCGGGTTGCCGCTGGAGGCCGCCCCGCCGATCATTCGGCCGGAAACGCACACGCGCGGGACCGTGTCCGGGCGATGGAACTTCAGTGCGTTGCCGATGAGGTTTTGGAACAGTTGACGCATCTGCCGCGGGTCGGCGTCGATCGTCGGCAGATGGTCGACGACGACCTCACCTCCCGTCTGTTCAAGCCGTGCCTCCAAATCCGAAAGGACTTCGGACGCCACGCGGGACAAGTCGGTGGGTTCAAAGTGCCGGCCGTGTGAAGTCACTCGGGAATACGCCAGGAGTTCATCGATGAGCGAGCGCATCCGCGCCGCTGCGTTCTGCATCCGCGTCAGATAGTCCGTGGCGCCATCGGGGAGGCCCCCTGCGCAGAGCGCCGCCAGCCGATCGCCGAAGGCCTGTATCTTGCGCAATGGCTCCTGGAGGTCGTGAGACGCGACCGACGCGAACTGCTGCAATTCGACATTGCTGCGCTCAAGCGCCTCTGTCTTGGCGCTCAGTTCGCGCGTACGCAGTCTGACCTGCCGCTCCAAATCCGCCCGTGCACTTTGGAGTTGATCCAGAACCAGATGTCGCGCCGCATCGTGGCGTCGCAGCGCCCTGAAGCTGCTGTAGCTGAGGAAGGACATCGCCAGCAGCATCGCAAACAGAAACGCCGCGCCCCCGGCCGCAAAACCCATTGCGGAAACAAACGCGTCACTCTCGAGCTGGCAGGTCAATACCGTCCAACCGAACGAGGGAATCACCCGGGCGCTGATCACTTCCCGGCGTCCGCTGACCGGATTCTGTGCCTGCATTGTTCGACCGGCGAGCTGCCTGATCGTGTCGAGAAATGGCATACCACGCAGATCGGTGAGCCCGCCGTCAACCGAACGCGAATCGAACCAATGATCGCGGTGATCGATCACGGCGTAGTACAGGGAACCGGGAGTCGGTGTGCCGGAAAATTCTTTGATTATGTCGCTGAGAGACACCTGTGCCATGAGGTAGCCGACTCGGAGCCCCGCGGCATCGCGGATCGGACAAGCGATGCCGAGTACCAGCGGCTGGCCCAGCGCCGCGCGACGATAGACTTCTGAGATGTACGGCTGACCGCTGCCACGCACACCGAGAAACCAATCCCGGTGCGCAAAGCTGACTCCCCGCACTGTTGAGTCCTGGGGATAATCGTATTGCAATACGCCCGCAGTGTCCGCAATGAAGGCGCGCGAGATGCGCAGATGCTGTGTCACCAATTCTTCGAGTACGGCGTGTGCGCGCGCTTCCCCCCGATGCATGACGGCCTTGGCCAGCAGGCTACGGTTGGCATAGCTCTGCACATACCGCATCAATCCAAAACACTCCGTCTCCATGCCATGGGCAAACAGGTGCGCAGCCAACTCATTGCGGTAGACCGTCAGGTCCTGCATCTGGTTTGAAATTCTTGCCACGCCGACGGCACCGAGGACGACCGGCGGTATCGCGATCGCTAGTAACAGCGTTACGAACAACCGCCGCTTCGAACGGAGGAGCCAGGGCTCTCGAATCGTGTCTTCGTTGTTGGGCTGCGTCAGCATCACGTGTCGACAGTCCGGGACCTTTGGGCCAGTGTGCTTCGTGCTCGGTCCAGCGCTCGCAGACGACAACAGACAGTGCGTGCAACTGGGTCATTCCGCCCGAAGGGCGTGTCGTCAACGTTGCGGTACGGTCGCCGGCATCGCGCAATCCGCGGCACGGTGCCCTCTTTTGAGTATTTCGGTATGGTGGTAAGCTACTTTAGAGCGGCGCCCGGTCCGGCATCGTGCCCGGTCGGACTATGGGGGAGGGCCCATACGTGTCATGGCGTCGGGGCGTGATGCGGTGAGCCATCCGGAGGTGCAGGTCGGAGGAATCAGGATGTTGGAGTCGCCGAACCGATCGACGTTGAGATCGCGCGAGAGTCCGCCACAAGTTGCCGGCCCGATGGAAGCCGTTTCCGTCCGGACATCAGAGTGTACAACGAAGGGATCACATAGAGGGTGAGTCCAAGAGAAAACAGCAGCCCGCCGATAATCACGATGCCCATTGAACGGCGGCTCTGCGCCGCAGCGCCCAGCGCCAGCGCGATCGGCACAACACCGAACACCGTGGCCAGACTGGTCATCAGAATGGGACGGAACCGCTGTGCGGCGGCATCGATGACTGCATCGGTGACCGACAGGCCGTCGTCACGTCGCTGATTGGCGAACTCGACGATGAGAATACCGTTCTTTGTCACGATACCGACGAGCGCTATGATCCCAATCTGGCTGAAGATGTTGAACGTCTGACCGAACAGCCACAGCGACATGACGGCGCCGGCCAGCGCCAACGGTACCGTGAACATGATGATGAGCGGCTCCTTGAAGCTCTCGAACTGGGCCGAGAGAATCAGGTAGACCAGCGTCAGCGCCAGCAGAAACGCGAACATCAACGTGTTGGAACTCTCGCCGAACTCCTTGGATGCGCCGGCAAGACTGGTCGAGAACGACTCATCCAGAACGTCGGCGGCGATCTTCTCCATCGCGCCGATGGCGGCGCCGAGCGTGACCCCTTCGGCCGGGGAGGCCGCGACGGTGGCCGCGACATACCGGTTGTATCGGTACAATTGCGGCGGCGTGCTGCGGTACGACAGTGTGACGACATTGTCGAGCTGGATCAATTCGTCCCGGTTGTTGCGCAGATAGATTGCGCTGACATCCAACGGTTCGTCACGGTTGGGCCTGTCGGCCTGGGCAATGACCGGGTACTGTTTGCCGTTGAAGATGAAGAACCCGTACCGCTGCCCACTGAAGAACAACTGCAGTGTTTCGGCAATGTCGCGGACGGTGATTCCCAGTGCGCGGGCGCGATCGCGATCGATGTCGATAGTCAGCTCCGGCTTGGAGAACTTCAAGTCCAGATCGAAAATATCGAATGCGGGATCGGATTCGACGCGTTCCATAAACGGCGGTATGGTCTCGCGCAGCCGTTCGAAATCCGGCGCCTGGATGACAAACTGGACCGGCAAGTCGCGGCTGCGTCCGGAGCCGATGGTTTGCTCCTGCGTGACATACGTGCGCGCAAACGTCTCGGTCTTGATCGCCGATGAAATCGCGGCCGCGATGTCCTGCTGCGACCGATCGCGCTGGTCGGGCGGAACCAGATTGAGGCGCACGAATCCATTGTTGACGGCGGGGTTTGAGCCGAATCCGGGGGCCGTGACCGATATGATGACGCTGCGTTCCGGCAGCGTATCCACAATGGCAATGATCCGCTCCATGTACTCTGCCATGGCCTCATACGAGGTTCCTTCGGGAGCGGTCGAGTTGATCGACAAGCGGCTCTTGTCCTCCATCGGCGCCAGTTCAGAGGGGATGACAGCGCCCAGCCCAATGATGATCGTCACGGATGCGGCCATGATGGAGGGCGCCAGCCACCGTCGACCCACGAATTCCGCAAGCGAGCGACGGTATCCTTCCGACAGTCGGACGAACTGACGCTCGCTCCAGGTGAAGAATCGCGATTCGTGTTCCGTCTTGTGCAACGTGCGGGCGCTCATCATCGACGTGAGCGTCAGCGACACGAACGCGGAGATCAACACGGCCCCCGCCACGACGATTCCGAATTCGCGGAACAAACGTCCGGTCAGACCTTGCAGGAAGATGATCGGGAGGAAAACAGCCGCCAATGTGATCGTCGTCGAGATAATCGCGAAGTAGATCTCCCTGGACCCTTTGTGCCCCGCTTCGATCGGATCCATCCCGCGTTCGATCTTCCCGTAGATGTTTTCCAGGACGACGATGGCATCGTCGACGACGATGCCTGTGGCCAGCACAATTCCCAACAGCGTGAGGATGTTGATCGAGAAATCGGCGACGTACATGATGAAGAATGCGCCGATCAGTGAGATCGGGATGGCCAGCATGGGGATGACCGTGGTCCGCCAGTGCCGCAAGAACACGAAGATGACGATCAAGACCAGCACGAACGCCATCAGGATCGTTTCAACGACCTCGATGATCGCCCGGCGGATATTGACCGTCGTATCGAGGGCGATTTCAAAGCGCAAGTCTTCGGGCAGATCGCGCTGGATTTGACGGATCCGTCGGTAAAACTCGTCGGCGATGGCGATGTGATTGGAGCCGGGTTGCGGCGTGATCGCGACCGCGACCATCGGCACGCCGCCATTGCCGCGCAGGAGCGTGCGCTCGTTTTCCGGGGCCAGGACCGCACGTCCGATGTCGCGGAAGCGCACGACCGAGCCGTCTTGCTCGCGGATGATCAGATCGTTGAACTGATCGGGCGTCGACAGCCGCCCAAACGTGCGGATCGAGAGCTCGGTGCTGTATCCTTCGACTCGTCCGGACGGCAACTCGACGTTTTCGCGCGCCAGCGCATTGCGTACATCCAGGGGCGTCAGCCCATACGCCGCCAGTCGTGGCGGGTCGACGTTCAGCTTCATCGCGTATTTCTTCTCACCCCAGATGCGAATCTCGCTGACACCGGGGATCGTTTGCAGGCGTTCCTTGAAGATATCGTTGGCGATCGCGGAGAGCTCCAGGAGCGTCCGTTTGTCGCTCTGAATCGTCATCGAGAGAATCGGCCGTGCATCGGCGCTGGATTTCGTAATGATGGGCGGATCCATGTCGGGCGGCAGATTGCGGGCGGCGCGCGACACGCGGTCGCGAACATCGTTGGCCGCATTGTCCATCGCGATTCCCAGATCGAATTCGACCGTGATGGTGCTGCGCCCGTCGGTACTCGTCGAAGTCAGGGACCGAATCCCGGCGATGCCGTTGATGGATTCTTCCAGCGGCTCTGTGATTTGCGATTCGATCACATCGGCGTTGGCGCCGATGTAATTGGTCGAAACCGTTACGACGGGCGGATCGACGCTCGGATACTCCCGGACGCCCAGAAAACCGAAGCTGATGGCACCGAACAACACGATGACGATGGACAGCACGATCGAGAGGACCGGCCGTCGGATGCAGATCGAGGAGAGGTTCATGGAGCGTTATTGTCCCGCGAATGAAGCAATCTGAACGGCGCGACCGTCGCTGAGCTGCAACAGGCCGGTCGTGATCAAGGTATCGCCGGGGGCCAGGCCCTCGGTAATCTGAACGCCGCGTTCGGTGCGGATCCCGGTTGTCACCGAAACAGGCTTCGATTGTCCGCCCGTACAGACAAACACCTTCTGCCCGGACAACTCGGGGATGATTGCCTCGGCGGGAATGACCAGCGCGTCGTACAACTCGGCCAGTGTGATCTCGATCTTGGCGAATGAACCCGGGATCAGGCGCGATTCCGGGTTGGGGATGGTCGCGCGCGACTTGATCGTCCGCGTGGCTGGGTCAATTTTCGACTCGACCGCGTAGATGACGCCGCGATATTCTTCTTCGGAGTCTCCGACTCTCACCATGACGTTCGTCCCGTCATTCAGCCGTCGGGCGTATTTCTCCGGCACCGTGAACTCGACTTTCATCGGGTCCAAATCTTGCATCGTGGCCGCCAACATGTTCGAATTGACGAACCCTCCCTCACTGACATACCGCAGCCCGATGACCCCATCGAAGGGCGCACGAATCTCACGCTGCGCCAGCTGCGAGCGGATGACGTCCATTTCCGCCTGCAGCATCCGCAACGTGTTGAGACTCTTGTCGTATTCTTCGCGACTGATGGCGTTAATGTCCAAAAGCGACCGCTTGCGGCTTTCATCGTTGGCCGCCAGACGGGTCTCGTATTCTTTTCGGGACGACTGCGCCTTCAGTTCGCTGTCGTTGATTTGCAGGAGCAGGTCGCCTTTGCGGACACGGCGACCCTCATCGAAGTGGACTCCGGTGATTCTCCCGGAGACTTCGGGGCGCAGTTGGACCTCTTCATTGGCGATCAGTGTGCCGGTCGTGGTGATACGATCGTAGAGGAGCTGCGGCGCCACGATGACGGCTTCGACGGTGAGCGCGTGGGAATCGCCTCCTGTACCGGGCACGGCCGCGTGGTCGGAGCCGCAGCCGATGACCGCGAGCAGAGCCCCCAAGAGGAGCATGGTCCGAATCGCGGTTGAAGCGGGGGTACGAATGGCGGTCATAGGGCTGTAGATTTGAACCCTTACAAGATCATACTGGTTCCGCACTGCCATTATTTGACGCCGGCCGGCCGATTTGCGATCCGAATCGAACTGGCCAGGAGACGCGATGAGTCATCGGACCTACGCCTACTCCCTGTATCGGCGTATGGGTTCGAGTCCCCGCAGCGCATGATCCCAGATTGTATCCTTGGGCCCTATCCGGCAGCCGCGGGCATCGTCGGCTTTCTTCCGCTGCGCAGGGAAACAATCCCGCCGCACACCAAAAGCAGAGAACAAGCCAGCGAGAGCCACCGCGCTTTGGCATATGACTCCGAGTAAAATTCGAACGTGACGCGATGCGGGCCGGGTCGCAGGGGAACGGCACGAAATGCGTAATCCGCACGGTAGATCGGCAGCGATTGGCCTGCCTCGTCCGTGGCGCGCCAGGCCGGATAGTGATTTTCCGAGAGCCAAAGAATTCCGGCTTGGCTCGTCGTGCAGACGACTATAAAGCGGTCAACGTCCCATTCGACAACACGCGCGGGCGTGACGCCCGCCAGCGTGTCGCTCTCGGATACCGGCGGGATGCCGGGCAGTTCCTGGTCGAGGATGAGGCGTGAGCGATAGGGGAAGCCATCGCTGCGAATTCGAGACAGGGCGGCGTTCGTATCGGAAATGACTTCGTACTGATAAAAGACCGCCGCCCGCGGCATCGCCTCGGTATTGCGATACAGATACAGTCCCCCGGCCTGTCCCAAAGGTTCCAGGCCCTGATAGCCGACCCGCCCCGGAGCGACAATCATCACGCTGTTGAGCAGGTTGCGTGTCGCATCGTTGTTGATCAATGCGGGCTGTGGATCGTGACGGCCGGTAAAAACATCGTTGGTGAGCAAGTGGTTGCCGTGCATGGCGGTCGGAGACAACTCCTCGATTCCGTGGAGCGCCAAATAGTTGTCTTCCAGCTCACCGCCCGCACCGATTCCGCGCAGATTCAGCACTCGAAATGGTTCGCTGGGTGCATGTTGCCGGATCAAGTCGAGAATCGGCGCCTCGCCATAGATCGGGTCGGGGTTGATCGTTTCGACAAAACGGGCATTGAACATCCAGTTCGGTATGACGGCCAGGATCGCCAGCCCCGCCAACATCGCCGACGGACCCAGCGCGCTGCGTCGCTGCATGTGAAACAAGCCCACCAGCGCCCACAACACAACGGAACCGACGATAAAGCCGCTGCTGACAGCGGAGACATTGTCCTGCAGTGACGCGGCCTGACGTTGCGTCAATACGCGCCCGATCAACGACGCCCACCCGGTCAGCAGCGAAGAGCCAATCAGCAGCGCGATGATGGCGATCGCCGAATAGGCGATGGCGATGATCCGCAATACCCGAAACGGATCGATCGATGAGCCCCGTGGTTTTGGCACCGAAGGGTCGCGCCGCAGCGCATCCAGCGCGAACGCCGCCATCACCACCCAACAGAATCCGAACAGGAACACGATCATCGACGGCGCACGGAACTTCTTAACCATCGGCACCAGACTGTAGAACAGATGGAACACAGGCGTCGACGAGCCGACCGCGTAGAGCAGCGCCAGCAGCGAGAGGACCGCGAAAAATATCACGGAGTGAATGCGCAGCGTGATGAGCGCCACCAGGGCGAGCATGACCGCCATGACACCCACCGCCTCAGAGTTGAGCTTGAAGGGGTTCTGCCCCCAGTATGTCGATTGGCGCCGTGTTGCCAGATCGGCGCCGGGGAACTCGGGGTTGATCTCCGAGAGCACCTCTTCGGAATTCATCGACCACGAGCTGGACCACTCGTAGCCGCGCTCTTCATCCTGTTGCAAGAGCCGCTGCGAATATTTGGCGGTGTACTTGTACGGCGTCACCCATTGCACAGCGGTCGCGCCCAGGGACAATCCCACGGCGAGCACGAAGAGCGCCAACAGCGAGACGACCTGCCTGGGAGCGAAGCGATAGCGCTCCCAGAGGAGGAAAACAAAGTAAAGTCCCAATCCCCAGGCAGCGTAGTATGCCATCTGCACATGTGCCGTAAGAATCAGCAGGGCATAGACCAGCCCGAAACCCAGGAACACGGGCAACCGACGTGTCACGACGGCCCGGTACAGCGCGAGAAACGCCAGCGGCGTCAGCGCCGTGACATAGATCTTGCCGTCGTGCCCGGGAAAAAACAGAGAGACGATGAACGGAGCAAACATGTACAACAAGCCGCCGACAAATGCGGCCGGATCGCTGCGTCCGATGACACGGAGAAACAGAAACATAAAGACACCGGCCAGGAAGACATGCAAGATCAGCTTGATGCCGAGCGCATAAGGTACGGGCAGAAGTATCTGCAGGATCGCCGCAGGATAGAAGATGTCGCCGTGCATGGCATCGACAAACGGCAGCCCGGCGTGGATGTATGGGTTCCACATCGGCATCCGCATGTGGTCACGCCAGAACTCCGCATGAAAAGAACGGAAGAACACCCCTGCCGACATCGTGTCAGTACCGTAGACCATCTCCCCCGGCGTGAAAATGGGGCCGGCGAACACGATGACCGTCAGGAGCGCATAGCCGATGACCGCCCAACGTACCGGGTGCGCGGCGACCTGGGCACCGAACCCGCGCGACGGTGGCCGCTGTGGCCGCGCCTGAAACGAGCCGCCGGAGTCTTTGGCTCTTTGACGCTTCCGATCGATTTTGGCCATGGCGCGAAGGTAGGGAGAACTGTCGTATCACACAAAGTTAGAATTCGGCGCCCCAGCGGGATGAGATGTTGTTCCGATCCGCTTTGACTGACTAACCCCGCGCCCATACATTCGGAGACTCTCTGAGCGCCGAATTGGAGGGACTGTACAATCGCTCGAAATACGTAAGGACAACCGTTGATCGGTATCCGGCAGCCAATGGAAACTCCATCGTCCCACGGAGGAAACCCGCTGCGCCGCCTGTACCATTGGGTCCTATCCTGGGCACAGCGTCCCGGCGGAACTGCCGCCCTGGCTGCTCTCGGCGTCGCTGAATCGTCGGTCTTCCCGCTGCCGCCCGATCCGCTGTTGATGGCACTCTGTCTGGGGAAACCGCAAAGAAGCTATTTCTTCGCGACCGTGTTGTCGGTGGCCTCGGTGGCCGGCGGAATGATCGGATATGGTATCGGGATGTTCTTTTGGGACGTGTGGGGCGGCTGGTTCATGGCCAATGTGCCGGGCGTGACGCAGTCGGGGTTCGACCGCGTCGCCCGCTTGTATCAGACCTATGATTTCTGGGCGGTGTTTGCCGCCGGCTTCTCCCCCATACCATACAAGCTGTTCACCATTGCCGGCGGTGTATTCAGGATCAGCTTTCCAATCTTTGTGCTGGCCTCGGTATTGAGCCGCTCGGCGCGTTTTTTTCTCATCGCACTGCTGCTGCGCTCCTACGGTGTTCCCATTCAGAGTTTCATCGACCGACATCTGGGATGGCTGTCGCTCCTGTTTGTCATCTTACTGCTGGGCGGTTTCCTGTTTCTGCGGTAGCGCTGCTAAAGGGCATGCGCGCAGCGCCGCCGATCGCACGCTTCGACAGTTCCGTCGAACTCGTCAATCGTGAGGGCTATGCAGTGAAGTGTTGTTCGAGGATGCGACGGATGTCGTTCATGCGAAACGGCTTCGAAAGAAACCCATCCGCCAGTTGCACCGCCGCCTGATCATCGGCGTCGGCCAGGGAGAACCCGCTGATCAAAACCACCGGCATGTCCGGGCGCTTTTCCTTGAGGCGAACCAGCAACTCGGTCCCCGTCATCTTCGGCATGCGCATGTCGGTGATCACCATCGCAAAATCGTGCTGGTCCACTTTTGAGAGCGCGTCCCGACCGTCAACCGCGCGCACACTCTGTATGGCAAACACCTCCAGCATGTCCGCCAGCAGGCTGGACATATTCGGATTGTCTTCGACGACTAATATCTTGCGGCCTGTCGTGGGCATGATGATTTAGTCCCCGATGTCCACCCGTCGGGCACACCGCGGCCCAGTGGCGCAAAACGGGCCCCGTATTCGAGTTGTCGGCGTCTGAACGCCAAACGATGAGTCCCAAAGTCTGAATTGTGCAGATATTGAAAGTCGGTACGGGCAGTCAGAGACATTGTGCTATTGCGGCGAGGAATTGCTCTCGTAATGCACACTCGCCTTGGCTGTTCGGGCCTGTCGACGTCGTGTCGGCAGCCCGATCTTGATTGCCTCCCGCAGGATCGCCTCAAGCAACGGTTCAAATCCAATTCCCGTCGTCGCCGAGACTGCCACGGCCGGGCTGTCGTTTCGCGTAAGCCCTAATGGGGCCAGATGTTGCCCATTAAGCAGGTCGATTTTGTTAAGTACCAGCAGTCGCGGAATCTCGCTTGCCTTTATCTCAGCGAGAGAGTCCTCGACGGAGGCCAAGGTCACTTCCCATTCCGGATCAGCGACATCGATGATCACCAAAAGGAGATCGGCCGATGCGACTTCACCGAGCGTCGCTCGGAATGCGGCAAAGATCGAAGCCGGCAACTTACGGATAAAACCGATCGTGTCGGTCAGTGCGATCCGGCGGCCCTCGGCATGAGCTAATGTCCGGGAGGTCGGGTCCAGCGTGCAAAAGAGCCGGTCGGCCGCCCAGACCTGAGATCGTGTCAGCCGATTGAAGAGTGTGGACTTCCCGGCGTTGGTATATCCGACCATGACGGCACGAAACAAATCGTTGCGCCCACGTCGTTGAACCGCCCGTTCGCGGTCGATCGCGGACAGTTCCCGTTTGAGACGCAGAATGCGTCGCCCGACCAGCCGGCGATCTGTCTCCAACTGAGTCTCGCCCGGTCCCCGTGTGCCGATGCCTCCCCAATGTCGGGTCATGTGAGTCCACTGCCCGGCCAGGCGCGGATAAAGATACTCGTACTGTGCCAATTCGACCTGCGTCTTGGCTTCTTTCGTGTGGGCGTGGCGCGCGAAGATCGCCAGAATCAGCATCGAGCGATCGACGATCTTTCGTCGGAGGCGCTGCTCGACATTGACAACCTGCGACGGCGAGAGCTCCTCATCGAATACAACGAGGTCGGCATTGGCGGAATTGGCCAATTGCCCGATTTCCGCGAGCTTGCCCGTGCCGACCAGGTGCGCCGGGTGCGGCCGTCCCACTTGGCTTACGCTCCCCACGGTCCGTCCGCCGGCCGATTCCACCAGGCGCTCCAACTCGGCCATCGACTGCTCCATCGCATGTCGCGATGAACCGTTGCGGCCAAACCCGACGATGATCGCCCGCTCAATCGGTCGCGATGTATCGAATCCGCTCATGTCAGATTATGGCCGCGTCAAACGGGCGCAGATTCGCACGCCGATCGGACATTCTGTGGAGAAATGCTCGGGGCCGTTCATCAAGGCGCTCATTGCGACGCACAATTCAGGGTGATGATGGGGTCAGCGTACGTCGTGCCGACAGCGGTCGGATGTCGACATAGGTGTCTTCGCGAACTTCGGCAATCCAATCGGTCAGGACGCGATTGGTCTTGTCCTGGCGCGCGATCTGTTTGATCGCGTCCCAGTCGTCGGTCAGATTCAGACGGTGCGCGGGGCGTCGATCCAGCACGCGCAGGACATGCCATCCATACTTGGTCATCACCGGCCCGGCGATCGCACCGTTGCCCGCATCCGCCAGTACGGTCTTGAATTCCTCAAACATCTCTTCGATCGGATACCAGCCCAGCTCACCGCAATTCTTTCGCGTCTCCTCGTCTTTGGAATACTCCTGTGCGAGCAGGCAGAAGTCCTCGCCGGAGAGAGAGAGCGCGGCGGCGGAATCGGCGCGCGCCCTCACAGCCGCCGAGTCGGCGCCGGTCGGCTCCAGGGTCAGGATGACGTGCCGCGCATGGACCCGTTCGGCCGTGCGTTCAATGCATTGGATCAGGTGCCACCCGAACGGAGTGCGAAGCACACCGGACGTTTGTCCGGGCGTCAAGGCAAACGCGGCCTGTTCGAACTCGGCGACCATCTCCCCTTTGCCAAACCACCCGAGATCGCCGCCGTTGGGCGCGCTGGCATCGGCGGAGTACTTGCGCGCGGCCTCGCCGAAGTCCAACCCATCGCGGATCTCCCCAAGAATGCGCGTGAGCCGCTCGCGCGTGGCGTCGACGACCGATTCGGACACGTCGACCGGCAAGAGAATGTGTGCCAGCTTGATTCCGGCCGGGCGGACCGGGAGCGAGTCGCTGTAGTGGCTGTAAAACTCGCGGACTTCACCGTGCGAGACCGCCACGTCGGAAAGCTTGCGCTGCATCAGTTTTTGTTTGAGCAGTTGGTTATTGATATCCTGCCGAAAGCGCACACGCAGGTCACGTTCGGTCAGCCCCTCTTGAGCCAAGTCACGATGGAACTGATCGTCGGTTGGATAGCGCCGGCGCAGCGACAGAATGTGCTCTTCGACCGCCTCATCGAGTTCCTTGGGCGACACCATCAGAGTGGAGTCCTGTTCAGCCACCAACAAGATGAGCTGATCGTTGATCATCTGATCCAGAATGACCTGTCCCAGGGTGTCGCGCACGAGCGGGTCGTTGGCATCGACGTTCGCCTGCATGCTGTGCAACGACAACTGGGTTTCCCATTCGGAGCGCAGGATCACCCGATCGGCCACGATCGCGATCGGTTCTTCGACAACGTCCTGTCCATTGGCGATCGCAATCTGCGCGATCACGAGCAGACACAACCAATTCCGGAAACGGCTGAGTTTTCGTCTCATGCGTGAGTTCACTCGCCTGCGCTTGGGGTTATGATCCGGGCTGCTCCGTGCTGAGTGGCCGTTCTCCCAGACCGACTCGGAGCACATCGTCATGAATGACCACGGTGTTCATTGTGCGTATCGAATCAAGGTATGTTGAGATGACCGAATCGGTCCGCTGACGCTGAACGACATTGAAGAGTTCCGCCTCGATTTCTTCGTAGGCCAGTTGCCGTCCCGGGCGCCGAGCGAGTAGTTGAATGATCGAATACTGACCGGTCCCGTCGGACCGTCGCACTTCACCGATTTCCATTTGGGCGGCGCTCGCATAGATGTCGTCGTACATGCCCTCGCTGAGCCAGCCCAAGTCGCCGCCTTTTGACTGCATGCCGGTACGCTGAGTGTATCGTCGGGCCAACTCCTCCAACGAACTCCCTGTGCGCACTTGTTCCATCAATTGTCGCGCTTCGACCGAATCGAAGACCAGCAGCTCGCGCACATGAAACTGCGGGCCCTGGACGAAGGAATCGGGCTGTGCCTCGTATATCCGGCGCAAATCCTCTTCGGTGACGGCAATACCCCGTGGAAGGATTTCTCCGCGCATGATGTCGGCCATCAGCGTTTCGTGATATTCGCGGACCCGCTCCTTATAGATGTCCGATTCGTCGAGTTTGAGCCGCATGGCCTCGTCACGCAGGATGTCATAGAGCGAGTGATTGAACGCGAAGAGTTGCAGTTCGAGCGTGTCGGCGGGATCGGGTTGCTCATAGGGGGAACGTTGCGACAAGGCGGCGCAGAATTCTCCGAAGTGGACCTCCAACCCGGCACCGAACCGGTACATGACACGCGCGGCATCATCGGGCGAGAGCGCACTGGGATTGACGGTCGGCCGCGTGCCCGGCAGCAAATCCGCCGTGTCGGCAATGGCCTGCAGCCGACCACGCCAATCGGCCAACGTGGACGGGGCATACTCGATACTGTTGCGAAGCTGTATTTCGACTAAGTGCTCCTTGCGCCGGGCGTTCTCCTTGCGACGCTTGAGCCGTGTTTCCAGAAACGGCCGCAGCGTCGCGAACTCCTGCCTTTCGAGCTCCCGTTTGCCGGTGACCTGAAAGATGTGCCATCCGAAATCGGTTTCGATCGGTCCGACGTTTTCTCCGACGGAAGATTCGAATAACGCGGCATTCAGGGGTTCGGGAAACTCACCCCACTCGAAGTCGCGCCCCATCTCGCCGCCGCGAAATCGCGTCTGTTCATCGAACGAGAAACGCTCCGCCATGTCCCCGAAATCGGCGCCGTTTCGCAATTGCTCCATGACCGAATCGCCCAGCGCTGCGGATTCGATCAGAATGTGACGAAACTGAACGCGGTCGAAATAGTGCTCGTAGGCGTCCTTCACCTCTGCTTCGGTCACGCTCAACTGATCAAGGACTTGAGTGCGGTACAGTTCATCGAACAACAGCTTGTCTTTCTCGGCCTCCACCTTTTCCAGCAATCCGATGTCGGCATCCAGCGCCCGTCCGTAGCCGCCGATGATCAGCAGGCGCTTTTCGATCAGCCGGTCGAGGTATTTCTCACGCGCCGCCAACTCTGCCTCTGCGGAGGGATAGTCGACACGCATGCTGGCAATGTAGTCGGTGATGTCGCGCAGCGGGATTGTGTGTTCGCCAACTTGCGCGACGATCAGGTCGCCGGTGCGTTCGGTCCGACTGCATCCGCCGACCGACAACGAAACCGCCATTGACAAGATGGTGAGGACAAATCGCGTACAGTTGGTCATCGAATCCCCATTGTTCATGCTGTCATACGTCCCGTGCACCAGTGGGCCAAGACTTCCAATTTATGCAATCATGATGCCCTCGCAAAGCCCGCCGTCAACGCGCGCTCAGGGCGAATCGATACCATCCAAACGCCGCAGCAGTTCGACCAGCCCCTCCAGATCGGCCGACGCCCCCAAGGGGGCCCTGACGCTGAGGCAGAATGGGGGGCCGGCATCAAACGAGACGTGGCCTTGAATCGCCGCGCGCCAGCGTTCGACATCGCGCCGCTTGACCACACGCTCCGGCGGAAACACCAGCTTCCATTCATTGCGGGAGGCCAATGCGCGGGCCAACCCCGCTCGCCGTGCCCAGACCCGTGCGCGCGCCAACTCCGCCAGACGGCGCGCCGGCGGCGGCGGGGCTCCGAAGCGATCGGTCATCTCCAGCAACAACTCATCCACGGCATCGGGATCGGCCAACTCGGCCATTCGTTTGTACATCTCAAAGCGCTGCTGGTTGTCGGGAACATAATCGTCCGGCAAAAACCGCTCGCCCGCCACCTCGATCTGGATCGGCGATCCGGACAGAACCGGCGACGGGCTTCCCCGGACTTCGGCGACGGCTTCATCGAGCAGTCGGCAGTACAGATCGAACCCCACTTCCTCGATGAACCCGTGCTGTTGCGGGCCGAGGAGATTGCCCGCGCCGCGAATTTCCAGGTCGCGCATCGCCAAATGGAATCCCGATCCCAGGGCCGTGTGCTCTTCGATCGCCTGCAGACGAGACTTTGCCGTCGAAGTGAGCGGTGAGGTTGGAGGAATAAGAAGATAGGCATACGCCTGCCGGGCGGCCCGACCGACCCGTCCGCGCAATTGGTACAACTGCGCCAGGCCGAAGTGATCGGCCCGATGGATGACGATCGTGTTGACCGACGGCAGGTCCAGGCCGGATTCGATGATCGCGGTCGACAGCAGCATGTCGAACTCCTGATGATAGAATCGGACCATCACCGATTCCAACTGCCGTTCCGGCATCTGCCCATGAGCGACTCCGATGCGTACGGACGGCATCAGCCGCTGCAAGTAGTCGGCCATCGCGGCGATGGACTGGATGCGGTTGTGGACGAAGTAGACCTGCCCGCCACGGTCCAATTCCCGCAGCACCGCCTCGGTCACGACATCGGGTCCGAACGGACGGACCTCGGTCCGCACCGGCAGGCGGTCGCGCGGCGAGGTGTTGATCATCGACAGGTCTCGCGCGCCCAGAAGCGACATCTGCAGCGTGCGCGGAATCGGCGTCGCCGACAGCGCCAGCGTGTCGACCGTCTGCTTCATCTGGCGCATGCGTTCCTTGTGCCGAACACCGAAGCGATGCTCTTCATCGATGATGAGCAGCCCCAGATCGGCAAAGCGGATGTCCTTTTGCAATAAGCGATGCGTGCCGATGACGATGTCGACTTTGCCGCGCGCCAGTGAATCGACGACTTCGAGCTGCTCCCTGCGCGAACGAAACCGCGAGAGCGTTTCGATCCGTGCCGGGAATTCGGCCAATCGGTCACGAAAGGTCGTCAGGTGCTGCTGCGCGAGAATCGTCGTCGGGACCAGCACGCACACCTGCTTGTGATCGCAAATCGCACGGAAGGCGGCGCGGATCGCGACTTCGGTCTTGCCGTAACCGACATCGCCGCAGACGAGACGATCCATCGGCGCCGAATCCCCCATATCCTTGCCCACTTCGCGAATGGCGGCCGCCTGGTCCGGGGTCTCATCGTAAGGGAAAGAATCTTCCAACTGCTGCATCCACTCTCCGGGCGCCGAGTACGCGATTGCGGGAAGTGCCTTGCGCGCGGCATACAGCGCGACCAGCTCTTCAGCCATCTCCAATAGCGCCTTCTTGGCACGGTTCTTGGTCCGTTCCCAGGCAGTCCCACCCAGACGGGCGACCGACGGACGGCTGTCTTTGCCTGAATACTTCTGGACACGGTCAAACTCTTCGACCGGGACGAAGAGCTTGTCCGCACCCTGGTAGTGAAGCAACAGACAGTCGTGGCGCTGCCCCGAGACGGTGATCGACTCCAGACCGCGAAACCGTCCGATGCCGTGGTCGACGTGGACCACATAGTCGCCCTTCTTCAACTGCGTGTAGCTGGAGAGCGCCAACCCCTCCTGAAAGCGCCGAAGGCGCGAACGGCTCTTGTGACGATTGAAGATTTCGTGCTCGGTCAGGTACGCAAACGGTGCCGACGGCAACACGAATCCCCGGTGCAGCGCGGGATAGACGCACGACACATGAGTGTGCCGATCTTCGAGCAGTTCCGTCAGGCGGTCGGCCTGCCCACGATTGTCGCAGCCGATGACGACGTCGCTTGCCTGCGCGGCGAACTGATCGAGTTCGCGGCTGAGCAATTCGATCCGGCCATTGACCGACGGCGGCCCGACCGCATCGAACTCGATGGCGCCGTCGGGGCCGCGTCGGAAATCGCGCATCGTGACCGTGAAGCGGAATCGGCCCGCCGGTTTCAGAATGTCGTCGGAGCCATAAAGTTGTGTCGGGGTCGGAACCTCCGGGAATGTCGCGCTCAGTCGTTCGTGGAATCGCCCCGCTTCCTCGATGAGCTTGTCATAAGTATCCTGTAGGCGTGACGGGTCATCCGCCCATAGGACAGCACCATCGCCGAAGTAATCAAAGAGCCGTCCGCGCTCCTGCCCCAATGCGCCCGCAAGCCATTCGAGCCCGGGACGTTCAGGATCAGATTCCAACCGTTCCAAGAGTCGCGCATCCAGATCGGTCAACTCGCGTCCTTCATCCCAGATCGGGCCGGAGCCGAGCGCTTCGCGTCCGGGCAGCACCGTGCATTCGTTGCGACGCTCGGTCGTGCGCTGTGTCGAGACCGAAAACGTGCGGATCGACTCGATGGCATCTCCGAAAAACTCAATGCGCACCGGTTCGGATTCTGAGAAGGTGAAGAAATCGATGATGCCGCCGCGCGCAGCGAATGCTCCGGCCTCCTCGACGACATCGCAGCGGCGATACCCCAGCGCGACCAGCCGCGAGAGAATCGACTCCATCCCCGGCTCTTCGCCGACGCGCACGCGGACAATGCGCGACTTCAAATCACCGGGCGACAGGGTCGGTTCCAGCGCGGCGCGCAGATGCGCCACCACCACCGGCGGCGGCGATTCGAGGCAGCGCCAAAGAGTCTGCAAACGGCGTCCGGTCGATTCGGGGCCGGGTGTACGGAATTCGTAAGGGAGCGTCTCCCACGACGGGAAACGGGCGACAAGCTCCTCGCCTAAGAGCGATGTCAGGTCGTCGTGCCATTGCCCCGCGCGTTCGGGGTCATCGACTAAGATCAGCGTCGGGCGAGTCTGCTCTTGATATGCCAGTGCCGCCAGGGTCGCCGCCAACGACCCGACTGTCCCGGTGATGTCGACCGGGGCCGGTTGATCGCCTCCGAGTGACTCGACCAGACGAGTGTATCCGGGCAATCGACGCACCGCCGCCATCAAGTCATCGAACGGCCCGCGCCCCCGGCTAAAACGCGCCTTGGCCGCTGACTGCGACGTGGCCTTGGTGAGTGTGGGCATAGGACTGCTCGGCCCGCAAATGGCCGCAAACGCGAAAATCCCACCCCTGAAAACAGGGGGTGGGTACCCGACTAATATACAAGGCAGCGCCGATTCGGCAATCGGCGGGATGGCAGGCGGGTTCTATCTGTGGATTCGGCCGCTTGTTATGGGCGCTGGTGGCCCGCCCAGGCGGTGGGGGGTGAGTTCGCGGGTGAGTGCACAAGATCGGAAAGGACTGAGTCCCGGCTTGCTGTGGGAGCACTCCCGCCTGCCCAACCCGCTGCCCCCCTTTTCGAAATAAATTATTCTTCCGCAACGGCGTCGACGAGCGTATATTGGCCGTGTTGTAAGGCGAAGCCTTTGACTTCTCTTAGAGTGACCGCACAGTGCTGTATCGCACGGCAATCTCAGAAAAGACTCACAGGTTTCAACGGCCACGTTGGCCAACGGACGGGAACGCCGTTTCGTTCCCAAGACGCAAAGGAAGTGTAAGATGCCAGAAGGAACAGTGAAGTGGTTCAACGACGCCAAGGGGTACGGTTTTATCACTCCGGCGGACGGCAGCAAGGATGTCTTCGTGCATCACGAGGCGATTCAGGCGGAGGGATTCCGCAGCCTGCAGGAGTCAGACCGTGTGAAGTATGATGTCACACAAGGTCCCAAAGGACCACAGGCCGCCAACGTGCAGAAGATCTAACTTCGACCACTCAGGCAAGACATCCCCCGGTGAGATTCGATCCCGCCGGGGGATTTCCTTTGGCTAATACCTCGATCCGCCCCGGGGACGACGGTCGCGGTCGCGATCACCTCCGCGACGCCCCTGCGGACCGCCACGTCCTCCGCCGCCGCGCGGGCGCGACTCCTGGGGACGCGCTTCGTTGACAACCAGCGTGCTGCCCATCAAATCCTGGCCGTTCAGCCCGCTGATGGCTGCGATCGCCTCGCTTTTGGCAGGCATCTCGACAAATCCGAACCCGCGGGGCGAACCGCTGAAGCGGTCCATGATGACGTTCGCTGTCTCAACTTTGCCGAAGGCGGCGAACGCCTGCTGCAATTGTTCGTCTGTGACTTCCGGCGACAGACCGCCTACGTAGATTTTCATCTGTCCAACCTCTCCCTTGTGAGACGACCAAAGTAGTGCCAGCATAGTCCTCCGGGCGCCACAGGTCAAGCGTGGGACGCCGATTCTGATTAATCCGAGCAATTCTCAGAGTTTCGGCACCGCCATCCCCACCATGGCCGCGGTCAGTCGCGCGGCGGTGAAATCGGCATGGTGCAAGCCGGGAATCGGGCACAACTCGACCACGTCAAAGCCGACAACGTGCCGTTGCGCAAAGACTTTTCGCAGAAAGTCGATCGTCTCATACCAGCCCAGGCCGCCCGGTTCCGGCGTTCCGACCGCGGGCATGATGGCGGGATCGAGGCCGTCGAGATCGAAGGTGATGTATACATGCTCCGAGAGATCGGCGATGGCGGCATCGTGCCAATCGTTGCGACCGACGATGTCAATGGCCCAGTACACGGGCAGCGAGCCGCTTGTGGTAAGCCAAGCCGAACCACGTTCGGTCCAGTCACGGCATTCTTCCGAGGTGCTGCGGACGCCCACCGAGACCGCGGGGCAAATCTCACGCACGCGGCGCATAACGCTGGCATGGGAATGCTTCGAGCCCTGATAAGCATCACGCATATCGGCGTGGGCATCGATTTGCAAGACCGTCAGGTCGCGCCACTTGCGCTGATGCGCCCTGACGGCCCCTTCGGTGATCGAATGTTCGCCGCCGAGCATGGCACAGTATTTCCCGGCGGCAATCTGTTCGGCGATCACGTGTTCAACCGTGGCGACCATTTGCGCGGGCCCATCCGCCTCGGCTTCGACCACCGGCCAGGTGGCGATGCCGGCCGTTGCCAGTTCGCGCTGCGACTCGGGATTAAACGTCTCGACTTCACGCGAGGCGGCGATGATCGCGCCCGGTCCGTACCTGGCGCCGGATTTGTAGGACGTGGTCGCATCGTAGGCGACCGGGACGATCACGAGGCGCGCCGACTGGTAGTCGGCCTCGTCCTCGGTCAATCCGAGGAAATTGCAGCCGCGTTGATGCCTGTCGCGATCGATCGGTGTCGGAACGCTCATGCGATCCCTGCTGCGCTCACTTTATGATAACAGCCGCCCCACCCGATTGGGACGGCTGTTCATGGCTCTATCGGCTGATCAGTCGGTGATGAATACGGCCGCGCTGACGACCGATGTCCACTGACCGTTCTTGTCTCCGTTGGCCGACTGGGTGACGTTGCGCGTCTTGTAAATCTGGCCGGAAATGCGCCACTGTTCTTTTCGTTCGTCCCAGCTTTTGTCCAGGTCGATCTCGACACCCAACGATGTGGCCAACATCGTGGCCGCCAGATCTTCGGAATAGTCACCTGCACGACGCTCGGTCATGCCATAGTCGTGATGTTCGGTCAGGTAGCCCACCTGGTCGGGGTCTTTGGGCAGCGCCAGCCCGACGGCGCAGGAGATCAGCCGCGAGGGTTCATTGGTGTCATTGCGGCTCATCACGACGAACGCGATCTGTCCGGGGGTCATCTTTTTCAGTCCGGCGGCGCGCGTGATGATCCGGCAGTGCGGCGGGAAAATGGACGACACCGTCACAAGGTTGTAGTGTGCAATGCCGGCATCGCGCAATGCCAGTTCGAAGCTGGAGAGCCGTTCGCGGTGGCGTCCGACACCCTTGGTGAGAAACAACTCCCTGCCAATGATCATCGTCTGCCATCTCCCGTCTGTTTGTCTGGGTTGGTTCCCGAAACGCGGCAATATAGTGACTGTTCTCGCGAAATCAACAGCGCGGCCGGCACAATCAGCCCCGGCTAAGGCGCTTCGCCGGATCCTGTGGTGTCGCGACTGCCCTTTCCGAATGGCTTCCACCATGACCGACCCGACCGGCGGCGCACGCGGCGCGCGGCGCGCTCACGTTCGAGCGCCTCCGCGTCGACCTGCTCGATGCGCTGCAAAAGCCGTTCCATGTTTTCCCGCCGCTCCATCATGATCCGAAACGTATCGTACTCTTTGAAATTGAAGATGGTCTGCACGAACGGCTCGAAGAATACCAATGCCTGGGCGCCGACGTAGTTCAATGGCTTGACCGATTCCAAAAAGAGGATCGCCGGTACGGTCATCTTCCATTGCACGACCTTGTCCGCCAGCCGCGTCATCAGTTGGTCTTCCTCGGCGGAGAGCGGCGTTTCGGTCGGGCGCGGATTGCGCGACTCAAACCATTCTCGGAAGTTCTTCATACTCTCGTTGCCGTCCCGGAAGTGAGGGTTTGCCCCCCGGACTCTCTCAGACACTCGGATACAATGTTGAGTATCTGTTCGCGCCGGCCATCAAACCGCAGGTAAATGCCGCGGAAGTTCTCCAGCCGCGACGGCTTCGCAAATGGTGACAACAGCACGCCATGGGAATCAGGATAGAACGTGCGGTATTGCGACCATGTGAACCGCCGGGTGACCCCGATGAATCGCGATTCGCCGCCGCCGGCGTACAGTGCGTAGTCGGTCGGAAGAAAGTACGGCGAGAGCGCTCCCGACAGGATCAGAACGCCCAGGAGCCCATAGAACGGGCCATAAAGTGCCCAAAGGCCCGCCGGAAGACCGATCAGGACGAGCAAGACAGCCCCCAGGCGTTTGCCGCTCTGACGGACCGGGTGCGATCGCCAGCGCATCAGTTCAGTCGCGGGATCGTCGGCTGCCCGCGGACCGGCGAGTGGCGTTACACCAATCGACGTGTCTCTGGTCGATTCCTGCATCAAGATTTGTCCTGGTCCGACGGCTCCGCGCGGTATCGTTCGGTCTTAACCGTGTTGATCTCTTCCAGCAATTCTCCGGCATCGATCAGCTTCTTTTTGACAAGCAGCCGCACGAGCGCCTCCTGCGCCAGGTTGTTGGAGAGCGCCAGTTCCTCGTACGTGATGTGGCGCTCCTTTCCGTCGATGACCATCCGCAGAGCGTAACGTCGTGCGTCTTCTTCATGGCTCATGATGACTCCTGACTTTTTGAGATTGACGGCGGCCCCGGACGTGGATTCTCAACATGAGGATTACTCCCGAACCGGCGCCGGTCGGCCGAACCGAAATCGATAAATAACGGCGGCATCGGATTCTCGGCTGGCGGACCAATGATAGGTCCCGCTGACCCCGGACAATGTGTCGGACACGATTGCCGCTATGCTGCCACCGAACGACCCGGCACGGCGTGAGCCGGTGTGCCGCAGAAGCCAGGTGACGGCGTCATAGGAACGGGCCGCCAGCCAGTCGGGCACGCGACCATACCGCAAGCGAAAATCGGAACTCCACTCACGCCAGACCGACCCGGTCGGATCGATCCATTCATCCGAGACAAACAGCGCTGAGTCGAGCTCGCCGGTCAGCGATTCTCGCAATGACGAGTCCGCCCAGGAGCCATTGCCGAGCAGTCGCCCTTCGATTCCGAAGGCGCGAACTTGCGCGACGGCGCGTCCGATGGTCTCCGGGTCCCCCCAAATGAGAAATCCGTCGATGCGCACCCGCCAGCGGTCATAGACCGTTATCTCCTCTTCCTCATCGGAGTCGGCGGGCGGGAGCAGCTCATCCCGGTCGTCGCGTACCACCGATTTGATCCGCCGCAGCCAGGGCGTGTAGTCTGTGGCGTTTGGCGGCAAGTATTGTAACGGGTAAACAGTGCCCCCCGAGGACAAGATCGCTTCGGCGTATGCCGAGCCGATCTGACGTCCTTCCGGTGTGTCGGGAAATAGCCCGGCAAACTGTCGCAATTGCTCACGCCCGAGGGCGTGGGATACCAATCGGCGGACCTGGATGTCGGGAGGAACCGACAGGACCACAACTCCCGCCGACAGTGCGCTGACGTCGCCGGTGGCGCGCCGGAGGATCGGAAGTATCTGAGGAATCTCGTGGGCGCGCAGGATCGGCACGGTTGCCGCGATGGTGCCTGGCAATAGCGGGCCGACCACTGCATCACAGCCGGCATTGACCAATGAGTCGGCGGCCCAGACGGCCGTGACCGGATCGCCGCGCGTGTCTTTGATCATCAGCCGCACCGACGCGCGCGATTGAGCGGCAGCCATACGGGCGCCGTCGGCGACGCTGCCGCCATAGTTGGCGTACTCTCCTGATGCGGGAACCAGAAGGCCGATGACAATCTCTTCTTCGAGTGATTGCCTCAGTCGCTCGGTCATCACCCGCGCGGAGTCCGCGATGGGACCATCCGGCATCGATGCACCGACAAGGGCGTATTCTTCGATGGCATCGAGTCGCCGTCCGAGCGATTCCCATCGCTGGGCAACTGTGAATCGAACGCGCAACAAGTCCGGATCGTCGTCAAGGTCGCCGATCAGTCGATCCAGTTCAAACGGCGTCAGTCCACTCCGGAGCAACGGCTCCAGATTGGCCTCGGCGACACGGGTGCATTCTGAGTCGTCGTTCTGCAGTGCGCTGACGTAGGCGCGCGCCGCAGCCAAACGGTCATTGAGACGAAAGTGGGTGTGCCCCAGGTAGAGTGACGCTGCGCACCGGACGACGCCTTCTTCATCCGAATCGATGGCCTCATGGAGCACGGTGATCGCAAACCCGTATTCGCCCTGTCCATAGAGGCAGCGTCCGATCAGATAGTGCACAAACGGACGGTCGCGTCGGTCGAGCCGATCGGACGATTCGATCTCGCGAAAGGCGCGTTCGGCAGCGACAAACTCAGCATCGACAAACGAGCCGACGGCACGATCGAATTGTCCGCGAACGGACTTGTCACGCGTCGCCAGATCGCTTCCCATCGGCAGCGCGGCAGCGACGGGTGCGGCGGTACTTGCAAGGCTCAGCAGAAACAACAACCGGAGAGCGTACGCGGATGTCTTACGGCGCACGGACGTAGTCGAACCCGTGCTGACAGAGAATGCGTGGGAGGTGTCAGGTCGCGGTCGAACCACCGTCGACTCGAAGGCAGGGTTTACAACTGATACTTGCCGAAATCCTCTGGGCTGATCTGGCGCAGCCGTTCCTTGAGCGCCTCGGGATCATACTTTGGGGCATCGTCTCTGCTGCTTTCTGACTTCTTCTGGAACAAGTCGTGCTCGACATAGATCGGCGCCTTGGCCTTCAGTGCCAGTGCAATCGAATCGGACGGGCGCGCATCGATGGCCAGCTCATCGCCATTGCGGGTAATGATAATCCGCGCGAAAAACGTCTGATCTCTCAATTCGGTCACTTCGACTTTGTTGACGCGCGCGCCCAACTCCTGGATCGTCCCATTGAGCAGATCATGCGTCAACGGACGCTTGGAACTCATGCCCGACAGTTCCATGGCGATGGCCCACGCTTCAAAGTGACCGATCCAGATCGGTAATACCAAGTCCTCGTCCTCCGGCGCCAGGACGACAACGGGCGAATTGGACGTGACATCCAGCGCCAAACCGTTGATTTTGGACTTGACCAGCATTCTGTCGTGCCGCTCCGGCGTCAGTCTTTCTTCTTGACGACCCACACTTTCAGCTTGGCGACAACATCATGGCCGAGCTTGACATCCACAGTGTATACGCCCAGAGCCTTGAGAGGTTCATCCAGCAGGATGTCGCGGCGGTCGATCTCAAAACCCTGGACGGAGAGCAGTTCGGCGATGTGAGCCGATGTGACCGATCCGAATACGCGGTCTTCCTCTCCGACTTGTACTTCGGCCGTGCAGGAGACTTTCTCCAGCGCCAGTTTGATCCGTTCCGACTCACGCAACCGTTTGCGGTCGCGCTGGTCCCTCTGCTTGCCGATCTGATCGATCGAACGCAGCGTCCCCTTGTTGGCGGGGATCGCCAGATTTCGGGGGATCAAGTAGTTTCGAGCAAAACCGTCGCGCACGGTGACGACCTGGCCGCACTGTCCCAGCGATTCGACATCGTCGCGTAAAATGATCTTCATGATTATGTCCTGCTCTCCAATTGAGACGTGCCCCGGCCCAAGGCTTAACGGAAGCTCTCGCCGACAAATGGCAGCATCGCCAGATGCCGCGCGCGCTTGATCTCGCGGGTCAGGCGTCGCTGGAAGCTGGCCGGAATCCCCGATGTCCGGCGCGGCACGATCTTGCCGCGCTCAGTAATGAACTTGCGCAAAAGTCGTTCGTTGCGGTAGTCGATTTCGTGGTATCGCAACTCGACAAATCGTTTGGGGCGGCGTCCGCCGCGTCCCCGCGACGCCGGCCCATAGCCCCGTTCTTCGTCGCGCCCGTGCGACCGGTCGCGATCGTGTGAACGGTCATGTCCGCGCTCGTAATGCCGATCGTGGGACCTGCCCTCGGATCTCATCTGCGTCTATCCCTCATTTCCCCGTTAAAGTCGTCTCCGGGCCCGCTGTGTCACGCCTCGTCGCCGGCATCGTCTGCGCCGGATCGGACGGGCCGGCCCGTGGTCTCACGCGAGGCGCTGCGGTCACCCTCTTCGGATACGGAAGTTCCCTCGCCCGAGGCGCGTTTGTCCATTTCTTCAACATACTTCGGATTGTCGGATGCGACGGTCAGATACCGCAGGCACTGCTCGTCGAGCTCGCACTGGCGCTCAATCTCGCGGGGAACGTCGGTCGAGGAGTAGTGAATAAAGTGGACATAGTACCCTTGTCCATGTTTGCGGATCGTATACGCCAGCCGCCGCAGTCCCCAACGGTCGGTCCGTTTGATCGTTCCCTTTGCGGAGATGATCGTCGAGTACTTCGTGATCGCCTGTTCCCAACCCTCTTCCGCCAATTGCGGATCGAGGATGAGCGTTGTTTCGTAATCTCTCATGTGTTCTCCCCTGGTCTGTCGGCGCCGGCTGGAGGTTCGACCGAATCCTCCGGCGCGGGAGCTCTGCGGTTATACTCATTGGCCGATGCCGTCATGCCACTGGTGACCGCCATCTCCACGGCAGCAGCGGCCCGCTCGGCCATTTGGCGGGCCAAAGGTAGCTCTGCCGGAGCAAAAGGGTCAAGGACAAAGGCCGCCGGGTCGATCCCTGCCGGGACCGGGCCAACCCCGCATCGCACCCGCGCAATCTGCTCTGTGCCAATACATTCGATGATCGACGACAAACCATTGTGACCACCTGATGATCCTGTGTCGCGCACACGGATGCGGCCGAGCGGCAGATCGATGTCGTCGCAGACGACCAGAGTTTTTTCCGGCACGGCACCGTAGCCCCGCACAAGATCGGGCCAAACCTCACCGCTTGCATTCATGTAAGTCATTGGCTTGACTAAACAGACGCTGTTGCCGCGCATGTGACCTAAAGCTACGGTGAAGTTTCCCCGTCCCGGCCTAAACCCCATCCGCATCTGAAGGGCGAGGCAGTCTCCCACCCACCACCCGAGGTTGTGACGGGTTGCTTCGTAACGTGATCCCGGATTGCCGAGACAGACGACGCAGCACTGGGAGAATTCGGTGGCCATGGTTCGAGGTGGCCTGACGGCCCGGGCGCGCAACCCTGCGCTGGGGGGATTTTAACTGCGTCGCGACCTGAAACCAATTGCGTTGTCGACGGTGGGCGCTATCATCCGTCCTTTGCGCCAGGGACGCTCTGGGATCGGACAATGAACATCTCCCGCCACCTCGAACCTTCATTGATCCGCCTGTCGATGGAGACCCGTCGGAATTCCGACAGGGACGGCGGTGAGCTATCCGAGCGGCAGAAACGCGATGAGAAGGAATCGGTGCTGGCGGAGTTGGTCGGCCTGTTGAGCACATCCGAGAAAATCGCCAACCCCAGCAAGCTGCTGACGGAGTTTGTCCATCGCGAGCGCAAGGCGACGACCGCCATCGGCGATGGAATTGCCATCCCTCATGTGAGGACCTACCAGACGCGTGAATTAGTCATAGCCGTGGGGCGATCGGAGGAGGGCCTGGAATTCGACGCGCCCGATGACAGTCCCGTGCGGCTGTTCTTTGCGATGGCGGCGCCGTCGTATGACGACACGCTCTATCTGCGCGTCTTCAAAGCACTCGGCGAAGTCCTGCAGTTTGACTACTTCCGTGAACGATTGCTGGAGGTCGAAGATGAATTCGCGTTCATACGCGCCTTTCGAGAGATGGAATAGCGGCCGGGCTTCGGCATTGACTCGGGGCCGATCCTGAGTTTCTTACTTACGGGCAGGGGTCCAAACCCCTGGTGGAGGATTCAGATGCTAAAGTCGATCAGTGTGGCTGTTCTGTCGCTGGTAATCCTGGCATCGTGTCAAAAGGAGGGGCAACAGCAGATGCGGGCGGATGAGCAGACCGCCGCGACACGTTCGGATGCGCCGCCGCCGCGCCCGCCGATTCGCCAGACCGATGCCCGCGTGATGATCGGGTCGGCAAGCGCCGCACGCGGACAATCCGGGTCGTTCGACGTTCGCTATTACGGGATCGAGCCGCTCAAGGCCATCGTCGTGCCGATCAGCTATCCGCATGGCATGAAGATCGATTCGGTGTCATTCGCCGGCTCGATGATCGAGTATGTCGCAACGCGCCCGGTACGGATCGACAACGATTCGCTTCGGGCTCTAATCTCAGCCATCCCCATGACCGAACCCTTGATTCCCGCCGGGGAAGGGTTGTTGGCGACATTCCACTTCACGCTGAGCGGGGATGCCGCCTCCGGACCGATTGAGGAGGGCTTCATTCCGCCGGCGAACTATCTGGTCTACATCGACAGCGCCAGCACGGAAGCCGAGCCGATCTTCGAGCCCGGACAATTGACGGTCGAATCGGCGCCGTAGCGCGCTATCTCAGTGAACACACCGGAGACACAGCCATCAGCCCGTGAGCGACTCCGCTCCGGGCTGATTCAGTTTGCAGTCAAACACGGCGATTTTGTCCTCGCCTCCGGACAGAAATCAAACATCTACGTCGATGTGCGCGCGATTTCACTCCGTGGCGCGTACCTGCGCTTGATCGGGGAACTCCTGTGGGAACGGATTCGTCCGGCGGGTGCACAGGCGGTCGGGGGATTAACGCTCGGAGCAGACCCGATCGTCGCGGCCGTGACCATTGCCGCCGCCGATCAGGGTGTCGATTGTCCCGCGCTGATTGTGCGCAAATCGAGCAAGGAACATGGCACCGGCCGTCGGGTCGAAGGACCGATGGTGTCGGGGATGCGGGTCGCAGTGGTCGAGGATGTTGCCACCACCGGCGGCTCGGCACAGACGGCCGCCGATGCCATCATCGCATGCGGTGGCACCGTGATCGGCGTCTACGCGGTGTTAGATCGCCATGCGGGAGCATCGGAACTGTTTGCAGCACGCGGCTGGCGATTTGAATCTCTGTTCAGTCTGTCCGACATCGGCGTCTGACTCGCGGATCAACTGATGATCCACACGACCGCGGCCAGCCACAGGACCGAATTGACCAGTAGCGGCGGATCATTCAGCAGAGCCGCCGTCGGATTGCCGCCGACCTCCTCGCTGTGGATCAGATACAAGTAACGGAACACTCCGAAGAGCACGAACGGCAAAGTCCAGATCAGGCCAATCGTCCCGAACTTCGCCTGTGTCTCCGGCGCCAGCGTGTACAGTGCGTATGAGACGATCGTCGACGCTGTCGTTACACCTATAAACTGATCGAGCAGGTGCGGTGAATAACGAGCCAATACGGCACGATGACCCGCCGCTTGATCACCCAACGCCACCAACTCCCAGCGTCGCTTGCCCAGTCCCAGAAAAAGCGCCAGGAAGGTCGTGCAGACGATCAGCCATGCCGAGATGGCGACATCGATGGCCTCCGCGCCGCCGATGGCCCGCAGCACGAAACCCATCGCGACGATCATCACATCGATGATTGCGACGCGCTTGAGCACGACCGAATACGCCGCATTCAGCCCGACATAGAAGAGCGTCACGACGAAGAACGGGGGACGGATCGCCCACGCTCCGACCAGCCCACCTGCTCCGAGGACAAGCGCCGCCGTCAGCGCCGCACCGACTGAGAGCGTGCCGGAGGCGATGGGGCGCGTCTTCTTATGGGGATGATGTCGGTCACTTTCGCGGTCGCGTATGTCATTGAAGAGATAGACCGCCGATGACAGCGCGCAAAACACGGCGAATGCGGCGAGCGAAATCATAATCTCATGTGCGTTGCCGTAGCTCTGCGAAAACACCAGCCCGGCAAACACGACAACGTTTTTCACCCACTGACTGACGCGCATCGCGCGAAGGAGGGCGCCGAGATTCACGATGCCACCTCCGGCAATCGGGCGCGCAACGGGTGGTCGCGACGCAGCCCGAGCACATAGTCGGCCTGGATCAGAATGTGCATCTCGCGCGTGCCTTCGTAGATCGACGATCCCCTGGCGTTGCGGAAGAATCGTTCGACGGGGTATTCATCGGAGTACCCATAGGCGCCGTGCACCTGCACGGCATCGGCGGCCGCCCGTTCGGCTATCTCGGCGGCGATCCACTTCGCCAGTGAAGTCTCGCGCGTGTTCGGCTGGCCGGCGTTCTTCAGCCATGCCGCGCGCAGCCACAGCAGACGCGACACTTCCCAACCGGCGACCATCCGCGCCAACATCTCCTTGACCAACTGGTGCTCGCCGATGGCGCGTCCGAACGTCCTGCGCGACCCGCAATACTTCAGGCAGGCATCGAGACAGGCGCGCGTCAGCCCGGCGCATCCGGCGGCGACGGTGAACCGTCCCTGATCGAGGCAGAACATCGCGATCTTGAATCCTTCACCGACGTCACCGAGAATATTTTCATTCGGAACGAAGACATTCTGCAGCACAATCGAACCGGTGTTGCCGGCGCGGATCCCGAGCTTTCCCTTGATCGTCCCGGTCGAGACGCCGGGCATCGACCGCTCGACGATGAACGCCGATATTCCGGAGTGATCTCGCTTTTCCATTCTGATGCGGTCGGTCCAGGCAAAGACGAGAAACGTATCGGCCAGGTCGGCCAACGAAATCCACATCTTCTCGCCGTTCAGACGGTACCCGCCGCCCTCGCGATCGGCAGTGGCTCGGATGCCGACAACGTCCGAGCCGGCATTCGGCTCGGTCAGCCCGAACGCTCCGATGCGCCTGGCTGCGACCAGTTCGGGCAGAAGGCGCTTCTTTTGTTCATTGGTACCCCAAGTCAGAATCGGCAATGACACCAGCCCGATGTGAACCGATAAGATGACCCGCGCCGACGTATCGACATACTCCGCCTCCTCGCACGCCAAACCGAAGGCGACATAGTCCATCCCGGAGCCACCGTATTCTGTCGGGATACACGCTCCGAGAATGTCGGCTTTCGCCATTTTCGGAATTAAATCGGGGATGGCAGTTGCCGTACGGTCGTGATCACCGATCACCGGCGCGATTTCGCGCGCACAGAACTCGCGTACCAGCGACTGAACGGCCTTATGGTTTTCAGTGAGTGAGAGGTCGATCATCTGGCTTCCCGGTGAGCGATGGTGCGAATTAACCGGGGTCGATTGACCCATTCAAGGCGAATGTCCGGTGGCTTGGTGCCACGGCCCCTCAGGCCCGTGGGCAGCCCTCAAGGGGCGTGTTGAAAAAGCCCAATTTGATGTCACCCCGAGCCCTTCGGGCGAGGGGTCTCGATGCGCGAGTGGCCGCCGACTACGCGTTGGAGATTCCTCGCCCGAAGGGCTCGGAAAGACCCGAATGATTATTTCCATGAAACTCGATTGAGCGGGTTCCAATGGGTTTTACAACACGCCTCAAGGGCTGTGCACCAGATGCGCTACGACAAATGGCGGAGTGGCCCGAACACCCGTGCCCGGTCAGAGCAGTGGTTCGGGTGTCATAACACGGCAATCGCCTCGATCTCGACAAGGGCATCCAGCGGCAATCGCGAAACCTGAATCGTCGAGCGAGCGGGCTTGATGCCGGGAAAGAACTTCGCGTAGGCCTCGTTCATGGCGGCAAAATCGGACAAGTCGATCAGGAAGACTGTCGTCTTGACCACACGGTCCATGCCCGATCCCGCTTCATCGAGGGTGGCCTTCATATTCTTGAGCGTTTGCACAGTCTGCTCGGCAATCTCCCCGGTGACCATCTTGCCGGTCTGGGGATCGATCCCGACGAATCCTGAGGCAAAAGCGAGCCGGCGCTCGTCATCGACCAATACCGGGCTATACGGTCCGACCGGCTTGAGCCCCTCCGGTGAAAAGACAGATCGCAGCGTCATCGCAGAGTCTCCCTGTTTCCTCAACGGAGCGAGAACAGACAGAGTGACGCAAGCGGTTTTGAGGCGATCGATCCTCTGCCAAGCTCGCCTCGGTGCTTGTGCTGCACGTGGGCCGACGGTATAGTGATTGCAGCGGCGCGCGGAATCGATATGAAATTCGGAAACCCGGTACGGCCCGTCAGGATCCTCTGGCTTGTGCTATTTGCCTATCTGGAGATCGTGGGACTCGTTCACTCGTTCGGCGCTCACAACGAAGGTGACAGGATGTACGCGGTGATCATTCCACCGGTCGCGTGGTACAGGGCATTGGAGTTCTGGTGGCACGCCGACCCCGCCGTGGATGACTGGAACGCACGATTCGACGAAGATGTCACGCTGATTGCCACGGTCATGAACTCATCGGTCGATCCCGATACCGCCATGCAACGGCTCAATCGCGAGGCGATCACGTTTCTGGCCGATCGCCTGAAAGGATACCCCGCTGAACAGGTTGCGGAGATTGAGATTCTGACGACAGAGTATTGCGCCATTCTGATCGCAATGGTCGATGAAGTTGCTGCCTATCACATGGAGCAAGCGGCTGGCGACGGCCTGCCGGAATTCGCGCCCAGCGCGGGTTTGGCCGCGCGCGTGGACAGTTTCCAGCCGTTCCCGAGCTTGTATGACATGACACTGCTCAATCTGAACGCTATCAAGGTTTCATTCAGCGACAACATGCCCCCGACAGACGAGGGCGAGTTCGAACAGCGAATGGCAGTCATCTCCGTGGTCCGGGCGGAGATGATCCGTGGCATGCAGGAGATCTATCAAAAAGTGTTCGGAAGAAGATTCGAGTATTCAGCGATCTGATCCCGAATGGAGAACCGACAGTGGACAGCGGACCGACGATCACAACCTTTCTCATGTTCAGCGGACAAGCTGAAGAAGCCATAGACTTCTATGTCGGCCTGTTCGAGAACTCGAAGATCGTCAGTATCAAGCGCTACGGCCCCGGAGAGATGGGGAGAGAAGGCACAGTCTATCAGGCGGTGTTCTCGCTTAATGGCCGGGACTTCATGTGCATCGACAGCCCAGCGAAGCACGACTTCACATTTACTCCGGCAATCTCCCTTTACGTGTCGTGCGCGGATGAGGAGAAGATTGATCGCTATTTCAATGCGCTCGCCGATGGCGGGCAGGTGTTCATGCCGCTGGACAAATACCCATTCAGCAAGAAGTTCGGCTGGCTCGCAGACCGATTCGGCGTGTCGTGGCAGTTGAACGCGGAGTGAAAACCAATCCCGCAGGCAGTGTGAGTAGTCTGTGACGCTCTCTCGTTCTAAGGGAGAGGGCAGGGCGAGGGTTGTGGAGGTGACAGTGATCCTATGAAACTCGGACCAAGGTACAAGCCACGCGGGGGCGGATGCGTATTGTTTCGGATCTCCACAATCCTGATGCTCGCGTGCCCCATCCTCGCATCGTGCGTGGTCTCTCGTGACATTCCGACCGCCAAATGCACTGCACCAGAAGAATCTCCCTACGAATGCGTCGCAATTGATGCTTCGGATACTCCATATGTGGCGATCGAAACTGACTTCGGTACTATGGTGTTTGAACTATGGCCCGATGTCGCCTACATACACTGCCAGAGCTTCATCTACCTCACCGAATCTGGTTTTTATGATTCGCTGACGATTCACCGCGTCGTACCAGGATTTGTGATTCAGGGCGGCGATCCCAACGGTAATGGAACTGGAGGTCCGAGTTACACACTTCCACTCGAGACCTCAAATCGACCGCACATCGAGGGCACACTATCAATGGCTCGTGCGCAAGACCCGAATTCAGCTGGTTCCCAGTTCTTCATTTGCCTGAGTCGCTTGCCAGCATTGGACGGCAGGTACACGGTTTTCGGGCACCTCAAGGATGGATATGATGTTCTCCACGCAATCGAGCATGTATCCGTAACGAATGAACGTCCGGATAACCCCGTCTACATAAAGAGAATGTACCTGCTGCATGAGAGTGAACAATTACGCCTCACGTTGGGGCGATGCGGTAAAGGCAAGACTGTCGAGCAAGAGCCCATACGCGAGGGCTGACAGACTCGACTGGACAAAATGTCACGTGCCCGTGAGAGCGACGTCCACCCACTCCCCCAACCGATCCATTCCAATCCGTTCCTGTTCCATCGAGTCGCGGTGGCGGTCTACACGTCGACGCGAACTCCATGCTTTTTGATGTAGGCGGCGAAGCTGGCCTGTGGCGGATCGATCAGGGAGTCGGCGGGGAACAAGTGTAGCTCGACATCGCTTCCGACCTGCATTTGAGCATCGACCGTCATGCGAGCCCGGCTGCGCATGTCCAAACGATTCAAGCCATCAACGAATGCGGCAATGTCGATGTCGCTGTGCTCGTTGGCTGTGCCATCCGCGTGCGAGCCGAAGAGGTAGGCCGCCCGGACGGGCGTGTGGCGAGCTACCAGTGACACGGTCTGCCGCGCGCGATCGAGCGTCACATCACTGATTCGAGCCACAGGACGGTCTCCCTTGTCTTGCGGAGCACCTCGCGGGACAACTCCTGCGTCACGAGATCGGTCTCCGCCTCTTCCGGGTAACGGGTCTGGGTATAGTAGCTGGAGAGCATGCCGAGAAACTCCAATTGCGCCTCTGCCATGACCAGCCCGCTGACCTCGGCAAGACGGAGCAGGCTGTGCAGTCGCGGGGGAAATTCGCTCGTACGTTTCGCAATGGCCGCCTTCAGCGATTTCTCGACCGCCTGCTGGCAACAGAACAACACATAGAGATATCGGCCGCTATCCAGCATTGCGTGCGCCGTCTCGAGATCGTAGCGGGCCTGGACGAGCCATTGCTCGTGTGGCGGCATCATGACTTCAAGTAGCCATTGGGATCATGCAACGGCAACGCCATTGTTATGCTCAACCCCCTCGCGCATCGATTCAGGACATCCAGCATATCTTCACAACCCGCTCCCCCACCCACTCCCCCAGCCGGCCCATTCCGATCCGCTCCTGTTCCATCGAGTCGCGGTGGCGGATGGTGACGGTCTGGTCTGCGAGGGTTTGCGAGTCGACCGTGACGCAGAAGGGCGTGCCGATTTCATCCTGACGGCGGTAACGGCGGCCGACCGCGCCTTTGTCGTCATAGAAGACTTTGAAGTGCTTGCGCAGATCGGCTTCGATATTGTGCGCGATTTCCGGCATTCCCTCGCGGTTGACCAAGGGGAAGATTGCCACCTTGAACGGCGCAATGCGTGGATCAAGACGGATGACGGTACGCATCTCGCCCTTCACTTCTTCCTCGCGATAGCCATCGACCAAGCAGACCAGTGTCGAACGGTCGGCGCCTGCCGAGGTCTCGATGATGTAGGGAACAAAGCGCGCCTTGGTCTCTTCATCGAAGAACGACAGATCGACGCCGGAGTACTCCTTGTGGCGGGTCAGGTCGAAGTCGGTGCGGTTGTGAATGCCCTCGAATTCCTTCCAGCCGAAGGGGAATTCATATTCGATGTCGTAGGCGTCCTTGGCATAGTGCGCCAATTCGCCGGGACCATGCTGGTGGAACCGCATTTTCTCTTTGCGGATGCCCAGGTCGAGGTACCATGCATGCCGCAGCTCTTTCCAGTATTCGAACCACTTCTGATCTTCCTTGGGGTCGACAAAGTATTGCATCTCCATCTGCTCGAACTCCCGCGAACGGAAGATGAAGTTGCCCGGTGAGATTTCGTTGCGGAATGCCTTGCCGATCTGCGCGATGCCGAACGGGAGCTTGCGACGCATCGGCCCGGCGACGTTCAGATAGTTGACATAAATCCCCTGCGCGGTCTCCGGACGCATGTAGACAATCGCGGCTTCATCCTCGACCGGTCCCATGAACGTCTTGAACATCAAATTGAACTGCCTCGGCTCGGTGAACTTGCCCTCGGCGTGGCACTTGACCGCTTTGCGTCCCTTGTATGCCGGGCTGCCGCAATCGGACTCCTCGAGCTGGTCCATGCGAAAGCGCGCTTTGCACTCCTTGCAATCGACCAACGGATCGGTGAATCCGGCGACATGCCCCGACGCCTCCCAGACACGCGGGTGCATGAGAATGGCGGCATCGATGCCGTCGATGTCGTCGCGACGGTGTGTCATGGTCTGCCACCAGTGATCCTTGATGTTGCGTTTGAGCTCGACACCCAACGGCCCGAAGTCCCAGCACGAGTTGAGCCCGCCGTAGATTTCGGATGATTGGAACACAAACCCGCGCCGTTTGCAGAGCGACACGAGCTTGTCCATGGTCTGATCGGTTGCTGCCTTGGCCACGCTGCCTCCGTGAGGTGTCAGGATACTTTTCGGACCTCGTCCGATCGGGCGAAGACAAGCTTCGCCCCTACGACTGTGTCGGATTGTTGGTGTAGGGGCGATCCTTGTGATCGTCCACACTCCTACGAACTCCCCCGCCGCGCCAATTCCAGCGAGCGCAATGGTCCGCCGCCCAGATGATAACGGGCAAAATCCTCCAATGCCGTTGCCGCTTCATCGAGTGTGCCGTTGCTCAGCGGCGGCTCATCGCCGGTCAATATCGGCTGTGCCTGGCGTTGCCGCAACTCGGCCCAGGCCGCCGCCGAAAGAACATGCGCGTGCCCCTGCTCGTTGCGCTCTTTGCGGCAATCGCGGCAGATGATCTTCCCGGCGACAGCATCGAACACGACACGCCGGTCGGCCGAGGGGCGCCGTCCGCAGCGCTCACACCCATCAAGTTCGGGACGAAATCCCATCGCATCGAGCACGGCAATCAAAAATCCCCAAAACTGCCGCGCCAACTGCGACTCAGGCAACGATGCCATCGCGATCAGTGCCTCGCGGGAGAGTCCGTAGACCTGGTTGTCGGGTTCTTCATGCGTGTGCCGATAGAGAAACTCGCCGACCGCGAATGCATGTCCGGCGCGCGACAGCGATGCGGTCAGCCCGAGCCATGGGACAACGGCACGGCATGATGCGAGCAGTTGCAGCCGTTCACGCGGTTTGTGATAGATGACGCACTCGGCGATGGACAGCGCTTCGAGATGGCCGAGGAACTGTGACTTGGGACGGTTGACGCCCTTGGCAATCACAGAGAGCCGCCCCCAGCGCTGGGTGTACAAGACGGCGATCTTGGAGGTCTCAGAATACTTCTGCACCGTCAGGCAGATCGCCTCGGTGACGACAGGGGGCATCGGAGTTCAGCGGTACGGCTCGGACGGACGCAAATCATAAATGATCTCGTCGGGATGGGACAGATGATACTCGGTGCGGGCGATCTGTTCGATATAGAGCGTGTCCGTTTCCAACAAGCGGCGCCGTGTGTCCAGATCGACCACCTGCGATGACAGCGCGAGCTGTTCATCCTGCAAATCACCGCGCAGGTGCCACAATGACACCAATCGCCACAGTCCGAGCTGTCCGGATACGATCAGGTAGATTATTACAATCGCCATGAGCATGGCGGGAATCTTCGGTACCCAATCCGATGCGCTCTTATGCTTGGCGGCCGAACCGGATCGAAAATGCGGAATTGCCTCCCAACCCCCCAACGGCTTGCGTGACCTTTTGCCCCACATTATTCCTGCCCCCTGCGCTGAGCGAACGCGCCCCAGCCCGCGTACAATGCGCGGCTGCCCAGCGATTCTTCTATACGCAGCAATTGGTTGTACTTGGCCACGCGCTCGGAACGGCACAGCGATCCGGTCTTGATCTGTCCCACGCCGGTGGCAACGGCCAGATCGGCAATGGTGGTGTCTTCGGTTTCGCCGGAACGGTGCGAAATCATGCAGCGGTACCCGGCGCGACGCGCCATGTCGATGGTGTCGAGCGTTTCGGTGAGTGTGCCGATCTGGTTGAGCTTGATAAGGATCGCGTTGGCGCATCCGGACTCGACTCCCTGGCGCAGCCGTCGCGGATTGGTCACGAACAAATCATCGCCGACAAGCTGCACGCGGTCGCCGATCGCGTCGGTCAATTGCCTCCAGCCATCCCAGTCGTCCTCGGCCATGCCGTCTTCCAGTGAAATGATCGGGTAACGCCTGGTCCAATCATCCCAGAACGACACCATCGTCCCGGTCGACAAACGGCGATTCTCACTCTGAAGGTTGTACTCGCCGGGACCGTCATCGTAGACCTCGGTGGCTGCGGGATCGAGCCCGAATGCGATCTCATCACCGAGTCGGTAACCGGTTTGTTCGACCGCTTCGGTCAAGACAGCCAGTGCTTCTTCGTTCGATTTCAGATCGGGCGCAAAGCCGCCTTCATCGCCGACCGCAGTGGAGTGGCCGCGCTTGTTGAGCACGCTTTTGAGGGCCGTGAATACTTCGACACCGGCGCGCAAGGCGTCGCTGAATCGGCTGAAACCGACCGGGACGACCATGAACTCCTGGAAGTCGACATTGTTATCGGCGTGTTTGCCGCCGTTGAGCACATTCATCAACGGCACGGGGAGAATTTTCGCGTTGGGACCGCCGAGATAGGCGTACAACGGCAGTCCGGATGCAGCGGCCGCCGCTTTGGCGACGGCCAGGGAGACACCGAGTAATGCATTGGCTCCGAGCTTGGATTTGTCGGGAGTCCCGTCCAGTTCGATCAGAAACGAATCGATGTCGGCCTGATTAGTCGCCTCAAACTCACCATCGAGCAACTCCGGTGATATTGTATCGTTGACTGCCGACACTGCTTTGAGCACTCCGCGCCCGTTGTAGCGTTTCTTGTCGCCATCGCGCAATTCCAGCGCCTCGTGGGCGCCGGTCGATGCGCCCGACGGCACGGCGGCCCGGCCGAACGACCCATCATCCAAGCCGATCTCGACTTCGACTGTGGGATTGCCGCGTGAGTCGAGGATCTCACGGGCATGGCATAACTCTATGGACGGCAATGGATTGCTCCGTTTCAACGTGAGACTGCTGGTCGCCCCCCAACTGTCTGACGCAGGTGGGTAGCCAAGTAGCGGTCCGGGTGGTCTTGCGTCAATGACTTTTGCAAGTGTCCGGCTCGGATGGAGAATTACAGGGACTTGATCATCACGTAATGCGGCCCGATCCCCGGGATGTCGAATTCGTCACCGTTCTGGGCGAATCCATAGTGCTCATAGAACCACATAGCCGACGTGCGCGCATTGCACCAGACCAGATTCGCCCCGTTGCGTATCGCGTATTCGATGCAGGCATTGAGCAATCGCCCGCCGATGCCCTCGCCGCGCACATGATCGACTGTCGCCATCGCGCGTAAACGCCATGCCGATTGATCATCGTTTCCCGGCTGTGGTTGGTGATAGACCGAAGCGATCCCGACCATCTCATCGCCGGCAAATGCCGCAAAGTGGCGTGTCTGGGGATCGTCATCGCCGGGGTACACAAGCTCGCTGACATGCTGCTGCGGCCGCAAGACAGCGCGTCGCAATGGCCGTGTTTCTTCGACCGGCACGGCGCGGATGACGATGCTCGATGTCATCGAAGGATTACAAAAGCTGGCGACGACGTCGCACGAACCATTCAACAGATAACGCTGCGGCGAAGATCGCCAGAAGCGACCAATGTTGACCGAGTGTGAATTCGACACGGCGCGTGCTCATTTCCGGTGTCCAATCAAGAGAATCCAAAAACACCGGATGCTCGGCTTCGCTGTAAGCGCGTCCGTCGGACGCTTGGGCAATTGCAGTGAGGATCGGCTGGTCAAGCGCCGAATACTGCTCCTCTAATCCGTACGATTCGACACTCACGACGCCCCCGGACAGCTTGAGCGTGTCCCCATCGACGACAGCGGACCCATCGTAGTGATACAATCCCGCCGCCAACGCAGATACGGTGCCCACGTAACGGTCGCCTATACCGGGATTCAGCACGGCATCAATCGTGTCGTGCGCGGCGCTGTCCGCCCAGATCCGTGCGGTGACCTGCGCGCGATCGAGGAATCGGTAGGCCTCATCGAAAACCGACGCTTCCAGTTCGATTTCCTCGCCGGAATGTACGATTTCACGGGACGTGCGCACGGACAGCCGATCCGCCGCGTCACGGGCGGTGATCCAATTGAGCGTGTTGAGCCAGAATGCCTGGAACTCTTCTGGAACCAATCCGGATGCGGTGCGTTCGGCTGCCCAGCGCCAAGTCGGGGCGCCATTCAGCACGACACTACGACCCTGCCCCAACGGCCGCGTCCAGACAACCGGCAGTCCCCCGGTCTCCGGTGTCCGCACCAGCACATTGGCGCCGGTCGGGAGCGAATCGAACACGACGATCCCGGCCCAGGGAGGCCGGGCCGACCACAGGCGGTGGGTCGTCTCCCAATCGCCGTTCGGATCGAGCCGCACCAACGGGTGATTCAAGTGCGTCGGCAGCGGCTCGGAACGAAACTCGCCCCAAACGTGATGAGTGCCGAGTCGTGCCGTTTCCAGCGGGATCGGACACGTCTGTCGGGACAGCGCATCGAACCGTTCATCGAGCAGGAACACGGCTCCATGCCCCGACGCCGACATGGCCGAAACATGCGGAGTCCAATAACTCTCCAGCTCCGCCGGCGATGGGTGAACGAAAATAACGGCATCGAGCGAATCCCACTGCGCCCCTACCGGGAGATGCCCGTCCCAGTCAGGATGGCCGGCGACATGGGAGGTCAACTCGACCCGTGGATGGGAGCTGAGAATGCGTTTGAGCGCGGCGAATTCCCAGTCGAGTGAGAACGCCAACAGCAGGACACGCAGCCGTCCCTTCAAGACCTGGACCATGGCCGTGCGTCCCGCGGTCGGCAGGAGCATACCATCTTCGCCAATCACATCGAACCGCAGATCGTGGGTGCCCGGCTCCGTCAAGGTCAATTCAAACGAGACCGGCGTGCGCGCGCCGCTGGAAGCCAATGTGGCATTGCGCTGCTCGAGGGTCCGTCCGTGGCTGGACAGACGTACCAACACCCGCCCCGAGTCACTGCCGCTTTGGAGTTCCGCATCCGCCGAAAAGGGCCGATCGGTAAAGGCGACCTCGGGCGCGCTGACCTTTTCAATTCGCGCTCGAACTCGGCCCGGTAATCCGAACCCGATGGTCGTGACGGGGACGCCGAGTTTCGATGCGGCCGCCACTGGGTCTTGTCCCCGGTTGTTAGCCCCGTCGGACAGGACGAGTACGGCACGCGGTCGACCCACGCTTCCGATCAGACCATCCAGTGAGGCGAGCACGTCGCCGATGGCGGTCGCCGCGCCGAGAGAATCGCCCGGACGATCATCCGCGGGGAAGGCGACCCTGTCGAACCCAAACTCGATGACGCGGACCCGTTCATCGACCCGAGGAATGACTCTCTCATTGATATAAGAATCCGCGCGAAGGAAACGCGGAGTCGTACCCTCGTCGGTCAGTCGCATGCTGGCCGAACGGTCGCGGAGTATGACAATCTCGCCGAACCGTTCATCGGTCGAGACCGCCGACCACAAGGCGTCGGCCAACGCGAGAAACAGGGCCAGCGCCGCGATCACGCGCAGGGCCGCCAATGTGGCCTTGGGCGTCATCCGCAGCGGCGGCAGAGTGCGTCGATAATACAGACCGATCGCAACCAGTGCCGCGATGAGCACCAACAGTGCCCAAATCCAGTGGCTGGATGTCAGATTGATGAGGGCCGGATGAGCTGTCATGGACGGAGTCGCATCGGTATGACGCCCCCGACGGATCGGATCATGTCATTGTACACTGGCCGGACAGCCGCGCCCGTTCAAAGTCGCAGGGTTTGCCGGATGATTGGAGCGGTTAGGTCCGGTGCCGGGGCTCACGCCTGGCGATCCACCGAATGATTCACCAATTCCTCCAACGCCTGCTGATGCGGATTGTCGTGGAGGTCGGCGATCAACGCCAGGGCGCGGAGGCGGAATCCATCGGCGCGACGGCGCGCGTATTCGAATCCGCCGTAGGTGTCGATGAATTGCACGACATCGTTGTGCCCATTGGCGCCGGGCTGCGAAAGATGCGCAACCATGCTGCTGCGTTCGGCATCGTCCGCATTGCGCAAGGCAACGATCAGCGGCAGGGTGACCTGCCCCGCCTGCAAGTCGATTCCAGCGGGCTTCCCGGTCACCGCCTCATCACCGATGAAGTCTAACAGATCATCGGCAATCTGGAAACCCAGACCGATCAGTTCGCCGAACTCACGGAACCGTTCCCGCAAGTGGTGATGCCCATTGGACAGCGCCCCCGCCTCGCACGCGGCCGAAAAAAGCGACGCGGTCTTGTCCCCGATGATGCGCAGGTACATCTCCTCGGTCTCGTCGAAATTGAGCGTCTCCTGCACCTGCAACAGTTCGCCGACCGCCACACGCTCACTGGCCAGCGCAATCGTCTCGAGCGTGGGCTTATCGCAGTGTTTGACCATCAGCCGAAATGCCTTGGCGAACAGATGGTCGCCCATGAGCACAGCCGCCAGATTGCCCCACAATCGCCCCGCCGAGGGCCGGCCACGCCGCTCATCGGCACCGTCGTTGACATCATCGTGCAGCAACGTCGCGGTGTGGATGAGTTCAACAGCCACGGCCGCATGCACGGGCATGGTGTACAGATCGGCACCGACTCCCGAAGAGAGCAGATACAACGTGGGGCGGATTCGCTTTCCGGGAGAGGAGAGAATGTGACGGGACATGTCCGCAATCAGGCCGGAGTGTCCACCCAACTCAGAGGCGAACAATTCCTCGAATCGGCGCAACCCATCGGCGACGGGCGCGGCGTTGTCCGCCAACATGGTGTCCATTAAGGTCATCCGAATCGCCATGTTAGGCCAAAATCGGCTTGAGTCAACCGAAAACGCCAGCCCGACGCGGCCCTGCTGGCGGTGTACACGACACCGGCGCCTCCGGAGAGTCAGTCGCGGGATGTGACCGGATCAGACTGAGGCGTCCGGTCGGCTGTGGCGCCGTGATGGAGAACCTCACGGCCGGGACGCTCATCAACCGGACACCGTCTCAGACAGAGAACAAAACGCGCGCCCTGACCGGGGACGCTGTCGGACGTGATGTACCCGCCATTGTGATCGACCAGTCGTTTGACGATCGCCAGCCCGAGGCCGGTCCCTGTCGTCTTCGACGAGACAAACGGCTCATACAGGCGGTCGATAATGTCAGTTGGAATCCCGGTGCCGGTATCAATCACCGCAATCGAGACCCATTCGTGGGCCGTTGCGCCGGGCTGGTCAGGTGAATCCAAATCCGGGATGAAGGTCAGCTCGTCCTTGCCGAGCACGCGCACGCGAATCGTCACGGAGTTGTCGGCGCTCGGCTTGGCGGCACAAGACTCGATTCCGTTGAAGACCAGATTGATCAGAATCTGTTTGAGATGGTCGGAATCGGCGGCGAGATGGATCGACTGACGCGGCAGATCGATGGCGATCCTCGGCGCGCCGGTCGCCTGACGATCGAAGTGGCCGCGCGCGATCCGCACGACTTCGTCTAACAGGGTCGATACCTCGACTCGTCCGGCAACGACCGGACGCAACCGCGCATACAACAGAAAGTCCTGGACGATCTTGTTGAGACGGCCCGATTCGCGCACGATCAAATCCAGCAGTTGCTTGTTTTCCCCTTCCAGCTCGAGTGCGTCGCGCAGCACTTCCACCGACCCGGAGATCGCCGCCAATGGATTGCGAATTTCGTGTGCGATCCCGGCGGACAATTCGCCGATCGCGGCGAGACGATCTTGACGGCGCAGGCGCTCCTCGATCTCTTTGGCTTCGGTCAGGTCCTGAAATACCGCAACGACGCCGCGCGCCTGGCCGGCGAAGCCGCCAAGAACTGAGGTCGATAACCCAACCGGCATTTCGTGGCCGTCGGGACGGCGAATCTTCAGTTCCGTGCGAATGTCCATTCGCTGTGAATGGACGACGCTTTCGAGGCGTTCGGCGAACTCGGGAAATTGCTCGCCGAGGACTTCCTGGATCGGACGGCCGCGGACCTTCTTCTCGGAGACGCCGAGAATCTCCTCAGCCGCGCGATTGAAGTAAACGACACGTCCGCCAATGTCGACGGTCAGCACGCCTGAGCGCAAGTGCTTGAGGATGTCTCCGGTTTCCCATTTGGCGATGCGCAGCGCTTCGGAGGTATGCACCAGCGCGGCGTCCTTGTAATACAGGCGTTCCGCCAGATATCCCCCGGCGAATGCGCAGAGGAAGAAGATGCAGAGCCGCAGGAAGACGCTGAAAAATGCCTCGTCGGGAAGCTGCTTGAGTGCACCCAGACCCCCGACCGACCACAGCGACGACGCGTGATATCCCGCACCGGTCCAAATGGTTGTAACGAACGCGGCGGCAGCGACGGTTGCAACAACGAGCGTGCCCGCCAGACGGTAGCTGAGCGCCGCGGAGATGATTGTCATCAGGTACAGCGACACGGACGGCGAGGCGACACCCCCCGACTGGTGCACAATGACGGAGATGGCGGTCAGCTCCGAGAGCAGATGCGCGATCATCGACACCGGCGACAGTATGTGAAGTCCCCAGCGTTGGGACGTCAATGTCAGGAGGATGGCCGGAACTGAAACACAGAGATAGACTGCGATGACGGTGCGGACGATCGGATCGGATGACAGCCACGGCATCGCCATCGCGACCGTGACGGCGATGGTGACCAGCCGTGTGCCGACGACCCAGGCGGGGCGGACATCACCGATCGCGGAACGCCGTGTGTAGACAAACACGGGAGTCGGCCCCTGGCGGGGGGGTGTGATCCCCGGCACGTTACTGGATCTTGCCGATGATGTCGAACATCGGCAGATACATGGCAATTAGAATGCCGCCGATGATGACGCCCATGAACACGATGATCACCGGCTCGATGATCGACGTGAGCGCGCTGACAGCCGCATCGACTTCCTCGTCGTAAAAATCGGCGATCTTGGACAACATGTCGTCCAGACCGCCGGTCTTCTCACCGACGGAGATCATCTGCGTGACCATGGGCGGAAAGACGCCGGTGTCCTTCAGGGGACCAGTGATGGTGTCGCCCTCGGCGATCGCCAGCACCGAGCGGCGGATGGCGTCGTGAATGACGCGGTTGCCGGCCGTCTTGGCCGTGATTTCCAGCGCTTCGAGAATCGAGACACCCGAGGACAGCAATGTCCCCAGCGTGCGTGTAAAGCGGGACACGGCGCTCTTGCGAATCAGAGTCCCGATCAATGGCGCGCGCAGCATAAAGCGGTCGAAGTACAATCGACCCTTTTCGGTTCGCACGAAATACCGGAAACCGATCGCGAATCCGATGGCCCCCGCGAACATCATCAGGAGATTGTCGCGCAGGAAATGCGAAATTCGCAGGACGGCTTGTGTGGGTCCCGGCAGTTCCGCCCCCAAACCGGAGAACATCTTCGCGAAGACCGGCACGATCCATGTGAGCATCGCGAAGGTCACGCCGATGGCGACGACCACGATGACAGACGGGTACACCATGGCACCGCGAACCTTGCGGATCAGGGCATCGGCCTTTTCGCGGTAGTTCGCCAGGCGCACGAGGATCGTATCGAGCGCGCCGCCGATCTCGCCCGCCTCGACCATGTTCACGTAGAGATCATCAAACACCTTCTTGTGACGCCCGAGCGCCTCGGCCAGCGTCGAGCCCGAAGAGACCGACTCCTTGACCTCGCCGACCACGCGGCGCATCTCCGCTGCTTCCATCTGCTTGGAAAGAATATCCAGACACTGGACCATCGGCAGACCGGCGCCGATCATCGTCGCGAACTGGCGCGTAAATCGTGAGATATGGATCTTCTTAATCCCGGTGCCGATACGCAGCTTGATCTGCGACGGCTTCTTCTGCACCGAAGAGATGATGATCTTCTTGCGCCGCAGGGCACGATCCAGATCGTTGCGGCTTTTGGCCCTCATCTCACCGACGACCTGTGTGCCGGCAAGTGTCTTGCCCTTGTATTCAAACAGCGGCATGTTCGCCTCCCATGCCGGCCCGGACCCGTGTGCTGCCGGCTCCCTTGGCGCGCGCGATCATCTCGTCCATCTCCTGCGGATTCGAGGAACGTGACAAGGCATCACCGTACGTGATCTTATGTGTCAAATACAACTCCACCAGCGACTGGTTCATCGTGCGCATCCCATACTTCTGACCCGCCTGGATGAGACTGTATATCTGATGGATCTTGTCGTCGCGGACCGTCGCACGTATCGCCGGTGTGCAGATCAGAATCTCCGTGGCCAGCGCCCGGCCGCCGCCCACGCGCGGGATCAACTGCTGGCACACGATGGCCTGCAGCACGAACGACAACGTCACGCGCACCTGTTCCTGCTGATTGACCGGGAAAACGTCGACGATGCGGTTGATCGTCTCAGCGCATGAATTGGTGTGCAGGGTCGCAAACGCCAGATGACCGGTCTCCGAGATGTTCAGCGCCGATTCCACCGTCTCCAGGTCGCGCATTTCGCCGATGAGCACGACATCGGGGTCTTGCCGCAGCGCGTACTTCAACGCGGTGGCAAACGTGATTGTGTCAGACCCGATTTCGCGCTGGTTTACCAGCGAACACTGGTGACGGTGCAGGTACTCGATCGGGTCTTCGACCGTGATGATGTGGTTGTAGCGCTCGCGGTTGATTTTGTCGATCAACGCCGCCAGCGAGGTCGACTTGCCCGACCCGGTCGGTCCGGTGAGCAGCACGAGCCCTCGCGGCAAGTTCGCCAATTCGCTGACGACGCGCGGCAATCCCAACTCCTCAAACGACGGGATCGAGAACGGGATTTGACGAATGGCAATGGCGACGTTTCCGCGCTGGATAAAAATGTTGCAGCGGAACCGGCTGAGATTCTCAATACCGAAGGACAAGTCCAGTTCCCATGACTCCTCGAACCGCTTGCGTTGTTTCTCGTTCATGACGCTGTACGCGAGCTTTTTGGTATGCTCCGCCGCAAGAACTTCCATGTCGAGACGTTGCAGACGCCCGTCGACACGCAACTGCGGCGGCGACCCCACCGTCAGGTGCAGATCGGACGCGCGCTTTTCGCTCATTAATTCCAGAAGTTCGCGCAGTGTGACCATGTGTGTCCCCGGAATGGCTGATCAGGACCGGCCCGCCCGCCCGCGGTCGGCCCCTCTTTTACGGTATCGGCCGTCGAAGGCGGCCACTTGACGCCCCCTAAACGTTCGTTTCGGCCAGCACCTGTTCTAAGGGGATCATGCCTTTGCCCATCTTCTCCAGGGCGGCCGTGCGCAGCGTCAGCATCCCCTCGGTGATCGCCTGCTGCCGGATCTCGTCAACGGACGCCGAGTCCAGGATCATCCGCTCAATGAAGGGCGAAACCGGCATGACCTCGAAGATGCCCGTTCGCCCGGACAGCCCGGTGTTGTTGCAATCGGTGCAGCCGTGTCCGACGAACATCTTCAGTCCGCCCGCGTCCTCCTTCGCGATGTTCAGCAAGTCCAGATGATCGGCATTGATCGGGACCTCTTCTTTGCAGTTGCCGCAGATGCGCCGCGTCATTCGCTGCGCCATGATCAGCTTGGTGGCCGACGCGACCAGGTAGTTCGGCACACCCATGTCGATCAGGCGATGGATCGTCGACGGTGCGTCATTGGTGTGGAGCGTTGAGAACACCAAGTGTCCGGTCAGCGCGGCGCGGATTGCGATTTCCGCGGTCTCGCCGTCGCGAATCTCTCCGACCATCACGATGTCAGGGTCTTGACGGAGAAACGACCGCAATGCCGCGGCAAACGTCATTCCGATATCGGATTTGACCAGAACCTGATTGATCCCCTCGAAGTTGAACTCGACCGGGTCTTCGGCGGTCATGATGTTGACGTCGGGCTGGTTGAGCGTCTTCAGCGCCGAATAGAGGGTTGTCGTCTTACCCGAACCGGTGGGGCCGGTCACCAGGATCATCCCATAGGGCATGTTGATTGCCTTGGTGAAATTCTTCAGCGACGTCTCCGGGAAGCCCAGCTTGGTCAAATCGACCATCAGGGCCTCGGGATCGAGAATTCGCATGACGACCTTTTCGCCGAAGATCGTGGGGAGCACCGAGACGCGCAGGTCGACCGCACGCTTGCCCAGCTTGACCTTGATGCGGCCGTCCTGGGGCAAACGCCGTTCGGAGATGTCCAAATCGGCCATGATTTTCACGCGTGAGACGATGGCCGCGCGGTATTTGAATGGCAACGGCTGGGTCTCGCGCAGCATCCCGTCGATGCGGTAGCGGACGCGAATGCGTTTCTCGTACGACTCGATGTGAATGTCCGACGCGTGTCGTTGGATCGCCTCGAGGATGATCTTGTCGACGAGCTTGACGAGGGGCTTGTCCTGCACCTGCGACTGCAGGTCCATCTCCGAGACCTGTTCATCGGCCTCGATGACTTGCAGTCCGCTTTCATCCTCTTCCAATCCCTTGAGGATGTCGCCCAAACCCGCGGTGTCGGCGTAATAGTGCTCGATCGAACGCGCGATGGCGCGTTCCGGCGAGATGACCGGCTGGATCGTGCAGCCGGTGATGAATTTCAGGGCATCAAGGACGTAGATATTGTGCGGATCGGAGATCGCGACCACGAGCGTACGGTTGACGCGCGAGACCGCGATGACGTTAAAGCGCTGCGCGATGTCGTAGGGGATCAGCTTGACGACTTCGGTATCGAGCTCGACATCGGACAGGCGCAACGCCCCGATGTTAAGCTGCCGTCCGATGAAATGCGTGAGCTCATCTTCATCGACAACGGCACCCATGCGGACAACGACATCCGCGAATTTCTCATTCTTATCGCGAACGGCCTTGAGCGCATCTTCGAGCTGATCGGGCGAGAGTTTCCCCGCCTGAACCAGCATCTGGCCGAGTTCCTGCGACATCGGGACTTACGACCGGTCCCCCCCGCCGAGCGGCCCGGTTCGGTTTACTCCTTGAAAACGTTGTCGATCGTCTCACCCGCCGAACGCGAAAAGTCGGTGTCCAGCGCGCGGGCGGAGCCCTTCGGCGGTTGCGTCAACAATTCCCTGAGACGATCCGCGGTTTCCTTCGCATAGAGGCGCACCATCCCGATGGTTGTGCGATCATCGAAAACGATCGCCAGGATGCTGCGTTCGCCCACCAATCCGATGTGGATGTGGTCCTTTTGTCCCTGATGGAACAGAACCGAAAACTCCGGCTCGCCGACCAACCGCGCGATCTCCCGCGTGGAGGCGAAGCTGCCTGCCAGCAGAGCGCCCAGGGCTGTCGTGTCCAGCGATTGGGTGAACCCCTGCCGGGTGATCAGGTGGCCGTCCTTGTCGACCAAGAGGGCGCACTTGGCTTCCGCCTTCTTGATCAACCGCAAGAGGGCAGCGTTGATCTGATCAATCTGTTCCTCGTACAGAATCACGGCTCCCGATGCCATCGGTGACCTCCTCAACGGCCGAACAGCCAGCCGAACAACCGATCAAACTGCGAACGCCGGCGGCGCCGGACGCGCGTGCTCTTCTGCGCGGCCATGACCGGGGCGCCACTGGGCTGTTCCGGACGGTCGCGCAATTTCGAAACGGTCGATCCCGCAACGGGAGCGACCGGTATCTCGTCTTCATGAGTATCGCGCTCCGCCACGGCAACGGATTCCGATGCAGCGGCGACACGTTTCGTCGCAACGCCCGCTGCGGAAACCACCGCAGTCGGACGTGCGGCAATGGAAGCCAGTTCGGCCCTGGACGCCGACGTCTTGACCGGAGTTTGGGCCGTGGGGGTCGGCGTGGAACCGCCGGCCGGCGTAACGGCACCTTCCGATGTGCGTTTCTTCAGGTCGGCCAAGACCAGCTTGGAGACACGCTTCATCGTGTCGAAGACGCCCTGTCCCTTGACCGCCGCCGCCTCGATGTATGGCCATTGGTGCTTGTTGAGCACCGCTTCCATTTCTTCGATCGTGGCGATGTCGGGCAGGTCGCGCTTGTTGTATTGGATGACAATCGGCATCGTGTGGATGTCGAGATTGTAGGACTTCAGATTGTCCTCCATATCCGCCAACGACTCCAGATTGTCGTCCATCTTCGTTTTCTGGGAGTCCGCCACGAAAACGATGCCGTCGACGCCGCGCAGCACGAGCTTGCGTGTGGCGTTGTAGAAGACCTGTCCCGGGACAGTGTACATCTGAAATTTTGTGGCGAAGCCGCCGATCTCTCCCAGCTCCAGCGGGAGGAAGTCGAAGTACAGCGTGCGGTCGGCCTCGGTTGCCAGGCTGATCAAATCGCCACGCGACTTCTTGGGCAGTCGGTCGTGAACATACTGCAGGTTCGTCGTTTTGCCCGAAAGCCCCGGGCCATAGTAGACGATCTTGCAGCTGATCTCGCGGAACGCGTAGTTGATGGCAACCATCGTATTCGCTCGTCGGCCTTGTACTTAGGTGTTCTGCAGGGCGCCAATGGCGTTGCGGATCTCCAGACGCACCAATCCAATGTTCACGCGCGGCTCGGTCGTGACGACCAGTGTGCCGATCCCGGCATCGGTCAGGAAAATCTTCCGATCGTCGGCCTCGACGGTCACCTGCGTGAAGTCGTCGCCCCCCATCTCCCCGGTCGACTTGCGCACTTGTGCCGCGATGGAGGAGGCCAGTGCCCCGAGCACTTCATCGTTGGTCTTTTGATCGAGATCGGATGCGATCACGATACCGTCGGTGCCCACCAGCATGCTGCCGGTGACGCCGGTGGTCTTGTTCAGTTGTGCCAGTGTTTCATACATAGTGCGCCTCCCCGGCGCCGACATAACGGCGTCCGGCCTCCTGGAGATAGTGTGCGATCATATCGCGTGCGCGCCCGAGCCGCACGCCGATCAAATCATCCGTTTCGTTATCGGTCATAACACCCAGCCAGAACGAGCCCACCGATTCGACGATGACGCGACCGAGATCGGTGCGCACTTCGATGCGTTCGGGCTGGCATGGTCCCGTTACCGACAATCGACGTCGGTGAAAATCGGCCGCTTCGATGCTGATCGGAGCCCAGTACTCGGCGTCTTCGGAATAATGCTGACGTTGCCAGACGGCCAGGGGCAAGCCCTCGCCGTCGACAATCCAGCACAGTCGCACACCGTGATAGCCGCCGACATAGGAAACGGCGTCATCCAGCGTCGCCTGCCCCGGCTGCGATGCTTCCAGATGCACCGGACCGAGGATCCGATTCTCGCCGCCGCCCGCTGCACGGCTGCCGTATGCGCGACGTAGCGGACGCTGGACAAGTGCGCGCTTGCCGCCGAAGCCCACGGCGCGACGCGAAGTTCCACGATTGACTCCTTCGCCCATCAAGTGCTCCCAAACGGGACGCAACACGATCGGCATGAGCAACACGAGCACGATGACGGCAACGGGATACGACCAGAGGATTTCAACGGCGACGGTCTTCCACGGCATGTCATGCCCGACAGCGACCAGCACAGCCAGCGCGGCGCCGACCACCAGTCGCGCGAGAACCGTAAATCCCGCCGACATGAAACGCGTCGAAGTCGACAATCGCGCCCCGGCCAAAGTGAAGACACCGAAGTAGAATCCCCATTCCAGCAGTGAGAACAGGGGATTCAAGCCGAGGTCTGGAAAACCCAGACGACGCGGATAGAGTAGCAAGGGGATCGCGATCATCGCGCCGACGGCGACGAAGGTCTGGCGGATGAGAACTCCGCGCGGCAGCGGTTGTGCTGTAGTCTCTGCCATCATCTCCACCTCTTAGTGTGCCGATCCGCCCGAAACGCGGCGCGCGTTCGCAACGGCAGCTTGCCGCGCCGCGCCGAACGAGACGCCCGGATGTCCTGCGAATCCGATCAACCCGCGATTGCCCCGTCCGCACCACAGCTCGCCGTTGGATCGTTCAACACGGATCTCCTCGAGCGACGCATCGATCTTCAAGCGCAACAACTCATCAATTGCAGAGAACAGATTTGCAATGATCGTCCCCGTAGACCGGGCCGTCGGTTGGTCGGAGACCCCGGCCAACGGATCACCGTCGGCATCCCAGGCAAATGCGGTCGCCACCTGCGGGACCGTCTCGACCATCGCTTCCCACTCATCCCAGGAAATCGGAGACTCGGTCCTGGCAAACGACGGACGGTCTTGGCCGCTGACGGAACCAGAGGCCTCGGGAACGGTGCTCGTGACGAATTGTCGCGCCGTGTCGGCGCTGGGAAGTGTCCCATGCGTCTGCGTCGTTCGCAGCTTGGCCGCGACCTCTCGAACCTGATCGTTGTGGGGATCACCGACTTTCAATCTGGCAACGATCGGTGAGGCGCCGTCGATGTCACCCATGGCGATCCGAATCTCGGCCTCCAGCAAATCGGTGGCCCGCGTCGGATTATCGGCGCGGACCGCATGCTGAATCGATTCGAGCGCGTCACCGAACATGTGCTGATGCAGATACAACTTCGCCATGACCACGTGTGCGGGCGCATAATCGGGATGATGCTTGAGCCCGCCCTTGCAGATCGAAAATGCTTTACCGAAATCGCCGCGCTTACGGTAGGCGTCGGCCAGCGCGGCGAACACGCGCGAATGTGGGTTCTGCGCCAGGATGGCCAGACACTTGTCGATACGCTCGTCTAATTCCGCGACACTGATCATGTGCATGCCTGTGGCGATGGACCATGCGCTTCCGCCGCCGTTGTGCACCGCCCTGCATCCGGCGGCAGGGTCTCTTTGTTGATATCGACGTGCCGTGCCGGGGACTTAATGCGGAATCAGCGCACGCGCATCGGCTTACGTCCGGCCGAAGGCGTGAGGCGGATAACTGCGCAAGAGCGAATGTGTTGGATTGGCCCTACAGGTGCTGATCCGACGACAATCAAGCGTGTTCAGGCGAACAGTTTGCGAAACCGCAGCATCGCCACTAAAACCAGCGCTAAAGCGACAATGCGGATGACATCGAGCCACAGACCGATCGCCGGAATGATTCCAATCTCGCCGCAGAAGAAAGCGGCCTGCCCAAGGCACCAAACTCCGAAGCCGCCCATTAGCCAAAGCCAGCCAGCCCCCACTTTCCCGCCACGGATGGACAAGTAGACTTTGATGCTCAGGAAGACCAGCGCGGCAACGATCAGCATTACGATAGTCTCAATCAGAAAGGAACTGGCGCGCGAGCCACCAGGGCCCGCGTCGGCGATGGCCGGCGTGGCATGGATCGCGAGTCCCAGAAACGCTGTCGTCATTCTGGTTGCCTGTTTCGTCACGATGCGTCTCCCCGCAGGGCGAAGTTCAGCTCCCGTCGTATGTCATAATTATCGGCAATATCTCGCTTCTGCCCCAACACCAGCATGAGATCCTGTTCGATGTGGCGAACGAGCTGATTGGCGCGATGCGAGCCCAGGCGGTCGCGTACGCTGTCAATCGCGTGGCGGAGTGTGCGCCCCGAGACATCCAGGACTCGATGCAGGCGGACGGCATCGGGAATCTGTGCCGCCAGATCGCGAAAGGCGGCTACGCCGCCGTTGCCCCCACGATCGACCAGCATGTGGGACATTCCCCGGGCATCGTCCTCGCAGGACTCGGGAATGCGCATGAACAGACGGTCGCCCGCCGCCCCGAGTTGATCGGCCAATATCTGACGGGCCGCTTCCAACGCCCGCGAATAGACCTGATAGATCAGATTGAACACGTCTCCCTCATCGGCCCGTTGCCGCGCCGTCTCGGATTTTTGCGGACACGGTTCGGCCAGCGACGCCGACAGGACCTTGTGCAGCGCCTTGGACGCCGCGTACTCGCCGTGCATCGAGTGCCCGACGATCTCTCCGACCGTACGCTCGCCGTCGATCGCGACTAAAACCTCCAGGTCCTCCGACGTGAGCGTAATTTCACCGTTCGTGATTCGGGGCGTGAGTATGTGGCGAAGGACGGCATCCTCACTTGGGAGCGCATGTGCGATTTGGGCGTATTCATCGAAGCGCCGGGCGCCCTCCATCATGACGTTTAGCGTGTTGAGATCCACCAGTATCTGCGAGGGGCCGGGTTCTTCGGCCTCGACGAAGTGGAACTCGCCGTCAGTCCAGCCGAAGACCGCGTAGACGACTTCTTCAACTTGCGCGCGCAACACGTTCATCAGTTTGTCGCGCGCGAGAAGATCCATATCGATCAACACCTGACCGAGGCGGCGTTTGGTTGAACGTTGGCGTTTGAGTGCGCGGTCCAGCACATCGGGCGTGATCTCGCCGCGACGCAGCAGCAACTGACCCAGCCGTTCCTCATCGGTCGGCGGATCGGACAACGCCGCGATGATGTTGCCCCCGCGAAAGAAAATCTTCTTGCTGCGTTTGGCGCGTTCCAGATGAAGCGCACCGGTTTTCTTGCCGGTGGAAATCAACTGCAACGCATCGCCAAACGAGACGGTCTTGAAATTTCCGGCAAAACTCATTCCTGCTGTTGCCCCCTTGTGTGAGGACGCCTCTACTCTTATCGGGGAGCACGTGCCGCCACTTTACGGTACAGCCGGCCGGTCGCTGTCAAAGAACTCGATAGTGGGCTTGATGCGGATGGCCGTTTCGTCAAGCTCAACGAGGGTTCCTCCGTGCAGGTCAGTCGCCCAGAAGCGCGTGTGCGGAAAGCGGATACGCCAGAACGCCACCGCTTCATCAGGATAGCGACGGTACCGGAGGCGTCCGAACAGCACGACCGATTCCGGTTTCAGGTCCGTTACCAGCGCTCGGAGGATCAATGGACGTGTGTCGGCCGGAACGATCAGAGTTCCTTCGGTCGCGGCGAGATTGAGCGCTTTCGCCGCGAACTGTTCGGCATCACGAATCAGCAGGACGCAGTTTCGCCCTGATTGGATCACATCAGCTATTATGATGGACGTCGTGCCGCCGGATGCTGACGTATCAACGACACGGACCCATCGGCCCGCGCCAGGGATTGAAGCCACGTCGGACCTTCGGGCATGGCCATCGGGCGCGGTCTTCCAATCATTCCATTCGATCGACTCCGGCGATCCGAATACGTGCCGGGCGAACGGCTCGACAGTCCACTGCATTGTTCCTTCGACAACACGTGCGCTGTCGGCAAACCAGACGGGCTCCTGTCCGGGCAACGCTACGGCCACGATGTGTTGACTGCCGGCATCCAGGAGCGCGACCGCGACAGGTTTCTCTATGGTGCCAAAGGCGACAGACACGCTCTGCCAGGCGACCAATGCCAACGCGGTGTATACAGCCGGCCGCATCCACGCGTAGCGAAAGCGCCATGCCAACAGCAAACTCAGCAAGACATAAAAGAGCGTGATCGACGCGATCGAAGGGTCAGGCCAGTCGACGACAGCATGCGGCCACCCGGCGAAAAACCCAGCCACACCGGTCGCCGTTCGAATGAGTAGCTGCAAGGGCCATGTCATGAAGTCCGGCAGCGAGCGGGTCACAACCCCGACCCCCAAGGCCACGACGCCCAGTTGCGCCGTCAGACCGGCGAGCGGGACCATGACGATGTTGGAGAACACCCCGACGAGCGGGACGGTGCCGAAATGTGCGGCTAAGACCGGAGCCGTGGCGATGCTGGCGGCGGCCGATGAGACGGTGATGAACAAGATTCCGCGCGAGATGCGCTTGAGACGTCCGGCGCGAGGATCACTCCACAACGAGTGAACCCGTCTCAGCATTACGGCAATCGCCAGCACTGCCGCGAACGAAAGCTGGAATCCCGGGCGGAACAATTGCGACGGCGCGATCAGCAGAATCAGAAACCCGGCAGAGCCGACGGCATTGATGATGTCAACGGGCCGATGGACGACCCCGGCCAGCATCACCATGGTGACGACGATCGCGGCGCGGACAACCGACGGCTCGTTGCGCGTGAGAAACGCGAACAGGACGACGATGATGATCAGTGCCGATGTGCGGATGCGCCGATTGACGCGAAGCACATACAGCGGCCAGAAAAACACTCCGACGATCAGCCAGACATTGGCGCCCGAGACGGCCAGCAGATGCAGGGCGCCGGAATCACGGAACTGATCCACGACCGATTGCGGAATCCGTTCGGTGTCTCCCAGCAGAAACCCCAAGAGCAGCGCGCTCGACTCGGGCGGAAGATTCTCGACGAAAATGCTCCGAATCCACCGCCGGGCCGGTTCGACAAGATTTGTCGGCGACCAAAGCGATCCCTCGGAAGCCAGAATGCGAAGCCCGGCAACGGGCGTGGCGATGGCATCCATCCCCTGGCGCCGCAAATGGCGGGCGTAATCGAGCCCCCCGGGATTGCGACGGATAAAGGGAAATCGTACATATCCGCGGAAGCGTACATAGTCGCCATAGCGAACGTCGTCCAGCGAGTGGCCCGTTGACAGCAGGAGCCGGGACGAAAGCGGCGCCGTGCTTCCAGCCGCGCTCACCGCCTTCAATTCGAACGGCGCGCGCCAGCCGTGGGACCTCTGATAGGGAATCCCGGCGATGCGTCCGAACAACTCTACCGGCCGCCGTGATTCTGCCAGTTCCAACAATCCCGCGTGGGGACGTCCGGCATTCTCGACCGCAATTCGGAACGCCCCGACGCTGACCAAGACGAACATTGCCGTGACGACTGTCGACAACTTTGGATTCGGAATCCCATACAACGCCAACGAGAGGAGCAGCAGGCCGGTCAGTACCGCACACCAGACCAGCGGTGTCCCCCAGCGATCGCCGACGACGATGCCGAGTGCCACCAGAACCGCGCACCACAGCGCCGGACAACGCCGTCCGCCGACGGGAACGCGGGAGGCAAATGTCGTTGTGTCAGACATGCAAATCGTGTGTCAGCGCCGTCGCAGAGCAAACTCTGCGCCGAGATGACGGTAACCGAACATCCAGGTTGTCGCAATGTAGACGAGCCCCGCGGTCGCAATCGCGACAAGTGTCACCGTGATGATCCCGAGGGGAAGTCCCTGGATCGACGGGCGCAGTGCCATCCATTCTCCGATACGGACCGCGAGCCAGCCGAGCGCGGCAAAGACCACACAGTGCCCGAGAACCGCTCGGACCCGCAGCGGTCCGTGACGTGCCTGCCCCAGCAGGATCAGCAACCCCGCCTGTACCACCGCCGACCCGGCAACTGCCAGGGCCAGTCCCGCATATCCCAACGGTTCACGAAGGAGGGCCATGGCGACCAGATTGACCAGGATCGATGCGACGCCGCAGTACATCGGCGTGCGTGTGTCCTTGTGCGCATAGAAGACCGGCGCGGTCACACGGACTGCCGCCATGGCCGGCAGGCCAATCGCGTAATACTTCAGCGCCCGCGCCGTGTGATACGCATCGTCGGCGCTGAACTGGCCGCGTTGATAGAGTGCGGCGCAGATCATCTCACCGAAGAGCCAAAATGCGATCGCGGTCGGAAGCACAAGAAAGAATACCGTCTGCAGCGTGCGCGCGTAGGTCTCGCGCGCGTCGTGCTCGTCGCCGGCCGCCACCTGTTCGGACAGTCGCGGAAGCCCGACAGTCGCGGCCGCAACAGCGAACACTCCGAGCGGCACGAACAGGATACGAAACGCGTAGTTGAGATAGGCAACCGGTCCGTCGCCAAGCGTCCAGGCGAAACGTGTCATCGCCAGTACGTTCACTTGCACCGCGGCCGCGCCGATGGCGGCCGGGAGCATCAATCGCAGCACTGTGCGTACACGCGCATCGCGCCAGCCCCGCTGCCACCGCATACGAAATCCGATGCGATGAAGCAGCACCGCCTGCGTCGCCCATTGCAGCAAGCCACCCGCGAGGACTCCCCACGCCAACGCCAGCACCGGCGTCTCCAACCGCGGTGACACGAAGACGGCAGCGCCGATCACTCCGACATTGAACCCCGCCGGGGCCAGTGCCGGCATCCCGAAGTGCCCAAAGGCATTGAGCGCACCCATCAACGCCGCTGCCAAAGAGACCAGCAACAGAAACGGAAACATCCAGCGCGCCATCGTCACCAGCAGTTCCACCTTGTCCGGCGTATCGCCTTCGCCGCCGGAGAAAACCCAGGCGATCTGCGGTGTGATGATGATCCCGACGATGCAAACGAACGCCAACCCCAGGGACAGAACTGTCAGCACGCGATTGAGGAGTTCGAATGCGGCCTGCTTGCCTTCGGTTCTGAGGGTGGAAGTAAACGTCGGTACAAAGGCAGCGGAGAATGCCCCCTCCGCCAGAAAGTCACGTAACAGATTGGGGATTCGAAAGGCGGCGACAAAGACATCGGCCATCGCCCCCGCACCAAAATAATAGGCGATGACCTGCTCACGGACGATTCCCAACACGCGTGAGAGCATGGTCGCCCCGGCGACAGTCCCGGTGCGGCGTGCGAATCGTGTCGGGTCAGAGCGGCCATTCGGCGCGGGCGGACCGTTTTGGGATGCTTGTCTTTCGGGTTCCATGTGTTATATTCGTGCTTCGACCTGGCGCGGGCCGCGCCAGGTCCGGATCGCAACAGGATACCCGTCCCCGGCGAGGGGACCAACGAGGAAAAGAAAGGTAGATCGTGTCGAAACGTCGTCCCGCCGACCGCAAGCATCTGCGCCAGACCATCAAGCGCACCAGCGCCAACCGCCGTCACAAATCCAATCTGCGCGGCGCACTCAAGGATTTCGCGGCTGCCGAGAAAACCGAGGGGCGTGAGGAAAAATTGCGCGCACTGACCTCATCGCTCGACAAAGCCGCGTCGCGCGGCATCATCCACCGCAACAAAGCCGCCCGCCTCAAATCGCGCTTGTCAAAGCGGACTCAAAACCCAGCAGCTTCCTGATCGGGCCCTTGAGAAATGTAGAAAGCCCCGCCGATGCGGGGCTTCTGTGTGGGCTCCGAGCGGGGAACGGACGACGCGTCAACCGCCATCTTGATCATTCGTCTCCCTCGGAATGGCAATGAATCTGAGAAGGGCGGCTCGCTCGCACGCGATCTGTCCAGGAGTTGCCCCCTCGTCCGGCGAAGGCGGCAATCCGGGCGACCGGCCGCAGAGACAAGGTCATTCGACATGGCGTGGCGATGATTTGTATGTTGCAGAAGGTGTCCTGAGCGTCATAGTTTTGTGATGATACGACACTGGCGTGGGGCGTAGCGGCGACCCTCCGGCCTGTATTGTCGTCTTCAAAGAGATTGAGGAACCCGTGCGAGACAACAAGAGAGCGGCCGCGAGCCGGTCGCGGAGACACTCGTTAAGATGGAGGAGAGCACAATGGTCCGAACGAAAACTGCCTCGGTGATCACGATTCTCGCGGTCGCCGTGTGCGCCACAGTCCCGTTGGTCGCGAGATCTCAGAACGCGCCGGAGACCGAGACCCGTTCACTGTACGAGCGCCTCGGCGGTCTGGCGCCCATCTCGGTGGTCGTCAGCGATTTCATCGACGCGATGGTGCCGGATTCGATCCTCAATCGGAATCCCGCCATCGACAAGGCAAGGAAACTGGTACCCGCACCATATCTCAAGTACCACGTCACGGCCATGGTGTGTCAGGCCACCGGCGGACCATGTCAATACACCGGACGCGGCATGAAAGAGTCGCACGCGCATCTCAACATCTCGGAAGTAGACTGGGATCGAATGGTGGAAATCCTCAAGGGCGTCCTTGCCAAACACAGTGTGCCTGAAAAGGAGACCTCCGAGTTGATGGCGATCGTCGAATCCACGAAAGCGGACATCGTCAAACCGAAGTAATCGTGTGATGTTCGGCATCCGGCATACGATGATGCCGGACACCGAGAAACACTTTCGCCCGGCAATCAATGCCGGCGGCCATCAAGTTGTCGAATCATGCTCCGACCGCCCGGTCGGCGAAGCGTACCGAGGCGGCGTCTACAGCTTCACCAGCTCGCTGCGGCGATTGGACTGACGACCTTCCGGCGTGTCATTGCTCGCCACAGGATGGGATTCGCCGTATCCCTTTGCCTGCAAGCGCGATTCGTCAATCTCGAACTCAGCGATCAGATAGTCGCGCACGGCATTGGCGCGGAGTTCGCTGAGCGACTGATTGGAGGCGTCGTCACCAGTGTTGTCCGTGTGTCCTTCGATGATCAGCTTCAGATCGGCGTGGTCCGTAAGCATCTTACCGATCTCCTTCAATGTCGGGGTCGATTCGGGACGGAGACGGTCGGAGCCGGAATCGAAGAGAATGCCCTGCGTGGCAACGCGTCCTGAATCGAGCAGGGCATCGTAGATCGTTTTGTCACTGGACGCGACGCGGAAGTTGGCGAGCAACAACGGACGATCGTCGTTCGCCGCGATGTCAAAATAGAGCTTGTCGGCGCGCGGGAATGTGCATTTGGGGACATTGGCGAGGCGTTTTTCATTGATGTAAACTTTCATGTACCCGCCGTCAGCCAGCACGCGGCAGTGCATCGGGCGACTGAAGACGGCGTCATCGATCGCCCCCATTGCAATCGGCGTGGCCGCTTTCAAGTTGCGCAGACCCGCCTGGCGATTGGTGATGTCGAGATAGATTTGCGCCTGTTCGACACTCTGGCTGCCGCTAAACTCCGGGTCTTCACCGCTGATCCCGATGCTGTTGTATCCCGGCGGCGCAAAGAAGTCAAACTCGATGGTGAACTTTTCGGGCAGAGTCTCGGGCAATCCGATGCTGAATCGGCTCCAGGTCGATGCGCGCAGCCAACGGGTCTTGTCCCAGTCGGCGACTTCCATGTTCCCCTCGCCGAACTCAAATCGTCGCGGGAAGTTTCCTACTTGCTCGGCGGTCAGATCATCATAAAAGATCACACGATTCCCCGGAACAAAGTCGTAGTTGAGCCAAGGGCCGCTGCCCGGTTCTGCCCCCGCGGCTTCCTGCGATTGCGACGCCTGATCCTTCCCGGTTTCGCCCTGAGGAGTCGCCGGAGTCTCGGACGGGGTGTCGACCTTCTTCTCGGCTTCCTTTTTGACCTTGTCTTCGGCTTTCTTCTTCAGACCGCCCAGTTGTGCCGATACCGGCCCCGCACTCAGTAATAGTGCGGAGACGCAGAGCATTGCCGTGACCGTCATCTTTCTCACGAAATCCTCCCCAAGCGGTGGATAGAGCTTGTGTCGACTGCGAACATGGCCGCCCAAGTTAGCCCCGGCGCGAGAGCGGAACAAGTACTGTCCTCAGAAACGGCGCTGCCACTCCCCCTATGTTCCGGCACACGCCGTGAGCCGTCGCGCGACATCCGACCAATTCGCTACGTCCCAGAATGCCTTGATGTAGTCGCCGCGCTTGTTTTGATACTTGAGATAGTAAGCGTGTTCCCAGACATCGAGCACCAACAGCGGTGTCACTCCCCAAACGGAGAGATTCTGGTGTTTCTCGGCCTGGAGGACGACAAGGTTGCGTCCAACCGGTTCCCACGCGAGGATTCCCCAGCCGCTGCCCTCGACGGCGCCCGCCGCCGCGGAGAACTGCGCTCGAAATGAGTCGACCGAGCCAAAGCTGTCTCCTAACGCTTTGCCGAGATCGCCGGAAGGTGTCCCACCGGCACCGGTCGGCGTCATGTTGTCCCAGAAGATACAGTGCAGGACGTGTCCCGACCCGTTGAAAGCCAGATCGCGGCTGATCGCTTTGATCGCGGCAAAGTCGTTGGCAGCACGCGCCGATTTCAAATCGACGAGCGCCTTATTCATCCCCCGGACATACCCCGCGTGATGGATGTCATGGTGCAGCCGCATGGTCTGCTCGTCGATCGACGGTTCCAGGGCGTTGTACGCGTACGGCAAAGGCGGCAGCACATACTCGCCCTTCGCGCCATCCCACCCCGGCATCGCCAATGCCTCACCGGATTGCGCCCATGTCGAATTTGTCAAGCCGCCTGCCAGCAAACCCGCCGCCGCCGTTCCCATCAGTCCCAGTGCATCACGCCGTTCCATCGCTCGCCTCCTCAATCCGATTATAAGCGCACAATAAGGTGATCCAATGAAGGTGGTGAGTCAAGGCGACGACATTGTCGATGAATCATGGTCAACGATTGGTCACGGACACGAAAAGTACTCAGTGTCCTCACGCCATGACATGCCGTGCGAGTCGCAGTATCGAGGACGTCCCACGCAATCCGGACTTGATGACGTCGATGGGATCGATGCCGGAGATTGTTTTCTTGTCGTACGTTGGTCCCAGTGCCTTGAAGAGAGCATCAAAGTCGGCGTCGGTCATGCGCAGATACACGCGTCGCGTCCACAGAAAGAAACGCATCTCACGTCCGCGTGCCGCCATCCAGTTATCGGGATAGCGTCGCAGTATGGACAGGTTGCCGCTGCCGTCGCGCATGTAGTCGATTGCGGCATTCGCAGCGAGCCGTCCCGACCACAAGGCATTGGCGATCCCCGCGCCGGTGATCGAATCCAGCAGACGCGCGGCATCGCCGGCGACCATGACATTCCGCTTCAGCAGGAAGCGCCGTCCGCAAAACTCGGGAATACCGCCGACAGAACGCTTCAATGGCTTGGGGTCGGGTTTGCCGAAACGGTACTTGATGAATTCGCGCAAAAGCGACATCGCCTTTTGTCTGTTGGCCACCGCCGGCGCGATGGCAATTCCCACATTGGCGGTGTTGTTCCCCTTGGGAAACACCCAGGCGTAGCCGCCGGGTGCGACTCTCGTCCCGAAGTAAAACTCCATGCGCGACGCATCAAGATCCGGGACATCGCCGAAGAGGAATTGCGCGGCCGAATCCATGTGATCGACCGACAGCGTTGTGTCCAGACCGGCCCAGCGAGCAACCATCGACTCGATTCCGTCGGCGGCGATGATCAGTTCACACCCGACAGAGTCTTCGCGCTCGCCCTCCAGCAGGCGCACGCCGGTGAACCGGTCGTTCTTCCCGTTGAGCAATCCGACAACTTCCGTGCCGGTTGCGACGTCGCAGCCCGCCTCGGCGGCCATGTCGGCCATTCCCTGCTCGAAGCGTCGCCGCGAGAGCACAAACCCGGCGTCGGGATGCGAGAACTCGACCGTGTGGCCGCCCGGCGATTCCAGGAAACACCGCTCGACATCGGCCTCCACCCAGTCGCGATTCAACTCGACGTTGTCGGTCAAACCACACCGAGATATTCCTTCGGCACAGCACAGCGGTTCGCCGATCGTGTGATGTTTCTCGACTAAGAGCGTGCGCAGCCCGGCGCGCGCAGCGGTGAGCGCTGCCAACCCTCCGGCGGGACCGGCGCCCACGACAACCACATCAAAATGGCGGTCGGTTTTCATCGGTCAAAGACGTGCGCACTACTCGATGGCCAGCGCTTCCGTCGGGCAGGCGATCACGCACGCGTCGCAGAGCACACACTCCTCGTGGATGATCTCCAGCTCTGTTGGGCGCAGCACCAAGGCGTCATACGCGCACACCGCGACACACAGGCCGCATTCAGCGCAGGCCCCGTGATCGAGTGTCAACTCGGAGCCGCGCATGCTCAATACTCGGTGGCGCCTGGCGGGATAATGCGCAGACGTGACATCCCGTCGCGGTCGGCGAACAGCAGCGTCTGATGGTCGCCGATGAATCGCACCATGGGATACTGGGCGCCCCAGGATTTGGGCGCGCGCGCGCGGCGCCCGATCAACTCACCATGGCGATTGAACACGAGGCAGCGGCTCTGTGCGTGGCGCAGGGTCGATGTCGCGCCGGGATCATAATCGGCGCCGACCGCGACCCAGTCGGCATTCTTCGAAATGTCGAGTGAACGGAGGTTCCAGCCGGGGACATCGTTGACAAACTCCCAGAGCAACTCGCCGGGCTCGACACGGAACAGTGCCAATCGATCGGCGGAAATAGCCGCGCCGTAGCCGGCATCCGGTGAGAGCGCCACACTGCGGATGGATCCGTATTCGGCGGGCCACGCCAACTCGCCGACTCCCGCCCCGCCGGAGAAGAGGCGGATCGTGCTCTGTCTCGCGATAGCGACGATCTGGCCGTCAACCGATGACGCCCAGGAATCGGCGATGCCGAGAGCGTAGAGCATCTGGCCGTTTCCACGGGCGACATTGAGCGCGCCGTCGCCAGTCTGATAGAAGAAGCGGCTGCCGTCGCGGGAGTACCGTCCGCTTTTGAAGGCATCGACGGCAATGGTGTCGGAGACGCGTCCGTTCTCATCGCGGAATTCCAGGACGGTGCCCTCAAGCCCTTCCGCACCGACGATCCCGCATACGGCGGCACCATTGGGAGCGAGGATCGCCTTGTTGAAGCCGGGATTGTCGATCGCCAGAGTGCGAATGCCATTGGGATCGTACATCTCAAAGCGCACGACCGACAACGTCATCGGCTGGCGATCGGCATACAGCAGTACACCGACTCGCTCCGCCGCGAGGGGCGCGGTGAGGACTTCCTTGCCCCGCAAGTCGACCGACTCTTTGAGCCGACCGGATTCGTCGTAGAAGCAGACCTTCCCTTTTTCGACTGTTGACCAGCCGCCGGAACTGAATACGACCCATTCGCTGCCCGAGAATTCAGTTTCGAATTCGGATCGAAGCTCGACCGCCGGAGTTTGCCCGGCAGAAGCAATGCTCACTGCCATGAACAACGCCGCAATTGTGCTGAGCCGATCCAGCATCCGATGGACAGAAGTCGGCATCGTAATGAGAATATTACGCGGCAGCGGACATGACACAAGGGGACAGATGCGGCAGTTGTAAAAGGATGGACAAGCCGAACGGCTCGTTTAGGAGTTGCCGGGCGTATTGCCGCCGCGCGGATCGGCAGCCGACGGCGGATCGAGCTTTGGGTATTGCAGCGATCGTTTCATCTGAAACGGCGCCAGTTCGAGCACGCCGCTGAAAGCGCGATTCTGTTCCTTGGGGATCCAACCGAGCTCGAATGGGAACAATGTTCGCAACCGCCGCGCCAGACTCCATTGGCGCGCCTGGGCAGGGAGTACCGGCGTGTGGCGGTTGACCTGATAGACAACGGCGGACGCATCGGTATAAAACTCGAGGCGTGTCCCCTCAAAGGCGCTCTTGTTGTTCTCGACGAATCGCAACAGCGCCAGGAGTGCCGCGTATTCGCATTCGGTCGCGTCACCGGTGCGTGCGGCGCGGAATTGAACGCCCCAGTCGGGAATGGCGAAGGAGACCACACCGAGAGCGCGCTCCTCACGCAATGGTCTGTTGTTGGTTCCCCAGAAGTAGCAACGCATATCGGCAATCCCTTTGGTTTGAGACCTCGCCCGGGTCTGAGACCATCCCGCACCGTGCAACCGGAGTGCCGCCGGAACGCCCCGGCCGTCGCCATCCTAATCTGCTGTCGGCCAAGACGATAGAGAGGGCGGCGGTCAGGCAGGGTGATGACTTCTCAGAATTGGCGCCTGAGACTGCAAACGAGTGCGACAGGTGTGCAGGGCGGGGTTGATTTCCGGGCGCTACAGCATAGTCCGTCGCGTGTCTTCAGGAAGCTCAAGATACTTCCCGGTGGCCGTGGCGCGAATCGCGCCGTCCGATGTCACGATCTCGCCTTCAGTTTCAAACAACCGACCCCGACGCCTGGTCACGCGACCGATCAAATGGAGCCGCTCTCCGACCCTGATCGCCGACTTGAATCGCACACTCATTTCGGCGGTCATCGCATAGCGGCGTTCCGCCAGGACCGCCTTGACCATGATTTCATCGAGCAGCGTTGCCGCCAATCCGCCATGGAAGACGCCTTTGTATCCCTGAAACTTCGGATCGGCTTCGCAGTCGGCCACCGCTTGTCGGTGGTCATCATAATAAAACCGGATGCGCAGCCCTTCAGGGTTCTGATCGCCACAGACAAAACAGCCGGCGTATTTGATGATCTCTTCCATCGTCGAATCGACCGCGCGCCGATCGTCAGCGGCTCCGGAATCGAGGATAGGCGTGGATGGAACGGAGAGTCAACGGCAGAACGAGAGCGTGTCGCGGACCGCGCCGGACGAGGTGGCAATCGAGAGATCGGCAACGCCCGATGCGATTAACGAACCGACCAGATTCCATTCGGTCTTCGTCATCATCGAATCGGTATCGGTCGTGAATCGTTCGGAGAATACGCCGCTGACCGAGCCGGGCACCGGCTCCCGAAACAGTTCGTTGATTCTCAGCATCAGGCCGTCGATGCTCATCTCGAAGCGTTGGCAATCGCCGTCGAAGCAGTGCAGCTTGTCAAGCTGTCGCGCACTCAAAGTCAACAGCACAGCGGCGGTGTCGGTGTCGAGGTGTTCGATGAATGCTTCCAGCGTGATGCTCCACACTTCGCTGCCGTCTTCGCCGGCCGCAAAGCGCGTGAAAGTGCGACGGTACTCGACGAAGTACACAGCCGACGTGTCATCCGGCTCGAGCACTCCCAGTGCGCCGGTCCGGGACACGAATTCGGAGAAGAATGTCGTAAACGAGTCGTTCTGCTGTGTCCCATTCGCGATGATAAACTCGCCGCCGGTCTCAATTCCGGTGGGGGGGTTGTCTTCGACCGAGATCGGCCAGTCGATTCCGGGGACCGAGCTGAATTCAACAGGATTGCGTTGATTCATCGCTTCGTTGAGCAGTGCGCAACACTCCGCGAGTGCGGAACTCAGCGCTTCGCGAAACTCGGCGTATCCGTTCGGAACGACCGGCACCTCCGGCGATGACGGCGACTTGTTGCTGCATGATAAGGAGAACAGATTCAGCCCCAGCAATGCTGCAACGACAAGCGCGACGACGCCCTTATGATGCGAATCAGCCATCCTTTCGCGACCGCTTCCCAAGCCGTACGCAGCCAATATACACAAAAACCCGCCCCGTGCGGATCGCACGAGGCGGGGGATCGATCACGATTGGCGCGAGGGGTTATTCGTCGGGACAGATTTCTGTCGTCTGCTCGTACGTGTAACCGTCAGCTTGCAAGCTCAGGTCAGCGGTCTGGGTGTCGCCGTCGATGGATAATGTCAGGTCCCAGCCACCCTGAAAGCTGGCTCGCCCGCTTTCTGTCTCGGCGGTAATGTCAGCGTCCAGCCCTGCCTCGAATTCCCCCGATACGGGACAAAACCCGTTCTGCTTGAGACCAACCGGAATGAGCAGGTCTGTCGTTTCGCCGGTCAGAGTGATATCCGCCTGGAGATCTGTCTCGGGAACTTCAAGCTCAGGATCCGCAGGGATACCCAAGTCCACAATCAGTTGCAAATCGGAGTTCCCACCGACATCAACCAGCGACGTATTCAGATCATCAATGATACCGGAGTTGGCAATTCCGACGGTGATTGTTCCGCCTTCGTGTGCGGAGGATTTGCCCTGCGGTGTCAGCCCAATCTGAAGCTCGCCGCTTCCGCCCCGGCGGAACCGCGCGGTTGTCTCACCCGGAATTTGCTGTGCCGCCCCTTCTGTGTCCTCGAATCGCACCGAATCCATGAGCGCAACATCAAAGCTGAGAGTTAGACCTTCTTCCGGGATTTCCGCAGAGTAGTCAAAGTCGATGACCCACCAGCCGGTCTCGGCATTGTAGACGATTTCTTCGTCTTGCAGCGCCGCCCCTTGCACAAGCGAGACAATCTGCTCTTGCAGGGTTGGGGTCCCATCCGCAAATGGGCTCTGTTTCCCCAGATGGGCAGCGAGTACCCGATCGGCGATTGCCGCCGCCGAGGTGAGCGGCCCGAACAGCCCCAGGAATGGATCGATATCCCCTGCATCAACACCATCCCAAAACCCGAAGGCCGCCTGGTTTAACATCACGGGGTAGACCGTCGAGGCCAAGGCAGTGTTCGACCCTTCATCGCCAAGTACCAGATTGATGAGGGCGATCTGTTGCTCCGGCGTCAGGTCGCTGGTCGATCCGCTGCCGTTGTCGTCGCTGCCACAGCCGTATCCCACCAACAGTGACCCAGCCACTGCCGATGCAATCACAGTTCGAATCAACCGCTGCTTCATCGCGATCCCTCCATTTGTGGTTCCAGTTACGATTCGTTCGTGACTCATATCGAAGTCGGGTCAGGCAGTCACGTGAAGATAATGCGGGGGATGACAGCATCGCAACGGGCAACGCACAAGAGCGGGCAACAAAAACGGCCGCCTACGGGGCGGCCGTCAGATGCGCGATAAGACGGGACGACCTACAGCACGGTCGGACAGACTGTCTCCTCCGTCTCAAGATGGAAATCGTCGGAATCGATCACGATCGCGGCGCGGCCGCCGCCGATAAATTCGACCGCCACATCCCAGTCGCCGCTGGCTTCCAGATGGTTGCCGTCTTCGGTCACGTCGATATCGACGCTCATGTCCAGCGCCAGCGTCCCGTCATAGGGACACGCGTCGCCGCCGTCAGAGGTGTTCATCTGGATATTGCTCGCCTCGGCGCTGACATCGAAGACAAATGACCCGCTGCCCTCGGGAGTGTCGGCCTCGATTCCCATGGAGGCGGTCGTCGCGCCCACGGCCGTCGCGGTCGGCGTGTTGATGCCGGAGACATCGGCGTGCGATGCGATCGTCACCGAAAAATCAAGCGTGACCGAGTCACCATCGAGCAGCCAGTCGAAGCTCAATGATCCGCCGTGACGGAAACGATCCGTGGTCTCGTCGGGCTCGATCTGCGGGTCTCCGGCAGCGGTCTCAAATCGCACCGAGTCGGAGATCAGCATCGTCATCGTTCCGAGCGAGTCGGTTTCGCTGAGTTCAGCGCTGATAAACCACCATCCCTTCGCGGGATTGTAGACCACGGAGATCGATTCGGTGTTCGACACCACCGGTTTGCCCAAGCCGGGAACCTCCAGAGGCACCGTCTGGATGTCCTCTTCGGAGACGCCATCCCAGAATGCGCCGCCGAACTGCAGTGATGCCGAGGAGATCATCATGTCGATGAACGGGGCGATCTCATCGTATTGCTCTTCTTTTGTCAGGTCGCTGGTCTGGTTGTCGACGCCCCTGGAGCAACCGGCGATGACGATCAGCACCGCGATCGCAGCAGCCACAAAGATGGCCATCCGCCGCCACTGCATGAGTACCTCCGCTGTTGAGAGTCGGCTACGACCGCTTTGCGAGCAACTGCGCGATGATCGCGCCCTGCGCCCACAGACGGTTTTCGGCCTCGTCGAAGACAACCGACTGCGGACCATCGATGACCTCATCGGTGATTTCGCGTCCGCGTTCGGCGGGGAGGCAGTGCATGACGATCGCCGACGGCTTGGCATGCCGCAGCAGACCGGCATTGAGTTGGAAGGGTTTCAGGAGTTGCGCCCGCGCTTCGGCCAACTCTTTCTGCCCCATCGACGCCCACACGTCGGTGTAGACGACGTCGGCTCCTTTGACTGCATCGACGGGATCATGACCGATCTTGATGTCGCTTAAGCCCGCGCGGCGGGCCGAATCGACAACTTGTTGGTCGGGCAATGTTTGGGGTGATGTGGCCAGCCGCAGGTCCATGGGAATCCGCGCCGCAAGATTGGCCCAGGAGTGGAAAACGTTGTTGCCGTCGCCGAGGAAGGCGACGGTGAGATGGTCGATGCGCCCCAGGTGCTCCTGCGCGGTCATGATGTCGCCCATGATCTGGCAGGGATGAAATGAATCGGTCAGCGCGTTGATGACCGGCACGGTGGAATGACGTGCCAACTCGTCGACATCGGACTGCTTAAACGTGCGGATGACAATCATGCCGACATAGCGCGACATTACGTTGGCGACATCGTGGATCGACTCGCGCACACCGAGCTGAATCTCCTTGTCAGTAATGAACATCGGATGCCCGCCGAGACGGAAGACGGCGGTCTCGAAGCTTTGGCGTGTGCGCAAGGAGGGCTTATGGAAGATGAGCGCCGCCACCTGGCCGGTCAATGGACGCGGCGCGACCTCCCCCGACTTCCAACGGATCGCCCAGCCGATGGTCGCGCGGACTTCATCCGATGAAAAATCGGTGATCCGCAGGAAGTGGGACGCAGCAACGCCGCCGGGCATTCCCAACCCATGTGTCGTTCGATGCGCGTCGTTGCGTGCCGGCATGGCCGTGGCTTGTGTCATCGCTGGCTCCAACTTCCAATCGGATGGTGCTATAGAATATATCGGCTTAAGTCGTCATCGGCGATGATGTCGCGCAGGATCTTCTTGACGTCCTTTCGGTCGAAGACGACTTCTTTTGCCTTCATCGAGGACGCGCGGAACATGACGTCTTCCAGAAGCGTGGTCATAATCGTGTGCAGTCGCCGCGCGCCGATGTTCTCAGTGCGATCATTAACAAGTTGCGCGGTGTGTGAGATTTCATCGACGGCATCGTCGGTGAATCTTACGTCGATTCCTTCTGTCTCCAGCAGCGCGCGGTACTGTTTCATGAGCGCGTTCTGCGGCTCGGTGAGGATGCGCACAAATTCAGGCGCGCCAAGACTATCCAGTTCGACGCGGATGGGGAAGCGTCCCTGCAACTCGGGAATCAAATCCGACGGCTTGGATGTGTGAAACGCCCCGGCGGCGATGAAGAGCACGTGGTCGGTGCGCACCATGCCATACTTGGTCATCACATTGGTGCCTTCGACGATGGGCAGGATGTCGCGCTGAACACCCTCGCGTGAGACATCGGGGCCGCCGCTGCGTCCGGGCTCGCCGGCGATCTTGTCGAGTTCATCGATGAAGATGATGCCGGAGTTTTCGGCGCGGTCGATGGCCTGGCTGATGACATCATCCATGTCGACCAGCTTGTCGATCTCCTCGGCGGTCAGGGCGCGCCGCGCGTCGGCCACCGACACTTTGCGCCGCCGGGTCTTCCTGGGCATCATCCCCGCGAACATCTCGCGCATGTTCACGCCGAATTCTTCCATGCCTTGCGGCGTGAACACCTCCACGACCGGAAAACGCGTCTCGCTCGATTCCATCTCAATCTGTTTTTCGTCGAGCAGATTGTCTTTCAACTGAACACGCAGCTTCTCGCGCGTCCGCTCCCACTTGGCGATAGCGTCGGCCTCGTTGGGGTCTTCCGTGCCGCGTTGCCGTTTCACCGGAGACGGCAACAAAATATCGAGGATGCGCTCGTCGGCGAGCTGCGCGGCTCTGTCCGCCACCTGGTTCGACTTTTCGCGCTTGATCATAGTCACCGACAAATCGACCAAATCGCGCACCATCGACTCGACATCCCGTCCGACATACCCGACTTCCGTGTACTTGGACGCCTCGACCTTCAGAAAGGGCGAGCCAGCCAGGGCCGCCAACCGCCGTGCGATCTCCGTTTTGCCGACCCCGGTCGGGCCGATCATGATGATGTTGTTGGGGGCGATTTCCTCACGGAGGGGTCCGCTGACGCGCTGCCGGCGCCATCGGTTGCGCAGGGCGATCGCGACCGACTTTTTCGCCCGATCCTGGCCGACGATGTAACGGTCCAGCGCTGTGACGATTTCCTGCGGCGACAGTTCTTCGCGCAAGGGTGAGCCGCGGCCGGTCACTGTCGCCGGAGGAGTGAACTTCTGTGCCATAGGGTTTTACAGGACTTCGACGACGATGTCCTTGTTGGTAAAGATGCAAATGTCGGCAGTGATTTCCAATGCGGTCCGCACGATTTTCTCCGCGGACATCTTGGTGTTTTGCGCCAGCGCCCGCGCCGCCGACAGCGCGAACGGGGCTCCCGAACCGATCGCCACGATCGCATCGTCGGGTTCGATCACGTCGCCGGTGCCGGAGATGATCAGCGAGTTGCGCCCGTCGGTGACGCCGAGCAATGCTTCGAGTCGTCGCAGATACTTATCCAATCGCCAGTCTTTGGCCAACTCGACCGCTGCGCGCGGAAGGTTGCCGCGAAAGTCTTCCAGCTTGGCTTCGAATCGTTCGAACAATGTGAATGCATCGGCCGATGCCCCGGCGAACCCCGCCAGCACCGTGCCATCCGCCAGACGCCGGACTTTTTGCGCGGTGTGCTTGAGGATGGTGTCGTCGAATGTGACCTGACCATCGCCGCCCATTGCCGTCTGGCCGTGCACGGTCACACACAACACGGTGGTCGCACGCCATTGCCCGAACGATGGATACAGGTCAGGACGGGCGGTCAAGCGGGAAGGCACGTTCGTAAACCTCCTGCAGGCGACGGGGGGTTGTGTGTGTGTAGACCTGGGTCGTGCCCACGCTTTCGTGCCCGAGCAGTTCGCGGACATCCATCAATCCGGCGCCGCGGTCCAATAAGTGGGTCGCAAAGGTATGACGCAAGCGGTGCGGTGACATGTGCCCGCCGACCGTCTGTGCAAAGCTGTTGTGCACGATCCGTCGTATGGCACGCGTCGTCAAGCGTTCCTCCCGACGGTTCATAAACACCGGCTGATCCGGAGCGAGGGATTCTACGGGGGTGCGCAACTTCAACTCCATGAGCGAAGCGGACGCCCGGCTCCCGATCGGGACAAGGCGTGCCTTGCCCCTCTTGCCGAATAGCGAAAGGGTGTGTGCGTGTTGATCGAAGTCATCCCAGTTTAAGGCGACCAGTTCGGCAACGCGCGCGCCGCTGGCGTAGAGGACCTCGATCACGCAGCAGTCGCGCCAGTCCCAGCGTGTTTTTCGCGGAAGCGATTCGATCCACTGGCGCATCTGTGCCTCCGTGTTGAATCGCGGCAAGCCCGCCGTAAATTTCACCGTGGGGACGCGTTCGCTGAGCGCTTCCTGTGTGGTTCCGCTGCGGTGCAGAAAGTCCAGAAAGGCGCGCAGCACCGCAGCGGCCCGCGCAATCGAACGATTCGACAGCCCCTGCACCGCCAAGTGCGCCAGGAACCCCTCCATCCGCCGCGCACTGAAAACGCGATCCGACGCGACAGTCGCCTTCAACTTCTCAACTTCAAGAAATCGCTCCAATTCACGCCCATAAGCCGCCACCGTCAATGGTGAGAATCGGCGTACCTTGGCCAGCTCGAGAAGAAAACGTTCTACTAATGCGGCAAGTGTGTTGGCCATTGCCCCGTTGATATCTTGTGCAGAAAGTCCGAGACGCGCCAGCACTTACTGCGATGTCAAAAGACAAAAGTCGCTCAGCAAGTCAGGCAGCCGCCGTCTCGGAGACCATCTCGGCGGGTATCACATGCGCGCAGACCGGGCACTTGTAATGTTCGCCCTGTGCCTTCGTGCTCTTTGACAGCATAAACGGCGACTGGCACTGGGGGCATTGATGGGGCACCGGACGATCCCACACGGCATATTTGCAGTTGGGATAATTCGAACAGGAATAGAATGTGCGGCCGGTGCGGGTTCGCCGCGGCACCAAATCGCCATTGCACCCCTCTTCAGGACAACGGACACCGGTCGGAATCGACCGCGTGTTCTTGCACTTCGGATACCCCGAGCAGGCAAGGAACCGCCCGTAACGGCCCGACTTGAAGACCATCGGCGCGCCGCATTTCTCGCACTTCTCGTCTGTCTGTTCAGCGGGACTACCCGGAGACTGACCATGGTCGCTCGTATAACGGCACTCCGGATAACCGGAGCAGGCGATGAATCGTCCCGAGCGCGACCAACGCACCATCAGGGCCGAGCCGCATTCGGGACACTTCTCATCCAGAATTTCGCGATGCGACTCTTTGATCTGGGCGGTACGGGTGCCGGCACGGTCGAGCGATTCGGAAAAGGGCGTATAAAATGCCTTCATGATCTCTGTCCATGTCTCCGTGCCTTCCTCGATGCGGTCCAGCTCGGTTTCCATCTCGGCGGTGAACTCCACGTTGAAGAGCTCCGGGAACGCTTCAATCAGAATCGAATTGACCGTCTCACCCAAGTCGGTCGGCTGCAATCGCCGCTCTTCCAGGCGAACATAGTTACGCGCGACGATGGTCGCGATGATCTGCGCGTACGTCGACGGCCGCCCGATACCGTTCGCTTCAAGTTCCTTGACCAAAGTCGCTTCTGAGAAACGGGGCGGGGGCTTGGTCCAATGCTGCTCCGACGACAAATCCACCATCTGCAGCGGATCATCCGCCTGGAGCGGTGGCAACGGCTTCTGCTGGGGATTCTCATCGCCGTTGGTCGCAACATCCTCGTAGACTTTGAGAAATCCGGGGAATAAGACCTTTTCAGCGCCGGCTTTGAGCGTATAGGTCCGGCCCGACTTCTTTTTGCCGGTGGGCTCAGTCTCGGCCTTGATGTCGACTGACGTCCGCTCGACAACGGCCGGCGTCATTTGCGAAGCCAGGAATCGGTTCCAGATCAGCGTGTAGAGCTTAAACTGGCTCGGTGAAAGGTTCTTGCGAATCCCCTCCGGCGGCAGATCGAAGTAGGTCGGCCGAATCGCCTCGTGCGCATCCTGTGTCCGCCTCTTGGTTGTGTAGACATTCGGAGTCTCGGGAGCGTACTCTTTGCCGAACGACTTCTTGATCAGCTTGAGCGCTTCATCCTGCGCTTCCTTGGCGATGCGCGTCGAGTCGGTGCGCATGTATGTAATGAGGCCGACCGATCCACGGTTGCCCAACTCCACACCTTCGTACAGCTCCTGCGCCAGGTGCATCGTGCGCTTGGGCGACATGCTCAGCCGCGCCGCGGCATCCTGCTGCAGCGTCGATGTGATGTAGGGAGCGAGTGGCTTGCGACGGCGTTCCTGGGTCTTGACGGACCCGACCACAAACGACGAATGGCGCAGATCGTCCTCGATCGATTGGGCCGCCTTCTCGTTTTGAATCTCGACCTTGTCGCCGTCGATTTCGGCGACGGTCGCAGTGAAAACGATCTTTTTGCGTTCACCCTTCTTGTGCAAGTCTACGTCGATGGTCCAGTATTCCTGCGGAACGAAGGCCCGGATTTCGGCTTCCCGTTCGCACACCAGCCGCAGCGCGACCGACTGGACACGTCCCGCCGAAAGCCCCCGGCAGACTGTTTTCCACAGAAACGGACTGACCTGATACCCGACGATTCGGTCTAAGACCCTGCGCGCCTGCTGGGCATCGACCTTCCGCTGATCGATGCTGCCGGCATGCTTGAGCGCATCGAGCACCGCCGATTGGGTGATCTCATTAAAGGAAGCGCGCTTGATGTCGGCCTTAACGCCTTCGAGAAGGTTGAGGACATGCCACGCGATCGCTTCTCCCTCGCGGTCGGGATCGGGACAGAGATAGATCGTCTCGGCCTTCTTGGCTTCTTTCTTTAAGCTATTGACTATCTTCTCTTTACCTTCAATCGGGACGTAAGCGGGGCGGAAATCATCGTCGAGATCGACCCCCAGCTTCTTCGCGGGCAGGTCGATTAAATGGCCCATGGTCGCGGCAATGGAATAGCCGTTTCCAAGAAACTTCGCCAAAGTCTTGGTCTTGGTCGGTGACTCGACGATTACCAGATTCTTTGCCATAACCTCTGCACTTGCTACAGATTACGCCGCGTTGCCCGTCGCGTATCAAACAACCGATCTCCGGAAAAGTTCTCAGTCGGGCTGGGTACTTCCGATGTTACCATGACCCACACGCTCGGTTCTATCGGGACTTCTATGAAAGTATTGAGCAGTATTGAGTGATCCCCATATATAAATGCACGGTTTTATTTCAACTCCCCACAAAGGGGCGCCAGTCTAATTCGTTTGCAACCGCCGGACAAGGCAAATCGGTCGGGGTCAAGCTCTCCCCGGCCGATCGAGGCAGAAAATCCTATGCACCGAAATGACTTAGAATCGATATCCAACCCTCCCACGGCAGGATCACGACCAGCGACAGTGCTGTCGTAGCTACGCGGGCGGCGCTTCGCCGGTGCGACGAACTTTGATTTGACCGCTCAACAGTTCTCCGAGGGCATGCGATGTCATTTTGTAACGTTTCAACTCCATGGCCTCGTCTAAACCGCGCTCTTCCAGCGCCACTTTCTTGGCGTTCAATTGCCGAGCGCGCGCCGCGGCGATCAGCACTCCTTCGTATCGATTCTTCGCGTGTTCGTGGAGGTTTTCCAACGACTGCAACTTGGGCCGGACCGGACGGGGCGGTCGCTTGGCCTTCTCGATGGCAAACGACGCCGGCTGGAAGGTCATGCCACGGCCCTCGCCATTGGTCGGCGCCTTGTCTATGTCGTCTTCTTCGTCCTCGAGATCATCGTCTTCTTCATCGAGCGGATTATCTTTTTCAAGGTCGTCTTTGGGTTTGGCCATTATGTGCTCCTTCTGCCCTTCTAACGCGGACTCTGCCTGAGCAGTTCCGCGCGGATAATCGACTCGCAATCGGAAACGCACGAGTCGAGCCGGTTGTTGGTCACGACATAGTCATATTCTTTCGTGCGCCGCAATTCCGCGCGCGCAGTTTGCAGGCGTCGGCGTACCCGAGCGGCGCTATCCGATCCTCGCCCGACCAGACGTCGCCGCAAGACCGCCCACGACGGCGGCCGCAGAAACAGTGTGACCACATGGGCGACGCTGTCTTTCAGGCGTGCCGCACCCTGTACGTCCAAGTCGAACAGCATCACGCGCTTGAGTCGCTTCGCCCGCCTGATATTGGCCGTCGGTGTGCCGTAGAAACAGTCGTGCACGGAAGCCCATTCGACCAACCTCCGCCCCTGGCGCATCGCGGCGAATGCCGCCTCGCTGACGAAACGATAATGAACGCCGGCGCGTTCTCTCCGGCGCCGGGGACGGGTCGTGACCGACACCGAGTAGAGAAACTCCGGATGACGCGTACGGAGCCGACGGATCACCGTCGACTTGCCTCCGCCCGACGGCGACGAGATGATGACGAGCAGTGGAGTCCCGGTCCATCGTTTCGGCATCGCATCCAGTCCGCGGAAATGGCCGCATTACTCGACGTTTTGAACCTGTTCGCGGATCCGTTCGAGTTCTTCCTTCAATTCCACCACACGCGACGACAGCTCCGGCGTTGCCGATTTGGAGCCGATCGTATTGGCCTCGCGGTTCATTTCCTGCACCAGGAAGTTGAGACGACGTCCGACCGCATCGCCCGCTTGCAGCGCCCCGGCAAAATGCTCGCGATGAACATCCAGACGCACGCATTCCTCGGTGACATCGGCGCGGTCGGCCATGAACGCGACTTCCTGCGCGAGGCGTTGCGGATCGAATTGCGCCCCCGAGAATAAGTCTTCGATTCGTTCGGTCAGTTTCTGACGAATATGTGCCGGCACTTCGGCGGCGCGCTCTTTAATGTGGGACAGAGTTTCGTCGACCAGTGTCAATCGCTTGCGCAGATCTGCTGCGAGGACCGCGCCCTCGGTCTCACGCGCTTTGATCAGGCCATCGAGCGCTGCATTCAAGGATTCGTTGAGGATCCCGCCTAAGACATCCTCCGACGGTGGGGCCTCGTTGGTCCAGACATCGGGAAACCGCGCGACGTCACTGATCGAAATCTCGGCGGCGATCTTCTGTTCAGCCGCAAATCCCCTCAGGATCGCAACGTACCGTCCCGCCAATGCCGCATTGAAGCCGACTTCGGGCTGCGCGTCGGTCCGTTCCAAGGTCAATTGGCAGAAAATCTTTCCCCGCCCCAGACGGCTGTCGGCCAGCTTGCGCAGGGGAGATTCATAACTCAAAAGACCGCGCGGCAGCCGTAGCGAGACCTCCAAGTGACGGCTGTTGACCGAGGTAACCTCAAAGGTGGCTTTGTATCCATCGCGGGCGACTTCGCCTCGCCCGTAGCCCGTCATGCTTCGAATCATCCGATGGCAACCTGTGCGAAATCACATAACTTGAAGCTCCAGAGACGGTTTGTCAATTACAATCGCGTGATGGGTGATACGGATTGCCGGTTATGAGAATCGTGGGATGGCAACTGCTCCGCTTAGTCAATGAAGCCCAACGCGATCTGGTCGGAGTGACGATCGAGGCGATTCGGTCGGACCCATCGACCGGACGGCTGCTGTTGCTCGGAGGCTCACGGCGCGGCAAGCGCCTGATCGTCATCGGCACGCGCGGGTCGGCGGCGACCTTTTATTGGACGCGCAAGAAATCGGACCTTCCCGGCCAGGATCTCTATTCTCACTCTGAGAAGCTGAACCGCATTCGCAATGCGCGCCTGAATCAAATCGAACTGCCCGCGGCGGACCGATGGATGCGGATTTCGCTGATACGGCGCACCCGCGATGATCAGGAACCGACGCCCATCTCGCTCGTTGTGTCGTGGATCGGCACCGGCGGGAACGTCCATCTATTAAATCAGGACGATCGCGTCATGGAGTCGTGGTTTGCAGACTCGGCCGCAGCCGTGGGTTCCGTCTTCACTCCAGTCAATCCCCCAGATATGATCGATTGGCGAAATTGGTCGTTCCCTGAGTATCAATCGCATCGTCACGAACACGCAAACGAGTCGCTTTCCGAGTTTTTGTCGCATCGCGCGTGGGGAATCGATCGTGCACTGGCAAAAGAAATCGAGGCGCGAGTCAACACACCAAGGGTCGCCAGCCCTCGAGCGTCCGAACAGCAGGGTCAATGGGATGAGTTTTCGATCATAATGGACACTCTGCGAACCGCCGTCGATCCGGAAACGCCGATCCGGATGCCGACACTCCTGCCGGTTGATAAGTCCGGTCTGACGGGCGAGGACGCCGGGGACTGGTCGGGCTCCCTGGCGGAGGCGATTGCGCGCCTCGATGCCACGTCTCAACAGACCTCGTCGACGGATGCAGCGCTCGCACAAATCAAATCGGAAGCGGTCAGGCGGATGCGTCAAGTGCAGCGACGCCTCAAATCGGCGCAGAATGCAATCGAGCATGGCCGTGAGGCCGGCAGACTCAAACGGGGGGCCGATGTGCTGAATGCCCAACGGCACCTGCTGGTACGGGGCGGCGAACAGGTGACGGTCACCGATTGGGAATCGGGCGACCAGATCACGATTAAACTCAACAAGGCCCGGTCGCCGCAGGAAAACATCGATGCCGCCTATCGTCGCGCCCGCGATGCCGCCCGTGCGGCCGAACTGGCGCTCACACAGCTTCCCGAATTGGAACGACAAAGTGCCGAACTGGACCGCATCCTCAATGAAATTGCCGAGGGGGAATTATCGGAGGCGCGGATCGATCAATTGTGCGAACTGTTCACAATCGCGGATCGATCGGTCTCCGGCCGAAAAAGGCAACCGCGACGGGTTCCCTACCGCGAATTCCTGCTCGGCACGGTCCGCGTGCTGGTCGGAAAATCGAGCCGCGACAACGACGAACTGACCATGAAGATTGCCCGTCCGCAGGACTTGTTCCTGCATGCGCGGGGCGTGCCTGGATCACATGTGATCCTGCAATCCACCGACGGCAAGCCCCCCGATGAACCGACGATCAACCGCGCGGCCCGAATCGCGGCCTTCTTCTCGCGAGCCAAGCATTCGGGACTGGTCCCGGTCGCCTGCACCGAGGCCCGCTATGTCCGCAAACAGCGCAAGTCGCCGCCCGGGACGGTCTCGGTCGAGCGCGAACGGGTCATCATGGTCCAGCCCCAGGCCCCGGCGGGGTATCATGGAGAGGCAGAAGCATAGGGCGCGGCTGCGAGGGCCTTCTCAGACAGTCGTCTTCCCTCAAGGTGAGAGGATCCTACCGGGCCGCTGGCGATATTGCCCGATCCGGTGTATATTCTCTGACGGTTTCCGGACCCCGATTGCGTGACTATGCGTTTGCGCATCATCATCCTCGTTTTGCTTCTGGTCGTTTTCGGCGGCGCGATCGCGGCGTTCCAGCTTGGGTATGTCGGCGGTCCGGCCGCCAGCATTCCCGACACGCTCAGCGAAGATCAACTGGTCGAGGCGTATGTGCGCCTGGCGCAATTGGCCGAGCATATGCCGATCGGCACTCCCGAGTACGACGATGCGCGCAAACGTGTGCTCGCTGAGATGAACACAACGCCAGAACGGGTCGAGCAGACTCTCGCCTACTACAACGAACGCCCCGAAGAATGGAAGCCGGTCTGGGAAAAAATCCAGGGCCGCCTCACCGACCAGCTCGAAGAGATCCGCACGTCCGGGCAAGACACGGCGGCGAGCGGGGCGATGTAGCGACTGGACTGCAAGGATGGATCAAGCCGTCAACTATGCAAGACACGAGAGAGTTTGGCTCAGGGAACACCCCGAACTCAATGAGAAGTGGATCCAAGCGCGAATAGCAGAGGATCCCTCAATTCTGGGCTTAGGAGATCTGGTTCTTAAGGACAAGGAACGGATTCAGCCCCGAGCCGGACGTCTGGACCTATTGCTCCACGACGTTGATGCAGATCGACGCTACGAGGTTGAAGTTCAATTGGGTCAAACTGACGAGAGCCATATAGTCCGGACTATCGAATACTGGGACATCGAACGAAAGCGATACCCGCAGTATGATCATTGTGCCGTAATTGTGGCGGAAGACATTACATCACGTTTCCTCAATGTGATCGGACTGTTCAATGGCTCGATTCCCCTCATTGCAATTCAGCTGTACGCTTTGCGACTTGATGACCAAGTAGCGCTCGTGTTCACAACCGTACTAGAGGAACTGAGTCGCGGATTCATCGATGAGGATGATGGCGCCCAAGAACCGGCGGACCGCGGATACTGGGAATCCCGCGCAAGCAGGAATACCCTTGAAATGACGGATCAATTGCTCGCTGTACTCCGGCAATGGGATCCTAAACTGGAACTCAAGTACAATAAGTATTACATCGGCCTAGCGAAGAACGGCACGCCTGATAATTTTGTCGTGTTTAGACCGAAGAGAGAGTTTCTCCAGGTAGAAGCCCGGCTCCCTCGGTCAGAGGGCACCGACAGGCAACTTGAGGACACGGGACTCGATCTTATGCCCTATAACAAGAAGTGGGGGAAGTACCGCATCCGACTCACAAGACTCGATCTCGAGAAACACCATGAACTGGTAGCCGAGATTCTCAAGCGGGCACATGATAACCGCACGTAGCCAATACCAAGTCCGCATCGAACGGCACATTGCTCCATTGCGCGGACTCCGAAAACTACATTTCTTTTGCTGAGTCCTCCTCCTCCTCCACAAACGCCGCTTTCACATGTCGCACCGCGCGCTGTCCATCAGCGCCGGCAGGTTCGATCAGGATGGCGTCGAAGCGGACTGAGCCGGAATCAGCCGGAATCTGAGATAAATAGTCGCGCGCGGCGGCGATGATCGCGCGCTGCTTGCGCGGGCCGATCCATGTTGCCGGGTCGCCGAAGGCGCGCGTGCGGGCCGATTTGACTTCGACGAAGACCAGCGTCTCACCGTCGCGGGCAATCAGATCGATTTCGTGACGCGACCTCTTTCCCCGCCAGTTGCGAGCGATGATCGTGTATCCGTGATCGGTCAGGTAGCGCTCCGCGATCTGTTCGCCGCGTTTGCCTGCGGCGGTGCTGCTGCGTCGCATCGGGCGATTCGCTTGAGTAGTCATTCTGAGGAGCGCACTGCCTCACGTGGAGCGCGACGAGGAATCTGCCATCGAGCTACGGACAACAGCAGATGCTTCGCCCGCAGGGCTCAGCATGACAACAGATCTTCCAATCCCGCTTCACCCCGGCAAGAGCGGCCGAATCATGATTCGTCCAAAACAAGCCGCCCCTGCTGCCACAGGCGCAGCGGCGCGAAGCTGCGACGGTGCAGCGGAGTCGGGCCGAGCCGTTCGAGCGCCGCCGTGTGCTGCGCCGTGGCGTACCCTTTGTGCTGCGCGAATCCGTAGCCGGGGTATTTGTCGTCGTACTCTTCCATCATGCGATCGCGGATTTCCTTGGCCAGAATCGACGCGGCGCCGATCGACGGACTCTGACGGTCGCCGGTGATGATCGCCTGCTGCGGCAGTGACAGGTCGGGGATCAATTGTCTGCCGTCGACGAGCACCGCCTCGGCGGTGACCAGCAAATCGTCGAGCGCGCGGCGCATCGCCAGCAGCGACGCGCGCAGGATGTTGATGCGGTCGATCTCATCAACGTCGGCCACGCCAACGCTCCACGCCAAGGCGGCACGGGAAATGATCGGAAAGAGATCCTGCCGCCGTTCGGGCGTCAGCAGCTTGGAATCGGAAATGCCGGGATCGTCAAAGTCGGCAGGCAGGATGACTGCCACCGCAACGACGGGCCCGGCCAGCGGGCCGCGCCCGACTTCGTCGACGCCGGCCACGTGGCGCAGGCCGCGCAACCAGTATGACCGCTCGTACGCCCAGCGATCATCGCGCGCTGTGCCGGCTGTGTGCATGCGGTGGCCGATCCCCTCAGCCGCGCGGAATGCTACTCGGTGACCTGGTCGTCGCGCAGCTCTTTGACGCGCGCGGAGCGTCCCTTCAGATCGCGCAGATAGAAGAGCTTCGCGCGACGGACCCGTCCCTTGCGCAGCACTTCCACCTTGGTAACATTCGGCGAAAACAGCGGGAAGATCTGTTCGACGCCGATGCCCGACGACATCTTGCGGACGGTAAAAGTTGCGCCGGTCCCGGAGCCGCGTTTCTGCACCACCGTGCCCTGAAATATCTGGATTCGTTCCTTGTCGCCTTCGGTGATTTTTTTGTGGACCCGGACGGTATCGCCGGGCGCAAAATCCGCCGGGGCTTGTGCGCCCTTCGGGATTCCCAGTGTCTTCAGATCAACGGTTGCCATCGTCGTGTCACCTCGTGTACAATCGTCCGGTTTGCTCGTGCTCGAATCTATGTGCGAAGAGCCGGAGCTGTCTTGTTGTCGTTGACCAGATCCGGCCGAAAACGCTGTGTCGCCTCGCGTGCCTGCTGCGCGCGCCAATCAGAGACATGGGCATGATGCCCCGAGATGAGCACCTCAGGTACGGCGCGGTCGCGCCAGACGGCGGGGCGTGTGTACTGGGGAAAGCCCAGCCCCCCATCGGCGCGGACATGAGAATCGCCGACGGCCGATTCGTCGTTGCCGAGGAATCCGGGCAGCCGACGGGCGATGGCGTCGATCATCACCATCACCGGCAGTTCGCCGCCGGTGAGAACATAGTCGCCGATTGAGTAGCGGCGGGCATTCAAATGTTCGAAGACGCGCTCGTCGATGCCGGTATAGTGCCCGCAGACAAAGATCAGTTGCCCCGACTGGGCCAACTCGTTCGCGTCGGATTGAGTGAACAACGGCGCGCGCGGAGTCGGGATAATACAGACGATGGGGTTGCTCCCATTGCGGGAGGCGCTGATCGATTCGACCGCTCGTGCGATCGGTTCGGGCTTGAGCACCATGCCGCCGCCGCCGCCGAAGGGTGTGTCGTCGACCACGCGGTGCGAATCGTCGGTGAAGTCGCGCAGATCGTGTAGCGTAATCGACAGAACCTGCTGTTGGGAGGCGCGGGCCATCATCGACTCGGCGACATAACCGGAAAACATCCCGGGAAACACGGTAACGACGTCGATGCGCATCATTCCGTCTCTCCGATCATTCCCGTGATCGGCGCAATCACCATTCGTCCCGCCGCCGGATCGATCATTCTGACGAACTCATCGACCGCGGGAATCAGGTACTCCCGGTCGCCGTCGCAGCAGACATAAACATCGTTGGCCGGCATATCCAGGATCGCTGCGATGGTCCCGACCGTCTCGCCGGAGACCGTCACGACCGTCAGGCCGATGAGTTGATCGTGGAAATACCGCCCCGCTTCGGGCTCGATGCGGTCGGTTTCGTCGATCTCCAGATCGCCGCCGAGCCAGGCGCGCACATCCTCGGGCGTGATGATCGCATCGGTGCGCATGATGACAAAACCGCCCGCCGCCTGCACAGAGCATACTCTGGCGTTAACCGAGCGCGGCCCATTGGTCAGCACGACTTTCTCCAGCCGCGCAAAGCGTGCGGTGTCGTCGGCATACGGCCACACGCGAAACGCGCCTTGCAGCCCATGCGCCTTACCGATACGTCCCAATGCCACCCGTTCCGACATGACCACTCGCTCCATGAAGCGGCTACGCACTATGATTCTGCCTTCTCTGCTGCGGCCGGGGACGCCGCGGGAGCCGCCGGCGCAGCCGACTTTTCGTCGGCTTCCTTCATGCGCGCGCGGGCGCGGGATTTGGCCTTTTGCGCTTTCTCGTCGATGGCATCGCGCAGTGTCACGCCGGAGTAGTCCTGATTATCTTGTGCCAGCTTCCAGATCTCGGCCATGCCGATGCGCTTAAAGAGCGTGCGCACCGTGTCGCTGGGCTGCGCGCCCTGCCTGAGCCAATGCAGCGTGCGCTCGACATCGACATTGAACTTCGCCGGTTTGTCCAGCGGATTGTAGAAACCCAGCGTGTCGAGAAACCGGCCATCGCGCGGTGCTCGCGAATCGGCCGCGACCACGCGGTACATCGGGCGGTTGCGACGGCCGCCGCGACGCAAACGAATCTTTACCGACAAGGAAAACCTCCCGTGTGTATGAAACGCATTGTCATCATTAAGCTCCCGGTCTCATGCCCGACGGCATCGCGGGAAAGGCAAACTTCCCGCGCCGTCCGGGCTTCTGCATGTTCTTCATCATCTTCTGCATCATGGAAAACTGTTTGAGCAATCGGTTGACATCCTGAATCGAGTTGCCGCTGCCGCGCGCGATGCGCTGTCGGCGCGATCCATTGATGATCTCCGGGCGACGACGTTCATCGGGGGTCATCGACAGCACGATGGCCTCGGCGCGATTCTGTGCACCCTCGTCGATCGACAGCCCTTTGAGTTGTTTGCCCACGCCGGGGATCATTCCCAACAGCGATTCCATTGATCCCATCTTGCGCAACTGGCGCAATTGCTCAAGAAAGTCTTCGAAATCAAACTCGGCACGGCGCAGCTTGTCTTCCCACTTCGCCGCCTGATGCTGATCGACCGCGTTCTGGACTTTCTCGACCAGACCGACCACATCGCCCATCCCGAGAATGCGCGAGGCCATGCGGTCGGGGTGAAACGGCTCGAGGTCGGCGGTCTTCTCGCCCACACCGACAAACAGGATCGGAGCGCCGGTCACTCCGACGACTGACAATGCCGCGCCGCCCCGTGCATCGCCATCGGCCTTGGTGAGAATCACGCCATCGATTCCGACTCGCCTGGCAAACTCCGACGCCGATGTGACTGCGTCCTGCCCGGTCATCGCATCGGCGACATAGAAACATTCGGTCGGCATAATGGCCGATTTCAGCTCGGCGACCTCATTCATCAATGTGTCATCGACATGCAGCCGTCCGGCCGTATCGACGATGACCAGATCTCCATGGGCATCGGTTGCGGCCCTGAGACTGTCCTGCGCGACAGCAATCGGCGATCCGGATCCGGTGTGCACCGGAATGCCCAATTCGCGTCCCAAACTTTGCAATTGCTCGACCGCGGCCGGGCGCGCCAGGTCGCACGCGACCAGATGCGGGCGGCGTCCCGCTTTGCGAAACTGCGACGCGAGTTTGGCGCAGGTCGTTGTCTTGCCGGAACCCTGCAATCCGATCAGCATCCAGATTGTCAGCGCCGACGATTTTTCAAAGCGTACTGGACGATGCTGTCCGCCGAGCAAGCCGACGAGCTTGTCGTGGATGATCTTGACGATCTGCTGTCCCGGCGTGACCGACCGCAGTACGTTTTCGCCAAGACTTTCGGATTGCACCTCGTCTAAGAATTCCTTTACCACTTTGTAATTGACATCCGCTTCCAGCAGCGCGCGACGCACGTCTTTCAGCGTGTCGCGAACGTTGGACTCGGAAATCTTCCCCTGTCCGCGCAGATTCTTGATCACGCCTTCAAGGCGTTCTGTCAGTTCAGAAAACATTGCTTTACACACGGGCTGGCGGGCCAACGGTCGCACCCGCCCAAGTCACGAAATCTTTAGCCGCTTGTTCGATACGTGCGGCGCAAACAGCCAATTTACCGGATCGCTGCGAGAATTACAATTCCCGCGTGATACGCCTCGACCGGGTGAGACGAGGGTTGGTTGTCTGGGGTTTATGTCTAAGCATCGACATATCAACGGCTTGGCATTCAGGACTACCTGTCGCGGGAGATGACCAGGCCGATCTCGGTCCCGACACGGACTTCACCCCCGGGAGAGATCGATTGGGAAACGACGGTTCCGGGCAACAGGCGGCTGTCGAGCTGACGTTCGACTCGCCCCAGCATCAGACCGCGTTCGCGCAGAATCGTGCGCGCTTCCTCGATGTTTTTGCCGACGAGATTGGGACACCACGCCCACTCCGGCTCCGACTCGTTGACCAGGAGATTGACGACCGATTCACGCGGCAGGCGGGCGCCGGCGCTGGGGATGGTGCCCGCAACCGTGCCGACCGGGACATCGGGATCCTGTGCAGGGGCGCGTCCGCCGATGGCGAATCCTGCTTCGCCCAGGATCAACTCGGCCTGGCGCACCGAAAAACCGCGCAGCCGAGGCACATCCAACAATTCCGAGCCGCGAGACACGACGACTTTGAGTGTGCGTCCGCCCTTGATCGGCCGTCCTGCGGCGGGCCGCTGCTCGATGATTGTGCCTTCGGCGTGGTCGGGAGAATGCCGCTGTTCGGCGATCTCCAGCAGCGCACCGACCGAATCGAGCGAGGGCCGCACAGTCTCGATCGACCGGCCGACCAAATTCGGCGCGGGAAACTCCCGGCCGTGACGCGTGACCGCCGGCATCACCACGATGTCCATGAGTACGACCAAGCCGACGATGACCAGAAGCGGCGCGACGAGGAATTTCACAGGCAGACGCACCCACCTGTGCGACCATGTGTTTTTGAAGACGTTTGCTGACAACGTGTCTACTCTTTGCGTCGAAGCCGCGCGGCAAACACCCCATCAAGCCCGTCGACCGGCGGCGTCGTCATGACAATCCCATCGCCGCTGACATACTTGCGCGGGATCGAGTCGGGGATATCGTCGCGCACGAAGTCAGAATGATCGATCAGGAAGGCATTGACAACATCTTCGTTTTCCTGCCGGGGCAGGGTGCAGGTGGCATACACCAGCACACCCCCGTGCGCGACATGCCGCGACGCGGCGATCAGCCACAATCGCTGTGACCGTGCCAACCGTGTGATGTCGTCGGCCGATTTGGTCCAGCGCACCTCGGGATTCTTGGCGAGCGTGCCGAATGCCGAGCATGGCACATCGGCCAAGACGCGTGGCGCGGCGCGATCACCCAATGCCGAGGCATCGCCGACAATCGGCAGGATGTTCTCGAATCCCAATCGCACCTTATTCTCAACAAGCCGCTGCAGCCGCAGTTCACTCTTATCGACGGCGAAAACCTGGCCATCCGGTCCGACCTGTTCGGCAATCAGCATCGACTTGCCGCCGGGCGCGGCGAACAGATCAATCACCGTTTCGCCTGGTTGCGGATCAAGCAGCCGAATGACCAGTTCGGCGGCCGGATTCTGAACCCATCCCAGCGGCTCGGCAAACAACGGAGAGTCGGAGACCAACGCCGCGGTGCTGACGGAGACGTACGCCGGGAAATCGGGATGTTGCCGCGCCACGCCCAGATCGTCTCTCTCGATCAAATCCATCAGTTGCGCCAGTCCCTGGTCTGCGCGCGAGGCGGCCACGCGGAAGTAGTAATTCGGCGGTGAGTTGATCCAACGGTCGATTTGCTCGACCCGCGCTTCCGGATACCGCCTGACCATGATGTCAGCGATCCAATCGGGAAGCGACAACCGTTCGCCGACCGAGAGTGTCGGATCGGCGACTGTCGCTTTCAGCGCATCACGTTCGCGGGCCGCTCGCCGCAGCACGGCATTGACCATTCCGGCGATGCCGGTGTGCGAGGCGATGCGCGCGGCATCGACCGCGGTCGAAACCGCTGCATGCGGCGGGATGCGGTCGCAATCGATCACCTGGAACAAGCCCAGCCGCAGCACCCAGCGGACCCGTTCGTGCAGCCCGTCGAACTTGCCGTCGGTCAACTGCATCCCGATGCGGTCAAGCCGCCGCTTGAATCGCAACACGCCCGCCGATAGGTGAATCGCCAACGCGCGTTCGCGTTTGGGCAGCGCCACCAGTCCCGGATGCGAATCCCAGATCTGGTCGAACGGCACCGTCATGTTGTATGCCTTCTCGGCCAGATCGAAAGCCACCGCGCGGGCGTTGTTGTCCCCGAACGGGTTCTTATGCTCGACGCGCGGGCGCTGCCGGTCGCGCGGCAGTCGGCGTGGCTGTGCGGCGGATGGACGCATGGAACTTCTCGTCGATTCAGCGGATGCCGAACCGTATCTTGGTACACTGAAACGGAGAATCGGAGCGGAAGATACAGAAGAATGTGGGAGGCGCCATCGCCTGACCGGGTCAGCCCAAGGGCTGACCCGCACCGAAGACGGTGGGAGGCACGCAGTAAGAACTCAACGTGCATGCCAGGCGTCCTCGTCGAAGATCCCGTTTGTGGGGGCTGGTTTGGGATGCCATGCGAGACGCATTCCCTGCACGAACTGTGCCGGTCAGCCCTTGGGCTGACCGCATCGCGCCTCGATGTGAGACTCAACGTGTATGCCAGGCGTCCCCGCCTGGCTTTGGGATTCCATGCGAGACACATTCCCTGCACAAACTGTGCCGGTCAGCCCTTGGGCTGACCGCATCGCGCCTCGATGTGCGACTCGGTGCATGCCAGGCGTCCTCATCGAAGATCCCGTTTGCGGGGGTCGACTTCAGTGCAGCATGAGGGACGCATGGCGCGCACGTTTGAGGTTATATTGCTGACGAACTGACTGTGCCCAAGATGCCCGCCACCCGCTACCAATTCCGTGACCTCGCTCCCGGTGTCCACTTCGCGACCGCCAGCGACCGCTACGCCGGATGGATCGGGCAAATCTACACCGAGGATCGTGACTACAAGATCAAACGGTCCAAACGGTCGATCAAGGGCGTGGACTTCGCCGAGGAAAAGCTCCCGGTCCGCTCGGTTGTCGAGTACTTCCAGCATTACTCGGCGCTGGAGATCGATTTTACATTTTACGCATACCTTTTAGACGCCGAGGGCCAGCCGACCCGCAACTATGCGCCCCTGGCCGAATACGCCCAGTGGCTGCCTGCGGACGCCATGGTCATCCTCAAGGTCCCCGAGGCAATCTGCGCCACCAAGCGCTGGCGATCCGACGGCGGCAGGCGCGCTGTCGAAGACAACCCCGACTATCTCAATGCCGAGAAGTTTGTCGAGCGCTTCTACGAGCCGGCAATATCCGTGCTGGGCAGCCGCATCCGTGCCTTCAGTTTCGAAAAAGGTTACCAGCGCAAGGACGACTGCCCCAGCCCGGAGGAAAACATCACCCGTCTGCAACGCTTCTTCGGCTCTGTTCCTGCCGATGACCGCTACCACATCGAGGAACGGACCGACCGGCTCAAGACTGAAGACTATTTCATTTACCTGCATCAGCACGGGATCGGCAATGTTTTCAGCCACTGGACCTGGCTGCCGGACCTCAAGACCCAATGGGAGCAGGTCGGCGGCTTCACCAACCCATCGCTGGGAATCACCCGACTCCTGACGCCCTTGCGCATGGGGTACGATGAGACCTACGCCCGCTATCACCCCTTCGACAAACTCAAAGACGAATTCGAACAGATGTACCGCGACGCGGCTTTCATCATCAAATCGGGCCGACAACTCGAAATCCCCGTGGTGACCGTGGTCAACAACCGCGCCGGCGGCAACGCGCCGGAGATTACGCGGAGGGTGGCGGAGGAGATGCGGGGATTGCTATGAGCGGTGCCGAATCTGTCCGCCACAAATCTGGTTCGGCTTCACTCACCACAAGTAGCGTGCACACAAGACTCCTTTAGCTAGCGGGTGCCCGGCGGCGATGTAAATCTGGTGTCACTAGAATGAGACCCCGTAAGTGGCAAGATGGCCTGCACTCAGCTGCGATAACGTATAAAGTTGATGCGATGGGGAAAGTGCTCGGGCTCTCCGCCCTTTCCTCACAAAACGAAAGGCTCGTGTCAGTGGGTCGAAGGTTGCCAAACCGATGTGCCAGCGTCGCATGGTCGCTTCAAACCGTCTGTAATTCTTCTCCTGACCCGGCGGAACCACGATAATCGCTCTCTCGGCGTAAGTCCGACTCTGCTGAGCTTGGAAGACGGCCCTTTTGGGGTTGTTGAGCTTGAGTTCAAACGTCCAAATCTCAGGCGTTTGGTAATCACTCATGTCGGCAAGGCGATACGCGCCTCCTTCTAACTGCTCGACGTATTCTCTCTCGATCAATTGCCGCAATGATTTCCGAACGGAATCACGACTGAATTTCAGTCTTGAGACAAGAAATTCGAGTGTTCGTGGAGCTCTTGGTTTGAGGCTTTGGAGAATTGCCGGACCAACAAGTCCGGGAACCTTCCTGTGTTCGCGTTTTCCCGAAGCGGAGATGTAGCGCAAGGCAATGAAATCGGGCCGCCCTTGGCGGCAGAGAATCTCGGGACAGATTACGCTGAAAACGCCAACCTCGGGAAGTCCATTCTCCGAAAGGACGCTCTGAAAGGCTTTCGCCATATCCTCTTCGGAGTAGCCGAATGGTGAACTGGAAATGCGTCTGGGTTCTCCCATTATAGACCTGCCAACCCGCGAAACTCTTGAAGTGAATACTGCCACTCTCGGATATGGTCCGGTCCAGTCGACGGATCAAAAGAGACACCTTGGCTTCCAAGGTGGGCATATAACGTCAACGCATTCTGCATGAGACGTTCGGCTTCCTGAATACGCTCGGGTTGGGTTGGAAGAGCGGACAGACGTTGAGACAAGTCGTTCAAGCTATGCCAATGGGCCAAGCATGAAATCTCATCTGTCCAGTTTGCTTCGCCGGCGGCGGGACCATTCTTGAGAGAGGTATCACGGGCCGATCCACTGAGAACACGCGGCAGAAGCCTTGCCAAGTAGATGTCCTGCAATTCGGGGTTGATTAGCGGACTCGACAACAATGGCGCGGACGAATAGCGCTTCCGAGGACGCCGTCCGCCGGATGAAGGCTGAAATCGAGTTAGCGAAAACTGGTGAAGATTCTGATACCAACCCGTTGCGGTGTGTGTCACGCCTGCCGTTTCAAGCAGAAAGCTGTGCCAATCGCTGTATCCGACGATGACGTTGTATTCGTTGATAGTCGTTAGGACATGGCAGAAGTACATGAATCGGCCAAATGGCGCGGATTCCATGGCGTTCTGAACTGATGCTGAGTTACTGCGGATGATGATATAGAAGCCTTGTGCGTCTATTTCCGTAAGAGCGTCGAGAAACTCTTCGAGGGGATCCATCGCCTGAAATGCTGTCTCCGATATTACAAGAGAAATGAGTAAAGGTTGAGGGGTATCAAGATTTGCGTGGCAGTCCGCAGACTCTACAGCCATATTCAAGGCAATCTGGCTCCAGGAATCCCGAAAGGCATCGAAGAGTATCGTCGGGGAAAGCAAGTAAGCCAAATTGCTTCCAAATGTCTCCTGTTGATAATCAAGGCATTCCCTTACATAGCCTTGAATGCGCGTTCCTGAAAAATGTGTCCGTCTCAATCCACTGTTTTTGTTGTAATAGTCGTATTCGCTGAGATGCCCATTGCGAGGATTGTTCAGATTGGCGGCATAGAACTGTGGATCGAACATTACCAAGGCGCTTGGATACCTGCTACGCCAACTCTTGATATCTTGTTCCAGCCGCTCGCGCCTCTCGTCCCGAGGACTCATAATGACGCCGTGAATAGCGCCGTCATCCAAACCTTGCTCAATTTTGTCGCCCCGCCCATATCCGCATTGTGCCAATATGCTCATTGTACGCCCCCTTCGGTTTCGACTTCCCGAAGCGCTCTTTGGAACAACTCGATGCTGCGGTACCGCAAGGCAGGCCGTTTGGCGAGAAGCCGCAAGATAATGTCGCTGAGTCTTTCTGGAAAATCCGGTCGCAATACGCTAGGAGATTGAGGTGCTACATTGGCAATATTACCCAAGACTTCCCATGTTGTCTTCGCGTCTTGAGTGAAAGGGTGGGTTCCTGTTGCCATCTCATACATGACAGTTCCGAGCGAAAAGAGATCAGAACGAAAACTCATGATGGTTCTTCGATTATTGAAGTCCATTTGCTCGGGAGAGAAATATAGCGGAGTGCCAACCGGAGAGAGTGATAGCGATTCGTCCTGTAAATCGAAAACCAGTCCCATATCGAGTAGGACAAAGTAGCCATTATCATTTCGCCGCATGATGTTCCCCGGCTTGATGTCTCGATGTATCTTGGAGAATTGCCAGATTGCCTTGATTGCTTCTGCCATATGGGTGGCGAGGCGGACCAAATCTGCAACAGAGAAAACACCGGTGTCTTCAAGGCATGACCGCAGATTCTGTCCCTCCACAAATTCTTCGCTGAAGTAGATGATTGGCTCGCCCGCAATGGATGTTATACTCAGGCCAATTGGTCCCATGCCGACCAAGTGAGGCGTGGAACATTGCTGCATGGTTTCTACCTCACGCTGAGCTCGCGAAGCTACGTCGTCCAAGAATTCACTAGTTTGCCCGCCCGCTTGCGATGGGTTGGGAGCCATAAACTTGAGCGCATACTTCCGGCCATCAATGATACCCGAAAAAACGATCTTTTGTCCGCCCCGGTCGACTTCTTGAATAGCGGAAGCTGAAGGAATAATAGTATTTATCTGTTCGACTGTCAGTTGGGGAATTGCCATCATTCGCTGTCCCTATCTGATTTGTGGAAGCGCTTTTCATTCCTCATCCACTGGGCCAATCCTCCCAACGGTGTCCCACAGCTGGCTGTGGGAGAGTCTCATCGCGCGCTGGGCGCTCGTAAGATAACCCAGACTTATGTGCCCGCCACACTTTCAGTCGCTCCGCCATCTTTGTGGCGAGTTTTCTTGTCACCTCGTCACCCCCGGCGGTTCGAAGTTGCTCACCCCCGGCAGCTTCATCCCATGCTTGTTGGCAAACTCAATTGCCGCGTCGTAGCCCGCGTCGGCGTGGCGCATGATGCCGGTGCCGGGATCGTTGGTGAGGACGCGCTTGAGACGTCCAGCGGCATCTGCGGTGCCGTCGGCGACCACGACCATCCCCGCGTGGATCGACAGCCCCATGCCGACTCCGCCGCCATGATGGATCGAGACCCAGCCCGCGCCGGAGACGGCATTGAGCAGGCCGTTGAGCAACGGCCAGTCGGCGACCGCATCGGAGGTGTCTTTCATCGCTTCGGTCTCGCGATAGGGCGAGGCGACCGAGCCGCAGTCGAGATGGTCGCGGCCGATCACGACCGGCGCGGATATTTTGCCCTTGGCGATCAGGTCGTTGATGATTAGCCCGAAACGGTCGCGTTCGCCGTAGCCGAGCCAGCAGATGCGCGCCGGCAGACCCTGAAACGTCACGCGCTCGGCGGCCAAGCGTATCCAGCGGCACAATGGTTCGTTGTCGGCGAACTCGCGCAGGACGACTTGGTCGGTCACGGCGATGTCAGCCGGATCGCCGGAGAGCGCCGCCCAACGGAACGGGCCGCGTCCTTCGCAGAACAGCGGACGAATGTAGGCGGGAATGAATCCGGGATAGGCGAAGGCATCGGCGAAGCCCGCTTTCTTCGCCTGACCGCGCAGATTGTTGCCGTAGTCGAAGGCGATCGCGCCTGCCTTCTGCATCGCGACAATTGCTTCGCAATGCACGGCCATTGCCGCCAGCGAGCGCTTGATGTAGTCGGCGGGATTGGATTGGCGCAACGCGAGCGTGGCAGCGAGTGTCATGCCGTTGGGGACATATCCGGCGAGTTCGTCGTGCGCCGATGTCTGATCGGTGACGATATCGGGAATCGCTCCGCGTTTGAGCAGGTCGGGCAGCACATCAGCGCAATTGCCGACTAAACCGATGGACTGCGGTCGTCGGGCGTCGGTCGCTTCTTTGATCCACTGCAATGCTTCATCGAGCGATTCGGTCTTGCGGTCGCAATAGGCGGTCGCCAGACGGCGGTCGATGCGCGATGGATCGACCTCGACCACCAGCGCGACTCCGCCGTTGAATGTCACCGCTAACGGCTGCGCTCCGCCCATGCCACCCATGCCGCCGGTCAACACCCAGCGTCCGGCGAGTGTGCCGCCGAAGTGCTGCTGCGCGACCGCGGCCAGAGTTTCGTAAGTGCCCTGCAGGATTCCCTGCGTCCCGATGTAAATCCACGACCCGGCGGTCATCTGGCCATACATCATCAGCCCAAGCGCGTCGAGCCGTCGGAACTCTTCCCAATTGGCCCACTGCCCGACGAGATTGGAATTGGCGATCAGCACGCGTGGCGCGCCCTCGTGGGTCGTGAAGACGCCGACCGGCTTGCCCGACTGCACGAGCAATGTCTCATCGTTGTCGAGTTCTTTGAGCGATGCGACTATACGATGAAAACAATCCCAGTTGCGCGCGGCCTTGCCCGATCCGCCATAGACGATCAGTTGCTCGGGAATCTCGGCGACGTCGGGATCGAGATTGTTGCAGAGCATCCGCAATGCTGCTTCCTGAATCCAGCCCTTGCAGGTGCGCTGCGTTCCGCGCGGCGAGCGGATGGGTGTGTAGCCGGACGGGGCAGTTGACGTCAGAGCAGCCTTCGTAGCAGTTGTTCCCATGCAATTGGTCTTTCACGCCGCCGCGATGCGGACATCGTCCATCAATCGCGGCAATGTGTCGCGATGAATTGCGCGCAGCTCGGTCATCGATTCATCCAGCAACGGCCGCATCACAAATCGATCGGTGTCGGTGACATTCCCGATAACTTGGAACGGCACGCTCTCCGATGCAGCGAGACGCGCGAGCGCATCGGCATGCTTCGGCGCACACGAGAGCACGATGCGAGACTGACTTTCCGAGAACAAGATCGCATCGGGACGCAAACTCGTGCCGGGACTCGTAACATCGAGTCCGAACAATTGTTCTTCGGCCCCGATGCAGCATTCGAACAGTGCAACCGCCAACCCACCGTCGGAACAATCATGCGCTGATTTCACCAATCCCTCGCGGATGGCGCGCATGACAAACGACTGCGCGCGCTTCTCCAAATCCAGGTCGAGTGCGGGCACCATACCGGCAATCGTGCCGTGAATCGTTTTGAGATACTCACTGGCGCCCAATTCGTCCCGTGTTTCACCGACCAAAGCGATCTTGTCGCCGCTGTGCTGAAACACGCCGGGTGTAACAAAACGTAAGTCTTCGATCCTGCCGATCATGCCGATGGTCGGTGTCGGGTAGACCGCGCGGTGCTGGTCTTCGTTGTAGAAGCTGACATTGCCACCGGTCACCGGCGTGCCGAACGCGCGGCACGCCTCGCCCATGCCACGCACACACTCGGCAAATTGATAGTACATCTCTGGCTTATACGGATTGCCGAAGTTCAGGCAGTTGGTCACCGCCAACGGCTTCGCGCCAACGCAGACGAGATTGCGCGCCGCCTCCGCGACCGCGATCATGGCGCCCGCGCGCGGATTTAAGTGGCAATAGCGCCCGTTGCAATCGGTCACTGCCGCCAGCGCGGTGTTTGTGCGACGAATGCGCAGCACCGCGGCATCCATTCCCGGTCCGAAGACGGTGTTGGTGCGGACGCTGCTGTCGTACTGCTGGTGCACCCAGGTTTTGTCGCAGAGATTCGGCGACGCCAGCATCTGTTTGAAAACATCGCCCAAGTGTTCCGGGACCGGCAGAGCTTTGACATCGAAGCGTGCTTTTTCGTCGAGGTACGCCGGACGTTTCTCCTCACGCTTGTACTGCGGAGTCCCTCCTCCCAATGAGAGCGCGTCGGCCGGGATGTCGACTTCACGTCGGCCATCGTGATCGACGATGAATCGTCCGCCTGAAATGACAGTTCCGATCGGCGCGGCATCGAGCCCCCACTTGGCGAAAATCGCGCCGACTTTGTTTTCGCATCCCGGTTTGACGATCACCAGCATGCGTTCCTGCGATTCCGACAGCAGGATTTCGTATGGCGTCATGCCGTCTTCGCGCACCGGCACGCGCGCCGTGTCGATGTGAATGCCCTGTCCGCCGCGAAAGGCGGTCTCGGCGCAGGAGCATGTAATCCCGGCGGCGCCCATGTCCTGGATGCCGACCAGTGAATCCTGATCGATCATTTCCAGTGTGGCTTCCAATAGCAGCTTCTCGGTGAACGCGTCGCCGATCTGCACCGAGGGGCGGCGCGACTCGGATTTGTCGGACAATTCTTCAGATGCGAATGTCGCGCCGTGGATGCCGTCGCGGCCGGTCTTGGACCCGACGATGAACACGGGCGCGCCGACGACCGCTGCCGCTGCGCGCGCGATCTTGTCGGTGTGCACGATGCCGATGGCCATGGCATTGACCAGCGGGTTGCCGGTGTACGAGTCTTCAAATACAGTCTCGCCACCGACCGTGGGCACGCCGAAGCAGTTGCCGTAGTCGCCGACCCCGCGCACGACGCCATCGACCAGATAACGCACACGCGGATTGGTCGGATCACCAAAGCGCAGCGAATCGAGCGCGGCAATTGGACGAGCGCCCATGGTGAAGATGTCGCGCAGAATGCCGCCGACGCCGGTTGCGGCGCCTTGGTACGGCTCCACCGCCGAAGGATGATTGTGCGATTCGATCTTAAAGACGATGGCCAGCCCATCGCCCCAATCGACCACGCCGGCGTTTTCTTCACCCGCCTTGGCGAGCATGCAATCGCCCTCCCGCGGGAGAGTCTTCAAGAGCAGAATGGAGTTCTTATAGGAACAGTGCTCCGACCACATGACCGAGAAGACACCGAGCTCGGTGTAGGTCGGCTCGCGCCCGAGGATGAGCTTGATCTTCTCGAATTCTTCCGGTGAGAGGCCGTGCCGTTCGATGGCGTTAGGAGCAATCACGTCTTGACAGATAACCTACGATCAATTCGCACGGCCTCCAAGTTATATCAAAACGTGTGGCCAGTCAAAACACTCCTAGCCAGTAACTTGCAGATTGATGATCGAAGCGGAACAAATCCATCTAGAAATGTCGTGTGTTAGGAAGAGAATCTGATGACAATGGACGGGAGGGAGCTGCATGAGCGAGATGCCTGACGATTTGTTACTGAGTGGGGTTGCGACCGCGGATGAATCGCGCCCGGAGCGGTTCCCGGCCCTATTCTATATGAGCCCGCCTTACAGAGAATTTGCATTTCGCGAGCGTGAGAGAACACTGCCCGAGATGGTCTATGTACCTGTGAAAACCGTCCGCGATGAGGTTTTCATCATCAATTGGAATTTAGATTGGAACGCTGGCAGATTCAGGCACAATCTGTATTCGAGAGGCGTGTATCGAATGCACCGTTCACGGCGATTCCGATGGCTCAGGCAAGCGGCTGATAAAGACTTGCAATTCCTGCCACAGGGCACATGGCACAACTACCTCGCGCACATACCCGCCTACCACCTGCTTCCTCTTCAAGAGCTCAAGCGAGCTGGCCTGCCGCTATTCCGGGAAGGGACTTGGCCATTCGCCTTCTTGTTCGACCAGGAACAACTGTTACCGCGAGACCTTGACGAGCGCGTTTCACGGGCGTTCGCGCGCATCGTGTGGCCGCTACTGAATAGCCAATCCCATCTTTCCGCCTATGCGGAGTCGGATCCCATCCGAATTTTGGCGCATAACATAGACTTCTGGTTGCCGTATCTCAATGAGGTCATCGCACGGAGAATCGACGGACTGGGCAGACTACCAGTCGTCAGCCAAGAGCAAGCTGGGATTCTGTACAAGGTGAACTCGTCTCTGCCCGAAGGACTCAGCCTTGAGCGGGACTACTATGGCGGCAATGTTTGGAGCGGTGAAGCTGAAGCGCGCGAAGTGCTTCGTGAATTGGTGGAATTGGCAGACGGGAAGGGGAACCTGCGGGCTATATTGGATGCTGTCAAGTGCAATCGGCTTGTTGACGACTTCTCGGCTAAGTGGTCATACGCTCGAGAGGATTTCGAACGAAAGCTCTACTGCAAACGGTCGAAGATCAGGCCTACATTCGTTCAACTTGACGACACAATCCCGGTCCACGGGCCCCAATCCGAAGTTCACGAGAATCTTCTCTGGCAGGATTTTCTTGTGCTACTGAACCCAAAGGAGAGACGCGTAGTCGTTTGCCTCAGAAATGGTGTAACGAAGCTCGGCGATATCGCGAAGGAGCTTGGTTACAGTAATCACTCGCCTATATCCAAGATGCTGGCACGCGTGCGAAAAAAGGCTCGCCAGTTCATTGACGGCTAATCCACACGTTCAATTCCCGCGTTTTTCAACCAACGCGCGGAAGTACTGCTTGATCGTCTGCTCGTACTCGGGTGGATAGCCCTCTTCCTGATAGCGGGTCAGCAGGCGCTCGTATTCCTCGTCGGTGAGGCCGCGGGTGGCGTCGAGTGAGCCGGGAGCGACCATGCGGTAGTTGCCCAGCGCCTGACGGGCCTTCCGTTCATCCTTGAAATCCTGTTGCTGCAGCGCGTGCTGGAAGTCGAGCATGCGGGCGTAGATGCGGCGCTGACGGTCGCGCGTGGCCTCGGAGACTTCGTTGTTCTCCATATCTTCGACGACTTTTTGCATCTCTTCGGCCAGCTTGTCGAGCCGTCCGAGTTGGCTCTCGTCTTCGCCGATCTGCGAATTGAGGTCCTCGACTCCACGCTGGATCGCTTCCTGCTCCCCCTTGAGCCGTTTGAGCAATTCGCGTTCGCCCTCGCTCATGCCGCCGGAACCTTGTCCTCCGGGCATCGGCATCTGCTGATTGAGACGCCCCTGCTGTTGCGACAGTCCTTCCATCTGGGCCATCGAGGCGCCCTGGCCGCCGGGATTGTTGCACTGCCCGGGGTTGTTGCATTGTTGATTGTTTTTCTCCATCCCGTTGACCAGTTCCTGCGCCACTTGATTTAGATCAAAGAGCGACTCATGCTGGCCGCGCGTGGCAATCGGACCCTGCCGTTCGGTCAACGCCTGCGCCGCCTGCTGCATCTGGCCCATCGCCTTCTGCAAACCCTGACCGGCATTGTTGGACAGGCAGCTTGAGCTCTTGGAAATCTCATCCATCTGCCGCGCCACGTGCTGGGTCGCCTGACGCAGCGCTTCCTGTTCGGCGGCCAATTCCCGCAGCGAGAGCGAAGTCGGATCAAGCTGCTCCGCGTCGGCCATCATGCTCTCCTGTTTGTCGGACAGGTAGAGCACCTGATCGAGCGCATTGCGCAACTGCCTGGCGGTTTCCGCGAATTGATCCTGATTCATCTTGCTCTGCATTTCCTTCATCTTCTGGAGCAACTCGCTCAACGAAGCGGCCGCCTGCTGCCCGCTCTGCTCGCTGCCTTTGGAATCTTTCTGCTGCATGTTCTGGGCGGTTTTCTGCATGTGCTGTGGCGCATCGCTCTGGCTCGCCGACTGGCACATTTGCGAAATCTCGTATGGGGGTGCCAGTCCCGCCTCATTGAGCGCTTCCTCCGATGCCGCCATCTCGGCTGCGAGTGCATCGAACTGCGATTTCAGCTTCTCCTGCATCGGTGCCAAATCGGGAAGCTGCCCGGATTCGGTCGATGATGCCTGCTCGTTGAGCGATTCCTGCTGCTGGAGCATTTGCTCCATCCGCTTCACGAACGAGTCGACTGTCTGCTCGGCCTTCAAGCGCTTGAGGTATTCGATCGTCCGTTCCAGCCGCGCCAGCATCTCTTCCTGACTGATCTGCATGTCGGCCAGCGCGCGTTCCATGTCCTTGGGATCCATCGACGCGAGCGCTTCCTGCAGCTTGCGCTGCGCCTCGCGCATCTCGTCGGTGGCGACCTCTTCAAAAAGACGCTGCGCTTCCAACATCTTGGCGAGCATCTCCATCGATACGAGCTTGCGCTCGGCGGCATCGTCGACCTGCTGTTTCACTTCCGCGGTGATGTCGTCGAGCTGCTTTTCCAGATCGGAGGCGCGCGCGCCCAAATCCTGCAGGTTGCGCTGCTGCTCCCACTCCATCGATTGATCGGTCGCGAGTTCGCGGCTGAGCTTTTCGATCTGCTGCGCCATCTCGCGTTCACCCGACAAGACCCGGTCCATCGCCGAGAGATTCTCATCCCAGCTCTCTTCAAACTCGGTCATCATCTCATCAAGTGACGGCAGGCGCACCGAGTAGGTCTTGCTGCGGGCAGTCTTGGGCCCGGTGAGACGGTCGTTGTCGGTAACCTCGACGAAATAGTGCACGATATCATCGGGCATCAAACCCCAGCCCGCCATATCCCAGAAGTAGGCGCGCTCGATGCGTTCGGCGTGCACGCGGCTCTCGGGGATGTCATACGCGCGGACCGCGCGTTCACGCCCCTCCGAAATCCACTGGGTGTGCAGGGTGAGACCGGAGAATCCGTAGTCGTCGCGGGCGATGATCTTCAGGTCGACGGCCATGTTGTCGTCCAGATCGGCATCGTGCCCCGGCCAGACGATTTCCACCGACGGTTCACGATCGACGATCGCCGCGATGGCGTATTCGATCGGGTGCGGATTGGTGCGTCCCGATTCGTCGGCCAGCTCGAGATGATATGAGGTGTTCTTCTCGACGTTAAACCGCGTTTGCGCCGTGCGCCCGCGCACGTCCAGCGGATGACGCTGACCGTCGGGAAAAACCATCAACGCCGCCGACAGGCGACGGTTCGCTTCCAAGCCGAGATCGACCGTGCTGCCGAAGGGCGCAGTCACCGCGCCGTCGTTGGCGTCGATGACGGTCGGCGGCAGCCCCGTGTATTCGGGCGGTATGATCTCCAGTCGCAGCGACGTGTTGCGCGGACGGTCGACCGCGACGACCTCGTAGGTCGGCGATGTCAGATCGCCGGCTATAACATAGTATTGAAAGTCGCGTTTGACTTGTGGGACGATGTAGCGAAACAGGCGTGACTCATTCCGGAGACCGGCCCGCGCGATCTCAGATCTGACAGCCGCCTGCGGATCACTGGCGCGCCAGTCGCCCCCCTCGGAGCGCACGAACACTTCAATCCGCCGCGGCAACTGAAGTCCGTCGAGCCGCGCCTCGACGATAAAGTCATCGAACTTGACGGCTTCGGTCGTCCCGGGAGTGACCGTCAGGGAATATGGTATCGCCGGAGAGTAGTCGGCCAACGGCGAGGAGTAGGCCTCCCACGAACGACGTGCCAATCCCGGAAACAGAATGCCCAGCATCAGAACGGCCCCCAGCGCAATTCCGGCAAAGCGGGCGGCACTTTTGGCGCGGGCACGGTCTATCGCTGCCGAGAAATCGAGCGCCTCCGACATCATAGTGGCATGGCGGATGGTCAAATCGACCAATTCCAGAGAGTACCCCTCTGGGTTCGAGCGGGCACGATCGGCCAACTGCAAAGACGCGATCAAACGATTTCGCAGTTCGGGATACCGTCGTTCCACCGCCAGCGCAAGACGTTGATCGCGCGGAGACCAGATCGTTGCCTTGGCCAGAGCCAGCGCGAGGATCAGAAGCAGCGCCAGACCCAACAGCGACACGACACCGACTCGAACTGGAGAGGGCGGAACCGCAATCGCTGCGGTCAATGCGGCAGCGGCAAACACCGCGGCCGTGACGGTCACCATCCAACTGATGTGCGTCAGCCATTCCATAGTGACCGCGGTACGGCGCATGCGGCGAATGCGTGATCGGAGCGTGTCCAAGCTGGGCATCGGTGTCATCGTGGTCCTCGTTTCACTGCGGGGTCGATGGTGTCATCCTATTGCGGTAAACGGCCCTGTCGGACCGAATGTTCACATGAATTGTACGCACATTTCACCAATCCGCTGAGAAGGGATTGTTTTCGAGTGATGGAAATCACCGACGGGTGAGCCATTTCGGTGCGGTCGACCCGCTGCCGGGCCGATGGCCGGGACCATCTGATTGTCGGACAATGTGTTACGATGCCCTAATGCGTCAGGGCGTAGATGGCGATGTTGGTCCCCATCTGAAGGGCAGCCAGACGCTTGTCAGGAGGGTCTTCGTGGACATGCGGGTCTTCCCAGCCATCGCCGATATCGGATTCCACCACATAAAACACGCAGACTCGGTCGCCATCGAGGATGGCATAGCCACGTGGCTGCTTGCCGTCGTGCTCGTGAATCTTCGGGGGTCCGGATGCGAAGCGATATGGTGCCTGGTAGATTTCGTGTGAATAAGGCAACTCGACCAATTCGCGGTCGGGGAATATGCGTTTGAGTTCGCGTCGGACGGACGGGTCCATCCCGTAAGAATCATTGATGAGCCAAAACCCGCCGCCGGTGAGATACCGGCGCATCCGCGTGATCTCATCGTCGGAAAAGCGAATGTTGCCGTGGCCGGTCGCGAACACGAACGGGAAGTAAAACAGCTTGTCCTCCGACGGCCGAACGCGCACTTCTTCGATGTTGACCGGAACGGATGTGTTCTCGGATATGAAATCCAGCAGGTTTGGAATCGCCGACCCGCCCCAGTACCAGTCTCCACCCCCCTGGTAGTGCATGCGGGCAACGGTGAATGTCGATGGGTTGGCCGGTTTCTGAGCGTCCGGAAGGGCTGGCGCGCGAGTCTGTGCCTGGGCCGTGTGGGCGGCCACGTTAAGTAGAACGCAGACGCATCCTGTTCTAAAGATGCTGATCAACCGCCGTATCCGAATCGAATTCATCATAGATGAGCGCCGGGGCCTACTCCGAATCGGGATGGGGTATGCGATCTTTCGGATCGAATCCGGGAGCGTAAACGACGATGGCCACGGCCGGGACAGAGCCGAGACTGTGGAATGCATGCGGCGTCCCGCGTGGAATGTGAATGACATCACCGGCTTTGACGCGTTGCCTGACCCCGCCCAACTCCATTTGTCCGGCGCCGCGTACGATCATCACGTTTTCATCGTGGTGCGCGTGATGATGACGCGGCACAGCGTCGCGGACCTGGATCAGATGGACACTCGAAAGCGAATCGTATCCGATCTCGTCGGATCGCGACGGCTGATCCTTCGCCAGCGGGTGGGCTTCCAGCAACGAATCGACATTGTAGATACCAGGGCCGTCGAACTGTTGCGCCAGCGCGTCCGAGGACGCTGCGATCAACAGGATCAGGCCCGATAGAGTGCCAAACAGCATGCGTTTCATGATCGTCTCCCCCGCTCGGAACTGTTATACGTCATGCACAGAATATCGGTGCAAACCGTTGGCACCGCCAGTACGGAGCCCTGGCGATGCGCGGCAGAAATCCTGAGGACTATGCTTTGAAACGCTTGGGGCGCCGGTTTTCCCAGTCGACATAGATGGGCGCCGCCACAAAACAGGAGGAATATGTGCCGACGAGAATCCCGGTCAGCAGAACAAGGCTAAAATCGAAGAGGACCGGCCCGGCAAAGAACAACATCACGACAAGCACCGAGAGTGTCGCCATCCCGGTCATGATGGTGCGTGACAGGACCTCGTTGATCGACCGATTGACCCCCGGCAGAAAGTCGCTCTTGCGCTGAAACTTGCGGAGGTTTTCACGGATGCGATCGTACACGACGACTTTGTCCGTCAAGGAATACCCGGCGACGGTCAGAATGGCTGAGACCACAAGGATATCGATCTGCATACCAATCAGATAGGTGAAAGCCATCACCGCCATCACATCGTGAAACGTCGCGAGCGTTGCCGTCAGACCAAATCGCAGGTCAAAGCGGATCGCCACATAGATCAAGATTCCAATCAGGGAGATTGCAATCGCCTTGAACGTGTCCTGCTTGAGGGTGGCGCCCACGGCCGGGCCCACATCGTGAACGTACTCCCTTGTAAAAGCATTGTCGGGAAAAAACTGGGCCAGTGCCGCCAGCACATGCTGCGCACGCTGAGTGGTCTCCAACTGTCCTGCCTTGAACCGAATGAGGAACGAGTGTTCCTGCCGCCGCCCCTGGAGATGGACGATCTCTGCATCCCCCAGACCGGCGGAACTCAACGCTTCGCGAATCTCTGAGATGTCAACCGCCTGGGCAAAATGCCCCTCAACTTGGCTTCCACCCACAAACTGGATGCTGAGATTGCCGCCTCCGGTCATGAGTATGCCCACGGCGACCAGACCCAATAGGACGACCAGAATCGCACCGACGTAGGCGGCCCGGCGCTTGCCGAGAAAGTCGATATTGGTATCGCCGACGATTCGCAGGGACATTGTATGAACGGCTCCGGGCGTGTCAGATCGAGAGCTTGGCGTATCCTTTGCGCACGTCAAAGACCGCGCGTGTCACAAAAACAGCGGTGAACAGATTGATCAGCACACCCCAGAAGAGTGTCACAGCGAATCCCTTGACAGGACCCGTTCCGAACAGGAAAAGAGCCAGCGCGGTGATGAGTGTGGTCACGTGCGAGTCAACGATCGCGACCAGTGCGTGGGAATACCCGGCATCGATGGCATGCCGCACGGTCTTCCCTGCTCGCAATTCCTCGCGAATGCGCTCAAAAATCAGGATGTTGGCGTCGACCGACATGCCTAACGTGAGAATGATCCCCGCGATACCCGGCATGGTCAGGGTCGCATGCAGGATCGCCATCACGCCCAGGAGGAACAGTCCGTTCAGCATCATGCCGAAGTTGGCGATCAGGCCGGAGAGTTGGTAGTACACCAGCATGATGACCACGACCGACGCTCCCCCGATCAGGGACGAGAGCACTCCACGTCGAATCGAATCGCTGCCCAGCGACGGGCCGACAACGCTGCTTTCGACGATGGAAACCGGCGCCGGCAATGCGCCGGCACGCAGGACGATCGCGAGATCATTGGCATCGTCATAGGTGCCGCCGCCGAGCGTAATCTGCCCCCGGTCCCGGATGCGTGACTGAATTTCCGGCGCCGACTCGACGCGACCATCCAAAACAATGGCCAATGGCTTGCCGATGTTGGCGCCGGTCAAGCGTCCGAACATTCGTCCGCCATCGCGCGTCAATTCGAAGTTCACGATCGGCTTGCGGAACTGATCGAATGACGGACGGGCATCGGTGAGATAATTCCCCGTCATCTCCGCCTGACGCTTGGCCAAATAGAGCCGCTCGGTCTCGAGACTGCCGACGAACTCGGGGCGGGTTCCCCAGGCGAATTCCACGTCGGCGGGGATCAGCCGCTTCACATCCTCGCGGGCAAGCAGGACTTTGACGAGCGGCACATCATCGGACTCGACAATCCATCCCGGGCCAGCGGCACTCGGCGACAACAGTGAACTCAGCGGTCTCTCCGATGGGACCTGTGGTGGCAAGCGGCCCCCGGCCGCATCCGTCGCAAGCTGCGGTGAGTCGGAGACTGGGTCCGGCACCGTCTCCGCCGTATCCCGTGCTTGGGTTGAGCCGGTATCGCTGCCGAATAGCTCATCCAAAACATCCGTGCCGGTTCCCGTATCGGACGGGAGCGCGCGCCGCGTCGTGTCCAGACCGGCAACTGCTTCCAGTGTGCGGTCGATGCGGTCGAGGAGGAGTTGCGCTTGCTCGGGTGATTCCAGCAACCGAAACTCCAACTGTGCGGTGCGTCCGATTAATTCCTCGGCGCGATGGACATCGGTGATGCCGGCCAACTCGACGACGATACGATCTTCGCCCTGAATCTGGATGAGCGGCTCCGTGACGCCGAACTCGTCGACCCGATTGCGGAGGATCTCTTTGGCGCGCTCGACCGCGTCCTTGGCTTCATCGGGATTGAGTTCGGACTTGTCGACTTCAAGGACGACCCGCATTCCGCCCCGGAGGTCCAGCCCCAGCTTCATGGCCTTCTTTTGAAGCTGTTGCCATCCCTTTGGGTCGGTCTGCGCGAAAGCGTCTCGATCCTCTGGACTCATCTGCCAGAGCCGGATGGTCGGCCACAGAAACCAAAGCGACCCGAGTGTCACCACCAGAATCAGCCCGATTTTCCAGCCCTGTCCGCGCGCCATCGTTATGTGGTCCCCAAATGAAGAAGCGGGCCTGGGTATTGTGCCATCCAGGCCCAAGCAGACCGCCAATATATGACTCGACCTACTATTGTCAAACGATTCTACCGCACCCAAGCGCTGGAGGGCGTTGTGTGCGTCATCTTTCAAGATGTTGTCGCCAAAACGCTTTGGTCGGCGCCCCTATGGCCTGGGCGGGCAACCTCACCCTCGGGTGCCTATTACGAGGTCTGTCAAATGCCAACGCTCGGCGACCGTAACTAAGACACACTTGGGATTGCAGAGCAGCCAACAAAGGAGACTACCATGACGCGTGTCACAATTACATACTGCGGCATGTGAAACTACCGACCTCAAGCCGCCAGTTTGGCGGCCGCCATCAAGAGAGACCACAGTATCGATTCGAAACTGATCGAGGGCTCCAATGGCATCTTTGATGTGAGGGTCGACGGCAAGTTGGTCTACTCAAAGAAGGAGACGGGTCGATTCCCGGAGGATGCGGAAATCCTCGTCCAAATTCCCTCGTAAATCAAACTCCCGCCCTTGACCTGCACCCCATCGGTCGCGTCTTTGGGCGCAATGTTGACGCCATCGGCGGGGCAGGCGGCACCGCTCATCGCGCGAGCGCTGCACGACGCGTACGACCATTGCGAGGAGATCGCCAAGCGCGACAAACCGCATCTCTACGCGGCGGCACAGCGATTCGTTTTTCCGGAAACCAGACGGGCGTTTGCATCGGCGTATGCGTCGATGCGGGTGATCGACGATTATGTCGACGGCATTCCCGATCGCGCGCGTTTAGCCGGGTCGGCCCGACAAGACGCGGTCGCGCGCGTCGACGGCTGGCTTGTGAATGTCGAGCAGGCAGCCAACAACGGGACGGTCAACGGTCCATTGTGGCGGGCCCTTTCCGACACGTTCAGCAACTTCGCCATCCCCCTGGATCCATGGCGGAATCTGGCTGCCGCGATGAGGAGCGACCTTTTCACCCCGCGCTTCTCCGACTGGCCGCACTTGAAGCAGTATATGACAGGCGCGTCCATCGCTCCCGCGATTGTCTTTATGCACCTGGTGTTGATGCACCCAGCGGGGGACGGCCGGTTTGCCTGTCCCTGGGGCTACGAACAGGTCGAGAGTGCCACCGCGGATCTGGCGATCTTCTGCTATTGGACGCACATCCTGCGTGATGTCGCGATCGATCTGGACGCCGTGGATGGTGGTCTCATCTATATCCCGGTAGCTGATCTTGACCGGTTTGGCCTGCCGGTCCGCGAGCTCCGTGAGATGCGACAGGAGGGAAAGACGTCCGAGCCCTATCGGCGACTGGCGGCGTTTGAAGCCGGGCGCGCCCGGCGCCATTTGTCGGCGGGCAAGCGCAACCTGCCCTCTATCTGCAGTGCGGCGCCTGAGGGAAACGATGCCGCCTTGCGGTATCTGGTCGAGACATACGAAACTGTTCTGGACGACCTGGAGTCTTCCGGATTCGATGTTTTCTCCAAGACCAACCCGTCCGGCCGATCAGTCGTCCGCGAACGCGTTTGAGTGGCCCCCAAATGGTGTTGACGCCGCGCCGATGGATGGCGTCATTGGCCCCCCATCGGGTCAAACTTTCGGGAAAGGGAGTGACCATGAGAAAACTTTTAGTCGGATTGGCCGTGTTCGCGTTGGCGACGGCTGTTGCGACACCCAGCCAGGCAACATCGTGGGGGATCGGCGGATTCGGCGGGATCAACATCCCGTTGGTGCAGGATGACGCCTCCAACGGCGCGGTGTACGGCGGACATCTGCACCTGTCGATGGGGATGATCATGTTGGAACCGCACTTCATGTTCTTCAGCAACGGTGATTGGAAATCGGACGACGTGCCAGATGAGACATTCGAGGGGTCCAGTCTCTACAAGATCGGGGTCAATCTGATACTCGGCGGCGGTCCGCGTGCCGGATTCCGACCCTATCTGGTCGGGGGCGTTGGCTACTTCAACGAAGATAATGACTTCCGCGATTTTTCCGACAGCCAGATGGGGTGGAACGCGGGGGCAGGGTTTGAAATCGGCGGCGGCCCGCTGGCATTCGACATTCGCGGTTCGTTCGAATTGATGCCGTTGGATGGTGACGGCTCACGTAAGTGGGCGCATATCCGCGGCGGGCTGAACTACTACTTTGGGGTCATGTGATGGAGGAATCCATGAAGACGATCAGACGGTTTTGGCGTCAGGGAGCCCTCATCACGATCGGACTCCTGCTAACGGTGGGATGCATCGTCTCCGGCCAGTTTGTGATCGTAATTTCGCCCGATGCAAACATTCACTCGACCGATGAAATACTCGATTGGCTGTGCATCGACATCGCCGATTACGACGACGACTGGGACGACCACAAGGACGACATTCAAAGCATCCAGGACATCAAGTTCGAAGCGAAGATCATAAACCATCTGGGAACGAGCATTACCGGACAAGTCTACATTCTGGATGCGGAGCTTCCCGGCACGCCGAGCGTCCAGGATGTCATCGACAACGGCGTCCTGTTTCTCTCGGAGATCATCGTGGACGGCAACTCGGAGCGTGAAATCACTTTCTCCGAGTCGGCCGATTTCATTTCGAATCTCGACGAAGTTTTGACCCTGATCGAGGACGGACTCTTCTGCATTTACGGTATTGCCGAGAGCGCACCGTTTGACTTTACCATCACCGGCATCGACGAGGATGGCTCGCGCATTATGATTACTTTCTCGGCCGGTTGATCCGGGCTTGAAGGAATGTCAACAGCAAACGGCCCCGATGCGAGAGCTTCGGGGCCGATTCTTCATCTGTGGCTATTTAGCTCGGCGTGACGGAATTCGAGGCAGCGACCTGTTCGACCAAGGAGACAATCTGCGACGTACGGAACGGTTTCTTGACGATCTCGACAACCCCGATCGCATCGGCGCTGCTTTGCGAGAATTCGGAAAAGTATCCCGTCATCAGGATGATTTGCGTGGTGGGGAATTCCTGACGGACCCTCAGAGCCAGTTCCAGTCCATCCATATGCGGCATGCGAATGTCCGATATGACCAAGTCGGCCGGACCCTCGCGCAGAACGTCCAGGGCCTCCGTCCCGCAACCGGCACTGCGGACGGTATAGCCCTTGATGCTCAGGGCGTGCTGGACCAGTTCAACGATCAGTTCTTCGTCGTCAACCACCAAAATGTCCATGGGGCGAGGTGTCCTTTTCGAGTCGGTGGATGGAACTGTCATTTGATCGCTGCCTGGCAAAACGGCCTTACTTGTAGAATCGGCGCGCAGATGCCCTGAGTTAACTGTCAATCGGGACTTTTGGCTGGCAGACAGGGCATACATGGGTTCCCCTCCCGCCGATAGCGATGCGCTCGATGCGATTTCCACATGTGGGACAGGGCAGCCCGGAACGCCCGTAGACGCGCAGTCTCGGTCCGAAGCCGCCTGACTGCCCGGAGAGGCCGGAGAAGGTGTCGAAGCTTGTTCCACATGCTTTGATGGCTTGATCGAGGATCAGGCAGATCGCTGTCTGTAGCTTCCGGACCCCTCGACTCTCAATTCTCTGAGCGGGCATCAGTGGATGAATTCCGGCCCGATGGAGAGCTTCATCGGTATAGATGTTTCCCAGTCCTGAGACACGTGTTTGATCGAGGAGCAGCGATTTGATCGGCCTTCCCGATCCCGCGAGGATTCTCCCTAAGTCGCTTGGTGTTAACGTGTTGGCCTCAGGCCCCAACCGTGCGAGCCCGGGGTGGCTCTCAAGCGCACCTCGGGGACACCAGTCGGCGCGGGCGAATTGACGTGTGTCGACCAGCCGCAATTCCTCCCAGTCGGCATTCGGCAGGCGAGAGAGCAGGAGAATCAACCGTGTGTGTGAATTGCGTGGCGTTCCACGTGGTTGCAGCCAGAGACGTCCCGACATGCGCAGGTGAATGACCAACGCAGAGTCGTCATCGAATCCCATGATGATATACTTCCCGCGCCTGCTGACAGCGACGAGTGATCGGCCACTGATCCTGGCTTTCCAGCCACGCGGGTTGTTGACACCCACCCGCCGGGATGCGAAGGCGACCCGCTCGATCCGTCGTCCGATGGCGGCGTTCCGAAGAGCACGTACGACTGTTTCGACCTCGGGAAGTTCGGGCATGTCACCGTCGGGCCACTCAGCGCAGGCGATCTCCGCTGTCTGGATCGAAAAACAGGGCTTGGTCGAATTGTACGCGCAGCGACACCGTGGCATCGATACCCACGGATTCACCGCTGTCGCTGACGGCGGCCAGGGTCAGCGTACCATCGGAGACGCGGTACTCAGTTCGCTCACCGACAAACTCGCGCGCGACAACTCTCCACCCCGACGCATTCCCTGTCGCGGTCAGATGCAGATGTTCCGGGCGGATTCCCAGCTCGAGCTCACCGGACGCCCTGTCGGACGGGGCTGCGCCCGGCGGTATATCCCATCCCAACGGATCGAACCTGAGCCGATCATCGGTGCGGATCAGCCGCCCGCGGATGCGATTGATCGGGGGACGTCCCAGGAACGACGCAACGAATCGGTTGGGGGGATTGCAGTAGAGTGCTTCGGGGGATCCCAGGCCCATCATTCGTCCCTGATCGAGGACCAGGACGCAATCGCCCATCGTCAACGCTTCAGTTTGATCGTGGGTGACGTACAACGCAGTCTTTGCCAGCCCACGTTGGCGGGCCACGATCTCGGCGCGCATACCGGCGCGCAGCGGAGCATCGAGATTCGAGAGCGGTTCATCGAATAAAAACACCTGAGGATCGGCCGCCATCGCACGACCGAGTGCGACACGCTGCCGTTCGCCGCCTGAGAGTGAGCGCGGACGCTGGTCGAGCTTAGGCGTCAGGCCCAGGTCGCGAGCGATTCGATTCACCTGCTCGGCTATGTCAGAGGACGTGCGGCGGCGAACGCGCAACGGAAAACCGATGTTCTGCCGCACCGTCCAATGCGGGTACAATGCGTATGACTGAAAAACCATCGCACAGCCGCGATCTTTGGGGGGACGGCGGGAGACATCAATGTCGTTGATCAGAATGCGTCCCGAGTCGGCCCGTTCCAGACCGCAGATTACCCGCAGCAAGGTCGATTTACCGCAACCCGACGGACCGATGATGGTTAACAGCGTGCCGGAAGATACAGTGAAACTGACATCGTCCAGCGCGGTTGTCGAACCGAATCGTTTGGTGACATTTTCCAACTGTACGGTCGCCATCGTCGTGGCGGCAAGTTCGTCTCATATCGGCGCCGCGTCAATCCTCGAGCAAAACCCAATAGCGGTTGACCGGGGCCCCACGGCCGCGCTCATTTCACGTTTCTGTCCCCGCCGGGGGACCAAGCAGGAACACACAACGGGAGACGACTGCCGATGAGATCAGTTCGACGCCGCGAATCAACCCTGCCCGGGATCGACGCGGGCATCTTCAAAAGTTACGACGTGCGTGGAATTGTGCCCGAGCAACTCAATGCCCATGCCGCCAACCTGATTGGACGCGCGTTCGCGCAGGAAATCGGGGGCGGGACGATCGCGCTGGGTCGCGACATGCGCATCCACTCCGACGAATTGGCACAAGCCCTGTCGGACGGCATCACGGCGCAGGGGTGCGATGTCGTCGATGTGGGCCGCGTGCCGACCGATGCGCTGTACTTTGCCGTGGGCAGCCTGAAACTCGACGGCGGTGCCATGGTGACCGCGTCGCACAATCCGCCCGAATACAATGGATTCAAACTCTGCCGCCAGGGAGCCGAGCCGCTCTCGCTGGAAGATGGGATCGGGCGGATCAGGGAAACGATCGCACTGGACGATTTCGATCCACCGGCCCGCACCGGAGCGGTCTCGCAACGGGAGATCTCCGACGCCTATGTGCGGCACGCGTTGTCGTTCGTTGACGGCAGCCGGATCAAGCCGTTTCGCATCGTGGTCGACGCCGGCAACGGTATGGCGGGAGCGGCCGTTCCACGTGTGTTCGGGGAGTTGCCCTGCACATTGATCCCCATGTTCTTCGAGCTTGATGGAACCTTCCCCAACCACGAAGCCAACCCGATCGATCCCGCCAACCTCCGTCAGCTGCAAAAACGGATCGTGGAGGAAAGGGCCGACTTCGGCGTCGCCTTCGATGGCGACGGCGACCGGATGTTTTTGGTCGACGAGAAGGGACGACCGCTGGGCGGGGATATCGTGACGCTGCTGGTGGCACTGAACCTGCTCAAGAAACATCCCGGAGAAGCGATCCTGTACAACTTGATATGTTCCAAGGCGGTCCCGGATGCGATTTCCAGGGCGGGCGGACGGGCCGTCCGTACGCCGGTCGGCCACGCGTTGATCAAACCGATTATGAAGCATGAAGAAGCAGTCTTCGGCGGCGAGCACTCAGGGCATTTCTACTTTCGAAACAACTGGAATGCCGACTCCGGACTGATCGCCATGTTGGTTGCGCTCGAGACAATCTCGGAATCCGGCCAGCCCCTCTCGGAGCTGGTGGCATCGGTCGACCCGTATGTCCGCTCGGGCGAGATCAATACCAAGGTCTCATCGATCGCCAAGACACTGGAGCGGGTCGTCAAGGCCTACCCCAAGGCCATCGTCGATCGCACCGACGGGATCACCATCTCCTTTGAGAGTTGGTGGTTCAACGTACGCCCGTCCAACACCGAGCCCCTCCTGCGACTCAATGTCGAAGCCGATTCGGCCGACCTTTTAGAGGAGAAGACGGCCGAGCTGCTGGTGATCATCAAGGGACATCGTCGCAAGAAATCCAGCACGGCAGCCGAATAGGCAGCACGGCCGGAATCCTTCTAATCGCTTTGGGTTCCGGATGCAGTCCGCAAACCAACCCACACTGTTAATTGTCGAGGACGACGAATATCTCAGAGCGATGCTCTCTGAGGCGCTGACGTCGGTCGGCTACACAACCCTGGTCGCCGGTGACGGGCAGGAAGCGCTCGATATCGTGGCGAGCCGTCCGGTCGACTGCGTCATCAGTGACATCAAGATGCCGAATGTCGATGGCCTCACGCTGCTGTCCCGATTGAAAGCGTCCAACAAATCACTGCCCGTGGTGATGATCACCGGATGGGCGTATCGGGATCACAAGGAAGCCGCGTCCCGCGCCGGGGCCGACGGATTCCTGATGAAGCCGTTCCGGCTCGGGCGCATCGAGGAGATCCTCGCACAAGTGCTGCCGCGCGACGGGGCGGAGTCGGCCAAACACCGCATCCGCAGTATCCTGATTGTCGAAGACAACATGGAGTTTCGGCTGATGCTCTCGGATTTGACAACAGCGATGGGCTACAAGGTACGCAGTGTTCCGACGGGCGAAGATGCGCTCTCAGCAATCAGCCATGATGTTCCCGACGCGATCATCGTCGATTATCAGTTGCCCGGGATTTCCGGGGGAGAATTGATCATCCGCATCAAGGAACAGCATCCCGACCTTCCGGTGTTGCTGATGACCGGCTCAGCCATATCGACCGACGGCCGTGACCTGGCCAACGGTCAGGCCGATGCTTTCCTGATCAAACCGTTCCGCGTTGATCGGATCGGCGATCTGCTTAAGTCTCTCGAGAATCCGGCGCCTTAAGTGGCTGATCGTCGCCGCGCTGACGAATCCGCACCACCTGCTCCCCGATCACTGCACCCGCGACTCCGTGGCGCGCCAGCACCCGTTGCGTCACCTGCACCGCGGCCTCCAGCTCGGCAGGCACGACTTCGCTGGCCCCGGCGGCCAGCAATGTCGGGGAATCGAGCAGGTACCGCGAGCGGACGATGACATGAAGCGTTGCGCCGTTGGCGCGAACGGCTTTGACGGCACGCTCCGCCGCCGCCGGGTCGTTGACCACCATGACCAACTCTCTGGCATGATCGATCCCCAATTGGTGTTGGACCTCGGCGCTGGTGATGTCACCGAAGCAAATCGGCACGCCGCTGCGCGATGCCGAACGTACGGTTTCCGGGTTCAGGTCAACGACAACGTACTCAATGTCGGCACGATCCAGTGATCGGCCCAATTCCTGACCAGCCACCCCATATCCTGCGATGATCACATGATCTCGCAGCAGGCGGGTCACGTCTCCGAATTCATTGCTGGAGGGGATATCGAGCATTCGATTGAGCATACGGACTCGCCCGACACCGGCCGCCAGCTTTGGCCCGACCGCCAGTAGCAGGGGTGTGATGAGCATTGAGAGGATCGCCGCGGCCAGCAGCGATTCATCGATTGTCGGGGGCAGCAGGTTGGTCCCCTCGGCAGCGTATCGCAGGACGAAGGCGAATTCCCCGATTTGCGCGAGCGCCGTGCCCGCCAGAATGCCGGCGCGCAACGGCAGTTGCGCCATCCGGGCGACACAGAGAACGATCAGGAACTTGACAACGAGGACGGCGGCAAGAATCAACAGAATACCCGCAATGTTGGCCATCAGGAAACGCGGGTCCAACAGCATTCCGACTGAAATGAAAAACAAGCTGGTCAGGACCTCGCGAAACGGGATCACATCCGAGAGCGCCTGGTGACGATACGCGCTGCCGGATACGACCAGCCCAGCCATGAAGGCCCCGAGCGCGACGGAAATGCCGAAGAGCGAGAGCACCCAGGCGGTGCCTACGCAAACGGTAAACACAACGAGAACGAACAAATCGCGTTGCCGTGTCTTGGCTACCAGATGGAGAATGCGCGGAACAATGATCCGCGTCGCGAGCAGCACGGCCGTAATCACGATGACGGTCTTGGCCAGCGCGCGACCCGCCTCACCAATCGAGCCCGCGGAGCCGGAAAGGAACGGAATCGCCAGCAGCATCGGCACGACGCAGAGATCCTGAAACACCAGCACGCCAATGGTGAAGCGCCCGTGCGGCGCTTCCAACTCATCGCGCTGTTGCAGTGACCGCAAGACAATGGCAGTGCTCGATAGCGCCACCAGGAATCCGGTGAAGATGGCCGCACGGATACCGAAGCCGATTGCGGTCGTCGCCCCCACGGCAATGAGGATCGTGGCGCCGACCTGAAAGGCGCCGGCGATGACAATGGGGCGCCACAATCGACGCATCCGTTCCAACGACAATTCCAGGCCGATGCTGAATAAGAGCAGGACGACGCCGACTTCCGCCAGCAACTCGACCTGGTGGTAATCTTTGATGAGACTGAAGGCGCGCGGGCCGACCAGCGCACCCGCGACGATGAATGCTGCAATGGAGGGAATCCGGGCCCGTCGCAGGATCAGGACAACGAATACGGCCACCGTGAAGACGATGACCAAATCACCGAGAACTCCCCACTCGTCCATCGGGGTCTCCTACGGCAGGCGTCCTTCGGCCAGGACACCCAAGAGCTGCGGGTGCAACACGCGGTTGGCCGCTACGGCTTGCCCTTCCGCCAACGTGAAGGGTGCTCCCCGAAAGTTGGTCACAACCGCGCCGGCTTCCAGGCAGAGAATCACGGCCGCTGCAAAGTCCCAGGGCGATAGCTTCATCTCCCAGAAACCGTCGAAGCGCCCGGCGGCGGTCCATGCCAGATCGAGCGCGGCCGCGCCCATGCGACGGATCGCGCGCGCCCGTTTGGCAAAGTGCGCGAAATGGTCGAGGTTGTCGTCTGCCGTCGTGCGAATGTCGTAGGGAAAGCCGGTCGCCAGCAGCGCGTGTCCCAATTCCGATGTGGTCGAAACAGACAGTCTGTGTGAGTTGAGATACGCGCCGCCACCGGTCACAGCGGTGAACAATTCATCGCCCGTGGGGTGATAGACGATGCCGCAGACCGGTCGGTCGCCCCGCCATAACCCCATGGAGACACAGAACACCGGCAAGCCATGAGCATAGTTCGTTGTGCCGTCGAGCGGATCGACATACCAACGATACTCATTGCCGACTTGATGTTGTGATCCCTCCTCGGCAATGATTGCAAAATCGGGGAATGTTCTGGATAATCGTTCGACAATCAACTCTTCGGCGCGGCGGTCCATCTCGGTGACCAGATTGATCGATCCTTTCAGTTCGACCTGACGCGCGTGTCCCAATTCTCCGGCGAGCAGTTCGCCGGCCGCGCGTGCAATCGGCAGGGCCGCCTCGAGATAATCCCTGTCGTGTCGGGCCAGCGTCGCGGTGGTCACGCGGTTTCGACCTTCACACGGGGGGACGGGACAGTGGATGGGGCATCGGCCTCGAATTGAAGGCGATGGAGACGCGCGTAAATGCCGTCGAGCGCCAACAGCTCAATGTGCGTGCCGATTTCGCGCAATTGCCCCTTGTGCAGGACGATGATCCGGTCGGCAGAACGCACGGTGGAGAGACGGTGCGCGATGACGATGTTCGTTCGACCGGAGAAAACCTCGGCCAATGCGGTTTGGATTCGTCCCTCCGTCTCATGGTCGACTGAGGCGGTGGCCTCATCGAGAATGAGGATGCCCGGATCGTAGGCGATGGCGCGGGCGAACGCCACCAACTGCTTTTCGCCAACCGACAATCCTGCGCCGCGCTCGCCCACAGCACGGGCAGTTTCATCGCCGTCACGCCGCAGCAACTCACCAATGCCGATGCGCTGGGCGATTTGGGCGACACGGTCACGATCGACCGTATCAGAGTGCAATGAGACGTTTTCTGAGACGTCTCCGGCGAACAGAAACACATCCTGCGAAATAGTACCGACGCGCCGTCGCAGCGCGCGCGGGTCCCAGGCGCGCGCGTCGATGCCATCAATGGAAATCGAACCGCGTTGATACTCGTAAAGGCGTGTGATCAGGTTGGCCAACGATGTCTTGCCCGCACCGGTCGCACCCACGACGGCGACCGTTTCTCCCGGCGCAATACGGAATGAGACATCTTTGAGAACCCAATCCTCTCCTTCATATGCAAACCAAACGTCACGGAACTCCACGGCGCCGACATCGCGCGCGCCGTCGCCCGATCGCGGGTCGACCACGGCGTACGTTGGAATCTTGATGCGCGGCTCGGTGTCCAGCAGTTTGAAGATGCGTTCCGAAGATGCCATCGCCCCCTGCAGAATATTGTACTTCTCAGCCAGGTCACGAATCGGCGAATAGAAGCGCTCCGCATACTGAATAAAGGCCACGAGCGCGCCAAAACTCATGGCGCCGAGCGCAACACGTCCGCCCCCGTACCAGACGATCAGCGCCAACGAGATCGCGCCGATCAATTCGACGACCGGAAAGAAGACGGCGTACAGCAGGACCGAGCGCTGGTGGGCGCTGCGCAGTTCGGCATTGCGCTTTTGGTGGCCGGCGATGGCGCGCTCTTCCTGAGCGAACCCCTGAATGACCGAAATTCCGGTGACCCGTTCCTGCCAGTAGGCATTCAATTGCGCGACCAGCCGCCGCACCTCGCGAAATACGTGCCGCACAAGATGCTTAAAGACCAACGTGGCGGCCATGAGCAGCGGCAGAATCGCGAATGTAATCAATGCCAGTTTTGCGTCCAGAGACACCATCGCCACGACGATTGCGATCAGTGTGAAGACATCGCCGAAGACGGTCACGACGCCCGAGGAGAACATTTCACTGAGTGTATTGACATCGCCGGTCACGCGCGTCAGGAGCCGTCCGACCGGATTGCGGTCGAAAAACCGCATGTCCATTCGCATCAGATGGCCGAATAACTGCGCGCGCATGTCGACCATCGCCCGCTGGCCGATCCATTGGGTCATGACCGTGTGGCCGACTTCAATGCCAAACTGCAGCGCCATCACACCGGCATAGATGAGAATCCAGCGGACCAGCGATTGCATGTCGCCGGAGGCGATCGGTCCGTCGATAATGCGTTTGATGATCCATGGCCCGGCAATCTGCAACGCGGAGAGACCCAGCAGAATGATCACGGCGCCGAAAACAACCCCGCGATAGGGGCGCAGGTAAGTCAGCAGCCGCCGCATCAGACGATGGTCATAGGCTTTGCCGAGCGCCTCGTCTTCGAAAAACCGTTCGCTCATCGGGTCACATCTCTTCCAATTCTTCTTCGAGCGTCCGTCTCATGGCCCATCGCGCATAGGGCCCGCCGGCGACAATCAGTGCGTCGTGTGCACCGCTGTCCGTCAGGCGACCGCGTTCGAAGAACAGGACGCGATCGAGCTTGCGCAATGTCGCCAGACGGTGTGTGATCATCAGGATCATGCGCGTGCCGAACAAGGTTGCCAGCCGGGTGAGAATCTCCTGCTCGGTCTGCGCGTCGACGGCGCTGAACGCATCATCGAGAACCAGCACGCGGCTGTCCACCGCCAGTGCCCGCGCCAGGGCGGCACGCTGCTTTTGTCCGCCCGACAGTGTGATTCCGCGTTCACCCACCATCGTGTCATAGCCGCGCGGAAAATCCTGGACATCTTTGTCGAATGCGGCGTCGCGCGCGTACGCCATCACCTGTTCACGCGGGATATCATCGGATCCCAGCGCGATATTCGACGCCAACGATTCGGAAAACAGGAACGCTTCCTGCGGTACCATCGCCACGAGCCGTCGCCACTCGGAAACGGGTACGCGATTGGCGTCGGTGCCACCGAGCAGCATCGCACCGTCCGCGACCGGGTAACGCCGCCAGAGCAAGTGCGCCACGGTTGATTTGCCGCTGCCGGTCGGCCCGGCAATCGCGACCGTCTCTCCCGGTTCGATAGCGAAGGTTACGTCGCGCAATACCGGCGCGTTGCTGTTGCCGTTGTATGAAAAGGTCAGACTCCGAAACTCCAGCGCGCCCGATTGCGGAATTGTTTTCCGGGCACCGGGCGGCGGATCAACAACGCGCGGTTGGGTCGACAAGACGGCATTGATTCGCTGCGCCGAGACCAGTCCGCGCTGAAACAGCGAAACCACCCAGCCGAGCGCTACCATCGGCCAAATCAACATTCCCATGTACGCGGCGAATGCGACCAATGTGCCCAAGTCGATTCGTCCGGTAACAACGCCGCGCCCGCCGAAGTACAGGACCAGGACGATCGCCACGCCGGATATCAGCGACATCATCGGCATAAACGAGCCGTACAGCCGTGTCAGCCGCATGTTGAGGTGAAAGTAGCCGCTGTTCTCCTCGTCGAACATCGCGGAGCGATTGTCCTCACGGGCATGCGCTTTGAGGACACGGATTCCCGACAGCGTTTCCTGCACGAAAGCCGACATCCGTGAGAACGCATCCTGCACGGCGAGATTGCGACGGTGTGCGATGCCGCCGAGGCGATTGGTGAGAATGGCCAGCAGCGGCAGAGGCGCGAGCGCCCACAGCGCCAATTGCCAATCGAGATGGATCATCAACGGGACCGCCGCCAGTCCCACCATGAGCGTGTTGGTCCCCTGCATGATGCCGGGGCCGACCATCATACGCACCTGCTCGACATCGGATGACGCACGCGTAATGATGTCGCCGGTCGACGTGCGATCGAAGAACGTCTGGTCCAGCGCACTGACGTGGGCAAACAGATCGCCGCGCAAATCATACTCGATCAGGCGCGACGCCCAGATCACCCAGCGACGCACCAAAAAGCGGAAGACACCGGCGCCGAACGCGAGCGCGATGATGAGCATCGCATCCTGTGCCAGTTGGTCGATCGCCGTGCCGCTCTCCAGCCGGTTGATCGCGCGCCGCAGCACCAATGGCGCGAACATCGCCAGCGTGTTGGTTGCGGCAATGGCCACCGCGCCCAATACAAAGTGTCGCTTGTATCGGGCCAGATAAGGCCACACGAGTCTGAGATATCGCAACATGCGGTAACGGTTTCGTCTGCCCGCAGCTTCCGGCAGACGTGCAATCTAACTAATGCGTGGCCGTTCTGCCCGCCCGGAAATGAACGATGGATGTTGGCGTGGTGAAAGTGATGATGGCGCGGTGCGCGCTCCGGAGCTAAAAAAGCGACACTTTGACCTTGAGGTATTTGCCGGGATGGTCGCGGATGTCGCCGACCAACGCGTCGAGCTCATCGGCGGTCGCTTCCCAGCGTCGCAGGAGTTGGTCGTCGTGAATCAGGCGCGGCAGCGTGCCGTCACCAGTGCGCAGTTCATCGACGACATCGCGCACCTGTCCGGAGAGCGTGTCCATGCGCGCCGCAAAGAGCCCGAGTCGAACGGCCGCCGAATCGAATCGATCCACCGTGCGAGCAATGCGCCCTTCGTTCTCTTGCAGCGTTCGACGCAGTGATCCGGCCGCCCCGCGCAAGTCCTCGACCGTCTGCGACACGGCATCCTGGTGCTCCTCGATCAGTTCGGCGGTTTGGCTGGTGACGCGTTCCAGACTCGCCGAGATCGCCTGAATCTTCGCCAGCGCCGTGTCGGAGCCGATGGTCGAACGCACGGCGTGAATAAGGTCGCGGACTTCTTCGGTCATGCGGCCCATCGCGCCCATCACGTCGGGCAGGCCCGTGTCATAGAAGCCGTCGGCGGGGACATCCAGTGGCAGCGGGTGCGGTGAAAACCCGGTGCGCACATCCACAAAACGCTGCCCCATCAGGCCGATGTTACGGATTGTAAACGTGGCGTCGCTGCGCAAACTGACGTCGTTGGACATGTACAGCCCGACAATCACCTCGCCGCCCTGCAGATCGATGGCGGCCACCTCGCCTTTGGTCACGCCGGAAACGGAGGCAGGATCGCCGACATCGAGGGTGCCGACATTCGGGAACATGACCTGAACTGTGTAGCGGCTGGTGCGCAGCCGAAACCCCTTCAGCCACAACAGTCCGCCGACGAAGATCACCAGTGCCAGAAGGACGGTCAGGCCGACTTTGAATTCTGTGCCGGAACGTTCCATATAGTCTCGGGGCCCCAAAGGACTCAGGCGCTGTATAGCGCACGCGGATCACTGTCCGGGATACCCCCCTATAGTGTATCGACTCAGCAGCCGCCCGTTCCATCGGTCGGCATCAGCGACTATTCGGCGTCCGACTCGAGGTACTGAGCCGTGGCGTGACGCCGCATCATTTCTTCATGCAGGGTCTTGGAGAATTCGCGCGGGGTGTGGACCCCATAGACCTTGAGCATATGGTTCATGGCGATCACTTCTGCGATCACGGTGATGTTCTTGCCAGGTGACAGCGGCACGGTGACCAACGGAATCTCCGTTCCCAAAATTGAGGTAAAGCGGTCGTCCAGTCCGAGCCGTTCGTACTCGGCGCCTTCATGCCACAACTCGAGGCGCACTTCGACCTCGATGCGTTTTTGCAGGCGGACCGCGCGGATGCCGAAGAGCTTTTCAATATTGATGATACCGACGCCCCGAATCTCCATGTGATGCCCGAGGTGTTCACCGGCGGTGCCGATGATCACCTGCGCGCCGCGCTTGGTGATTCGGACAACGTCGTCGGCGACCAGCCGATGGCCGCGCTCGACGATATCCAGAGCGATTTCGGATTTGCCGATCCCCGAGCGGCCGGTGAAGAGCAGCCCGACTCCGTAAACGTCAACCAATGTGCCATGAATCTGCGTCGTCGGCGCAAACTGAACATCAAGGTAGGTCGACAGTCGCGCGATGAAGTCGGTCGTCGACAGACGCGATGATAAAAGGGGTGTCTGGCACAAATCGGCCAGCGCCGCCATCTCGGCCGGACACTCCTGATTCTTCGTGACGACGACCATGGGCAGTCCGAGTGCAAACAACGGTTCTAAGATTTCGCTGCGCCGTTCGGACGTCAGCGAGGCCAGATAGGCCATCTCGGTTTCACCAAGGACCTGTGTACGCTGATGCGGATACCGTTCGAGATAGCCGGAGAGCGCCAAGCCGGGTCGGTGTATCTCGGCGTTGAGTATCTTGCGCTTGAGCCCGACGCGCCCGGCGATCACCGTGAGCTCAAACTGATTGCGCCGCTCTTCTAAGAGCCGTTCGGCCGTTACCGCTTCCATGTCCTGTGTGCCCCGGTTGTAACCGTTTTGTCAGCCGTGTCGCGTGACTATTCCTTCTGGTTCCTCGGACCCACCGTGCGTGCCGCGGACTTTTTTGCCTCGGTGATCGCCTTGGGGTCTTTGTCCTTGAGGCGTCCTTTGTATTTCTTCAACTGTGCTTCCATCTTAGCCGACGCATTATCGATGGCGGTGCGCAAGTCGTCTCCCTCGCCGTGGCCGCGCAACAACGTGCCGTGCACAACCGCGGTGGTTTCCGCGGTGTGGAGATGGCGGTCTTGATCCAGGACCCAGTGGCAATCGATAATGTTGTCGAAAAACCGCGTGAATCCTTCCGAACGCTGCTGGATGAGCTGCTTGGTGGCGTTGTTCAAGTGAGAGTGCCGGGCGGTCATGCGCACTTGCATGGCATCCATCCTTTCGCTGCTGACATATCGCTCAATGAACCCGCGCTCAGTCGTGATCGACCCGTCGGTACGACGGGTCGGAAGCTGCTGTCAAATGTGTTTCGATAAAGCGCACCGTCTGCGACTTCGAGCGCATGACGATCGAGTGCGTGACAGCGCCGCGCTTGTGAAAGTGCACGCCGCGCAGCATATCGCCATTGGTGACTCCGGTGGCCGCAAACATGATGTTGTCCCCTTGCGCCAGATCGGCTTCAGTGTAGACGCGATCCATGTCGGCGATGCCCATGGCCCCGGCGCGTTCGACTTCGCGCTGATTGCGCGGTTTGAGCCGTGCGCGCATCGCGCCACCGACACAGCGCAACGCCGCCGCCGCCAAAACCCCCTCGGGCGCCCCCCCGATCCCCATGAGGACATCGACTCCCGTATCGGGCAGCGCGGTCGCGATGGCTGCCGAGACGTCGCCGTCGGGGATGAGTTGGATGCGGCATCCCGCGCCGCGGACTTCGCGGATGAGTCGTTCGTGTCGTTCGCGGTCGAGGATCACAACCGTCATGTTCTCCAGACTGAGCCCGAGCGCATCGGAGATATTTTTGAGATTCTCGGTCGGAGACTTCGACAGATCGACGGCGTCCCTGCCCTTCTCGCCGACGGCGATTTTCTCCATATATGTGTCGGGCGCATGGAGAAAGTGTCCGCGCGGCGCCACGGCGACGACCGCCAGCGCATTGGGGCGAGCGTACGCGACCGAGTTGGTGCACTCCAGGGGATCGAGGGCCACATCGACCTCCGGCGGATTGCCGGTGCCGACCCGCTCGCCGATGTAAAGCATCGGCGCTTCGTCCCGTTCACCCTCGCCGATGACCACGGTCCCGTCGAAATCGACCGCCGCGAAGACTTCGCGCATCGCCCGCACGGCGGCGTCATCGGCGGCATCCTTGTCTCCCTTGCCGAGCCAATGGGCGCTCGCCAGCGCCGCGGCCTCCGTCACCCGAACAATTTCCAGCGCAAGGTTGCGATCCATCGCAGAGTGATCCACTCGCTGCCGCTACGCGCAGCGTGACCGAGAATCAATGGCGCCGGATGTGCCGACGCATTGCATGATAGGAAGTTCATCGGTACGAAGCAATTGTCGCACCGTCACGGTTGCACTCATCGACCGGGTGAGATGCCCCAGTCGATCAATGAATGGTTCTGCGACACGGGAACGACCGTCTCGACTTCCCGGCGGCCCTCCTGGGTGTCCCCATCGTCCGCCGATTCAGGATCGGATACGCCGTCGACCGGCCCGGCCGAGACCGCCGGTTGCTTTTTGTCAAAGACCGTTTTGCGGAACCGGGCCGACTGGATGTGCAGCTCCTCGCGGTACTTGGTGACTGTGCGCCGCGCCAGCTTAATGCCTTCCTTCAGCAACAAACGGTGAATTTCCTGGTCGGAGAGCGGATGCGATGGGTCTTCCTTGTCGATCATGGCCGCGATCCGTTGTTTGACGGTGGATTTGGTCATGCTTTCGCCGTCGGTGCGCTCGACGCCGCTGTTGAAGAATGATTTGATCTCGCGGACTCCTTGCGGGGTCTGGACATACTTGTCGCTGGCCACGCGGGAGACGGTCGCCACGTTGATCCCCAGCTTCGAGGCGATGTTTTCCATGATGAGCGGTTTGAGGGATGCGGGGCCTTTCTCGAAGAATTCGCGTTGCTCTTCGACGATGGCCTCCATGACGCGGACCATTGTCGAGCGGCGCTGCGTGAGCGCATTGAGCAACCACCGCGCCTGCTCGAGTTTCTCCCGAATGTATGTCTTGGTTTCCGCGGGGACATTCTGGCCGCGCCGCAAGAGCGATTTGTAGGCGTCGTTGATCCGCAGACTCGGCACATACTTGTCATTGTGATAGACGACATACTCATCATCGATTTTCTCGACGACCATGTCGGGAATGACGGCGCGCGCGCCGACGGTGAAACGTCCCTGCGCCGGGCGCGGCGAAAGGGTCTTAAGATGATTCATCGCCTCGTGGATCCGTTCGACCGACACACCCAACGACTGTGCCAACTGCATGTGCGTCTTGCGATCGAGCTCGCGCCAATGTTCCGCAACAATGCGCGCCGCCAGTGAATCGGATTCGCCGCGCTGCTGCATCTGGATCAGGATCGATTCTTTCAGATCACGCGCCCCGACGCCCGGCGGGTCGAAGGTCTGGACCAACTTCAGCACTTTGGCAACTTTCTCGAGCGGGGCTTTCAAGTCGGCTGCGAGGTCTTCGGTGGTCATCGGCAGGATCCCATCTTCGTTGATGTTCCCGATGAGATACTCGCCGATCTCCAGTTCATCCTGTGGCAACTTCGTGAGCTGAAGTTGTTCGATCAGATGATCGTAGAGCGTGCGCTCGACAACGGGTGTGCGTTCCGGCAACTCCTCACGGGTTTCCCGCATGCGCCTCGGGACAAACTCAGAGTCTTCCTCCAGGTAGCTTTCCCAATCGAAGCTGTCCTCCTCGGATGACGATTCGGATTCGGGCGCGTCGTCGGCGCTGTCCGAATCGTCGGATTCCACCTCGACTTCTTCCAGGAGCGGGTTGATGGCAAGCTCCTGGCGGAGGGTCTGTTCGAGCTTGAGCGCCGGCATCTGCAGCATCTTCAAAGACTGAATAAGCTGCGGGGCGAGGACTTGCCTGAGACCGGGGCGAAGTTCAAGCTTCACGGTGACCTCTCAATACTGACCGAATCGACGTTAAGCGATTAAACGGCAGTCGTTTAAGCGTCGATCCGACCGGAAGCCCACAGGGGTTTCCATACCAATATACGTTTGGGAATGGACCGATAACAGCCATTACCCCCTGAGTAAACATTTCTTGTGACATCGCTTGATCAACCGGATCACGGATCGATACCGATTCTGTTGACACTCTTAGATATCGGCGCGGGTCACGGGGGCGTTGACGGCAAGTTTTGAACAGTATTCGGTTAACGGGACAGCACCTGAGAGCAAAAGAAACCGGCCCTGCCGCAGGCAGGGCCGGTAGCACTTCAACTGGAGTTTTGTGGGGGATTATGCACCCCTGGCATCGAGAGCCCTGGCAACTGTCTCGGCCAGTTTCTCCCCCCGAAGTTGTTCACCGGAAGCCACGAGACTGCCGTCGCGGCCCACCAGGAACGGACTGGGAATTCCTTTGACCATGTACGCTTCGACCAACGGCCCGGACCAGTCTTTCTCATCGTAGATGTGTCGCCACTTCATGCCCTTCTCGTTGATCCAGTCACGATAATCTTGCTGGTTGGTTCTGTTGGCGTAATCCAGCGAGATCGAGAGCACTTCGAAGCCATCGCTCTGGTACTTCTCATGGGCGGCGAGAATGTGCGGAAGCTCGGCGCGGCACGGCCCGCACCACGTCGCCCAAAAGTCTACCAAGACGACCTTGCCCTTGAAATCGTCCAGCGATACCGCCTGGCCATCGATGTCAGTTCCATTGATCGGAATCGGCCAAACCGCCGCCACGACGGTACTCTGGAAGAATGAGCCGGCGATGTCCATGGCAATTTCATCACTGGCGAAGCGCGAAGCGAAGTCGCGCACTTTCGGGAGAACGGCATCGCGATTTTCGCCGGCTTCATCCAACTCCATCCCCAACTGCCATGCCAGTGCGGCGCCTTCGTATTTGGTGCCGGGCTTGACTTGCGCGAAATGCGCACGTGCGGCCGCGGTTGCTGTCGCCCAGCCGGCTTCGGCCGGAGACATCGGTCGCATCTCGCAGTATGCGGCAATCCCGGCCCGGTATTCGGCTTCGCTCAGACCCTCGACCGATGGGTCGCCCACCTTGTAGTTGCCGACTTCCCGCAGGACACCCTGCGCCAACGGTCCCCAGGCGCTCCAAATCGAACGGGTCTTGGAGATGGCACGGACGCGTTCCAGGCCGTATTCAAAGTCGGGACTATCCTTCTCCAGCTCACGCAACGCCGCCAGCCGGCGTGCTTCAAAGTCGAATTGATAGGCCGTGTTCTGCCAGGCAAACCAGATGGAACGGTTCGTCCTGATCAGTGCGCGCTGCGCCGCAGACCATTGCTCGAGACTGTCTGCACTGGGAAAGGAGATCGGCGGACGTTCGAACTCGGGCAGTCCGTTGGCGAACGCCGCTTCACGCCGCGTCCGGGTCGCTTCGGCCTTCCCGACCAACGCAGCAAAACGCGCGTCGGCGCGCAATGATTCCAAGTCGCCGTCGTTCTGCAGATGATCGGGATCATCCCAGCCGCTGTCGACGGCGCGTGTCAGCCACACGAATCCTTGTTCGAGATCGCCCGTCCTGCCATAGGCGCACGCAACGTTGTAGGCGCCCCACTTACCCGTGGGTATGAGTTCATGCTGTTTGGTGAACGAAGCAACCGCCTCGTCGAGCTTACCTTCGTCCAGCAGTCGATATCCGTCATCGCCGTACGATCCATACTGGTCTGCCGTCGCCTCGTCGTACAACGTCGGAATATCCAGCCCCGAGGCGTTGGTCTGGCTGGTCGCTTCCTGGCCGGAGCAGCCTGCAAACGCAAGTCCGGCCGCGCTGACAAACAGCACGATCAGATTCGTTCTCATTGCTCTATCCTCCCATACATGGGTCAGTGAACGGACGATACCGAACAGGTTACTGAGCATGATAACGGATTCGCGCACGGATGGTTCCTCATTTATGCCCCAAAAGCCGAGGCGTCGCCTGCAACGTCAGTCGATTCGAGAGGGATTGTTCCAACAGAATCGGCTGGCACCTTCCGGCGTGCCCAGCCATAGATAGTCGCCGTCCACCGCAATCGCTTGCACCGTGTAATCCGGCATTCCGTCGGCCGGAGTGAACAGACGTGTCTCCAGAGTCGCAGGAACAAAGCGGAGCAGTCCCGACGGCGTTCCTGCCCAGACAATCGTATCGGTGACAGCCAAAGCGTAAATGTCGTCGGCGGGCAGCACACTGGGATTTTCGAAGAGACGGACAGGCTTAGACCCGTCAAGATCGACCAGCGCCAGCCCGCGATCGGATCCGACATAGAGCGTTCGATCGTCGTGGGCCATGGCCCGGATCACCCCCGAGAGCGGACCCGTTCCGTCGTTGAATGCGAACCACTCGGGAACCGGCTTGGCCAATCGATACAGACCGCGATCGGTGCCGAGCCAGACAACTTCGCCGGTGGCCTCGATGGTGTAGACGCGCGCATTGTCAACCGAGGGACTCGTTGCTGAGAAGACCGAATCGTTGACGAGATAGAGCCCGTCGACGCCGACTTCTGTCCCGATCCAGAGAATGTCACCGTCAAGGCACAGCCCGTAGACGCGCTCATCGCTGAGTCCGTCGCGTTTCCGATAGGTGCGGAATTCCGTATTCGCCCTGTCGAATCGAATCAGGCCGTCCGGGGTGGCCATCCACAGGAATCGCCCGCCCCGAACGCCCGCAAATTGTGTAATGCGATCCGTCTGAAACCCGGAGGTATAGCGCGCCTCGATCCATTGCCACTCTTTCTGCAACGTGTCGTAGATGCTCAATGCTCCCTCCGGACCGTCGTAGTTGGGACCGGCGAAATAGATGGCGCTGTCGTCGAGATGGAGCGCTTCGACATTGTCGTGATACAGACCCCATCGTTGCGGCGACAATTCGAATGCCCCTTGTTCGTTGTGCCAGACGAAGTCGCCCCAGGTTCCGACCCATAGATTCCCCCAGGAATCGGTCATGCCGCCGGCGTACTCATACGACCGCAAGTGCGGATCGGTCAACGCGCCCGGGATGAGCGCATCGTAGCCGAACGGGAGTTGGTAGTTCAGCGGGTTAAACGAGTTCCAAGGCGATGCGAGACTGTCTGGAAAAGTCAGCGTGCCGCGCCATTCGGCAAGTGTCGGGTTGTAGACGGCGATGCCAGCGTCGGTTTCGGCATACAGCTCGTCGGTATTCGGATTATAGGCAAGTCGGTCAATCGCATTGGACGGCAGGCCCTCGGCATTTGTCAAAGTCGGCAGCCAATCCTGGTTGTAACGATCATAGCGTGCCACGCCGCCACGCGTGCCCAGATAGATGGTGTTGGCCGACTCGGCATACGAGGTCACATAGCGGACACAAGTGACGTTGCGCCAATCACCGGGGCGGTAACGCGGATTGACTTGGGACCACACATCCATAAACAAACCCAGCAGCGCCACAACCACCCAGGTTGCAATAGCGGATGTGCGACAGTATAGGAACCCGGCAGTCATATGGCGTGACGGCCCTCTGATCATTTGCGGCGCGTGGAGCGATATCCGCCGCGTGCGAATTGTCGAATCCCCTCCACGAGGGCATCGATATCCGCGGTCGTATTGTGAAAGTGAGGCGACACACGGATTGTTCCCTCGCGCAAGGAGGTGTAAATTCGCCGTCCCGTCAAATACCGATGCAGGGCTGCGATGCGCGGGCCGCTGATTGTGACGATCCCGGACCGATGGGATCGTTGCGAGGGACGCCACACATGATACTCCCCAGTTGCGAGATGCTCCGCGAGAATTCCAGTGAGAGAATCGATGCGTGAAAACACCCGGCGCACGCCAACACGATCCAGTAGACGCAGCCCCGCGTGCATCAGGCGGATGGAATAGAACGGATAGGTCCCAACCTCCCAGACGCGCCCATCGCGATGGGGCCGTCTGTCCCAGCTTTGCAGGCGTTCCCAGCGGTACCGCCAGTCGTAGCCGAGCCACCCGGCAAAGATTGGATTGACCCGACGGATCGGCGCAGACGCGACGGCGAAGAATCCGCCGCCGGTCTGCCCGAAAAGCCACTTCTGTGTGCCGCAGACAACCGCATCGACACCCTGACGCTGCATCGAGAACGGAACCGCGCCCGCGCCTTGCGTAAGATCGGCCAATACGAAGCATCCGGCGTTGTGGCAGATCTCGGTCAACTCCTGTAAATCATGGCGCCAGCCGTTAAAATACTGTACCCACGACATCGCCAGCACGGCGGCTTTCTGCCGCAGCGCGCGACGCAGGGTCTTCGTGTCCAGGTATCCATCCGGACAGGGAAGTTTTTCTATTCGCAGTCCTCGTTTGTCGGCGACGTTTTTTGCGGCATACACTAACGACGGGAATTCGACAGCCGGGATGAGGAGGCGCTCACCGTTGCGAAGAGCCAGCCCCCACAGGATGGAGTTGATCCCGACTGACGCATTTTGCGCGAAGGCCACTCGCTGCGCGCGCTGTCCGATCATCCGTCCGAAATGGCGCTTGGATTGCGCCAACAGCGAATACGACTCGTCGTCGACCTCCGGATCAGCGGACAGGCGTCCCTGAGTCGCCAGCAGCGATTCCACCGCACGACGTCCGCTCTCAGGGACCGGTCCGAACGAAGCGTGATTGAGGAAGACGACACCCGGCGCGAATCGAAACTCTCGCTTCGCCAATCGCGTGATCACAGCCGGTGATATCATGGGCCGGAGTCCGTCAATGCGTCGTAATCGGCTTGCTAGACATCAGGCAGCGCCAGCCATCCCACCAACAAACACGCGCCACCGACACGGAGGAGATCGACGAGGAGATTCCACAGAGAGCGATCCCATCCGTGGAGTCCGACATCCAGCAAACGAGTAGGAACACATCCGAACAGATACGCCGCCATTCCCAGCGCGAGTCCGGCGCGCGCGCCGCTCAGCGGCAACATCGGACCGGTCGACAAGAGGACCAGCATCGGCAGCAGCGACAGGAAGACGAGGTTGGCCAGCATGGCCGCCCCCAGATGATCGAGAATGCCGCCGTCTGAGGGCTGGCCGATCGACCCTCGCCGCAGCCACAACCGTGCGCCCCAGCGTCCCAACAAGGTAACTACGACCGCGTACAGCCACGGCGGAATAACCGTCCAAAACGATGGCAGGGGCACGTTGACGTTCATTATCGTCCCACACTCAAAGCCAGTCGTGATCCCGATACCATTGTACGGTTTCCTGCACGGCCACCGAAAATGGAAACGCCGTGATCAACCCGAGCCGTTGCCGGGCTTTCTCGACGCTGCAAGTCCACTCGCTCTGCATGAAGTCGCGCGCGCGGCTGCGAGTGAGCGCCGGCCGGACACCGAGCATGCGTCCCGACCATTCGACGGCAGCGGCAATCGATATGAAAATCGGCGCGGGCAGCCGGACACGGACTGCCGCCACCTCCATCGCCTGCTGCATCATATCCTCCAGGTCATCTAAACGATAGACGGTCTCGTCCGCGACATAAAACATCTCGCCGACAGCCGAAGGGTGGCTGCAAGCGACGGCGATGGCGCGCGCCAGGTCGGTGACATAGACGAGCGACGCCCGGACCGGCCGCGCGCCGAACGTCGGCTTAATATGCCAGCGCACCGCTTTGAAAATCGCCAGCGTCTCGGTATCGCCGGGACCGTAGACCGCGGGCGGACGCACGACGGTTATCGGCAGCGTGTCGGTGTGCGACAGGACCGCCATTTCACCCGCCAGTTTGCTGCGGCCATAGTCGCTGATCGGTGCGTCGGGGTCGGATTCCCGACGCGGCCGTCCCTCGGGTGCGGGCCCGCCGGCCGCCAGGGACGAGATATACAAGAATCGCCGGAGGTTGGGCGCCGATGCTCGCGCGGCTGCCAGCAGATTCTTCGTTCCCGTGACGTTGGTGTGATGATACGTCGCGGCATCGGGGGCCTTGACCCGTCCGGCGGAATGGATCACCCAATCGGCGCCGTCGCATCCGCGACGCAACGCTTCCACATCATTCAGATCACCGGTCAGCCATTCAAGTCGAACATCATCGGCACGTTGACGGTCGGAATCCTTCCGCACCAACGCGCGCACGCTGTGACCCAAACCGACCAGGTGGCGCGCAACATGGGAGCCGACAAACCCATTGGCACCGGTCAGGAACACGGTCCGTGCGGGCGGCGGCGGGGGCGGGGCTTCGGCGATGTTCATCGGGGACAAATGGCTTGACTGTGCCGTTTCGGGCCGTCTTTCTTGCGCGATGCACGGGCATGTTACGGGGCCAGCCGACTTCCGAGAGAGTCGTAACCCGCGCCAACCGAACAAGTTGGACGCCCAGACAATCAAACTACGGAACGCGCTCTTGGCAATCCCGAAGGCAGACACGCAGTCGGTCGCGACTGATCTCTTTGAGAAATGCCGCGAGTTTCAGACTGCCCGCGAAGTCATGGCGATGGGGATTTATCCCTATTTCCGCGTGATCCAATCGGCTCCGGGCACAGTAGTGACGGTCGATGGGCAGGAACTGCTCATGATCGGGTCGAACAACTATCTCGGGCTGACCAACCACCCCAAAGTTGTCGAAGCGGCCGCGGACGCCGCCCGCAAATTCGGCTCGGGGTGCACCGGGTCGCGGTTTCTCAACGGGACGCTCGAATTGCATGTGCAGCTTGAGGAGCGGCTCGCGCAGTTTATGAAGCGCCCGGCCGCGCTGGTCTTCTCTACCGGGTTTCAGACCAATCTCGGCACCATCTCGTGCCTGGTCGGACGCACCGACACGATCTTCGCCGATCGCGCCAACCACGCGTCGCTGGTCGACGGTTGCCGCCTCTCGTTCGGCAAAACAGTCAAATTCGCGCACAATGATATGGCCGACTTGGGCCGTCTGCTGCAATCCACGCCCAACGGCGGCGGTCGGCTGATCGTGGTCGATGGGGTTTTCTCGATGGAAGGGGACATAACCGACCTGCCGTCGATCGTGCGCCTGGCACGCCAGCATGGGGCGCGGGTCATGGTCGACGATGCGCATGCCGTCGGCGTCCTGGGCTCTGGCGGTCGCGGCACGGCCGAGCATTTCAACCTGATCGATCAGACGGATTTGGTGATGGGCACGTTTTCGAAGTCGTTCGCGTCGCTGGGCGGATTCATCGCCGGGGATGAGGACGTCATCCATTTTATCAAGCATTTCTCGCGCGAATTGATATTCTCCGCATCGATGCCGCCCGCATCTGTGGCGGCCTGTCTCGCCGCGCTGGACATCATCGAGAGCGAACCGGAGCGCCGCCAACGGCTTTGGGAGATCACCCGGCGCATGCACCGCGAATTTCGCGGTCTCGGATTCAATATCGGCCCGACACAGACACCGATCATTCCGGTGATGATCGGTGAGGATTTGCAGACATTTCGATTCTGGCGCGCGCTGACCGAGCGCGGAATTTTCGCCAATCCGATTGTCTCACCGGCCGTTCCCAAGGGCAGCTCGCTGATTCGGACTTCTTATACCGCGACCCATACCGACGAGCAGCTTGATTTTGTGATTGCGACGTTTGCAGAACTCGGCAAACAGTTCGGTGTGATTTCATAGGTCAGTTCCCCGACATTGTTTACTTGCGCCTCCCCATACCGTGTGCAACGGTCTCCGCGGGAGGCGCTGAAGATGCGATCGATCGCCGAAGACTATAAGCAGAGACATGACAACGACTAAATCGACACCGATGGGGAGGACCGTGGGGCCGCAACAGACACCGGTCGCTTACTTCTCCATGGAGATTGCTCTGGAAAGCGACATTCCGACCTACAGCGGCGGGCTGGGTGTGCTGGCCGGCGATACGTTGCGCGCCGCCGCAGACCTGGAATTCCCCATGGTCGGGGTGACACTCGTCTATCGCGCCGGCCACTTTCGTCAGCACCTCGACGAACACGGAAATCAAACAGAGGAGCCGGAGCGCTGGGACCCGGGTGACCGTCTGCCGGCGGTGTCGGCCCAGGCATCGATCACGCTCGAAGGGAGACGGGTCCGCATCCGTGCCTGGCCGTATCTCATTCGCGGAGCATCGGGCTTCGGCATCCCGGTCTACCTTCTGGACACCGATGACTCAAGCAACGCCCCCGAGCATCGCGGACTGACGGATCATCTGTACGGCGGCGACGAGCGATACCGATTGTGTCAGGAGGCGATTCTCGGTATCGGCGGTGTGCGGCTATTGCATGCCGTCGGATATACGCAGATCCAGACGTACCACATGAATGAGGGTCACTCGGCCCTGCTGGGGCTGGGATTGCTGTCGCATCAGGAGACCGACTTCGATGCGGCTCGGGCCCAAGTAAAGAAACGGTGTGTCTTCACAACCCACACGCCGGTTTCGGCGGGACATGACCGCTTTGGAATGGACGTGGTACGTCGGATTGCCGGCGATGACGTGGCCGAGCAGATCACCCACATTGGAGGGTGTGAAGACGGCAAGCTGAACATGACCCGTCTGGCGCTGAAATGTTCGCGTTTTGCCAACGCGGTCGCGGCGCGCCACGCGCAGATTTCACGCTCCATGTTCCCCGAGCATTCCATTGTCGGGATCACCAATGGTGTTCATGCCGGCACCTGGGTCGCCGCGCCGTTTCAGAAATTGTTCGATCGATACATCCCCGGCTGGCACCGCCAGGTTCAAAGCTTGCGCCACGCCGTGACGATTCCAGTGCCGGACATTGCGCAGGCGCATCGTCTCGCTAAGGAGCGATTGATTGAGACGGTCACTCGAAAAGTCGGCGTCAATCTCAATCCCGATGTGTTGACGTTGGGGTTTGCGCGGCGCGCCACCTCATACAAGCGTGCCAATCTGATTCTGTCGCAGCCCGACCGGCTGCGAGAGATCGCCTCGAAACATCCGCTCCAGGTCATATTCGCCGGTAAAGCCCATCCCAAAGACGAGGGCGGCAAGGAATTGATTCGTGCGATCTTCCGCAACGCATCGGAATTGAAAGACATGGTCACCATCGTGTATCTCCCAAACTACGACATGGCCCTGGCGCACGAACTCTGCGCCGGAGTCGATTTGTGGGTCAATACGCCGCAGCGGCCCAAGGAAGCCTCCGGTACCAGCGGCATGAAGGCGGCACTCAATGGAGTGCCGTCGCTCAGTATTCTGGATGGTTGGTGGATCGAAGGACACGTCGAGGGAGTGACCGGATGGTCGATCGGGGAATCGTGGGAGCCACAATCGAGTGATGGTGACGATGCCGACGCATTGTACTACAAACTTGATCGGATTGCCCGGTTGTTCCATACCGATCAGGACGGCTATACCGCTATCGGTCGAAACGCGATCTCACTGAACGGGGCGCACTTCAATGCGCAACGCATGCTGGAGCAGTACATTCGTTCGGCGTACATCGTCCCCGCCGACTGACCCGACGCGGTGATGGCGGGTATCCCGACGGCGCAAACGCGATGAGCAGCATCTCCGTTCGCCCGGTCAAAACAGCCGGCGACAGGCGCACCTTCCGGCGGCTCCCGGAGCGTTTGTACCGTGACGACCCCCATTGGGTCTGTCCCCTGCGCATGGAGCGCCGGGACTTTTTCGACCAAGCCAAAAACCCGTTCTTCGCGGATGCCGAAGTCGAATTGTTCCTGGCGGAACACGATGGACGGGCGGTCGGGCGCATCAGCGCGCACATCTACCCCGCGCACAACCGCACGCACAACGAGAAGACCGGATTCTTCGGATTCTTCGATTGCGAGTTGGAATATGACATCGCCGCCACATTGTGGGACTCGGCTCGCGCTTGGCTGGCGCAACGCGGAATGAAACGCATGCGGGGGCCCGCGAATTTCACGACCAACCACGAAGTGGGAATGCTCATCGATGGATTCGACCGTCCGCCGATGGTCATGATGCCCTACAATCTGTCGAAGTACCCTGAATTTGCCGAGCGCTACGGCTTTGCCAAGGCGATGGACCTGTACGCCTATCTTGCCCAGGACAGCACGCCCCTACCCGAACGCGTCGTACGCATTGTCGAGCGGATCCGCGCTCGCTCGGGAGTTGTGGTTCGACCAATCAGAATGAGACAATTCGATGAAGAAGTCCGAACGATCAAGGCGATTTATGATGCCGCGTGGGCGCCGAATTGGGGCTTCGTGCCGATGACGGAAGAAGAGTTCTTCCACATGGCCAAAGACTTAAAGATGATTGTCGACCCGCGAATCGTGCTCGTCGCCACAGTCGATGGCAGGCCGGTCGGTTTCTCATTGGCGCTCCCTGATATTAATCAGGTCCTGATCCGGCTGCACGGACGTCTGTTTCCATTCGGACTGCTGAAGCTCGTATGGTGGACGAAGATTCAGAGGCGAATCGATCAAATGCGTGTGTTGGCGATGGGGATTCTCCCCGAGTATCACGGACGCGGCATCGATCAGTTGCTGCACTTCGAAACACGTCAGCGCGGCGTCGCGGCCGGGTACCACACAGCGGAACTGTCCTGGGTGCTGGAGACCAACACCCTGATGAAGGCGGTCAGCGAATCGTTGGGACATAGTCGCTACAAGAAGACGTACCGGATTTACGATCTGCCGCTCCCGTGAGTTTTCGGTCACTGGGCACAGGGATCGCAGAAGGTCGTTTGCGGCTCGGCGTTTCGGAACGCCACATCGACCAGTCCCACCACATCAAAGACATTCGTCACGTTATTGCAGTTGATGTCCGTGTCTTCGCGCGGGCAACTGGGATCAGGGTCGAGGATCGGCGGCGCGTTGCGGAATGCGACATCGACGCCGGCGACGACGTCGAAAACATTCGTGATCGCGTCGCAGGCGGGATCGGCAAAACAATCGCAGCCGCAAAACGGCCCGACCTCGAATGTCCAGACTGCCGAGTATGCTGAGGAATCACCGGCCGGGTCGACCGCGCGCATCCGCCAGTAATGCAGTCCCTGGTCGAGCATGTCGCCCGCAAAGCTGTGGCCGACAATCCCATCATGGCGTACGACGCCGCCCGCAAACGTCGGATCCGTCGAGTATTCCAGAATATAGGTCAAATCGGCGTCATAGATCGAATAGTCGTCCCACTCAAACAGTGTCGATTGTGGAATCAGGTCGGCGCCGTCGACAGGCGATTGATGCCGTGGCGGGAACAGCCGCAGCGGCATGTTCGCCGCGTAGACGTCCTGGTTGCCGTTGCGGGTATCGGTAAACACAAGGGTCGCGCGAAGCCGCGAACTGGTCAGCCCGATATATTCGCCGATCAGCCCGGCCTGCGGGCTTTGCAACTCGCCGGGACGATCGGGATCGTAAGGTTCAACAATCCCCGGTTGTCCGTCTTTCGCCAAGCCGGGAGCTGCATCAAACGGGGATGAGGAGATGTCGGAGACGCGTTGATCGGGGGTCCAGGTGTCGCCGCCGTCGAACGAGTGTGTGATCCACAAGTCGAAGATCAGATTGTTCGGGTCAAGACGCCGATCATAGAAGGCGACCGAGACCACACCGTCGGGATTGACGGTTGTCCATGGATGGAATTGGTCGGCCCCATTGCTTACCGGGTCGTCATTGATCCGCTGCGGCGTCGACCAGGTGTCGCCGCCGTCGACCGATTTCGTAAAGAGCAGGTCCAGCGCACCGTCGACGGCAATGTCTGAATACGCACAGTAATAGTTGCCGTCAAATGGCCCGCCGGTGATGTCGGAGGCCAGCGCCGGATACGCGAAGACGAGAATGTTGCCGGGAATGATCGTCGAGAAAACTCCGGTCGGCTGCATCAGCCGGTCTGCGCCGAACGTCACGCCTTCGTCGAACGACAGATCGTAACGAATTCCAGCCGAGCTTGCCCAGGCGACCAGCACCGTGCCATTGGTACCGACGACGGGAGTCGGCCACTGCAGACCATTGCTGATGTCGGAGACTCGCACCGCCGGTCCGAATCCCACTCCATCTGTCGATGACACGCAGTAAATGTCAGCCACTGTACCGAACCGCGTCCATGCGACATAGAGGTTGCCGTCTGTGGGGCCACCGGTATTATCGATTGCCATCAGCTCTTTGTCTTCAAACGGCGGGTCTTGTTCTTCGGACGGGTGATCGATGGCCGGAATGGAGGCGAGGAAGCTCAACCCGGAATCGACAGAAAACGGCATCCACAACCCGTTGGCGGCACTGAATTCGTCAAACGACAATATGATTGAGTAGAAAACACCGTTCGAGCCGGCGACAATGCCGGGATCGGAATCGCGATTGTAGGGAGTGGCGGGGATCAATCCGCCCTCAGTCCATGTGCTGCCGCCGTCGTGCGAGTATCCCCAGCCCACCTGCCGGAAACCGATACGGAAATCGCGCCACACGGCCACGAGATTGTCGGGATTGGTCGGATCGACCGCGACCTGCTCCTCATTCTGAAGCTGCGTGGTCAGATCGGTATTGATCTTTATATTTGGCGGCTGCTCCGATGAAACGTCAAACCACATCGGCAGATCGGTCGCCGTTGTCTGCGCAAACCCGCTCGTAGGCGTCAGCAGGACAAGACTGGCAAGAGAGATTGCCAACAGAATTAACGCACCACGAACGCATTGGCATGTTTGCATTGGGATATACTCCCTGTCAGAAGTCTGATGTTTTTCGGCTGGAGAGACTGACGATGAGGTAATCAATACTCCCTTGTCCGGACCAAAGATAGCGCCATATTGGGCCATTGCAAGCGGTTTGATTGTCTGAATCGTCTGCATGATGGCTGACATGTTGAATCTGACACAATTCCGTCGACCGATGCTGGCGATAATCGTATCTCTGGCCGCGATCTCGTTATCAATTACAAGCCCCCACTCGGCACAAGGGGCGCTCGTCATCGTTCCGGACTCATCCGCCGACTCGGTCTGGGTGCGGGTGATGTTCCCGGTCGGTAGCGCCGAGGACCCCCCCGGCCGTGAGGGATTGGCGCATTTTTCAATGCTGGGATTGCATCGCGGCAGCAGTGCCTACGCAGCGGCTGCAGTCGCCGATTCGCTCAAGCGCTGGGGCGCATCGATGCGGTCTCAGGTGGGCCGTGAAACGATCACGATCGACGGCAGCTGCCCCAATAACCGCTGGCCGGCGTTTTCCAGCATGTTGGTCGATCTGATCACGCGACCGGTCTACGATCCGTTCGACAACGCGCTGAACATCCGAGACCATTTACGCGACCTGCAGACGTTGCGCGACGATGACCGTTCGCTGGCGCGAGCGGCACTGGAGTATTGGATCTATCGGCCGGGACCGTATGCGCTGCCGCCGGCGGGACGCGACGGCACGGCGCGCTTGCTGCGTCGAGATGACGCGATTGAATTCTGGCGGGATCACTTCGGCAAATCCAATCTGATGGTCGGCCTGGCCGGTCCCATCGACCTCGCATCGGCGGGGACATTCGAGGCTACGATAAGATCGAAGCTGCACGGCGAGGCTTTCGTGCCACGACGCCGCGTACCGACCGCGTCGGTCGATGGACTCACCCTGTACCTCATCGAGCGTCCCGGCACGGAAGACGTTCGCATAGCCATCGGCGCTCCGGTCGACTGCGGCATCGCTGATTCATCGCTGTGGCCGCTGTATGTGGGTGTCTCGACACTGGGAGGAATCCGTGGCCGATTGACCGGCCCGCTTGTTGAGCTGCGCGCCATCTGCTCCGGATTGAATGTCGAGCTGGCGTATGCGCCATTGGTCGGACGGCCGATCCTCGATACCGACGATCATAGTCATCAGCGCCCCTTGTTCATAGTCGAGACAGAGACAGTCACGACGAATGCGACCTTTGCGCTGCACATCGCATTGATCGAATTGGCGCGCGTGCTCGAGCGCGGCCCGACCGATGCCGACATCGCCCGGGCCAAGGAACAATTGAGGAAACGATTGGGACACCCGGAACGGCTGCGGAATTCGGCGCACCATCGCATGCTCACGCGGTTGGAATCGTACCGGCTGACGGTGACTGATGACTCGTTGGCGGCCCGGATTGCCGAAGTCGAGCCGGGAGCAGTGCGTGACGCGATGGTGGAGCACCTCTCCGCCAATAATATGCTCATTGTCATGACGGTTCCTGATGCCAACGCCCTCGCGCGGCAACTGCTCGATCAGAAACTGACCTACACCTATCCCCCGGCGGTCTCGATTCGCGCGTTGCGTGAGGAAGACAATCGATACCTCTCGGAACGGCTGCCGTGGAGTCCGAGCCGTGTGCGGGTCGTCCCCGCGGAAGAGATGTTCCGCTGACGGCGCCGTCCGTTCTCTTCAACGGCGATAGACGCTACGATCTTCCGGTTCGCCGACGGAAACGAGTATCGCGTCAGTGTCCCGGGGGTAACCCAGCGAAACTGTTGACATCCGAGCGCCCGGGGCGCTCCCGACCGGATGCGGCATTCGAACACCGACAGCCGGACTGCATAGTGGCTGTACGCGTGTCGGATCAGGAAGCGTCGGCAATCGACCGCGACGGTGACTCCCAGCTCCTCCTTGATTTCCCTGCGGCACGTGTCCGCCAGTGATTCATTCCCGTCGCGTTTGCCACCGGGAAACTCCCACAGACCCGGCAACAACCCGGTCGCCGGGCGTTGCGCGATCAGGATGCGTCCGTCCGACCGGCGCACGATACCGCAGGCGACCGAGACGACACGGCGGGACGGTCGGCGGACAGGCAGGCCATACGATTCGACGCGGTCGCTCGCATAGGCGACACAATCGCCTTTCAGCGGGCAGGACGGGCATTGTGGCTGTCGTGGCGTACAAACCAGCGCGCCGATTTCGATCAGGCCATCGGTCCAGAGCGAGCCCCTGCCGAGGTTCATGAGTTTCGCCAGCTCTTCGCGGAGCTTGCGTCGCAACGAGCCCGAACGCACGTCTCCGCGCAGCCCGAGCAGCCGGGCTCCGACGCGGGCGACATTGGCGTCGACCGCCGGGATGCGGGCACCAAAGCAGAAGTTGCTGACTGATGCGGCGACGTAGTCGCCCACGCCCGGCAATGCACGGAGCAAATCGTAGTCGGATGGAAAGCGACCGTTGTGCCGGTCGCGCATCAGACGTGCGGCTTGGTGCAAAAAACGGGCACGGTGATAGTAGCCCAAACCCTCCCACTCCTTCATGACCTGCGACAGAGGCGCATCTGCCAGGGCGGCGAGCGTCGGGAATCGTCTGAGAAATCGCGGATAGCGCCTGACCGCAACCGCCACGGTAGTCTGGACCAGCATCACCTCGGAGACCCAGATGCGATACGGATCTGTGTCGCCGCGCCAGGGGAGCGTTCTCGCATTGTGCCCAAACCAGCGGCGCAGACGGCTGTAGACCGCGACGGGCGTCGGCGATTGCTTTCTTCGGGTTGCGGGAACGGACACGGAACGCGAATGTAGTCGGGACCGGCGGTCGTGTTCAACGTCGATCTAACGACGGTTGCTGATGAAATGCGACTGGAACGCAGACCGCAGACCGCTTATGGTTGATGCAACCGGACCGTCAACAAGACATGATCGAGCACACCGCCGAGCAGCTCATTCAGAAAAACGGGCAACGGATCGTCTTTCTGGTGCTGGATGGTCTCGGCGATTTGCCCGCAGACAATGGCATGACGCCGTTGGAGGCGGCACGCAAACCGAACATCAACGCGCTGCTGCCGCACTCGGCAACCGGCCTCTTCGATCCGGTCGAGCCGGGGATTACTCCGGGGTCGGGCCCCGGCCATCTGGGGCTGTTCGGCTACGACCCGCGCCGTCACCCGATCGGACGCGGAGTGCTCGAGGCGCTGGGGATCGATTTCCCGCTGGGCGACGACGATGTCGCCGCGCGTTTTAACTTCTGCACTCTCGACGCCCGGCGGCACATCATCGACCGCCGCGCGGGGCGCATCAGCGATGATGATAATTGCCGATTGGTGGACAAGCTGAGCGCCGGGCTGAAGTTCGATGCCCCGGTCGAAGTCATGGTCCGCAGCGTCTCTGAACACCGTGGCCTCGTTGTGCTGCGCGGCAAGAATTTGGGCGGCGATGTCGCCGACACCGATCCGCAGACAACCGGCGTCGCGCCGTTGGATGCTGAAGCCGGCGACACAGACTCACGAACCACGGCGCTGTATCTCAATGACTTTGTCAGACAGGTTGAAATGATTCTCAGGGACGAGACGCGGGCCAACGGGCTGCTCTTGCGCGGCATCGACAAGCAACCCCAGATTGCGCGGATGGGCGAGCGTTTCGGTATCAACGCCGCCGCGATTGCGACCTATCCGATGTACCGCGGCATCGCGCGGCTGGTCGGCATGACGGTGCTCGACCCGCCGAAGGATGTCCCTTCGACTATGAGAGCGGCGGGCGACGCGCCGGGAGAGTTCGACTATCTCTTCGTGCATGTCAAGGGAACGGACAAAGCTGGGGAAGACGGCGACTTCGACCGCAAGGTCGCAGTGATCGAGGAAGTTGACAGGCACTTGCCTGACTTGATGAAATGCAACCCGGAAGTTCTGGTGATAACCGGCGATCATTCGACGCCGGTGAAACTGAAGGCGCATTCGTGGCATCCGGTCCCGGCGCTGCTTTACGCACCCGCCACGGTACGTCATGACCGCTCGACGCAGTTCGGAGAGCGTGCCTGCCAGGTCGGCGGACTCGGGCGACTGCCGATGCGGCAACTCTTGCCGATTGCTTTGGCCCATGCGCAGAAATTGGCCAAGTTCGGGGCGTAGCATCGTGAATCGTCTGCTGCCCCTCAAACTGCTTGGACCGGCCCTTGCCGTCGTCGCGCTCGTCACGCTTTCGGCACATGCCGCGATGGTGGCGGTCACGCAGGATATTCAGGCCGCGATTCAGTCCGCCCGACTCGGCGACACTCTCATTCTCGCCCCCGGCACTTACGAAGCCATACCGGTCGAATTCGTCGACTCGCTCTGCGGCAACTGCGCGGAGCACCGCACGGCGCATCGCGCCTCCTATGGGTTTCTCGTGCGCGGCAAATCGCTGTGGATCGTCGGCGCAGGGCCGGATCAGACGATCCTCGTTACCGGGGCGGGGTACGGCGTCTTCTTCGATGATTGCGGCGAAGCGGGCATTTCCAATCTCACGATCACCGGCGGCATCCGCGACACCTGCGGCATGGCGACGGATGCGGCAATTGTCGCGCGCAACACACGGCTGACTGTCTCAAACTGTCTGATACGCGACAACACCGAGTATCCCGACTCGATCATCGTCGGGATCGGCGGGATTATGGGACGCGAGGGCGCCGAGCTCTACATCGTCAACAACCGGATTATCAACAACACCTGGGACGGCGTGGCCCTGTACCGCGGCGCGAGCGCGACGATCATCGACAATGAGATCCGCACGGGGCGGGGCGCCGGGATCGGGATCACCTGGGATGCGACCGCGACCGTCTTCCGTAACCGTGTCTCACACTTTTGGAAGGGGATCGGCTCCTTCGGGGCGACGCGCGTGATCTGCCACAACAATCTCGTCTTCGACAATCTCGGCTGGGGGATCATCGCCACCGGGACATCCTATATGGATTGCGCCAACAATCTGATCTTCCGCAACGGCAACTGCGGCTTCGGGCTGTGGGGTCCTGAGGTGCACGGTCGACTGACCAACAACGTCATCGCCTGCAACGGCTGGAAGGACCAATGGGTCTGCCCGCCGGTGGGCGTGTGGAACTACGGCCACCCATTGCAGATGCCGATGACGCACAATGTCCTGTGGGAAAACGTCGAGGGCGACTGGCGCGACATGCCTGATTACACCGATGAGCACGGCAACGTGCATGTCGATCCGTTGTGGGACACGCTGACGTTTTTTCCGCAGCCCGGATCACCACTCATCGACAACGGCAACGCTGAATGCAGTGATCCCGACGGGACACCATCGGACATCGGCATCTACGGCGGCCCGCACGCATTCCGCCGATCGCTCGATGTGCCACGCACAGGACCAATCGATACCCGCAAGAAGAAATAGCGCTTGCACACCGCCTGGCTCTTCCTGACATAACCGTCATGCAATCGCGAATCACTCCGACCCACGGGGTCAGAGGGCTCGCGCCGATCACTGTTCGTCATGTCAGGGAGGGAGGACACATGAAACACCCAGAACCGAAACTGTCCAATCCGATTCGCTTGATGGTCTTGATTGTCGGATTGTCCATAATGGGCGGATGCGGCACGCAGGTCCCGGCGGGTCACCATGGCGTAAAGTATCTGCGTTTCAGCGGCGGCACCCAACTGGGCCAAATTTATGGCGAGGGGTTCCAGTGGCATTTGGTCTGGAACTCGATTAATGTCTACCAGACGCGCATCGCCGAACGGAAGGAAGACCTGACGGTGCTTTCGTCGGACGGCGCCACCATCCAGTTGGAGGTCTCCATCATCTTTCGTCCGGTCACGGAGTACATCGATTCGCTGCATGTGACCGTCGGACCGGACTACTACGATGTGATCATCGCGCCGACCCTGCGCGGCGAAGCGCGACGAATCGCGGGCCGATACACCCCCGAAGAGATCTATGCGACCCAACGCGATACCATCGCTCACGATCTGTTGGTGGCTCTGAAGGAGGAACTGACGGATCAGTTCATCACGATCGAGAATGTCATCTTTCGCAATGTCGGGCTGCCGACGCGTATCTCCGAGGCAATCAATGAAAAGCTGGCCGCCGACCAGGACGCCCAGCGGATGAAGTTCATCCTCGACCGCGAACGGCAGGAGGCCGAACGCAAACGCGTTGAGGCGCAGGGCATCGCCGACTTCCAGAAAATCGTCTCCAGTGGTCTGAATCCAATGCTGTTGCAGTGGAAAGGGATCGAGGCAACCGAGAAGCTGGCAACATCGCCGAACACCAAGATCGTTGTGGTCGGCAATACCAAGGATGGACTACCGTTGATACTGGGCGGGCAATGAGGGCCCGCCGTCATGTCGCATCCCTGGCACGATCTGGCCACGTGCCCAACCGGCGACCCGTCGCTGTTAGCAGCGGTGATCGAGAATCCCAAGGGCTCCAAGGTCAAATCCGGGCTGGATAAGACGACCGGGCTGTTGCCGGTGGATCGCATCCTGCACAGCCCGGTGCTGTATCCGGCCCACTATGGATTCATTCTCCGGACGTTTTGCCTCGATGATGATCCGCGCGACACGATGTGACTGGCGACCGAGGCAGTGGCGCCGACGACGGTCCTGATTGCGCGCGCCATCGACTTGATGCGCATGCGGGAAGACAGCCGCAAAGACGACAATACCATCGCCGTGGGGGTTGCCGATTACACCGACATGACCAGTTGCCGCGCCACACGAGCCGCGAAATCCGTCGATTTTTCGAGGACTGCAAGTTGCACGAAAACAAAACCGTGACGGTCGCACAATCCAAGCCGGCCCCCGATGTCCGCGCCGTGATTGCCGCTGGGGTTACGCAGGATGGCTCGGACGTCGCAGGGCCGCGGCCGAAATACGCTTAATTCAGAAGACTTTCGGCAGACCGCCGCCGCGGTTTTTGTTATCATGCGCCCCCGCTGTCATCTGCGGCGGATTGACAAGATCGTTGGCACTGTCGCATCGTGAGCAAACGGAGGGTCGCATGGCTATCAAGACAGTGGGGGTTTTGGGCTGTGGCCTGATGGGATCGGGGATCGCGCAGGTTTCCGCGCATGCCGGTTACAAAGTCATCGTGCGCGAACTGACCGATGATTTGTTTCAGCGCGGACTGGGGCGAATCAAGGGTTCGCTCGATAAGTTCGTCGAGAAGCAAAAACTGAACGCGTCGGACCGCGATGCGGCATTGGGACGCATCAAGGGGACGACCAAACTGTCGGACCTGAAGGACTGCGATTTGATCATCGAGGCGGTCGTCGAAAACTTCGAGGAGAAGACCCGACAGTACAAAGAGCTCGACAACCTCTGCCCGCCGACGACGATCTTCGCATCGAACACGTCATCGATTCCCATCGGCGACATGGCCGCCGTCACCAAACGCCGAGACCGTTTCTGCGGCATGCACTTTTTCAATCCGGTGCCGATCATGACGCTGGTCGAACTGACCCGTTCGATCGACACTTCTGACGAAACATATCGGGCGGCTAAAAGTTACGCGGAGTCATGCGGCAAAACGGTGGTCACCGCCAAGGATACGCCGGGATTCATCGTCAATCTGCTGCTGGTCCCCTACCTGCTTGATGCGGTGCGCGCGCTGGAAAACGGGGTCGCCTCGGCGGAAGACATCGACAACGGCATGAAGCTCGGCTGCGGACACCCGATGGGGCCGTTGACCCTGCTGGATTTCGTCGGCCTGGACACGACCCACTACATCGCCGAAATCATGTTTCGCGAGTTCAAGGACACGCGATACGCCTCACCGCCGCTGCTGCGACGGTTGGTTGAAGCGGGGTATCACGGTCGTAAGGCCGGACGTGGCATCTACACCTACGAGAAGAAGGCATAACGACGGGGGAGCGCATCATGCCGAATTATGAAAACATCCTCGTGGAGTGTGCGGCGCCCCTGGCGACGGTTACGATCAATCGCCCCGCGCTGCTCAATGCCCTCAACGATCAGACCATTGCCGAACTGGCCGGTGCCTTTGCGGCGTTGGAGACGGACAAAACCATCCGCGTCGTCATCCTGACCGGCGCCGGCGGGAAAGCGTTCGTGGCCGGAGCGGATATTAACGAATTGAAAATCGCTGACGTGCAGGGCGGAATCCACAAGTCGCTGCGCGGGCAAAAACTGCTGGATGCAATCGAACGCTCCCGGCTGATCGTCATTGCGGCAGTCAACGGCTTTGCGCTGGGCGGCGGCTGCGAATTGGCGATGGCCTGCGACATTCGTCTGGCGGCCGACACGGCTCGATTCGGCCAGCCGGAGGTCAATCTGGGAATCATCCCCGGTTATGGCGGCACGCAGCGTTTGCCGCGGCTGGTCGGGCGCGGCAAGGCCAAGCAATTGACCTTGACCGGCGAGATGATTTCAGCCGCCGAGGCGCATCGCATCGGATTGGTCGATGAAGTCTACGCTGCGGCGGAACTGCTCGCCAAAACCACGGACATGGCGCAGAAGATCGCCGCGAAAGGCCCTTTGGCCATTTCGACATCGAAACGGTGCATCAATTTCGGGATGAGTGTCGATCTCGCCAGCGGGTTGGAAAACGAAGCGACGCAGTTCGGGGTCATCTGCGCCAGTGAGGACAAATCCGAGGGATGCGCGGCATTCCTGGAGAAGCGTCCGCCGAATTTTAAGGGGAAGTGACCGGCGCTACGGCGCCGACAGATCCGATGGACTTTGCCCTCTCCGAAGAACACGAAGCGATCCGTCAACTCGCGCGCGACTTTGCCGAGAAGAAGCTCATCCCGCGTGCGCAGGAGTTCGACCAATCCGGCACCATCGACTTTGATTTGGCCCGGGAGATGGGCGAGACAGGGTTTCTGGGGATCATCGTGCCGGAGCAATACGGCGGCACCGGACTCGACACGCTCTCGTACGCCATCGTCCTCGAAGAGCTCGGTGCGGGCTGCGCTTCGCATTGCACGATCATCGGCGCACACAATTCACTGTTTGCGCATCCGGTCTTGTCCTTCGGAACGGAGGAACAAAAGAAGAAGTACCTTCCCCCGATCTGCTCCGGAGCGAAGTTCGGATCATTCTCACTATCGGAGCCGAACGCCGGTTCCGATGCGGCCGCCATTGAGACGGCGGCGGTGCCCGACGGCGACTCCTATGTCATCAACGGCAACAAGATCTTCGTGACCAATGGCGCCTTCGCCGACTACATCATCCTCATGGCCAAAACCGACAAGTCGGTGGGATGGCGCGGGATCAGCGCGTTCATCATTGAGAAGGACATGCCCGGCTTCGCGGTCGGGCACATCGAAGAGAAGATGGGCTTGCACGCCTCGCCGACGACGGAGTTGATCTTCACCGACATGCGTGTGCCGAAGGAGAATCTGCTCGGCCAGCCGGGGCAGGGATTCAAGGTCGCGATGGAGTCGCTGAACTCCGGTCGCATATCCGTCGGCGCGCACGCAGTCGGCATCGGCAAACGCGCTATCGATCTCGCATTGAAATATTCCAAAGAACGCAAGCAATTCGGCCAGCCGATCAGTTCGTTTCAGATGATCCAGGCGCATCTGGCGGATATGTATGCGCGCTGGTCGGCGGCCCGGTGGCTCGTGTACGAGGCCGCCTGGCGTAAAGACTCGGGCCGCGAGCACATCACGGCGGCGGCGAATGCGAAGCTGGTCGCCTCGGAAATGGCGACATTTGTCACGCATCGCGCGATCCAGATTCTCGGCGGTTATGGATATTTGCGCGAGTACGATGTCGAACGGCTCTATCGCGAAGCGCGGGTGACCGAGTTGTACGAAGGCACCTCGGAAATCCAGCGGCTGGTGATCGCTCGCAACCTGATCAAGCACGGACTGTACGACACGGTGGCGACCTGACCGGAAGCATTCGCATGGCGAAGACGCCGACAATCGACAAACTGATCTACGATTGGAACGTCCACGCAGCGGATGTCGCCGACTCGATCCGCGACGTCGAGCTCGACGATGAGACGTTGCGCGACGGATTGCAAAACCCCTCGGTGACCGATCCCCCTGTTGAAAAAAAGATCGAACTGCTGCGGCTGATGTCGTCGCTCGGTATCGACGCGGTCAACCTCGGTCTCCCCGGCGCCGGACCGCGCGCCCGCGCCGACATCACGCGCATGGCCGAAGTGATCCGCGATGAGAAGCTCGGACTCTTTCCCAATGCGGCAGTACGTACTGTCAAAGCCGACATCACCCCATTGATCGAGATCGTCCGGAAGACCGGATTCGCGATCGAGGCCGCGGCATTCATCGGTTCCTCTCCGATCCGTCAATACGCCGAGGACTGGACCATCGATCACATTCTCAAGCTGACTGACGACGCGGTCCGGTACGCGGTCGACAACGGGCTCCCGGTGATGTACGTGACCGAGGATACGACACGCTCCCGTCCGGAGGACCTGAAGCGACTGTATACGTGCGCCATCGAAGCCGGAGCGCGACGCATCTGCATTGCCGATACGACCGGGCACGCGATGCCGTACGGCGTCCGCAATCTCGTGACATTTGTCCGCCAAATCGTCGCCGACTCCGGCGAGGATGTCAAAGTCGACTGGCACGGCCACAACGACCGCGGATTGTCGGTCGTCAATACGCTGGCGGCGATGAAGGCGGGCGCCGATCGCGTGCATGCCACCGGCCTGGGGATCGGCGAACGGGTCGGCAACACGCCGATGGACCAACTGTTGGTGAACCTGATCCTCGACGGCATCTCCGATCGGAACCCGTCACGACTGGGCGAGTATGTGCGACTGGTCGCGGAGATGTGCGATGTTCCCTTGCCGCACAACTATCCGGTCTTCGGCAATGATGCGTTTCGCACTGCCACCGGAGTCCACGCCGCTGCGATCATCAAAGCGCGGAACAAGGGCGACGACTGGCTTGCTGACCGCGTGTACTCTGGCGTTCCCGCCGGGATCTTCGGATTGCGCCAGAAAATCGATATCGGGTTCATGTCGGGTGTATCAAACATCGTCTACTGGCTGCGCGAGCATCAAATTGAGCCGGAGAAAAGACTGGTCGATGAAATCTTCACCGCCGCCAAGCAGCACAACAAGAACCTCACCGAAGATCAAATCTGGGGAATCGTGAAATATCACCAGTTCGAAAACGAGACGCTGCTGACCGACACGCTCGACGAATGGAAGCAACGGATCGCAAAGAAGTGATGAACCGCTCTCGCGCCTCCGACTGCCTCACCCCATCCCTCTCCCCGTGGGAGAGTGTTCGGGTGAGGGTTTTTGTTTGTGTAGCCGCTGCCATTTTTGTCAGTACACAGGCAATCGCCCAGCCCATCATCCCGGAGAAGGGCAAAACCGCGGTCACGGTCGCCGGATCGTACATATCCAATTCCGCCTGCGACGGCACGTCGTGGCAGATCGGGGCGTCGTTCTTCGGACGAGTCGACGTCGGCGTCGAGTATCTGAACCTCGGCTATGACGAAGACGACTTTCTCGACATGGATGACAAGTCTGTCATCGGACGAGTGGCAATCCATGTGTTCTCACCGGGTGCTGTGCGGCCGGGGCTGGCGCTGTCGGGCTTTCTGCAATTGAACAAGAACGAAGAGGGGAACCCCGGGTTGCTCGATGGTGATCGCGATAAGACGTTCGGACTGGGCGTCTGGTTGTACAAATCGATTGCTCTGCCGTTGGTGATCGGCATCATCGGCCGGGCCGGTGTCGAATACTCGACCGCCGACCGCAACCGCGAATCGGTATTTGGGTTTAAGGACGATTTCAGCAGGAATTCATTTGCCTGGACAATCTCGGCGACGGCCACACGGATGCTGCATCCGCTGGGCGACTTGTATCTGACACCAGCGGTGACCTTCAGCGACGACATCACGACCTACTCCGGCGACAGGACCACGCTGCGTGTGACGGGCGGATATGTCTTGTCGCTGCCGATCTGAGACCGGACTCAGAAGATGATCGCTGTCAGCACGATCTTGGTCAGCCAAGTCGAGATGAGCAGCACGATCGGCACCGAGACCGCCGCTGCGCCATCGGAGAGGCCGCTGATCTTCGTACAGCCGGTGTAGAGAATGAGCACGCAGTACGACGCGACGAAGACCCACATCAGCGCCATCACCTCGAAATTGCCCATTCCCAACAACCCGGCCAACAAGGACATCACCGCGACCGGCATGGTCGCCGCCCCCGCGACAAATGCGTCTCCGCCGAATCCCGGCCGCGAGGCGCCCCCCGATCCGACCTTGCGCACGATCAGCAGCGTGACAAATGTGGCGAGATAGGCAGCCGCACCGCCCAGCGGCACTCCGAAGTAATCGATCAGTTCGGGACTGAGAAGCCAGACCCGACGGACGAACAGCAGCGTCCCGATGGTCATCGCGATCACAAAGATGACGCCGAACGCGATTCCCGCGCCGAACGCACGCTTGTCGCCCAGCTCGTTGTACGACTGCGCCAGTGTGCCGACCGGATTGACCGCGAGCCGTCCCAAGACGCGCATCGCGTCGCGCGAGGCGGCCTGCGCCTGTTCGGCGGCACGTCCGGCGGCCGCGCCCACGCTCGCCACCGATTTGCCGCACATCCCGCATGTTGACGCTCCGGCTTCAATCTGCGCACCGCAATGTGAGCAGAACATATCGGTTCCCTCCGAATGCCCCGTCTGGGGATGTGCAGAATCAAGATCAACGACGTGGAAGCGTCAAGATCGATCAATCCATCCCGGCAGACCACTCGACCCACAAATCGTTGGACACTGTCAGATGAGTGCGATTCATTGTGCCAGCTACGCTTTGGACTGAGCCCATGCCTTGGTCATATGAGGTCGATACAACGCAGGGAATCGCCTACTCGGTCGCATCCGGCGCAATCACCGACGGCGACCTCGTCGCGCACCAGCGTTCACTCACCGACGACCCGGATTTCCATCCAAACATGCTCCAACTCCTCGATTTTCGTTCGACCACCGAGGTCAAGGTCACAACGCAGGGCGTCAGGGCGGTCATTGCAGGAAATCCATGGAGTGAAGGCGCCAAACGCGCATTGGTCGCGCCGAAGGATCTGGTCTACGGCATGGCACGGATGTTCGAACTGGGCCGCATCGATCCCAAAGACGAGTTTTGCGTCTTCGTACGATGGCTGAAGCGCGGGCGTGGCTGGGGTTGCCCCCCGAAGAGACGGCGACGTGAATCTGTACTTGTGGCCCTGACGCCCTCGTCAGGGCTTGCATGGGCCACTCCGAAAGATGATTGACCCTACCCGTAGTCATCTCAGACCTTGCGAGCACAATGCCCCGTCGCAGCTACAACATTCCCGGCCACGCTCATCTGCTGACCTTCTCGTGCTTTCACAAACACCAGTTCCTCACCGACGACAAAGTGCGTCGCCATCTTGCCGACTCAATCGACCTGACCAGACGTCTCGAAAACTTCACGCTCTGGGCGTACGTCTTAATGCCCGACCATGTGCATCTCCTCGTTCATCCCGGAAGCGACGTGTACTCGATCCCAAGAATCCTGAATCGCATCAAGAGCCCCGTCGCACATCATTTCGTGCATGAGTGGAAGGAAACGGCGCAACAGCGTCTTCGACTGATGCTGGCACGGCAGGGCAAACGTGTTGTGCATCGACTGTGGCAAGCCGGAGGCGGACACGACCGCAACCTGACTGACTGGGATGCGATTGCCAATGCAATGGACTATATTGAATGGAATCCGGTGCGGCTCGGACTGGTGGCGGAACCAACGGATTGGACTTGGTCGAGCGCAAGGTCGCGCGCAGGACATTCAGATGTTCCATTGGTCATCGATATTGTTGCAGAAGCTGCTCGGTTGATCGATACTGAGCTTTGCAAGCCCTGACGAGGGCGTCAGGGCCACGGAGCCGCTGGGGCACAAAGTCGAGCTAACCTCAGCCAGGATGTCACGATGACTGTTCAATCGTCAAAACCGAGATTCCGGCTTTTGGACACTGACATCCCTGACCTCCCGGCCACGGGACAGATCATGGCTACAATTGAGTACCAACCCAGCGGACTACTCATTCACTTCGTGGATGAGGACAGTAATTACCGTGGAGCGGACTTTGAAATAATGGCCCCGAGGGAACGGATTCTTGGTGTGGAAATACGGTCGCTCGATTCGAGGCGCGGCTCCATTATGAGGCTGATTCTGTCCGATCCTGAGGGGGTAGTCGATCGTTTCGTGGCCGAATTCGAAGCAGTTCACAATTACTATATGAAATCATTAATGAAATGCGTTGAGGAAACCTACGGAATCACTCCGAAGGTCACTCATCCCACTGAGTGATGATCCCCATACCTCACCGCATTGCTGTCATAGGTGGAGACGGCATCGGCCCCGAAGTCACCGCCGAGGCAGTCAAGGTCGTTCGTGCGGTTGCGAAGGCCGGAGGGTTCGCTGTCGAGTTTGAGGAATTCCCGCACGGGACCGATCATTACCTCGCGACCGGCGAGCTCTTCCCCGACGATCTCCGCGAACGCATCCGCACGACCAAGGACGCGGTCCTGCTCGGCGCGATCGGCGATCCGCGGGTCGAACCGGGGCTGGTCGAGCGGCCGATTATCATGGGGATGCGCTTTGGTTACGACTTGTATGTCAACCTGCGGCCGATCAAGCTCTATGCCGAGCATCTCTGCCCCATCAAAGGCAAAACACCCGCCGACGTCGACATCGTCGTCGTGCGTGAAAACACCGAGGATCTCTATGCCGGACTGGGCGGCATTCTCAAGCGAGGCACGCCCGACGAGGTCGCGGTCGCCGAGATGATCTTCACGCGCAAGGGATGTGAGCGGGTGATCCGCTATGCCTTCGAGACCGCGCGCAAACGCGCCAAGCAGAAAAAAGTCACGTTGGTGGACAAGGCCAATGCCATCCGCGCCATGGACATCTGGACCCGGACATTCGCCGAGGTCGGCGCGGAATACCCCGACATCGAACAGGACCACGCCTACATCGACGCTGCCTGCATGTGGATGATCAAAAATCCGGAGTGGTTCGACGTGGTGGTGGTCTCCAATATCTTCGGCGACATCCTCACCGATTTAGGAGCGATGGTGCAGGGTGGCATGGGAATCGCCGCATCGGGCAACATTCATCCCGGACAAATCTCGATGTTCGAGCCGATCCACGGCTCCGCGCCCAGGTACAAAGGCAAAAACGTGGCGAACCCACTGGGCGCAATCGCCGCGGGCGCCATGATGCTCGATTATCTGGGTGAGGCGAAGGCGGCGCAAAAGATCGAGCATGCGATCGAGCAATTGCTCGTCACCCGCAAGATTCCCTCGCTGGGCGCCGATTCAGGGCTCTCGACTTCGCAGATCGGGGATTTGGTCTGCGAGACGATTGTATCGTAGGGTGGGTCGCAGGTCCCGTATTCGGGCCTCCGCCCATCATTTGCGGGATCGGTGGGCTGAGCCGTCCCTGCAAATCCGAAGTCCGCTGGTCACTCTACAACTCATTCTCTCGCAGAATCTTCACACCGCGTCAAGCCGCCATCGTATATCTCTGGGGCCCGTGAAACTCGCGAAGTGCTCCAACGTGTAAGGAAGAGACCTCACCGTCGACAGAGACATCCATGGTCGTTTCAGTCGCCGCCTTGCAGTTCCCAGTCGGAGTCCCGCTCGGACTCGAGGATTTGCTGTACCTATTTCGCCGCAAGCCGGACTTCATCTGCCTTCCGGAGTACTTCGCGGTCCGTCGCGACGCGGAGAGCCATCGCGACGGGACCGACTCCATCCGGCAACAGCTCGACTTCTATTCCCAAGTATCGCGCGATTTGCAATGTGTGCTGATCGGCGGCACGATCGCGCACCCGGCCGAAGGCGGATTCGCCAACATCGCGACGGTATTCGACAGTGGCGAGCCGGTGGGATTCTATCAGAAGATGAATCCGACCGATCACGAGAAGCGGCGCGGGATCATCCCCGGCGACGAGTACAAGACGTTTGATGTGCGCGGTCTGCGAATCGGCGTGCTTATCTGTGCCGATGTGCTGACCGGCGACTCGTTTGCCGCCATGGCCGAGATGGGCGCCGACATGATCTTCGCGCCGACGGTCTCGCCGTATCGGACGGGGGACACGGTCTTTGCCAAGCAGAAGCGTGATCAGGAAATCTTCGTGGCCGGCGCACGGCGCGCATCGGCGTACGTGGTCAAGACCTGCGGCATCGGCACGATTTTCGGGGGTCGCTTGCAGGGACGCTCTGGCATCTTTGCTCCGTGGGGAATCCTCAAGAACGTGACACCTGATAGCGAAGACAAAAAGCTCGTGCTCACCGAGGCGCTGGACATCGCCGAAATCCGCGAATTCGCCGGCCAGGTCAGAACCCTCAGCGAACGGGAAGCCCCGTCTCCTGCGTTGATCGCACAACAGTCACACTCATAGTTCAAAAACCGGCTTGTAGCGCCCATCGTCGGGATTAGATTGGGAGCCCGGCGTGTCATACCTGCGCGAGGCCGACCGTTGAACTTTTCCATCTCCGACAAGCTGCCGGTCGATCCCAAATGGCTGTTGCCCTGGTCGCGGCACTGGTGGCGTCCGACCGGACCAACGGCCCTGATCGCCTTGGCGGTGCTGGTCGGTCTGATGACCGGAGTGGGCGCTTCGATCTTCATCTGGCTGGTGGAGACCTCGCGCGAGTTTTTCTTCGGCTACAGCCGCGAGCTGCTCACAAAGACGGTCCCTTTCGACTGGCGCTTCTGGGTCCCGATCGTACCGTTGGTCGGCGGGCTATTGGTCGGTCCGATTGTGTACTACTTCGCCCGTGAAGCGCGCGGCCACGGTGTTCCTGAAGTCATGGATGCGGTCGCACGGCGCGGCGGGCTGATCCGTCCGCGGGTCGCCGCCGCCAAGGGGGTCGCGTCGGCAATCTGCATCGGCTCGGGAGGATCGGCGGGACGCGAAGGTCCCATCGTCCAGATCGGGTCGGCGATCGGGTCGATGATCGGCCAGCGGTTCCGGATGTCGGCGGACTTGGTGAAGATCCTCGTTGGCTGCGGCGCGGCCGGCGGGATCGCGTCGGTGTTCAACGCGCCGATCGCGGGCGTGCTGTTTTCGCTGGAGGTCATTCTGGGCGACTTCGGCATCGGCGCATTCGCCCCGGTGATCATCGCCTCGGTGGTGTCCTCGGTCGTCTCGCACGCGTTGCTGGGCAACAACCCGGCCTTCTCGATGCCGAAATACGCGCTCGTTTCGGCCTGGGAGATTCCGCTGTACGCGCTTTTGGGCGTGCTGGCGGCATTCACCGCCCGGGCATTTGTCAGGATACTCTACAAAGGAGAGGACCTCTTCGAAAAACTGCCCATACCAGGAGTCCTCAAGCCGGCCGCCGGCGGGCTGCTGCTTGGACTGCTGGGGCTGTCGTTCCCGCAAGTCTTCGCCGATGGTTATCAGACGATAACACAGGTGCTGGCGGGCGAGGGCGTGCTTTGGCTTCTGGCTGTGTTGGTTGTTGCCAAAATGATTGCCACGACCCTGACCCTCGGATCCGGGAACTCGGGCGGTATCTTCGCCCCATCGCTGTTTATGGGGACATGCCTCGGCGGCGGCTTCGGGCAATTGGTCCACGGCTGGTTTCCGGCAGTCACCGCGACGCCGGGGGCGTATGCCGCCGTGGGCATGGGGGCGGTCGTAGCGGCCGCCACGCACGCGCCGATGACCGCGTTGATGATCATCTTCGAGATGACGCGCGATTATCAAATCATCCTGCCGTTAATGGTGGCCACCGTGGTGGCGACCATGATCGCGATGCGCATGGCCCCCGAATCGATCTACACGCTCAAACTGCTGCGGCGCGGGATCGTCCTGCGTCAGGGACGCGATATCAATGTGCTGGCGAGGCACCATGTTTCGGAGGTCATGCAGAAGGATTTTGCAACGATCCTACAAACCATGCGCGTGCCGGAGATTCTGCGAGAATTGGAATCCAGCGGCCAGTCGGATTTCATGGTCGTCGACGACCAGGGACGGCTCGTCGGCGTTGTAGGGTTCCAGGACCTGCGCGTCGTGCTGGCCAAGCCGGAGATCGACACGCTGGTCATTGCCTCCGACATCATGCGGCCAGTCCGATACAAGCTGTACCCCGATCACCATTTGACCGAGGCATGGGATCTGTTTCGTCCCGATGAAGTCGGCGCGGTGCCGGTCGTGGATCGCCAAGACGAGGGTCGGATTGTCGGCATCGTCACGCGCGGCGCGATCACGGCGTTTTACAATCGCTGCCTGGTCGAAGACATGGCGCCTATGGGACCGACATTTCATCCGACGATTCGGTCATGACGAGGCGCATGGAAGAAATCGCCGGGTTGGTGCTGATCGGGGGCCGGTCGGAGCGGATGGGACGCGACAAGGCGCTGCTCGAGCTGGGCGGCCGCCCGCTATGGCAGATCGCTGCGAATACGCTCTCGCCGCTGGTCGGATGCGTCCTGTTGGTGGGAAACGTCAACGTGCCCGGTACCGGCTCGGCAACTCGGCGGATCGACGATGACCCTCCCGGGCTCGGGCCGCTGGGCGGAATCGTCACGGGGCTGGAGAAATCCGGATGCGCGCACCATCTTGTGCTCGCAGTCGATTATCCGATGGTCACATTGGAGTTTCTGAGATTGTTGCTCGATTCAGCGGATGGATTTCAGGCGGTCTGCGGACAATCCGCCACGCACCTTGAGCCCCTCGTGGCGTATTATCACGCCGATTGCGCGCCGGTCGCGCGCACGATGATCGACTCAGGGGAAATCCGAACGCACAAACTGTTCGAGCGTGTGAGATCGCGGATCATCACTGGACCAGAGTATGGAGCGGTTGATCCGCAGCGCCGTTCGCTGATCAATGTCAATACACCCGATGATTTGAAACGCGTCTCTGTGCTCATGGCCGATGAATAAGAAAGGTTCCACTTTCCAGTCACGCATCAGAAGGACCTCGCTGGAGGCGTTGCGACGCCGCGTGCTGCGCTCGGTGTCGCCGCTACCCGCCGAGTCCATACCGATTTCGAAGGCGCGGGGACGGGTGCTGGCGATCGATGTGCGTGCGCCGGGCCCGCAGCCGCCATTCGACAGATCGGCCATGGACGGATTCGCACTGCGATCCGTCGATACTGAGAGTGCGTCAAGCAGGCGACCCGTCGCGCTCGCTATCGTCGGCACGATCGGCGCGGGACACTCAAGCAGAGTCGGGCTACAGCCACATACCACGCTCCGCATCATGACCGGTGCACCCTTGCCATCGGGTGCCGACGCGGTCGTACGCGTCGAGTTGGTCCATGAACGGAACGGTATGGCGTCGATCGGCCGCTCGGTGGCACCGGGCAACGATGTGCGCCAGCGCGGCAGCGACTTTCGCAAAGGCGAGAGAATCCTGCAGCAAGGGTCGATGTTGGGACCCGCGGAGGTCGCGATGCTGGCGTTGCTGGATCAGACCAGAGTCAAAGTTCATCGACGGCCGAAAGTCGGCGTGCTTTCGACCGGTGACGAACTCGGCGAAGTCGGAAGGAAGCGTGCATTCGGACACATTCCCGATTCGAATCGTTATGCGCTGTTGGCGCAGGTCGAATCGGCGGGGTGCATCCCAGACGATGCGGGGCGTTGCCGTGACGACACGCGTCTTCTGCAAAAACGGCTGACTGCATTGGCGCGCGCGTGCGATTTCATCGTGACGACCGGAGGTGTCTCGGCGGGCGACTTCGATGTCGTCAAGCTGTTGTTTCGGGAGATCGGCGGCGTCGATCTGTATCGCATTCCCATGAAACCCGGTCGTCCGCAGGCATTCGGCACGGTTCGCGGCGTCCCGTATTTCGGCTTGCCCGGCAATCCGGTCTCGTGCATGGTCGTCTTCGATTTTCTCGTGCGACCGGCGCTCTCCAGGATGGCGGGACGTCGACAACTCGATCCAATGACGATTCCCGCAATTGCGGAGTGCGACTTCACTCACAAGAGCCGTCACTGGGAATTTCCCCGGGTCATCGCCGAGCAACGGGACGGTCAGTGGCGATTGCGGCCGACCCGTTCGCAGCGCTCCTCCGATCTGAAGTCGATGACCGATGCCGACGGCTACGCCGTGCTGCCGCCCGATCAGGACGCACCGCGTCGCGGCGGCACGGTGCAATTCGTTCCGTTCGCGACTTAGACGCATCGCGCAACAACAAAACGTCTTGCCGTTGCAACGGCGGGCGCGTTACTCTCTCGCTGGCGGGGAGACATTCACATGAGTGAGCGCCTTCTGAGACTTCGCTCAGATTTGATCGTGCACGCCGAATCCGACGGTGCGCGCACCCTCTATGTGGTCAAGGACCCACTGACCGGGCGCTTCTTTCGCCTGCGCGCTCCTGAGCACTACATGCTCACGCGCGCCGATGGGGGCACCTCAATCGCCGAGGCGGCGAGACTCACCGAGGAACGATTCGGTATCAAGCTGCGGCTGGAAGTCGCGCACCAGTTCTTCGAGCGGATGGAGCGGCTGTTGTTTTTCGAGGGACCGGCACTGGAACGTTATCGCAACAACCCGATCCATATTCGGCGGCGATCGCTCTGGATGATACCGATCAAAGCGTTTGATCCCGACGCCGCTCTGTCACGATGGGTCAGGCGTTTGCGTTTCCTTTTCGCGCCGGGATCGGTCGTCATCGTGCTGTTGTTGATGGCCGGTGCTACCGCCATTGCGTCATCGCAGCAGTCGCTGTGGCAATCGAACCTCGCCGATATCTGGCGTTTGACCTCGATTCCACTCGTGCTCGCCGCCATTTTCGTCATTGCCATCGTGCACGAATTCGGACACGCGCTGACGTTGAAATACTATGGCGGCAGCATCCATGAGATGGGATTCCTGCTACTCTATTTCCAGCCGTCATTCTACAGCAACATCTCCGACAGTTACTTGTTGAGTGGGCGCCGTCCGCGTGTCTATGTCGGGCTGGCGGGGCTGTTTTTTCAGGGGCTTTTGACGGCCGTGGCGGTCTTCATGTGGCGGGTTGTCGAACCGGGGAATTGGCTCTCGGATTTCCTGTGGGTGATCCCGGCGATCTCGCTGTTACTGTTTCTCTTCAATCTCAATCCGCTGATCAAGCTGGATGGTTACTATCTATTGGTGGATGCGCTCGGCATTCCCAATCTCCGCGATAAGTCGTTTGCCTACTGGCGCGGCGTGATTCACTCCTGGCTCTGGGGCCGGGCGCGCACGCTGTCGACGGACGAGACACGCCATCGGTTGGCGTATCGAATCTATGGCATCGCTTCGGCGCTGTACACGGGCGCTCTGGTCGGCTGGCTGGGGTATCACGCCGTGCGCTTCCTCCACGGCCACTGGGGTTTGGCGGGAGTGCTCCTGCTGTTTGCCTCGGTGATGGCGCTTGCCATGACATCGGGCTCCGCCAAGTCCGACACACGTGCGGAGTCGTCAGGGGATGGTGCCGAAGACGCACAAGCCCCGACGAGTCTCGCTAAGCCGATTGTCGTCTGGGGCACGATCATCCTTGTCGTTGCTCTGTCGTTTGTGATCAAGCTGGAACGGCGTGTCGGATCGCATTGCGAGGTCGAGGCGAGCGCGCGGTACACGGTGAGCAACTCGGCGAGCGGAACCATTGAGACCGAATTATTTATCAGCCACCCGCAGGAGCGCCGCGAGCGTTCCGTCGTGCAGGCGAACGCCGCCGATTTCTCGGTCATCGCCTACGAGCTGCGGGCCGCGCCGAATCAACCGATCGCGCGCGGCGACACGCTGCTGGTGATCTCCTCTAATCGGTACCGTGCGCTGCTGATGCAGAAGACCGCGGAACGCGATCGCATCATCGCCGAGCGCAGTGTTCTTGTATCCGGACCACAGAAAGACAGGATCCTTCAGTTGCGCGCCGAACTCTCCGAGCTGGAAGCACAGGTCGGCAACAAGCAGGCGGAACTGGATCGTGGGCAGCGTCTGTTGGACCGGCAACTGATCGCGCAGGAGCAATTCGACGCGCGCCGCACCGAGCGGGAAATGGCCGGGTCGGCGCGTGATGCCAAGCAGAGCGAGTTGGACCTCCTGATCGCCGGACCCAAGGCGGAGGAGCTGGCGGTCAAGGAAGCGCAGATTGCCGCGCTTGATGCCGAGGTCGAATTTCTGCAGATCCAGATCGCGTCCTCAACGATCCTGTCACCGATCGAGGGAATCGTCACACGCGTCGAGCATGATCGCACCCTCGTCGAAGTGGCCGATCTCGATCCGGTCCGGCTGCGATTGTATGTCGATCAGGACGACATCGCCGATGTGGGACACGATGCACCAGTGTCGTTGAAGGTGCGTTCGCGACCGCGCGACACGTTTCATGGCCGCGTCATCACCATCGCCAGCCGCGCCGATACCGCCAGTTCACAACGCGAGTTTCTGGTCACGACTGAACTCGATAACGCTGCGCGTCTTCTTCAACCTGGCATGACCGGATATGCAAAAGTCGCGTGTGGTAAGCGGCCCATCCTCTCGTTGGTCGCCCGGCGTTTGATGCACTTCATCCGGGTCGAATTCTGGTCGTGGTGGTAGCTCCTCAAGATCGTTACGCCGCGATGTAGTTTACACGTCCGGTAGTGCTTGCCTGGCAACGTTATACCACATCCTGTGTCCATATTGTGCTTGCTGGTCCCGCGCGTTTAATGAATCGCTATCGACGCTTGACGTATCGGCCAGCGCGACATATGTTTATTCGGAATCCGAAGGTGGAATCTCGCTTACTTGTCCCGCCGACGGGTCCTGCCTGCGGCGATCTATTTCCTATCTTGCAGTGCTTGGACGTTGGAGGTCAATCAATTCCCGCTGCGTTAACATGCAGCGGTTGTGCATGTTTGGAGTCAGAACGAAACAGGACCAAGTCGGGAGGATTCATCGAGATAGATGATTGATGTCGTGCAGATATGAGTCGGCGGGTGTCCGGCTCAGTCAACCACCTGAAACCCCAAGAAGAAGGGAGGTGAGTTGATGGAGGTCTACACCTTGGAAGTTGAGGTCCTGGAGGACAAGCTGGCCCCGATCGGAATCAGCGTCGGCGGCGGTTGATCAACTTCCTTCCGTCACCAGCGGCCGTCGTTACAGCGGCGGCCGCTCCTTTTTTGTCCCCATCCATCAACCCACCAATTCCATGATCCGCTCGCGGGAGCGAGTCAGCGACACCGCCATCGGATGCCGCCCGTAGCTGTCGCGACCGGCTTCGTCATCAATTGTCCGTCCGATCGCCTGCAGGATGCGCAGCGCCTCGTCGAATGCCGTAACCGCCGGCTCGTAGTCGGTCCGCGCGTGAGCGATTTCTCCGGCGACGCCCAACGCCCGCCACAAGGCATCCCAGTTTCCATCACGGCGCAGGCGCGAAACGGCATCGGCCACGAAGGATTCGGCTTGGCCGGTGTCGCCGCGTCGCAGTGCGTCCTGCGCCTTCCAAGTCAGGTACTCACCGACCCAGTGCCATTGCGGCAATTCTCCGAGAAATGCGTCGATCATCCCGGACGCCCCGGCGAAGACATCGTCATGAGGCGAATCCAGCAAACGCACGCAGACGGCGAGCGCCAGTTTGTGTGGCGTGCCGGTGGCGTGCGATTCCTGCTGGATGGTGTTCCAGAGCGTGTCGACGTCCGCCGGATTCTCTTCGCGGAGCGCCAGACGCATGCGCAGGATCGTCAGGTCCAGGCGCAAATGCCTGTTGGACAGTTCCTCCGGATGCGGGCAACTCGAATCCAATAAATCACGGGCGATGCGATTCTGTCCCAGTCGCAATGGAAATGCGGCGGAGAGCATCGCCGCCTGAACTGCAAGATCAACGTTGGTGATCGTGCGGCATGCCTGCTGGACATCGTCCAAATACTGGCGTGCGCGACGGAAGTCGCCGGCCCGCAGATACCCCTCCGCCAACAGGATCCCGACTTCGGCGGCCGTGGCGATGTCACCCAAATCACGGGCCACGCCGTGCACATTGCTGCCGCGTGTGACCACGCTGCGCAAATCGCCGCGTTCCAGCGCGACTTCGACCAGGTTGCGGTGATTGAACACTTCTTCCGCCTGGGCGCCGGCCTCCTGATTTAAGTCAGCGGCACGTAAGAAGTACTGCTCGGCGGTGTCCAACCGTCCGCGCAGGAACTCGATGCCGCCCAGATTGTTGAGGGTACGCGCCTTTTCGACAGGCACATTCAGCCGGTCGTGCTCGGCATAGGACTCTCGAAAGCAAGTCTCGGCGGCGTCGTACTCGTAACGAAACAGGTGGATCGCGCCCAGATTTGAAAGGGTGGTTGCCGCCAATTTGTGCGATCCCAACTCGCGCTGAATGACCAGCGCGTTCTCATAAAACTGCTGGGCGCGGGTCAGGTCGGAGGACACCCAATACATGTTGCCCAAGTTCATCGTTGCGCGCGACTCCCGTTCACGGTCGCCGATTTCGCCCCACATGAGCCGCGCACGGCGCAAGACACGGATGCCCTTTTCGAACCGCCGAGTCTGACGGTACAGATCGCCCAGATCGGAGAGCGTCTCCGCCAACAAGTGCCGGTCGTGGTAGTGCCTGCCGACCGCCAGCAGTTCGCGATAGATGGCCCCGGCACCGTCGATTTCACCGGCTGCTTTCAGGCGATCCGCGCGCACCATGCGGGCGCGACCATACCAGTACGCGCGCACCCTGGCATCGGGGATCGACTCGGCAACGCGCTCGGCATCGGCGATCAATCGTCCCGCCCTCTGGCGTTCATCGGACGCGACCGCGATTGCGGCGCACTGAACGAATTGCTCAGACGACTTCTCCAACTCATCCGCGTCGGCCCAACATCGTGCCAGGATTTCGTGATAGAGATCGGCCGGGGCACAGGGATGCTCCGACATGCGATCGGCCAGGGCCGCGGCCTTCTGACGGCGGTCGTCAGCCGACAGACCGGCAAGAATGGCATCTCTGCACGCCGGGATTCGCAACCGCATGTCCAATGATCCCGACTGTTCAGGCAGCCGGTTCATGACGACGATTCCACGGGATTCCAATTGTCCGATCGTCTGTTGCAAGGGACCGGCATTGTCGGTCGCCAGCACCGGCAGCAGCGAAGAACACCCGTATCCTCGTCCGAGCGCCAGCCAAAGGCAGAGCTGCCGCTGGTCGTCGGGAAGAGCGCCGATCAATCGGTCAAAGCACAATCGCGCGGCCTCCGCAGATGGCCACGCCAGCACAGCGGTTTCGTCGACAGACCACTGCCGGTCACCGACGTACATGGCTGACGTATCGATCAGCATGTTTGTGAGTGCCGAGATCGCCGCGGGCAGCCCGCCGGTCACAAGCAGCATGTCATCGGCAAGCGATCGGACCGTTTCGTCTTCCCCCGTCAACCCTCGAAGAAAGTCGTGAACACGATTGCCATCCCAGGGGAGGAGGTTGATGCACGCGCTGTGTAAGCCGACCGGAGGCGTGCCTAACTCTGCATCCCTAATCGGGAGCGGTGCAACGGAAACCGACGCCCGGAGCGATCTCCCAGCTTCTATACGTGAGGCATCCAGCTTGATCGGTGCATCGTTTGACCTTCCCTGGCGGGCCAGATCAGGATCCAGGAGATTCACGGCATCCGCTATCGACCAACCGCCAGCCGACAAACGGCTGATGAGAAATCGTGCCAAACGGCCCGGGTCATCTAATTGGGTGCCGATCCGCCATTCGGAGACGGCGCCGGACTCGAGCGTGTCGACAATCGTTTCGACAACGGCTTTCTCAGCATCCGAGAGGCACGTCATCCCACTGCTCAGATGCCATTGAAGATCGTGGTTGAGCAACCGTGCCGGATCGACCGACGGTTCGTACTGCGAAATCCAATCCAGCAAGTCCCACTCGTCTGCGCCGCGTTCATCGGGGGACTTCGCCAGCAGTCGCGCGACGACGTCCGCTGCCCACGCCGGTGCGCGCCTGCGTGGCGTTCGCGTGAGATCGGGCCGGGTCTCGAGATGACCGGCGATTTCCGTGGCCGGTTCATCGGATGCAAACGGCCTCGTCCCGAAGAGCCACTCATAGAGTATGACCCCTGTTGAGTACCAGTCAGCGCGACCGTCGGCGGACTGGAGGTTGAGGAATTCCGGTGCGCAATAGCCGACCGTTCCGGCGCCTCGCGGGCGGGAATCGTCCCCGATGGGTCGCGCCAACCCAAAATCCAGCATGTACAGCAGCGGCTCCCCGTTCGACAGACCCCAGCGCAGATTCTCCGGTTTTAGATCGCCATGAACCCAGCCGCGCCGGTGCACAAACCACAACACACGCGCCAGGTGTCGCAGCAGCGACCCAAAGTCGCACTCGTCCTCTGAACACTCCGTGGGTGACCGTCCGTCAATCCAGTCGATGACCAGAAATGGGCGTCCGTCGGCGATTCCGAAGTCCCGGACCTTCGGCAATTGCGGATGATGCAGCGTGCCGTGGACGTTGAATTCGTGTTGCAGTGAGCGGCGTGCGCCGTCGTCTGCCGTCGCATCAATCCACTTTAGCGCAGCCGGTCGACCGTCCGGAAGAGCGACACGATAAACGCGACCGAACCCGCCTTGTGCAACAGCGGTTCCCTTGTACGTGCCGATGGGAATTAATTGCTCGGACATGGCGCGATCCCCGACGAGTGCTCGGGCCCGGTTGGAGAAGGACGCCGGGGCTTAACTATCAAACGACGAGTACGTTTGGCTGATCGGCAGCCGAATGAAGAAGGTCGTGCCCTGGCCGGCGCGGCTCTCGCACCGGATGGTGCCGCCGTGATTTTCGATGATCTTGCGGCAGTTAGCCAAACCCAGCCCGTGCCCGTCCTTTTTCGTGGTGAAACGCGGCTCAAACAATCGTTGCCGTACTTCGGCCGACATTCCCTGCCCGTTGTCGTGAATGGTCAGTTCGATGCACGGTTCATCCGTGCACGTCTGTGCGGCAATGTCGACCTGCAGCGGACGCCCCGGCTGGGCGGCCTCCACGGCGTTGTTGTAGAGATTCAGCAATACCGAATGGATTTGTCCGACATCGAGCTTGACCGGCGGCAACTCGGGACGGAAGTCGCAGTGGAAGCGCACGCTAGCAAACGCGCGCAACGGACGCAGTGTGAACAGATGCTCCTCGATCACTTCCTGGACATTCTGCTCGACCAGCTCGGTATCCAGTTGGATGTAGTCCATCAGCCCCCGGGTAAACCGCGCCATGGCGTCGATGGAATCCTGAATTTTCTGACAGCTCTCTGAAATCTTGCCGAGGTGGTTCGCGCGCAGATGAATCGGCAACAGCTCGGCGTGCGCCGATAGAATCTCGAGGTGATTATTCAGTTCGTGCCCGATGGAAGCCGCCATCTCTCCCTTGGCGACCATTCGTTCGGAGAGGTTGACGAACTTTTCCATCACCACCTTTTCGGTGATGTCCTCGGTCACGATGATCATCTTCTGCTTTTCGCCTTCGATGCCGTTGAGCGGGGATATCTTGATCGACAGCACCGACTCGCGCCCGCCGATTTTCAGGAAGTACTTGTCTTTTGTCAACGGCTTGTGTCCGCTGAGGACTTCCGAGAGCGTGTGCTCCCACCAGGGCCGGTCCGATTCGGGTACGATGTCGAGCAGCGAGCGCGACTCATCGACCATTTGCCTGGCATCCCAGAGTCGGTCGGGGCTGCGCCAGATTTGCTGCGCGGCGTCATTGATCGTGATCATGCGCAATTGGTCGTCGACGACCACGATACCCAACGGCGTCTTGTTGACGACGTTTTCGTTGTAACGGGTTAACGACAGGAGCCGCTCATAGAGCTTGGCGTTCTCTATCGCGATGGCGGCCTGCTCGGCAAACAGCTCAAAGAGCCGCAGGTCGCTTTTGCCGAAGAGTCCGGCGCGGGACTGGTTGTCCAGGTAGCAGACGCCGATCACACGCTCGCGCAACTTCAGCGGCACGCAGATAATGAAGCGCAAATCCAGTTCGGCAACCGAACGGGAGCCCGCATAACGGGAGTCTTCCTGCGCGTTGGAGGTGTATTCCGACTGCCCCTTGGCCGCCACGCGGTCGGCCACCGTGCGCGAGATTTGCAAATCGGCGGCACTGCTGAGCGATTCCTTTTTGATGTTGTGCGCGATGCGGACTTTTAACTCGCCTTCGTCGTCCAACAGCATCAGGAATCCCCGCTCGGCGTTCAAAAGCTCGATGGCGTGGTTCATGACGCGTTTGAGGATTTCATCGAGAACGAGCGTCGAATTGATGGCTTTGGAGATGTCGATTAACGCTTCCAGATTCCGCGGTCGCAGGGTGGGCGGCTCACCCGATTCGGCTGTCCCCTTCGACGGGCGGTCCAAATCAGAAAGATCATCGAAGATCGATGAATTGGGATTCTCTGTCTTGACACCGGCACCCGCGGGCGCCCCGAAAGAGTCCCGTCTGCCCTTCCTGGTCTGCTGATCCTTGACGGTGCGCATAGTTTCGATTCCCCCGGTGCGTTCGGGTAAGACATCACCCTGTAGGAGATTATCGACAGCGCCGGAGAGGTTCTGAAGCCCGCGCCGGACAGCAATTTGCGCCGGTACGGCAGGGTGCAATCGAGGACAGCACGCGTCCAATCGACATCGTGGCGCGCCGGTTAGCTGCAGCGAAGACGATGACTACAAGGAGCTTGCGAGACGGACGGTCACACGCAGATCTCGATCGGAACGATCCAACCCTTTGGCAATGTCGACCCGGATGGCCCGTCCGAGGCCCAACCCCAAGCCGATGTCCGACTTAAAGTCACTGAGGTCCCAGAGGTCATCGGCGAACGTGGCGTTTCCCAGGTCGGAGAAGAATATGATCGCCCCGTCAAAGACATCGTTTTCCCAATAACTGAACCGGTATTCGAACGTGGCAAAGAGTGCCTCGGTTCCGGGGTAGGCTCTTCCGCTATACCCGCGCAGGGTTCCGACTCCGCCCAGGAAAAAATGTTTGTTCGGGGGAAGGTCGCGTCTGCTGTTCCCATAGAAGGCAAAAAGTGAAATACGATGCCATCGGCCGGTATCCCACCACCCCCGGCCCCTGAATGTGATCCGGTCATAGTCGAAGTCGCCGCCCAGCCCACCACCGGCGATTTCGTACACGAGTTCCAGCGATCCATTGAACCCCACGAAGTCACGCATCTGTTCGCGCGGGTCAACGCGCAGCGAAAGGAGCAGTGCCGACGTGTTGCGCTCGATGCGCGCCGTGTCGAGCAGCGCGCTGTCGAGCGTCGAAAAGTTGGCGCGAAAGTCGTGGTCGGGACGGAACAAGTGCCACAGGTCGGGATCGGCATCGAGCCGGCGATAATCGGTATTGCGATAGGCGGCCGAGAGCACACCGCGCTCGCGGTATTTGTATGTGACAGCGACTTCGCCTCCGTCGACACCCATGTAATCGCGATAATCGGAACCGGCCACCAGAGCGAAGATCGAATTCTCCGCGCCCGGTATCCACGGTTGCTCGTCGGGCTGTGTTTGGCGAAAGATCGCCAGGCGTGCCTCAATATCGGCGGTGCGCATGAGCCGTTGCCGCATTTCGAAACGGTATTGCCACGTCTCCGACGTGAATGCATACGCACCGAACACTTCAAATTGCGGGGCGAACGGCGTGCTGCGCCAACGGACCGACGCCCCCGGCCGGAATCCGTCGACACGGTCGTAGGCGAGGTCCGGGCGCCAACTGAAACCCTCGTCCTCGAATTCCCAGGCGCGAGAGATCGACAGGCGCGGCCGCCGGTGCCCTGCGGGTGCAAAAACGCCGCCGTAAACCTTGGCGTCTCCGCGTTGGCGAAGGATGCCGCCAACGACCACTACCGCTCCTCGGACAACCGAACCTTCTCGCAGCGTGATGTCGCCTCCGATGGCGATCACATTCCCGGCCACTTCTCCGGCGATCATGACGGGACCATTGAAACTGAAGACACTGCCTGCCCAGAACTCAGCCGCGTCAATGCGCGCGTCGCCGACCGTCGACCAGCGCAAAGGCATCGGGTAGCCATGGCCGGCGGCACGCGAAAACGACACCCGCACCATTTGTTGTCCCGCAATGCTGACTTCGACTGCGAGGTTTTCGGGAGCGAGAACTGACCCATCTGAGACCAACCCTGCCCCGGTGAAAACAGAAGAGAGCAACTGTCGATCCGACGGCAGAATGCCCATGTGATCGTGCCGTCCGGTGATCGAATCACCCTGCGCAGTGATCCAAACAAAGCGTTCGGTCTCGGCTACCAGTGTCCCCAGTCTGTCGGGTTCCTGCGCTGACGAAGGAACCGGCCATACGGTCAGCGATAAGACACCGATGGATAGAGTGATACGGAGGCAACAGAGGAATGCAAGGCCGGATCGATTCATCGGTCGGCTCTGCTCCGTGTCTGTCCGGCGGGATCAAGCCCCGACCCATCCAATGCATCGGCCAACGCCTGACGATGCGCGCGGAAAGCAATGTTGTTCGGAACGTCATCGGGTTTGAAGAAACGGGCATCGTCGGCATCGTCGCCGGGTCGTAAGACGCCCTCACCGGACTCGTCTGCGTGATAGATGATAAGCACGACCGGATGGCGAGGATCGTCATTGCCCGGGTAGACACCCAACAGCCCACCAACCCGTACCGCGAGCCCTGTCTCCTCGGCGACCTCGCGGGCGGCGCATTCGGCGGCCGATTCATCGTATTCGACAAACCCGGCGGGCAATGTCCAGTCGCCGCGCCGCGGCGTGACGGCGCGGCGGACAAGTAGTATGGCGCCGTCCCTTCTGACGAGACATCCGGCTGCCGGCGTGGGATTACTATAGTGCACGAAACCGCACTGTTCGCACGTTGGCCGGGTCCTCCCTCCATCCGCAACGGGCTTCAGCCCCGACGCGCACAGAGGGCAGAATCGAAAACTCTCGCTCATCACCGAATCATGCATAGCGAACACGGGCCCAGGCCAAGTATTCGATTATAACCCGTTGTCAGAGATGCCGACATTTGAATTTTCCCCGACGACATGGATCGTACGTCAGGTCGCCGGCGGCGACAATTTCATCACGATCATCGTCAAATCATCGAATCCCAATTCTCCGTGGGCAAACTCCGACGCCTCCCGCACCAGTTCGTTTTTGAGCGTGTCGGCGGTCAAGTGCCGACGGTCACGCAGGAAGCGAACGATCCGTTCTTCGCCGAAGTCGGCCCCGTGACGATCGCGCAGATCACTGAGCCCATCGGTAAAGAACAACAACAAGTCCTCCGGCTGCAATTGAACACGGCCGATGTCGTACGCCGACTGCGCAAACGCGCCGATGACCAGCCCACCCCGATCCAGGAACGACACCTCACCATCGGCACGAACCACAACCGGGTAGTTGTGCCCGGCGTTCGAATACTCCAGCCGTCCGGTGACGGGATCGAATTCGGCATACACCAGCGTCGCGTACTGATCGGAGCTGGTGACCCGAAAGATCTGATCGTTCGCACTGGCCACATAATCGGAGACAGCCCGTCGGACACGCAGCTCCGATCGTAAGACCGCCTGCAACTGCGAGACCAGTAGGGCGGCACCGAGGCCCTTGCCGGAGACGTCGGCAATGACCATTCCCAGCCGATTCACTGCCAGTTCGAAGAAGTCGTAGTAGTCGCCCCCCACCTGCCGAGACGGATGCGAAAACGCGGCGATCTGGAATGACGCCCCCTGCGGGGGCGCCTTCGGGAGCAACTGCAATTGGATGCGCCGCGCCACATTCATCTCGTCTTCCAGACGCTGACGCTCGAGCGCATCGCGATACAACGACACGTTGGTCAGCGCGACCGCCATCTGATTGGCCAGCGTGGCGAGAAGATTGATGTCCTCGCCGGTGTAACGCGCACCGGAGATTTTGTCGCGCAGGCAAAGCACCATGCGCAGTTCGCCGCGGTCGATGACCGGCACCACCAGCCGGCAGCGCCAGCGCGCCAGGATTTCGATCACGGGCGTCTGCGACTGTTCCAACAGGAATTCCGCGAATGCGGCCGGCCGCGCCCGGCTGGTGAGGGTCACGAAGAACGGATCGTCGGGCGAGAGCAATTCTCTGTCCAAACCCGCCAACTCCAGGCGAAACCGTCCGGTCGCATCGTCGCGCGATGCCAGGATCGCGCGTTCAATCATCAACTGCCCGGAGATGACGTTGGTGATGCGTTGTTTCATCTCCCCCATGTCGAAAACCGACGTGATCGTGCGCGAAAACGACTCCAAGATCGCGCGCGGATCGGTCCGGCTGCGCAGAAACAGCCGCTTGATGGCGTCATCGATGCGGTCCTTCAGCGGTTGAAAGAAGATGAGCAGCAACAGAACGAAGGCGACGTCGACGAGGGGTGATTGAATCTCCAGCAGATCCTTGATCAGGACTGAGACTTTGGTGACCAGCAGCAGATAGGCGCCGACCAGCAGCGCCGAGGAGACGGTGAATACGAGCGATTCGCGGACGAGCAGCCGGATGTCGAGAAACTGGTAGCGGATGATCGACCACGAGATCGCCATCGCGCCAATGAACAGTCCGCCCAGAAAGAGCGTGATGTGTGCTGGATAGGGGAGGGTGTAGAGGCCGAGCGCGGGCCCGCTGAACGCCACTGCATAGAGTCCCACCGCGGACAGGATCCCCCAGATGAGCACGCGCACCTGGTCGCGCAGCTGCGGATTGATCTGCCGTGAATAGCCGCGAATGAGCGCTGCCACCGCCAACGCGATGTAACACAGGTTCACCAGCGAGAAGAGCTTGATGTGCGAACGGAAGATCAGCGAGAGCGCGAACGCGAGCATGCCCAACACGAGATTGACCGGCGCCAGCAGAAGCTGGACCAGCTGCGAATCCGTGCGCAACAGGAGCCAGGAAAAATCCGGCGTCGTCCAGAATACCATCAGGATGACGTGCACGACGTGCGGAAGAAATATCAGGAGCTTGAGGCGGCGATGACGCGCCACCCATCCATGCTCAACCGGAAACGTCAGCGCAAACAGCAGCAGTTGCGGAAAGAACAGTTCCCAGACATAGACCAGGCTGTAAGGGAATCGTTGCGTGGTAAAGTACGCTGCCGGCTCATCGGGGCGCAGCGTGATGCCGACGGCGGCAAAAATAGGACCCAGCCCCGCGAAGAAGAGCATCAACGCCGTGATGCGGTTGATGCGGCTGCGGCGATTCTCGCGGACAACGACGACGGCCAGCCACAGGAGCCCCGCGCCGAACGCGAGCTTAAGAACTGTGATGACGATGAGCCAATTCAACCGCAGAGCCCTCGCGTACTTATCTGCCGCCGGCGGAGGGCGTGGCGGACCGGGCCTGCGTCACTCCGACTTTACGCTTTTGCGGACGACGACGACCGTGCCCCCGGTCGGCCCCTTCTCGAAGGTGACCTCATCCATGAGCGAACGCACTATGAACACTCCGCGACCGACTTCCTTCAGCAGGTTTTCCTCCGCCAATGGATCCGGGAGCGTGCTGGGATCAAACGGGCCATCGTCGCTTTGATCCGCGACGCGAATCTCGACGATGTCGCCTGAGAACTGCACGGTCAGCGTGACCATCTTGTCGATATTCTGACGGTTGCCGTGCATGATGGCGTTGTTGACCAGTTCGGTCGCAACGATGGCCAGATCCGTTACGATCGAATCGGGAACGCCATGTTTGCGCAGGGCTAACTCGAGAAATTCGTCGGCTTCCGTAACCCGATGCGGATCACTGGGGATGACTAATCGTGCGGTCTCCGTGGGGGGGGGGCCCATGGCTCAATACAGTCCGGCCGGGATTGATGCCGATGGGTCAGAAACCCGCGATGGCCTCTTCGACAGTGTCGTATGCGTCGAAGACCGTAATCAGCTTGGTGATAGTCAGCAGACTCTGAATCTTGTCGGTGACGCACGCCAGCTTGAGATCGCCCTTGTTGTCTCGGAGGGTCGTCAGCCCGGCGATGAGAATGCCCAGCCCGGTCGAGTTCATCCAATCGACCTTGGCCAGATCGATTACCACGCGCAGCTTGCTCTGGCTGATCAACTCGTGGATCTGTTCATGCAAGACGGTGGCATCGGGCCCGCCCATGATCTTGCCCTTGGGTTCCAGGATCACGACGCCATCCTGCTCGCGGTGTGTCAGTTTCATCGACTGTTCTCCCTTGCCTGACTCGTCTGTTGGGTCGGCGGTCGCCGCCGGCCGCTCACAAACAGCGCGAATATATCGAACCGATCAGACGGCTACCATGAGTTTTTCCGTGCGATCGGGTGTGATCGGCTGCGGTCCGAGAGCGTTTGCGTTACATCTCGTCGGCCATGGCCGCCTGCGCCGCGGCCAATCGCGCGATCGGTACACGAAACGGCGAACAGCTCACGTACGAGAGGCCGACGCGATGGCAGAACCGGATCGTTTTCGGATCGCCGCCGTGTTCGCCGCAAATGCCGACAGACAGCTTGGGATTGACCGAGCGGCCGCGTGTCGTTCCCATTTCGACCAATTGACCGACGCCGACCTCGTCGAGGGAAACGAAGGGATTCTCGGGCAGGATGCCCTTTTCGACATAGGCCGCGAGGAAGTCACCGGAATCGTCGCGCGAGACGCCCAGCGTCATTTGGGTCAGATCGTTGGTGCCGAAACTGAAGAAATCGGCGACCCGCGCGATTTCATCGGCCGTTAGGGCCGCGCGCGGCACTTCGATCATCGTTCCGACCTGGTACTCCACCCGTGCCTTGCGTTTTTTGAACACTTCCTCGGCGGTGCGCTCGACGATCGCGCGCTGGTGCTCCAGTTCCTTCGCGGTTCCGACGAGCGGTATCATGACCCCGGGCTTGACCTTGATCCCCTCCTTGACCATGTCACAGGCGGCGGTAAAAATGGCCTTCGACTGCATCTCGGTGATCTCGGGGAAGGTGATGCCCAGACGGCAGCCGCGATGCCCCAGCATCGGGTTCATCTCAACCAATTCCGCCAGGCGGGTCAGCATCTTCTCCTTGGCAGCGATGTCTTCGTGGATCGTCAGCGACTCTTCATAGGAGACTTCGTCTTCCTTCTTTTTGAGCTCGGCGATTTCATTGAGAATGTCCTCACGATGCGGCAAAAACTCGTGCAACGGCGGATCCAGCGTGCGAATGATGACCGGCCGCCCATCCATTGCGCGGAAGATGCCTTTGAAGTCATTGCGCTGGTGCGGCAAAAGCTTGTTGAGCGCGAGGTACCGTTCCTCCGCCGAATCCGCGAGTATCATGTTGCGCATGTGATTAAGGCGATCGGGCGCAAAGAACATATGCTCGGTGCGACAGAGACCGATCCCTTCGGCCCCGAAACGGACCGCACGAATCGCATCCTCGGGGGTATCGGCATTGGCATAAACACCCAGCTTGCGCGCACCATCCGCCCATGACATCAGGGTGGCGAATTCGCTGGTCGGCTCAGGCTCAATGGTCGAAACTTCGCCGAGGAAGACTTCTCCGGAACTGCCGTCGAGCGTGATGACCTGCTTTTCGCGTACGACCGTCGGCCCAACCGTGAAGGTGCGTCGTTCCTCGTTGACACGCAGCGTTTCGGCGCCTGCGACACAGCAGCGTCCCATGCCGCGCGCCACCACCGCCGCATGCGAAGTCATCCCGCCCCGCGCGGTGAGGATTCCCGCGGCCACCGCCATGCCCTGGATGTCATCGGGGTTGGTCTCGGTCCGTACGAGAATGACCTTGTCACCCTTCGACGCCAGCCGGATGGCATCCTCGGCCGTGAACACGACTTTACCCGATGCGGCGCCCGGCGACGCCGCCAGTCCTTTGGCAATCGGTATGAGTTCTTGCGATCGGTCCAGACGCGGGTGCAACATTTGATCGAGATCTTCGGGACGCAGCCGCAGGAGCGCTTCTTTCTTTGTAATCAGTCCTTCGCTCACCATGTCGACGGCGATCTTGACGGCCGCCTGCGCCGTGCGCTTCCCGTTGCGCGTCTGCAGCATGAACAGACGGCCGCGTTCAATCGTAAACTCGAAATCCTGAACATCGCGATACTGTTTTTCCAACTGATCCGTGATGGACTTCAGTTTCTTGAATGCCTCGGGCATCAGGCCCTCCAGCTCCGCCAGCGGCCGTGGTGTCCGTATGCCGGCGACAACATCCTCCCCTTGCGCATTGGTGAGAAACTCGCCGTAAAATTCGCGGACGCCCGTCGAGGGATTACGTGTAAAGCCGACTCCGGTCGCCGACTCCTCGCCGGTGTTGCCGAAGACCATCGCCTGGACGTTGACCGCCGTGCCCAGCTCCGAGGAGATGCCACTGAGCTTGCGGTAGGTGATGGCGCGCGGGTTGTTCCAGGACTTGAACACCGCTTCGACGGCCATAAAAAGTTGTGTCCACGGATCCTCGGGAAACGGTTCACGAGTGTGCTGCTGGACAATTTTTTTGTAGCGCTTGATGATCTCTTTGAGATTGTCGACGGAGAGCGAGGCATCGCGTCGGACGCGACTGGCTTTCTTGCGCTCTTCCAGTACCTCTTCGAAACCCTCCGAATCGATCCCGAGGACCACACTGGAGTACATCTGAATGAACCGGCGGTAGCTGTCGTATGCGAAACGCTCATTGTCGGTTTCTTCGATGAGCGCCTCGACGGTCCTGGCGTTCAGGCCCAGGTTCAGTATGGTGTCCATCATTCCCGGCATGGAGAACTTCGCGCCGGAACGAACCGAAACCAGCAGCGGCCGTGATGCGCCACCGAACTTGCGATCCATCGCCCTCTCGATCCGGCCCATGTACTCCTTCAGGAGTGGCTTGAGAGCCGATGGCATGCGCATCCGGTTTTCATAGAAAACATTGCAGACTTCCGTCGAGAGGGTGAATCCCGGCGGTACCGGCAGCCCGTTCTTCGCCATGCCGGCAAGCCCGGCACCTTTGCCGCCCAGGACGTCCTTCATCGTCGCGTCACCATCCGCCTCCCCGGGTGCGAAAAAATAGACCGGCTGCTCAGGGAGTTTGGCATCGACGGTCCGTGGAGAACGCCGTGTCCGGCTCCCCGGCGCCGGGATGGAGATCCTCGTCGGCGGGCGCTTGGACTTCGCCGGCTTTTCTGACTTGATGTTCCTGGTCTTGGCTTTTGTGGCTCTGGCTGGTTGAGCTGCGTTCGAATTCTTAGTGCGCTTGGCGCGACTTGGTGTCGTCTTCGCCCGCGACTTGGCTGATTTCGCTGTCTTTGTTGCCATTTAGTCCTCCAAAGACCGAAGGAAGCGAGCGAACAGCCCTGGCGCACATCGCCAAGCCGTTGAATAGAAACATGTTAACGCTCTGCGGCTTTCGTCTCCGATCAATCATGCAATTTAGACATCGCCCGCCCCGGTCGGCAAGCGCTTTCCCAAACCAAAACAGGCCCCCCAGGGGCCTGTTTGACAGTTTGTACACGACGACGATTGAACGGACGCGTTACATAGTAAATAGACGTCGTCCCGAGAGGATGTCGTCGATCATTTGGAATGTCTTCTCAACCGGCGAGTGCATGATGTCGTGAGTATTGAAGGTACTCTTGGATTGAAACTTCGTGGGCAACCCCTCGGGGACCTCTCCTTTTCCCACGGGACCAAGGTGGTTGACTACGATCTTTGCACTGAACTCCTCGGTCAACTTTCCCCGCGGTCGGGAACTCCGCTTATCAGCCATCGCTCTCGGTACCGCGACTGCTTTTCCTTGCCCTTGCCCCTTCTTGCGCCAAGTGTCCTTGTCGGCAGTACGTCTGCCCACGGTCCACCTCCCTGTTAGGGTGTGAGCCGGGTGATGCCCCCCCGGTCATCCCAAAGAATGCGAGTAATGGTTCGTTGGATCTTGCAGCTCATTTCAATGGTGGCTCAAGAGATATCGGTAAGGAGTTTAGCCACAACAACAACTGTAAGTCAACAGGAAAACGGTGAGATTGCACAGAATGTTGAAATCTCAGATAGTGCTTAGTTTCTATTACGATGAGGGTTACACGGACAGAACTGCCCTCTCCGGCTCCAGTGGCCAGGGTGGCCAACTGCATCCGCGCACACGGGCAGCCCTTCCGACATCCACGACTGGAACCAAGGCGAAAGTCTCAGTCGCGTAGGACAACTCTGTGAATTGCCTGTCTGAGGGAGCCCCCCTCAGCAATAGATACTGCCGGAACACGCCGAAAGTTGTAGAATTTCGACGCCGGCACAGTCAGAAGCCCATGAAAACCCAGGTACACGCGCCGTGATGGCCCGGTCGCTATCCCCATTGTCATGATCCACGACTCGATACTCGAACTGGTCGGTCGGACGCCGCTGGTGCGAATTCGGAAGCTCAATCCGAATCCCCGGGTCGACATGGTCGCCAAGTTGGAGTGGTATAATCCGCTCGGCAGTGTCAAGGAGCGCATCGCCGTGGCCATGATTCAGGCAGCAATCGCCGATGGCTCTCTCACCGTGGATAAAACCATTATCGAGTCTTCCTCAGGAAACACTGGGATCGGGTTGGCGCTGGCCGGGGCGGTGCTGGGATACAAAGTCGCCATCACGATGTCAGAGGGAGTTTCGGAGGAACGGCGCAAGATCATGCGGGCATTGGGCGCCGAATTGATTCTGACGTCGAAGGAGGGCGGTTCTGATGAGGCATGGGACAAGGCCGATGAGATCCATGCCGCCGCCCCGCAAGCATACGTCCGGCTACACCAGTACAAGCATCCTGCGAACATCCGCACACATGAAGAGACAACCGCTGAGGAGATTTGGGAGCAGACCGATGGTCACGTCGACTGTCTCGTGGCGACTCTGGGAACAACCGGGACGATTATCGGGGTATCGCGACGCCTGAAGCTCAAGAATCCGAGAATACGCATCGTCTCAGTCGAACCGCCTCCCGGGAAGCACACGCAGCAGGGCATCCGTAATGTCGATCACTCGCGCACACCGGTGATCTGGGACCCGCAGGCGGTCGATGAGCGACTGATCGTTGTCGACACCGACGCTTACCGGGCCGCTCGCGAGCTCATCAGGGTCGAAGGACTCTTCGGGGGCATCTCGTGCGGCAGCGCACTCGTCGGGGCGCAACTGATGGCCCGTCGGATGTCGAGCGGACGCATTGTTGTGATCTTCCCCGATCACGCCTACAAGTACTTGTCCACCGACCTATTCGCATAGCGGGGTCCAGCCAACCGCTCGACGGAGTTGTTGAGTCGGGGAATCCATTGGACCCACGCGTGATGGTCGTGCATACTCGACGAGCGCAGGGAGCTTCGCCGCCGCGCGCTGCCGGTTGGACTCTATCATGCCCGTACAGCCGCTCAAATTCGCCGATCACTGGATGTTCATCCCTGGCCCGGTCAATGTCGATCGCGCGGTGCGGGAGGCGATGGCCCACCCGCCGATCAACCATCGCGGCGCCGAATTCAAGCAACTCTTTGAGGCATTGCGCCCGAAGACGCAATGGCTGTTTCGAACTTCCAATCCGGTTTATTTCTCCACATCGTCGGCGGTCGGCATCATGGAGGCGGCCGCGCGCAACTGCATCGCCAGGCGCTCGTTGCATCTGGTTAATGGGGCGTTTTCGGGAAGCTGGTTTGAGATATCCCGTGCCTGCGGGAAAGAGGCGGATGCGCAAGCAGTCGATTGGGGATGCGCGAACCGACCGGAACAACTGCGCGAGATGCTGATGTCCGGGCTTTATGACACCGTCTGCATGGTGCAATCGGAGACCTCGACATCGGTGCAGAATCCCATCGCGGAAATGGCTGAGGTGCTCCGTGAATTTCCCGACGTCGTCTTTTGTTTGGATACCGTGAGCGCATTGGCCGCGTCGCCGGTCGAGGTCGACCGGTGGGGCGTCGATGTCTGCTTCGCTTCGGTTCAGAAGGGAATTGCCCTGCCGCCGGGATTCACCGTGTTTTCGGTTTCGGAGAAAGCGATGCAACGCGCGCGCGGGGTGGCCGGGCGCGGTTTCTATTTCGACTTCCTGGTGTTTGAGGAGTTTGCGCAGCGTTCCAACACTCCGACGACACCTTCGGTTTCGCACATGTTTGCGTTGAATACGCAGCTGGACCGTATCCGCGCCGAGGGATTGGAGAATCGCTGGGCGCGACACCGCCGTCTGGCGGAGATGTCGCAGCAATGGGCCGATGAGCGCTACGGCTGCTATGCCGAAGCGGGATATCGCTCCGATGCGGTTACGGCGGTGATCAACAAGGGAACCCTCGACATCGGCAAGCTGAACGCGCATCTGGCCGAGTCGGGGATGGTCGTGGCGGGCGGATATGGTCCGCTGAAAGACTCGACGTTCAGAATCGGACATGTCGGCGAGACACGACCCGAGCAACTGCAAACACTGTTAGACGAGATCGATCGCTTTGCCAACGCGTAGACGCACATCGAAAACCAGCCCGCGGGTGCGCGTGCTGATCCCGACACGTCTGGCACCCGAAGGCATGGCAATTCTCAAGTCGACGCCCCGGCTATCGGTCATCAGCAAACCGGGACTGGACGTCGCCGGACTGTCGAAGGCTCTGGCCGATGCCGACGCAGTCATCATTCGCAGCGAGCACCAATTCAATGCCAAATTGATCAAAGCCGCGCCGCAATTGCGGCTGATCGCGCGCGCCGGTGTCGGCGTTGAGAATGTCGATTTGGCGGCGGCGACTGCGCGCGGAATCGTGGTGCTCAATGCCCCCGGCGCCAACTCCATCGCCGTGGCGGAACTGGCCATGGCACTGATGATGGCGCTGTTTCGACGAATCCACCTGGCCGACCGCTCGTTGAAAGACGGCGCCTGGGATCGCTCGCAGTTTGCCGGGCATGAACTCTCCGGCAAGGTGTTGGGGCTGGTTGGATTCGGACGCATCGGCCGCGAGGTCGCATTGCGCGCGCGCGCGTTCGGCATGGACGTTATCGCATATGACCCGTTCATCACCCCGGCGGCCGCGCAAGCCGCGGATATTTCGCTGGTCAAACTGACCGAACTATTGGCGCGCGCCGATGTGGTCAGCTTGCACCTGCCGTTGACCGATCAAACACGTCATATCATCGGCCCCGCACAGCTTAAACGCATGAAACCCGGCGCGTATGTGATCAACACCGCGCGCGGCGGTATTATCGACGAGGGCGCATTAAGAACGGCACTGCAACGCGGGACGATCGCGGGATGTGCGCTGGATGTCTTCGAACACGAGCCCCCGAATGACCGTTGGTTCGCGGGAATGGACAATGTGATCGTCACGCCTCATCTGGGAGCCGCAACCACCGAAAGCCAGACCAAAGTCAGTATCGAGATTGCTCAGGCGGTCTGTCGGGCATTGTTGGAGGGTATCTATCAAAACGCCGTCAATCTTCCGGTCGGCGACATTTCCGATCTGCCGCGACTGCAGCCGTATGTCGATCTGGTGGAACGCATGGGGCGGCTGCTCCGGGCACTGGAATCGGGCCCGTGCGAGACACTGACTATTGAGCTGGGCTCTGCCTCCGGCGGGGAGTCGCGCTTGATGATCGCGGCCACCCTGAAGGGGTTTCTCTCTGCAGAGGTTGAAGAGACCATCACGCTGGTCAATGCGGCACAAACCGCCGCCGAGCGTCACCTGAAAGTTGCGACCGTCGATCGCAGCAACCTGGAAGCGCACACGGCGACCATTGCTCTCGAGGGGCAATTCGGCAAGAACAAGCGGCGCATTGTCGGCGTGGCCGAAACGGGGCGCACACCGAAGATCACAGCGATCGACGAATTCCCGCTGGATTTGATTCCGAGCGGGAGAGTCCTGATCTTCACCAATCAAGACCGCCCCGGCGTGATCGGCGCAGCGGGTGTGGTACTGGGACGTGCGAAGATCAATATCGCCTCCTGGGTGCTGGGACGCAGACACCGCGGCGGCACGGCGCTGGGGATTGTCACGGTCGATGATCCGGTCCCGGCGGCGGTCATCAGGGAATTGAGCGATTTGCCGCACATGGCGGATGTCGTCCAGGTGACCTGGGATGAACGTGAAAACGCAGGATGGGCTCAGCCCATTGATTCGTAGACACTGTCAGAGGGGAGCACACAAACATGGCCTCGCCAAGCAAAACGGTCGGAATCCTGGCCGAGAGCGAATACCAAACCCTGGAAGTCTGGTATCCCCTACTGCGTCTGCGAGAAGCGGGCCACAATGTCATCGTCATCGGCAGCGGCACTTCCAACACGTACAGGAGCAAGGACGGCTATCCGGTTACGGTCGATCGTCCCGCCGGGTCGGTTGCGGCCGATGATCTGGATGCGCTCGTTATCCCCGGCGGCTGGGCGCCCGACAAGATGCGACAGCATCCGGCGATGGTCGATCTGGTGCGGCAGGTCTACGCCGCCGGGAAGCCCGTCGCGGCGATTTGCCATGCGGGCTGGATGCTGGTATCCGCCGGGATTTGTCGCGGCAAGAAGCTCACATCGTTTGTCGCGATCAGAGACGATCTGATCGCCGCGGGCGCCAACTGGGTCGATGAAGAGTGCGTCGTCGACGGGAATCTGATCACATCGCGCAAACCCGACGACTTGCCGGCGTTCATGAAGACGTTGCTCGGGCAACTGACGCGTTAGATGTCTGGTATAAACCATGAAATCGGACACCAACCCCGTCATCGCCTCCCTGCGCTCGCATCGTTCGGTGCGACGGTTCACCAAGGAGCCGATCACCGACGAGCAGTTGGAGACGATCATCACGACCGCGCAACAGTCATCGACGTCGTCAAATCTGCAGTCGTACTCAGTGGTTGTCGTGCGCGATCAGGCGAAGAAAGAAAAACTCTCGGAGCTCTGCGGGCGGCAACGGCAGATCGTCGATTGTTCGGTATTCATGGCGCACTGCGCCGACCTCAATCGTGCGAAGATGGTCTGCGAGACAGCGGGGTATGAGTTCAAGGCAACGTACTTCGAGTATTTCCTGACGGCGGTCATCGACGCCACGATCTTCGCGCAGACGGCATTGGCGGCCGCCGAAGGACTGGGCCTGGGCGGCTGCATGATCGGCGGCGCGCGCAACCATCCGTATGAAATCGCCGAACTGCTTGAACTTCCGCCGTTGGTATTCGTGACGTTCGGCATGACTGTGGGACACCCCGATCCTGACCACCAGTACGGTGTGCGACCGCGATTGCCATCAGACGGCGTCGTCCATTACGAGCGTTACGATTCGGAGCATCTCAAGCCGGCAATGAGCACGTATGATGAGACCATGCGCGCGACGGGGATTTATGACAAGCGCCGGATCGACCTGGGCGCGCGCGTCCCCGGCTGGACCGACCGGACGCCGCCGGGCCAGTACGGCTGGATCGAGCATTCCGCGCGCCGTTTGATCGACCCGGCCGCCCAGCGAGTCCCGCTGCGCCCGTTCTTAAACGCGCAGGGGTTCGAATTGAAGTGACATGGCCCGGATCAAAGTGACCGAGGATGCGGTGCGCATCACACTGGATTCCCGGGAGGATATCTGGTTCTGGGAACGGCGCTTCAATGTATTTGATTTCCTGGAATTCTTTCCAATCGAGGCGGTTGCCGAATCGCAACCCGAAGGCGGGATGTCGAAGCGTGGGATGATCTTAAACTTCGCCACCGATGCGGGGTTTGAGTTTACGTCCGACATCGTGCGCGACGGCTTCTTTTTGCGCAATCAATCGCACGGGACGCGCCGTTGGATGAATGAGGCCAAACCGCAGCCGGGCGACACGATCGTCATCGAAAAAACCGACGTCTCGCATTACCGTCTGTACAAAGACTCAGTGACATGACCAACCGTCCGCAAATCATCGCCCATCGCGGGAGTTCCTATGCCCGGCGTGAGAATACGATGTCCGCGTTCGAGCAGGCGATTGCCGACGGCGCCGACGGCATCGAGTTCGATCTGCGGCTGTCGCGCGACCGGCGTTGGGTCGTGCATCACGACAAGGACATGGCGATTGAGGGCACGCGTCGCCTGATCGCGGAGTTGACCGCCAACGAGATACAACAGGCGACACGCTCGGATAACGACCGGGTCCCGTTGCTGACTGAGTTTCTCGAGTGGGCGCGCACACGAAATGTCGCGCTGCTCTTCGACATCAAGGACACCGACGGCATCGCCGAACTGACCGCCGAAGTCGGTCAGTTTCGCTTCGACTGCCCGGTTGTTTTTTCCTCGTTTCGCCGTCCGGCAATCCAGGAGATCGCATCGCGCCGTCCCGAGTGGCGAACCGCCCTGATCGTCGGCGATCCGAAGCTCGGCGCGGCGCGGCGGCTGCTCCTGGGGCCGATCCTGCGCTGGGCCCTGCAAAACAAACTGACGGCATTGAGCATGGCGGAGCGCTGGGTCAAGCCGAGCATCGTCGCAGAGATCAAGGGCAGGGGATTGGACCTGGCGATCTGGACGGTCGATCTGCCGGACCGCATCGCGATGCTGTCGGTCCTCGGAGTCGATGCCATCATCACCAACTGCCCCAGTCTGGGACGGAAGATCGTCGACGGCATCTCGACGAGAACCGAGGTTGTGACGCCGGAGTGACGATGTCCCGAATTGTCTCGTCCCTGCTGATTTCCGTGGCGCATTTGACCATGACAGCGCCCGTGGCAGCAGAGACGATCGAAGATCGCTTCGCTGCCCCGGAGGGGTTTGGACGTGTTGCGGTGAGCGACCATTCGTTTCAACAACGGCTGCGATCACTGAGACTGCTGCCCGACACGTCACCGGCACTGGACTGGCAGGGCAACGTCGTATTCTCGCCGGCCGAGATCGGTGGCGCGCTCGAATGGACATTGCTCGGCTCCATGGAGCAGTGCGCCGACATCGCGATCCGGCTTGTTGCGGATTATCAGATGGCACAGGGGGATGACATCTCTGTTCGGTCCCTGTCGGGCGATGTCATCGGATGGAATGATTGGCTGCACGGCCGCTACGAATTAAACGCCGACGCGAGTTCCCTCAGCTATCGAGCGGCATCAGAACGACCTGCAACGGCCGATGAGTACGCATCGTACCTGCGATTCGTCATGACATACGCCAACACCGCCTCACTCGCCCGCGACTGGCCGACGGTGCCTGATTCCGACCTTCAGATCGGTGATGTCCTGATCCAGCCATACTGCAGCGGAGTCGGCATGGGGCATTTGTCGGTCATCGTGGATGCCTGCGAGGACCGCGACGGGGACAGGCGATACATCTTCATCGACGGCTACACCCCGGCACGCGTTCCGATCGTACGACAGCGGACAAGCGACACGGCCATATCGGTTTGGATGACCGCCGAAGCATATCTTCAGCTACAGTCCCGTTTCGGGCCCGGTGAGTTTTGCCGTCCGCCAGTCAACTGAGACTCCCGGTCGGAGACCTCAGGAGACCCCGAACGGATTGATTTGAGAGCAGCAGTCGATTAGATTCCCTACCGTTGCCATCGCGACCCGATGGCCGGGACCACAAACAACGAAACACACCATCAAACATTGAAGGAGACCGCAGTATGAGCGCTGTTCGTGTACCTGCGCGTATCGGGCGCGCGCTTCTCATGATCCCATTGCTGGTGTCCTCCGGCGACGGCGTCGCCGCGCAGGACAAGGCGCGATTGGGTCACCAGGTCGTCCCCACATACCAGAAGGTATCGCTGCAACTCGACGCCGATCGGGATGACTTCACCGGCACGGTGGACATCGCGATCGAAGTGAAAGAGCCGACCAGGGCCTTCACCCTCCACTCGATGGGCCCTTCCCTCGTCAAGCTGGTCCTGACGGCCGGCGGCAAGGAGGTCCCGGTTCAGTACAAACACCTCGAGTACGGGCTTCTGGAGGTTGCCTCGGATGCTCCATTGCCGGTCGGCCCCGGGAGGCTGGTGATCGAGTTTATGAACCGCTACGACACGACGGCGGTCAGTCTCTATAAGACCGAGGTCGAGGGGCAAGGGTATCTCTTTTCGCAGATGGAGGCCGATGAGGCGCGCAAGGCATTCCCCTGCTGGGATGAACCGGCGTTTAAGATACCCTATCAACTGACGTTGACGGTGCCGGAGGGCCACACGGCGGTGACCAACACGTCGATCGTCAACGAACGTGTCGCGGACGGTTGGCGGACCTACGAATTCGCCAAGTCCAAGCCGATGCCGGCGTATCTGATCGCGATCGCGACGGGCACGCTGGAGACGGTGGACATTCCCGGCATGTCGATTCCGGGACGCGTGATCACCGTCAAGGGTCGCACGCATCTGGCCGGCGAGGCGATCAAGAGCACGCCACCGATCTTAGCCAAGCTCGAAGAATATTTTGGCATGCCGTACCCCTATGAAAAGCTCGATCTGATCGCGGTGCCGGAATTCTGGCCCGGTGCGATGGAGAACATAGGCGCGGTGACCTACGCAGAGGGCATCCTGCTGCTGGACCCGGCGACGGTGTCACTGGGACAGCGCCGTACGCAGGCGATCGTCACGGCGCACGAGTTGGCACACATGTGGTTCGGCGACATGGTGACGATGGAGTGGTGGGACGATCTCTGGCTCAATGAGTCGTTCGCCTCGTGGATGGAGACCAAGATTTGCCATGAGCTGCATCCGGAATACGATTTGGACGTCAGCCAGGTCCGGGCCGGGCAAGGGGCGATGAACACCGACGCGCGTCCGTCGACGCGCGCGATCCGCAAGCCGGTGCTGGCGACCGACAACATCATGCAATCGGCCGACGGGTTGACCTACAGCAAGGGCGAGGCCGTGCTCTCGATGTTTGAGCAGTGGCTCGGTCCGGAAGTTTTCCGTCAAGGCATCGTCGACTACTTAAACGCCAACGCGTGGGGAAACGCGACCGCCTACGACCTATGGACCTCATTGGCCAAGGTATCCGGTCGGGATATCGATGCCGCGATGTCGACATTTTTGGATCAGGGCGGTGTGCCCTTGGTCAGCGCCACCCCGGCGCTCGATCATGCGGTGACGCTCACGCAGCGACGGTTCGCCAACTACGGTGTCGAACCTCCGGATGAACCGTTGTGGCACATTCCGGTGACGCTCAGTTACTACGATGGTACCGGCGTCAAGAGCGTGTCGGTTCTGCTGGATCAGCCGGAGATGACTGTGCCACTGGAGTTGGAAGGCACACTGCAATGGGTGCTGCCGAACGCCGACATGGACGGCTATTACCGCTGGGAGGTTCCCCCGCCGATGCTGGCGACCCTGGCCGAGCACTCCACCGAATGGCTCAACACACGCGAGCGCGTCGGTCTTCTCAACAATCTTGCCGCCCAGTTGGACGCCGGAACGATCAGCGGAGATCAGTACCTGAGAACGCTCAATCATTTCGCCGATGCTGAGGAGCCCCAAGTCGTTTCGGCCCTGTTGTCGGGACTGGGCAAAGTCCGCAACGCCTTCGTCACGCCCGAATACGAAGACGAGTTTGCGGCCTATGTCCGCGGCACATTGGGGCCTGCCCTCAAGCGCTTCGGTCTGGCCGAGCAGCCGGAAGAAAACGAATCCGTCACCCGGTTTCGTCCCCAACTGATCGGCTGGCTGGGCGACGAAGGAGAAGACCCGAAGGTCATCGCATATGCGGATTCGCTGACGCGTGCGTTCATGGATGATCCCGCATCGGTCAGCCCGGAGATCGCCGGCGTGGCGCTCGGATTGACGGCGCGCCACGGCGATCAGGTCATGTTCGAGGAGTTCCGAACGCGTTTCGAACAGGCACAAGCACCGCGCGAACGCAGCCGTTACCTCGGCTTACTCGGCAACTTTCGCGACAGCGCCCTGGTGCAGGAAGCGCTGCGCTATTGTCTGGAGGGGCCGTTGCGTCCAACCGAGATCTTCACGATTCCCTTCGATATCGGATCCGATGATGAATACGAGCAGTTGATCTTTGACTGGATGATCGAGCATTACGACGATGTCACCGGGCGCATCCCGCCGCACTTTCGTTCGTTTATGCCGTTCATCGCCGGGGGCTGTTCGCGCGAACGGCTTGCCGTGGCCAAAGAATTCTTCGCCGACCCGGCGCATAATGTCCCCGGCACCGATGATCAAATGGCCAAGGTCACCGATCAGGTGACCGATTGCGCGGGATTGCGTGAACGCGAAGGCCAAGCGGTCGCGGCGTACTTGACTCACTTGGCGACAATGGATTAGCCCGATCGAAATTGTCCGCAGACACGACCGGCGGCGTCATTGACGCCGCCGGTTCCATTTCCGCATATCAACGAAATCTACTGCCGGGGTACTACTGCCGGACGATACGTCTGAGCGGCAGATCGCGCGACCTTGGGCGGAGTTGAAGCGGCTGTTGCGGTCGGGGGCTCATCCAATTGCCGCGCCCGTTTGCGCAGGGCCAGCAAGCCGCCGAACACCATGATCGTCGTGCCCGCCCAGAACAAATTGATGAGCGGTTTCTCGGCGATCTCCACCCAAAACACCGGCGGCTCGACGTGAGGATTCTCGCGATCGACGAATCGCAGTTGCACGGCGGCATTGGTGGCGTCGATCCGTTCGACCGCCAGCGCGTAGCGCCCGTTGCCGAAGATCGCCGGGACCTCCGACATGCTGCCGGAGACATCCGCAACGATGGCCGGCACGATCGTGTCGGTGACCATGTCGCCGACGATCTCGAAGGGACAACTGACGTGTGTCATCGCCCCTTCGCCATGCTCTCCCATTTCGAATCCGAGAAAGGTGATGTCGAACCCGCCCACCGACTGAGTCTGCCCGCGTGTGGCGGTCGCGACTTCACCGGCACCCTCACCGCCGACCTCATCCATCGGTGAGATATACAGATCGTGACCCCAGAACTTCTTGACAGCGGGTTTGCGCATGACCCCTTTGCCGTACGGCAGCTCAAATTGACGGGGCGAAGCGATGTACGCGTTGTCTGTGCCGGGTTCCTCGACGAGAATGTGAAATGGCGTCTTGCCGTCGGCGACATCCAGGTCCTTGCCCTGATAGGTAAACACCCAGCCGAATGTCTCCACCGGCTGACCCAGAGGCAGCGGCACCTGTTCCTTGGTCTCGTACGCGGTCGAGACGGCCGCGCCGACAATGATCAAAGCAAGGCCGACGTGGGCGACATACGCGCCAGGGATGCGTCGAACTTGCCGCCAGCGTTCGACAATGAGCCAGGTGTTGGAGGCGGCCGCGAGCGCGCCAAGGATTAACAGCGCCAGGTACAGCGGCTCGGTGACGCCGAGGATAATTGCAACCGCGCCGACGATCATCGCGAACGAATACGGATACGCGGCCTGCGGCGAGATGAACGGCTTCGACGGCTTGATCCACTTCATGAACGGAAAAATGGAAAGCGACAGCAACAGTATCAACGCGATCGGAGTGGTGGCGAGGAAATAGTAGCGCAAAGTCACGTTCGATGGCGGCCCGAACAGCCGGGTCCACAGAGGCGTCGACATACCGATGAGGACCAGCGCCCCGGCAACCAATAGCGATAGCACGGCGACCGACACGCAGAAGTCGACGGTGGCCATCGAACCGTAGGCAACGGTCGAACGCACGTGGCGTCCGCGCCAGGCCAGCACACCGAATCCAAGTGTCAGGAAGACACCGAGCGACGCGATGAGATACGAATTGATCCCCAGATCGAGGAATGAGTGGACTGAAAAGTCACCGAGCACGCCCGAGCGGGTCAGGAATGAGCCATAGAGCACTGCAAGGAACGGCAGGATGGAAAACAGGTAGGCCGAACGTCCCAGCGAGTTCTTCTTCTTGAACATCACCAGCGAATGGATTCCGCCGGTGGCAAACAACCACGGGATCAGCGAGGAGTTTTCGACCGGGTCCCATGCCCAGTAACCGCCCCATCCCAAAACTTTGTAGGCCCAGTAACCACCCATGACCAACGCCGTGGCGAGTGTGCACCAGGCGCCCAGTAGCCAGGTCCACGCGTGCGGCGCCCATGCTTTGTATTCTCCGCGCACCCAGCCGGCGATGGCGAGTGCGAACGGAAACACAACCAGCGCGAATCCCAGGAACATGATCGGGGGGTGAATCGTCATCCAAAAGTCCTGCAATAACGGATTGAGGCCGGCCCCCTCGGCGGGAGCGGCTGCACTGGTGGCAAACGGACTGCGTTTAAGCAGGATGACCAGAACCGAGAGGATAAACAGCCCCACGACCGAGACCGAGACGCGCTCGAACTGTCGCGCCGTGCGCATGAGCAGCAGTCCCAACAGGGACACATAGAAGATCCACAGTAGGAGCGTGCCCTCCTGTCCCCCCCAGAGTGTGGCAATCAGGTAGTACAACGGAAGATCGGTCGACGAGTAGTTTCGCACATACATGAACTCGAATCGGTGTGTGAGGATGAGCAGCAACAGCAGCGACAGGGCCGAGACGATGGCGATCGCCCCGGCGCGAAACGCCAACCGCGCCTGGCCGACCCAGCGCTCACCGAGCCAGTTGAAGATGATGGCGACGGCGACGCCGAACGTTGCCAGCCAGATTGCGCTCTTCCCGAGTATTTCCATTATACGGTCTCCTAAGAAACGGCGGTCAATGCCACGGACGTGCTCTGTGCGTTCGCGTCGGATTCCATGAGGGCGCTCGTCAGCGCCTTTTTGGCCGCCTCACGGTCGGTGAATCGTTCGACCAACTCCCCTTTGCGCGTCAACAGGTATACACCCTTGCCGCCGAAAATGCCCCAGTCGGCATCGCGCGCCTCGCCGGGGCCATTGACGACACACCCCATCACGGCCACTTTCAGCGGCGTCTTCAACTGTTTCAACGTCTGTTGAACCTCATCGACCAACGACATCAGATCAATTTCGATCCGTCCGCACGACGGGCACGACACCAATTCCGGACTGCGACGGCGCAAGCCCAGGGCTTGCAGGATGCCATAGGCCGCTTCGATCTCGGCGGTTTTGGAGCCGGTCAGTGAGACACGAATCGTATCGCCGATCCCCTCAGCCAACAGCGTGCCCATCGCGACTGCCGATTTGAGCGTGCCGGTTTTCTCCGGACCCGCTTCGGTGACCCCCAAATGGAGCGGATACTGACACTTCTGCGAGACCGAACGGTAGGCGGCGATCGCTTCGCCGGGATTGGAGGATTTCAGCGACAGAATGATGTCCTGAAAACCGTGCTCCTCAAGAATCGCGACATTGCGCAGAGCCGATTCAACGAGCGAATCGGGATTGTTGCCGCCGTATTTGTCCAGTAAGTCCTTTTCGATGGAGCCCTGGTTGACGCCGACGCGAATCGGCAGCACCCGATCCTTCGCGCAGGCAACGACCTCGGCGATCCTCTGCCTGCCGCCGATGTTGCCCGGGTTGATGCGCAGTTTGTCGGCGCCCTTCTCGGCGGCGAGGATTGCCAGCCGCCAATCGAAGTGAATGTCGGCGACCAGCGGGATGCCGATTTGCGGACGAATCTTCGCGATCGCCTCGCCCGCGGCCTTGTCGGGCACCGCGACACGGACGATCTCGCATCCCGCCTCTTCCATGTCGTGAATCTGCGCGACTGTTTTGGCGACATCGCGCGTATCGGTGTCGCACATCGACTGCACCGCCACCGGCGCGCCACCGCCGACAGGGACACCGCCGACTGTCACGCACCGCGTCGAAGAACGCGGCAAAACGCCCCAGGGGCGCTCATCGGGACGCGAGTCTCTCACTTCAACGGGCGTCGTTGGTATGGTCGCGACGGGTATCTGCATGACGCATCTCACGCCACCGCATGCGTTGCGGCCAACGATGCTTCCATTTTCTGAACCTGATCGAATGCATGATACGACGAGCGCACCAGCGGTCCCGCCTCAACATGTGCAAACCCCATTGCCTCACCGTCATGCGCCAGTTCTTTGTATTCGTCGGGCTCGTAGTATTTGATCACCGGCAGGTGTACTTCGGATGGCCGCAGGTACTGTCCGACAGTGAGAATCCGGCAGCCGGTGTCGACAATCATGCGCATGACGTGATGCAATTCTTGGCGGGTCTCCCCCAACCCGACCATGATTCCCGATTTGACGATGGGCGCGGGGGTGCGCGAAGCGGCGCGACGCAGAATGGCCAGTGATCGGCCCACTTCGGCGCGGGGACGCACCAAGGAGTACAGACGCGGCACGGTCTCGGTGTTGTGATTGAGCACATCGGGACACGCATCGAGCACGCGGTCGACATTCTCCATGATCCCGTCGAAGTCGGGGATCAAGACTTCGATTTTGACGTCCGGATCGCGTTGGCGCAGTTCGCGAATTGTCTCGGCGTACACCCAAGAGCCGCCATCGGGCAGATCATCGCGATTAACCGAGGTGATCACGACCTGCTTGAGTCCCAACTGGGCGACCCCCTCGGCCAATCGGCGCGGCTCGTCGAGGTCATATCCCAGGGGTTTACCCTTGATCACATCGCAGAATCGGCAACCGCGGGTGCAGATGTTGCCTAAGATCATGAAGGTCGCGGTGCCATGCGAAAAACATTCGCGGATGTTGGGGCAATTCGCCTCTTCGCACACTGAGTGCAGCTGGTTGGATCGCAGCGCGCCTTTGACACGCAGATACTCCGGCGTGAAGGTCGCCTTCGTGCGCAGCCACGCGGGCTTGGGCGCGTTGTAGAGAAGTCCGATCTGTTCGCTCACGGCCGACATCGTTCTAATGCTACGAGGATACTCCGAGATTTGGAATCGAATTCGGCACGGATGGCGGCGTGAGTGGCATGTGCCAACTTGATGCAACCGAAGCGATTACCCGCTCACACGTTCTGTCATCTCTGTCAAAAAGTACCGGTGTACGGTATCGTCTCCTGAGAGTTCGGGGTGGAATGTCCCCGCCAGGATACTCCCCTGCCTGACCAATGTCGGCTCACGGTCGAGTGTTCCCAGAACCGTGACATCCTTACCGACCCTTGTGATGCGTGGTGCGCGGATCAACACCATCTCCAGCGGCCGGGCACCGAATCCAAGATTGATTTCGCCGACTTGTCGGAACGATTGGTACTGTCGTCCGTAAGCGTTGCGCGTGACATCGCAGTCGATCAATCCGAGCGTTGTCTCCCGTGGCTGGCCATTCTGCAAGTGCCCCAGCAGAATCAGCCCGGCGCAGGTACCGAAAATCGGACGCTGCGAAGCAAACCGCCGCAACGCGCCGAACCAATCTTCACCGGCCATCAGTTTGCGCATCGTGGTCGATTCACCGCCGGGCATGATCAGTGCATCGATGCGGTCCAACTCGGCAACTGTCCTTACGTCAGTCGGTGCGTGTCCAAGTCCGCGAACCATGTTCCGATGAAGTTCGAAGTCGCCCTGCAGCGCCAGCAAACCGACCTTCAGGCGCGTTGGCACACGACGATCCGCCGCCACGCGCATCGGCGATCCACCCGAAGCGTGGGAGATTGTGATGTTGGAAGTGGTGGATGTCATCTGGCCAAACAACACTCCGCGTGCAACAGCTTGTGCGCACTCCCGTGCCGGTCAGCGCTTGAGCTGACGTCAATCCGAAGCGATAAGTGGGCCGCGAGACAAATATCGTTCGGGCCTGCGGCCCGTGGTCAGCCCAAGGGCCGCCCCCACGATCACCGTACCTGCAACAACTGCTCTTCGGGAATCGATGCGATCTCGATTCCGCGCATCGGATCGCCCAGATGTTTGGAGACCTCGGCGAGCCGCATCGGATCGTTGTAATGCGTCGTCGCCAGGACAATCGCGCGCGCGCGCGGCGACGGATCGGACGACTTGAAGATGCCCGATCCGACAAAGACCGACTCGGCCCCCAACTGCATCATCAGCGACGCATCCGCGGGCGTGGCGATGCCGCCGGCGGCAAAGTTGGGCACCGGGATGCGCCCGTGCTCGGCAACCCAGCAGACCAAATCATAGGGTGCTCCCAGATTCTTCGCTTCGGTCATGAGTTCTTCTTTCGGGAGCACAGTCAGCCGACGAATGCCGTCCTGCACCGCGCGCATGTGACGGACCGCCTCGACGATGTTACCGGTGCCGGCTTCGCCCTTGGTGCGCAGCAGCGCCGCGCCCTCGCCAATGCGGCGCAGGGCCTCTCCCAGATCGCGGCAGCCGCAGACGAACGGAATCCGGAACTGATCTTTGGCAATGTGATGGCTCTCATCCGCCGGAGTCAGCACTTCGGACTCGTCGATGAAATCCACTTCGAGCGCCTCGAGAATCTGCGCCTCGGCAAAATGCCCGATGCGGCACTTGGCCATAACCGGGATCGTGACGGCCTCTTTGATCTCTTCGATCTTCGCCGGATCGGCCATGCGCGCCACGCCGCCCTCGGCGCGGATGTCGGCGGGCACGCGTTCCAATGCCATCACGGCGCAGGCCCCCGCGTCCTCGGCGATGCGCGCCTGCTCGGCGTTGGTGACATCCATGATCACCCCGCCCTTAAGCATCTCCGCCAGTCCGATCTTTATTTTGCGTTTGTCATCAGCGTTCATCGTATGCTCCTTATCGCTTTGCGCCCGTGGCTACGCACGGGACAAGCCGGCCAATCCGGTAATCTACCGGGGCTTACGGGCAAAGGCAAATGCTTCACCGAAGACCCATTGCCCCGCAGAAGAGTATCCCGACCCTGATACGTTGGAGGTCTCCCTTGCGACGCACTTTTGCACGACACATGGCAGCGTACCCGCAACTGGTCCTGACACTGGTAATTTCGATATCGATGGTGTCGTGTCGCTCGGACAGTTCGGACCAATCCGCGTCCGAAGCCACAAGGACGGATCAGCCCGCCGTTCCCGAAGAGAAGCAACCCACCGTGGTCGTGCTGTTCGATAACCCGCAAATCGGCGACTTTTTCTTCGAGTGGGCGAACATCCGCACCGACACGACCGCCAACGGACGGCGCCTCGTCTATGGCTGGCTGGGCCAGTATGCCGGTATGACCGGGGTGCATGGGATTGCCGACGCCGAAGCGGTCACACAATTTATGATCGACACCTATCAGCCGATTGAAATCATCCACGTCGGCCTGGGTGTCGGCAGCGATCCTTCCTACCTCCTGGGCGATGTGGTCATTCCCAAATCATGGCGCGCCTACTACAGGGTCAATCGGTGGTCGGAGCAGAATGTGGATACGGTCTTGCTGGGGACAGAACAGGTCGGCGCCAAGCCCGGGGTTCTTGATCTGGCCATCGATTCGGCGTTGCACGCGCGGCTGGATTCCGCCGCACAACTGATCGCGTTTCGGCTGCGTTCGGTCGAGCGCCGTCTGCCGGAGATCTACGACGACGGCGTCGGGTTCTCGCTGCACGGATTTGAAGACTCACCGCAGGCGCGCATGCAGATGCACGGCGCCGAACAGGCGTCGCTGGTCGATTCGACCGCAGCGGGCGTGATCCGCGTGGCGCAACGTCACAGCATCCCGGTCGCGTCGGTGCAATCCTGCTTCATCTTTCCAACCGGCAACCTCAGCCCGACCGACGTCGGCCATTGGAAAGCGCTCGAGTACGCCTGCGCCTGGAACACGGCGATGGTGGTGCGAGAATATCTGGAGCGGGAGTGGTGATGATCTTGGAACTTATTCATTTCTTCGTCGGGTTCGCTTCTACAACAAACCCCTGGATCAACGGCCAGTAAGAATCCGGCACATCCTTCCAGAGAAAGTGCCCGCCGCCTTGAAGCACCCGTAGTCGCTTGTCACTGCAGGTGAGGGCGTCGGCAATTTCCCGAGCGTCGTCCGGTTGTGTGACCGGGTCGCGATCTCCGACACACACCAACGTCGGGCAGGAAATCTTCCCGAGTTGATCGGTGATATTCAACGTGCAGAGTCGGATCATTCCGACGGCAGCCAGCTCAGGATGCAATTGAATTCTCGCGCGAACCTGTTCGTCGGGTGACCACGGCCCAAATGCCGTTCGACAGCGCGACCACTCCTGCATCGTCACCGATGAATCGCCGCGATAGAAACGTCTGGCGATCGCAGCGACCTCATCTCCGGCAATCCGTCGAAAGCCGGCTACTACACGATCGAGATCAAATCGTGCCATGCACGATTGCAGAATCAGACCACCGGGATGATCGGGATAGTGGCCGGCAAACAGCATGGCCACCGGGCCCGCCATCGAGTGGCCAAAGACGATAGGTTTGACGATTCCAAGCGCATTGCAGAACGCGCGGAGATCATCGGCAAGCAGCTCGTAATCCCAGGACTCAGGGTCGGCCTCGGCCGAACGGCCCATTCCGCGGAAATCGAGATAAACAATCTGCGCAACATCTGTCAAACGGCGGAAATCGGGCTTGAAGTAGGTGTGATCGTATCCCATCCCCCCATGCAACAACAACACCACGGGGCGCTCGCACATCCCGGCGCCCGCCGGAACCAGTGACGGCCCGTCCACATCGAACCAAATCCGAGTCCCGTTGACCTCGACCTGCATACTCGGTATGAAGCACGTAAGTCGTGGAAGTGCGATTCTACAGTTTCACCATGTGCACCGCTTCGCCACTGGCGGCGGGCGGACGATTCCATCAATGCTTCGCCGTCAGGGCAATTCGCTCAATAGACTTGTCACTGCCCCCTTGAGCGACGGAAGATCCCGCTCGACAGCCATCCAGACCGCCTCGGTGTCGACCATGAAGTATTCATGGACCAGAAGATTGCGCATTCCCACGACTTTGGACCACGGTATATCGGGACGCTGTTCCTTCAGCTCCGGTGACAACAGACGAGCCGCTTCCCCGATTGTCTGAAGGTGATGAACTATCCAGACGTTGACCAGCTCATCACCAAGTGCGTTGTCCTTCCCGCGTGCGGTATATTTTTCGATGGCTTCGATCGCCTCTATGATATCCTGTAGCCGGTCACGGTCCCTTCTCATATAGGGCGTGCCTCGTGCAGAACTCTCTCTTTGATGCGCGGGCGCAGACTGCGATCCGTGCCGAGATCGACTTTCCTGCCAAGCAGGTCCTGCAAGTCAATCAGCAGACCGCTCATGTCCAGCAGGCTGCGTCCCGGTTCGAGATCGATCAGAAAATCTACATCGCTGTCGGGTCCGGCTTCGCCGCGCGCGAAGGAGCCGAATACGCGCACATTGGTCGCGCCATGCTTGGCGGCGATGCGCAGAATTTGCTCGCGCTTGTCTTTGATTAGATCGTCGATGCCCATGACAGCGTGAATGATACGTCGGATGTCATTCCCGGCGAAGCGTGATTCGACTTCGCTCACCACAAGCGGAATCTCCGAGTCTCGCGCCGTTGGAGGCAATACCGTATAGGAGATTCCTCGCTTCGCTCGGAATGACAGCACACTACAGTTTCACCATATGCACCGCTTCGCCGCGGGCGGCGGCCGCTGATTCCATCAGCGCTTCGGAGAAGGTCGGGTGGACATGGATCGTGGTCGCCAAATCCTCGGCGGTGGCATCCATCGAGAGAGCCAATGCGCCCTCGGCGATCAGATCGCCCGCGGTCGGCGCGACGATGTGCACGCCTAAGAGGCGGTCGGTTGCTTTGTCGGCGACTGTTTTGACAAATCCGGTCATCGCCCCGGTCGCGACTGCACGTCCGAGCGCGGTCAGCGGGAACTTGCCGATGGCGACCTCATACCCCTGTTCTTTCGCCTCGTGCTCGGAGAGACCGACAGTCGCGATTTCCGGATGCAAGAAGACCGTGCCCGGCACACTGCGATAATCCATCGCGGCATTGTGCCCGGCGCAGACCTCGGCGGCGACATGCCCCTCGCGCGAGGCCTTGTGCGCCAACAATAGGCGTCCGGTGACATCGCCGATGGCGAGAATATTGGGGATGCTGGTGCGCATCTGTTCGTCGGTAGAGATGTAGCCGCGCGGATCGGTCGCCACGCCGGGCGCCTTAAGATTCAGATTGTCGGAATTGGGGCGCAGACCGACTGCGACCAGTACTTTATCCGCAATCAATGGATCGGACGTTTTCCCCGCAGACATCTCGAGCGTCAGTTTCCAGCGGCCCGACTTTTCCTGCGCTGCGGCGGATACTTTCGTGCCGGTGAGAACCGTGACCCCCGACTTCTTGAGCGCATCGGCCGCGCCGCGCGTCAGGTCGGAGTCGAATCCCGGCAGCACCTGCGGCATCATCTCGACGACGGTGACCTTCGATCCGAGCGCGGCATAGACCTCGGCCATTTCCAGACCGATCGCGCCGCCGCCGATGACGACAAACTCTTTCGGCACATCCTCGACTTCGAGCGCCTCGAAATACGTGATGATCGTCTTGCCGTTCGGCCTCAAATGCGGCAGTTCGACCGGGCGCGCGCCGGTGGCGATGATGAAATTCTTTGCGTTGATCGACGACGACTTGCCATCGGCGTGTTTGACCGTCACACGCGATCGCGACTCGAATTGTGCTTCCCCGGATATCCACTCGACGCCGTTTTTCTTCAGCAGCAGTTCGACGCCGCCGACCAGCCGTTTGATCACGTCATCTTTTTTGGCGCGCAGCTTATTGAGGTCGACTTTCGGCTCGGCGACGCTGATGCCGAACTCCGACGCGTGACGGATCGCGGTGAGTATGCCCGCGCCGTGCAGCAGGGTCTTCGACGGGATACACCCCCACGAGGTGCAGATGCCGCCCGCTTTGGCGCGTTCGATGATGGCGGTCTTCAGTCCCAGTTGCGCGGCGCGAATCGCGGCGACATATCCGCCCGGCCCGGCGCCGATCACGCAAACGTCAAATTCCATCGTCACTCCTCTTCAGTCATCGTCACGCATTCCAACCGCCAACAAGCAAATCCCCCGACGCGCTCGGGACAAGCAACCGCCGCCAATGGGGCAAGTCAAGACGCCGAAGGTCCCCATTCGAGGGCGGCGAAGTCGCACGCTGCGGGCGTGTTAGGGCTGGACTGCCGGGTGTCGGGCGGGATACTTTACGGCGGATTGGTGGGGGTGTAGCTCAGTGGTAGAGCATCTGCCTTTTAAGCAGGTGGCCGATGGTTCGATCCCATCCACCCTCACTGAGTACCGACTCGTTCATCTCGCGCGGACGCACTCCACAAAGACGCAGATTGACGTGCAACAATTCACGCACATGATTCTTTTCAGGACGTGAATTAGACTCCACTATGCGAAAGTGGCGGAACTGGCAGACGCGCCGGACTTAGGATCCGGTCCCGTGAACTCGGGATGGGGGTTCGACTCCCCCCTTTCGCATTAGCCCGAAAGGGCTATCCCAGCACGCGGTCGAGTTCTTTGCGCAGGTCGGCGGGATCGACCAGCGTGATATGATCGCCGGCGTCGCCCAAGGCCTTCTCGGCCTTGGCATGCAGCGCCTTCTGCGCGATGATCAGCGTGGGGATCCGGTGCACCTTGCAGGAGTGGATGATGTCGAGGGCGGAGAGCCCGGAGTCGGCCAGCGGCATCACCTTGTGCAGATAGCCGACCACGACCGTGATCTGGTCGGCCCGCGTGATGTGGCCGATGAACTTGCCGTGGTTGTCGACACCGTTGCCGAGCGGAATGGTGTCGATCTCACGCGCGACCAGCTCATTGAGGAATAGCGGATCGGTTCCTTCGAGGTATCCTACGCGAAACATGGGCGCTCCCTTGGTATCGTGTCAAACCAATGCAAGTCCGACGACCTCACCCCGATGATCGCCTGATACCGCGGCCCCATACAAGGGCTAATCCCAACGCGCTGTCAAAAACCGGCCGGACTCAGCCGGCGGTCGCCAGAACGACTGTGCATTGCGCGCAGCGCTTCGCTTTGATCGGAATCTTCGACAGGCATTCGGGGCAGTCCTTCGTCGTCGGCGCGGCCGGCGCCTCTTCCTTCTGCTTGAGTCGGTTGACGGCGCGCACGAGAAGAAACACGGCAAACGCGACGATCAGGAAATCGATGATCGTGTTGATGAAGATTCCGTAATTAAGCGTCGCCGCACCCGCGGTTTTGGCGGCCTCCAGCGACTCATAGCTGCCGCTGGAGAGGGTGATGAACAGATTGCTGAAGTCGACATTGCCCATCAGACGGCCGATCGGCGGCATCAGCACGTCGGATACAAACGACGAGACGATCTTCCCGAACGCGGCCCCGATGATGATGCCGACCGCCATGTCGAGAACGTTTCCGCGCATGGCGAACTTCTTGAATTCATTGATCATGGTCGATCCCTCCGGGTTTGCGGTCAAAATACAATGACACCGCATTGATGCGAGACCCAAAAAGACGACGCGCCCCGCAGTGTACGGGACGCGCCGGTTACAACCCCACTCTCGGATCAACGACAATTATGCGTCGGCATAAGCCGGTTCGGCCGACTCAACGGCGGCCGGGACAAACTCCGCCGAATCGGCGGCCATGTCGGCATCCATTCCGACAAGGAATCCAGCGGCGTCACGAATGTCCGATGCGCTCATCAGATACTGCACGACGCGATCAATCCCGACCCCGAATCCGTAGTGCTCGCCGATGGTGTGGCCATGCTCGGACATGTGGCCGAGATAGTCGGAAAACTGCGCCAGTCCCAGCCCGCGGCGTGTCAGTGTGGCGAACATGCCGGATCGCTGCAGACGGGTTCGCAGGACCTCGCTTTGGTGGATGCGAACCGCGCCGCCCAGGGACTCGCCGGAAATCGGCAAGAGCAGATCGCACGACTGCACGGTGGGACGATCGCCGTTGTGCGACGGCGCGGGCTTCATGTTGAAGAATTTCTCCAGTTTCGGCGCCGGACCGTGTGTCGGCTGCGGATCGGGATGATGCGTCAGGAGCACCGGGCCACCCTGGCACAGCTTGAGTTCCTGCGCGTGCGAAAAGTCTTCGCCCCAGTGGCTGCTGCCCAAGCCGAGAATCTCCAGCGCCTCGCTGTAACTGATGAGTTTCAGACGCGAGGCGATCGGATCGGCTCCCCACGACGCCGAGACTTTGTCGATCGCGCCGAAGAGCGACTGGATCGTGGCGACCAGATCTTCGAACCCGCCGCGTCCTTCGACTTCGAAGAGCGTGAACTCTCGCAGGTGGCGCGAGTCAATCTCCGCTTCGGCGCGCCCCGAGGAACCGACGGTAAACGCGCGCGGCACTTCCGCCAGACCCATTTCGAGATAGAGCTGCCCGGTCTGCGCGAAAAAGTAAGTGCCCGGAACGCTCTCGGCGGTCACCTCCCAGAGCGTGTCGACATTCTCGCAGGCGCCGGTGGCGGTGACGATGCGCGGCGTGGGACGGAACTGATAGTCCTTCTCGATGGTCCACTGCCACAGCGCCTTGAGGACGCGGTCGTAAATCTGATTCTTGTTCACTAAAACCTCCCGTAGCAAAGCCCCTCGCGTCACGGCACGGGGGGACGGTGAATGGTGGGAGAAGCAGTAGTTATCTCATGCGCATCACGCAAAAAAAACGTCCCGCCGAAGCGGGACGTAACTTCAAAAAACCGGACGGCGCGTCCCGATTCCCGGGACTGGCAAAGCGCCGATTTGCGAATCTGGCATGCGTCTGTGCTCTTGCCTCACCTGGGTCCCCGGCTCGCTGGAACCGCCGAAGGCCCCCCTCTCGGAATATCCTATACTCGCAAAACGAACATTTCGAAGACAGTGCCGAGTAACAACAACCGTGTCGGCCGTGGCCTATGTGCTGATTCCGGGGATGGTTGTCAAGCCCAAAACTTCATCGAATCTAAAAAAGTCGCCGCGAACCCGCGCACTTCAACCACTACTGTAAGGTCTCGACCGAAACGGTGACCCGCTCGGCGACACACAGCGCCGCGATCGCGCCGGTGACATCGTCGTCATCGATCGGCTGCGGAATATCGTCGAAATCGGGCGTCCGATATGCGTGCGCGGTCGATGGCTCAATGAAATTGGGAGATGATGCCACAACGTGGATGTCGTACATATCGGGAATGACATTGTCAAAAATGTCGCTGAAAACGCTCTGCTGGAATGTTTGTGAGAGCGCCTGCGCTGACTGATAGTATTCGGCGAAACCGCGCGGCGCGTTGCCGGCGGTGCGCGCTCTGACTGAAATCGCGTAGTTGGTCGCCATGATCGAGGTGCCCCACTCGATGCGCGGGAGCGTCTGGCCCGGACGCCAGGGTTGATCTTCCGGGAAGACGTTGACCAAAAACTCGCTGGGGATCACGATCGAATCGCGATAGACCGCGGCCCCGGTCGAATCGCGCGCAATGATATGAATCCAGGCGCCGGTCGTCCACTGGCCGAGGGAGTATGACTTCTGCGCGTTGCCATTGTTGTCGAATGTAATGATCGGGTCGCCGGCGACCGAGACACTGCCGCCCGACACCGGATCGCCGTCGTGTCGAAACTCCACGCTCAAATTATCACTGTTGGCGTCCAGATTCTTTTCCAGCACGACCCACAACTCGTAATCGGCGATCCCATTGCCGTTGCCGTCTGGTGAACTGGGACACCCATAGGCGATCAGCAAGATGCCCAGCGAACAGAGTATCGCATTGCTGAAACGAATGATAGCCTTCATAGCGCTCCCCGGACCGTTACGCCTTCTTGATTCTTATATCGGACGCGACCTTGCCCGGTCTGAGCGGGGATTTGACGGCTGCGGGCCACGTCCAGTCTGCCGAAACATTATATTGGGAATAATCGTCGATGATCGGGGATAGGTGCTGATGACTCTATTGGGATGCATGCTGCTCGCGTTTGCAGCCGTGATGGCGGTCGCGGTACTTTCCCCCGTACGGCTGCGGTTCACGACGATTGGCGGTGTGCGGGTGGCGGTATCGTGGTTCGGTCTGACGGTGACGGTTATCGGTGGACAGAGGATTGTGTCCATCCTCGGATGGCAGGTCTCCAGCACCCCGATTGGGGCCGTACGCGAAAAAGGGGCTCGCCCGAAGAAGCCGGGACTCAAGAAACCCGTTCGGACGCTGTCTCAACGAATCGAATCGGCGCGGCAGAATCGTCCGGTTCTCTTGAAAATTACACGCGTCGCCTTGCGGTTGGCCGGACGGCTGCTGCGGGCATGGCGGCTGGAGCGGGGGCGCATCGCCATGGCGGTCGGAACCGGTGATCCGGCAACGACCGGGATGGCCATCGGGTATCTGTACGCGGCGCGCGGCATGATTCTGCGGCGCTGGCCGCAGTTAGAATGGGAACTTCGGGGCACTTTTGACCGTGCCACATTTCATGGAGAGGCCGACTTGGTCTGGCGGGTCATTCCGCTCACACCGCTCATCCATGTCGCCCGTGCCGTGGCCACACTGCCATGGCGCGGCATTTGGCGGATGAGGCGGACCAGGACGACCTGACGCTCAGGGAGGAACGATGGCGAACAACATTACGGAACTGTTACAGGGTATTGTCGGTGAACTGCGCACGATTGCGCGGTCGGAGACCGTGGTCGGCCAGCCGGTCAGTGTCGGCGGGCGGACGGTCATCCCCATCACGCGCATCACGGTCGGCTTCGGTGTCGGCGGCGGCGAAGGCAGCCAGACCGACAAAGCCACCGGATTCGGCGGTGGTGGCGGCGGCGGCGCGATGGTCGAGCCGGCAGTCTTCTTAGTGTTGGAACCCGACAAAGTCTCCGTCCTACCCGCGAAGAAGAAGGGCTCCTTCGACGCGCTCCTCGATGCTGCGCCGGAGGTGGTCGAACTGATCAAGAAGTGGACGGCGAAGAAGGACGGCGGGGAATCGCCCAAAGACAGTACCACGAAGTCGTGAATTCTCGACTCCGCAGTCGTGTCTTCAAGCCGGTTACTCTGAGTCCCGCACGGTTTTCGAGGCGAGTCGCTGCATGACCCATCACGTGTGACGATTGTTTGTCCCTCACCCCAACCCTCTCCCGATGGGAGAGGGAGCCGATATCCCCGCCTGGCAGGAGGGGCGAGTCGATCCGTCACCGGCGGATCGACGCGGGGAGGGAACTCGATGCATCACAGAGTCCCTTCGTTTATCGAGCCGATTCCAGACATGAGAGACTCTGATTTGTCGAGCTATACAGAGAGCATCTCCCCCCGCATCACGGTAACCGCCTGGCCGCCGAGGAGGACACGTTCGCCTTTGATCGTGACCCGGACAATTCCGGTGCGGGCGGAGACTTGTTTTGCGATCAAGTGGTCCTTGCCGAGTTTGCCGTTCCAGAATGGGCCGAGCGCGCAGTGTGACGAGCCGGTGACCGGGTCTTCGTCGATGCCCGACCGCGGCGCAAAGAACCGCGAGACAAAATCGTAGTCTCGTGAATCCGAATTGGCGGTCACGATGATCCCACGGGTCACGATCTCTCCGAGCTTCGACATGTCCGGCTGCAACCGTCGAACTGTCCGTTCCGAATCCAGCTCCAACAGATAGTCGAACTTGCTTCGGCCGGTGAACTTCGGAGTCACGCCCAGCCCCTGGTTGAGCGCGTCCAGTTGATCGGTGGGCTTGACCGGCGTCGCGGGGAAATCCATCACGATCCAGTCGCCATCACGGCGCGCGGTGAGCCGTCCACTCTTGGTGTGGAATCGCGCTTCAGCGGACCGCGCGAGTACTCCTGTTTCGTAGAGAATGTGCGCACTCGCCAGTGTTGCATGCCCGCACAAGTCGACCTCGTGCACGGGGGTAAACCAGCGCAAATCGTATCCGTCGTCGGTTTTGACGAGGAAGGCCGTCTCGGAGAGGTTCATCTCCCGCGCGACATGCTGCATCCACGTCTCGTCGCCCACCGCCGGCAGAATGCACACGGCCGCCGGATTTCCCGCAAACAGCGTGTCGGTGAATGCGTCGACTTGGTGGATGGTGAGAGGCATTGCGCCGCTACTCCGTTTCAGACTGTAGGGGCGCGGTCCCCGCGCCCTCCGTAAGCGAATCGTCGTGTCGTTGTAGGGGCACCCCTCACTGCATTCGGGACAGGCGACGTATCGTGCCCATCACGCTTCCGAAACGTGAAACCCTGATTGAGGGACGGGCCGCCCTGTCGCAATCCAGTGTCACACGAGTGTCTTTGTAATCTTCCCTGCCCCATCAATCAACTCAAGGACTTCTTCCTTAGTTGGGTCACGCTCCTTGTCGTGAGCGCAGAGATTACGGAGATCGCCCAAATGCTGCACCTTGCGCCAGAGAATAATGTCAATGACGCTTTTATTTTTCAGAAGATCATTGAAGTCGCTGAGTGTAGGATTCTGCTTCCTGCTCCTCACGTCGTGGCTCAAACACACGTGACTGAGGTGGCGTTCGAGGACAACCCCAGCAACGACTCCTGCCGGCCGAAGGAATCCGTGCTTTAGCAACTCTCTAGCCGCGTCCAGTTCAGAGTCGAAGAGATCGGCTTGAACGATGTGGCGTATATCGAGCAGGCTGCCATCGAATTTGGCGCGAGCGGATTCTAAGATCTTCCGCTGCAATGAGAGTCGTGAGGCGGCGCAACCAAGATGGTCAAACGACTCCGTAGCGGGGTACCCGTGCGTCACTCGAAGTCCCAAGAGCCAATCTTGGATAGAGTAGTTCTGGGCGTCAATCGCCTTACGCTTTCCTTCGCTCCTGTAAAGTAGTTCGAATTCGGGCAGCCTGCTCGGCAGAATCAGGCGGATTACAGCGTCCGCTTGCGTATACCACTTTTGGTAATCTCTTTCAAAGGACGGCTTAAACTTCTCCGCCGCGCGCTGGGGTTCCTTATCAAGAACCGGTGCGCCGGACTCAGCTCGGCGGCGAAGCATGAGATCAAGTTCCATCGACTCCCCAATCAAAACGAGCCAATGAAGCTCAGATTTCAATCTGTCTGGGTTTGAATCCACACCAGATTCCTCTGCCTACGGACAACTCCTACCCCAAAAACGGATACCGCCAGTCCTTGGGCGGGACGAAGTTCTCTTTGATCACGCGCGGGGTGACCCAGCGGATCATGTTGAGCAAGCTGCCCGCCTTGTCATTGGTGCCGGAGGCGCGGCTGCCGCCGAAGGGCTGCTGGCCGACCACCGCGCCGGTCGGTTTATCGTTGATGTAGAAGTTCCCCGCCGTGTTGACCAGACGCCGTGCGATCCGCGCGATGACATAACGGTCCTGCGCGAAAACCGCGCCGGTCAGCCCATAGGGCGAGCCGGTGTCGCACATGGTCAGCGCTTCATCGAGCTTATTGTCGGGATAGACAAGGACCGTGAGGACCGGACCGAAAATTTCCTCGCAGAGCAGCTTGAACTTCGGATCGGTGGTCTGCACCACGGTCGGCTCGATGAAGTATCCCTTCTTGTCGTCGCAGCGTCCGCCGCAGAGGACCATGGCGTCGGACGACGACTGCGCAAAGTCGATATAGGACTTGATGGACTTGAAGGCGTTGCGGTCGATGACAGCGTTGATGAAGTTGTCGAATTCCAAGGGGTCGCCCATCTTCATCTGCGTGACCTCATCGAGCAGGCGGTCCCGGAGCTTCGGCCAAATCGACTCGGGAATGAAGGCCCGTGACGCGGCCGAGCACTTTTGCCCCTGATACTCGAATGCGCCACGCAAGAGTGCGGTATTCAGCGCCTCGACATCGGCCGACGGATGCGCGAAGACAAAATCCTTGCCGCCGGTCTCGCCGACAATGCGTGGGTACGACTTGTAATTGGCAATGTTCTGCCCAATGCGGCGCCACATCCCCTGAAAGGTCGCGGTCGAACCGGTAAAATGGACCCCCGCCAGGTCCGGGGAATCGAGCGCCGGATCGCCGACTTCGGCCCCGGAACCGGGGATGAAGTTGATCACCCCCGGCGGCAGCCCGGCATCAATCAGCACCTGCATGACAAACCACGCCGCATAAACGGCGCTGGAGGCGGGCTTCCACAACGTCACATTGCCCAGCATCGCCGGGGCGGTTGGCAGGTTGCCGCCGATGGCGGTGAAGTTGAAGGGCGTCACCGCGAACACGAACCCCTCCAATGGCCGGTATTCCATGTAATTCCATATCCCCGTTGAGGATTCGGGCTGCTGGGCGTAAATCTGGCGGGCATAGGAGCAGTTGAACCTCCAGAAGTCAATCAACTCGCAGGCGGCGTCCAACTCGGCCTGCATGACATTCTTGCTCTGGCCGTTCATGGTGGCGCCGTTGATGATGGACCGATACGTCCCGGACAACAAATCGGCCGCTTTCAGGAAGATCGCGAGACGATGTTCCCAATCCAGCGCCGCCCACGCGGGCTGCGCCGCCCTGGCCGCCTCGATGGCCAGCTTCACATGCGCTCGTGACGCCTTGTGGAAATGTGCAAGGAGATGACTGTGCTCGTGCGGCATGAGGCAGTCGGCCAAGTCGCCGGTACGGACCTCCTCGCCGCCGATGATCAGCGGGATTTCGATCCGCTCCCGGCGCTGATTTCGGATTTCCTCCTGCAGCTCTTTGCGTTCCGGACTGCCGGGTACGTATGACTTGACCGGCTCGTTGCGGGGTGTCGGGACATTGACGATGGCATTATTCATTCGTTGCTCCTGCGTTCAGGCGTTCGCTTTGCCTTCCCTGCGCCGGGATGATACCAAATCCGGGACGGCGGTGCCAATCCGCCCAAGCTTCTCTTCCGGCTCGGCGGGGGACCCCCGCCCTTCCTGTTGCGACGAGCGCGCTGTGGCAAAGGGGGCATCGCGGCGTCAAAGATTCATCCCCCAAAGATCGGACCAATTGCGTATACTTTACAGAGTTGAAAGTTGTGATCGAATGAAGCGGATCGCATACCACATCCTCATCGCCGACATCTCACTGGTCGGCTTCGGTTCCCGTAACAAGTGTATCTGTACCGGGCGGGCCTGACCATAGTGCCGGGACATTGACCGCGCCCGGACGTCGGCCTGCGTTCTCCAGAATCATCTCCCATAGAAACTGTGCGGTGCGCATGCGAATCACGGCATGTGGGCGCGTGCAAGTCCCGCACAAAAATCAAGGCGGCAGCGACCGGTGGCCGCCATCGACACCGGTCAGGAGGTGCCGGAAGTCCGACAAGAGCATCATCAACAGGCAGAAACCTACAGCGTGGCGTCCCGCGCCCGGTCAGGGCGCGGGACGTTATCTTATGCGTGAGACAAAAGACCCCTGACTTGGGGCTCATTCGGACCGACTTGATCGCGTATCTTGCAAAACCGGTCGACGTCGATCCATGGCGCCGGCCGCGAGACGGAGAGGAGGTGAGTGACAGTGTCGGAATGCCGCATATCGACGCCGGGACAGCTTACACAGTTTGCCCGCTCCGGTGGTTGAGCCGGTAAAATCGGTCCGGTGGACCTGCATCGCATCGTAGACGAGTTGGACGTCCCATCGCCGCCCGAGGTAATCGTCGGATTGGGGACATCCGACGACGCGGGCGTGTATCGCATCGGCCCTGATCTGTCGCTGGTGTTGACGGCGGATTTTATCACGCCGCCGTGCGACGATCCATTCTTGTACGGCCAGATCGCCGCGGCCAACTCGCTCTCCGACGTGTACGCCATGGGAGGCACTCCCAAGGCGGTTCTCAATCTTTGTTGTTTTCCGACGCGCGGCATCGCCGGCGAGTTGCTCACCGAGATCATGCGCGGCGGATTGGAAGTGACGACCCTTGCCGGAGCGGTCCTGATCGGCGGCCACACAGTCAAAGACAATGAACTGAAGTATGGCTTGTCGGTGACGGGCATCGTGCGGGATGCCGATTTGAAGACAAACGCCGGCGCCAAACCGGGTGACGTGGTCATCCTCACCAAGCGGATCGGAACCGGCGTCATCGTCAACGGCCTGCGGGCGGAGCAGATCGATTGGGCCGTCGCACACCCAGTTCTGAAAAAGATGGCGGAATTGAACAAGAGCGCCTGTGAGGCGATGCTGGGATTCGACGGTACACACGGAGTCACCGACATCACCGGGTTCGGGTTGGCGGGACATTCATTTGAGGTGGCCCAGGCATCGAGTGTCGGCGTTCGCTTCCGATTTGCGGATATTCCCCGCTGGACGATCTCGGAGCAACTCATCGCCGCAGGCGCCTCAACCGGGGTCACCGCGTCGAATGCGCAAGCGTTGGATGGGAAGATCAGAATTACCGAGTCGCTCGATCCGATTCAGCGAAGCATTCTGTTCGATCCCCAAACCTCCGGTGGTTTGCTGATTACAATCGATGAGCGGCAGGCACAATTGCTCCTGAACCGCCTGATCGATATGGGAATCGAGGATGCCGCGATCTGCGGAGAGGTCTTTGCTACAGATGAACCTCACTTGGAGATCGTTTTGTAGGTTACTATTACCCTACGCGCCGGTCATCGGGCCGGTGACAGTCAGGAGTTGTCCCCATTCGCATTCAGCCCTTCGCCGCCTGGCGTTTTAATTCCAAGGTCGTCGGCGACCCGTCAATGTGTTTAAGTCCGCCGTACGATCAATTCACGTCGGGGACGGTGGCCCGGCTCGAAGCCCAGAGCCCGTACAACATCGCCCGAATCGTCAAAGCGCCGAAGATCTCCCCGGACGAGACCGGCGCGCGTTATGAAGAGGCCAGAAGGATTCTGGAGACATGGGTCGCACAACGGGCGCTCACGTGTGATGCCGCACCGGGCGTGTACCCGTATTCGCAGGCGTATTCGGTGGCGGGAGAGCGCCTGACTCGGCACGGGTTTATCGCACTGGGCGATTTGCGCGACACGGCGATCCGTCCGCACGAAGAAACACACCGCCACATCCGCGATGATCGCGCGCGCCTGCGCCGTGCAACCGCAGCCGACTTCGGGTTGGTGTTCATGGTCTACTCGGACCCCTCGCAGGGCATTGACCGTTTTCTGCGAGACTGTGAGGCGACCGCGCCGCTGCTGATCGCCGAACAGCCCGACGGATCGTTGCACCGTCTCTACGGATGTTCCGACCCGAAACGGATCGACGGGATTATCAAAACCATGTCGGCATTCGACTGTGTAATTGCCGACGGGCATCATCGCACCGCCGCAGCGTTCGACACCTGGCAGCAGGCCAGGGACGAACGTTGGGCATTCACGATGATGGCGTTCTTCAATGCCGAAGCGCCGGGCATGACCGTGATGCCGATTCACCGTGCCGTGCATCTGTCCGAAGCGTCGCGGCGGGACCCGTTGCTGGAGCGATTCAGCGGTCACTTCGACGTGCGCCGGTACCCGATAGTCGAACGCGATGCGGGGGGGATCGCCGCACAGATGCAGGGGCTGGTCCGTGAGCGCGGCAAGTCGGGCCGCGGCGCGATCGCCATGGTCGTCCGCGACGATAGCGCAATCATCCTGCTGGAAACCCCGGCGGACACCGCGAACTGGCGCTGGCCGAAGGAAACATCCACGACCGGCCGCACGTTGCCGACCGCAATCTTCGAGACCGGAGTATTGCGCGGAGTCCTCCAATTCGAAGAACATTTGATCGAGGCCGGAGAGCGAGTCGAGTTCTTGAAAGACGCCAGCGCGGTCGTCGAATCGGTCCGGTCCGGCCACAACCAGCTCGGTTTCGTCCTTTCGCCGACGCCGCTGGATGCCATCTTCGAGATGGCGCGGCTGCGTGAAAACATGCCGCAAAAGTCGACATTCTTTTTCCCGAAACTCCTGACCGGCCTGACGGTTCACCGAATTGGGACGACGGCGGGTGACTGAGATTGATCTGCCGATTGCTGACAAAATCCGACCCGCGCCGGAAGACGACTACTGCCGTGCTGAGCGACTTGTCCCGAGCGAAGCCGAGGGAAGCAAAGCATTGGCTTTCTTCACCTGTGAGAATAAGACAGATTCTTCAGTCCGCCGGCGAGCGGCGGGGTTCAGAATGGCAATTCAAGCCGTATTTCAGCACCCGGCCGTAACAGGAGGTGTTTACGACATTCACGCCGAGTCAAATTCCCAGGGAAAGGATCAGCATCGATGAGTGAAAAGCGCCCGATGACATTGGGGCAGTTCAAACGCAGCGATCGGGCCTATGAGTCGGTCAAAGACGAGATGCGGCGCAATCTGATCGCCAAGATCCGCGCGGGCGAGACATTGTTTCCGGGGATCGTCGGCTATGACAAATCGGTCATTCCGGCGCTGGAAAACGCGATTCTATCGCGACACAATTTCATTCTGCTGGGACTGCGCGGCCAGGCCAAAACCCGTCTGGTGCGGGCGCTGACGGGCTTTCTGGATGATGAAACGCCGGTGATCGCCGGGTCGCCGCTGAACTGCCACCCCTTACGACCGATGTGCGCCTATTCGCGGCGTGTGATCGCCGAAAGCGGTGACGGCACACCGATTGAGTGGATTTCAAGAGACAAGCGTTATCAAGAGAAGCTGGCCACACCCGATGTCACCATTGCCGATCTGATCGGCGATCTGGACCCGATCAAAGCGGCGCGCGAACAACGCGACTTCTCTGATGAGGAGACCATTCACTACGGCATCATCCCGCGCACCAATCGCGGCATATTCGCGATCAACGAGCTGCCCGATCTGCAGCCACGTATCCAGGTCGGTCTGCTGAACATCCTGGAGGAGTGCGACCTGCAGATTCGCGGCTACCCGGTGCGAATCGAACTGGATATGGTGCTGGTCTTCACTGCCAATCCGGAGGATTACACCAACCGCGGCAACATCATTACGCCGTTGAAAGACCGCATCGATTCGCAGATCGCAACACATTATCCGACCTCGCTGGCCGATTCCTGCCGGATCACCGATCAGGAGGCCTGGATCGAGCGCGGGATCACGCTGGGGATTCCGGGATTCTATCGCGAGATTGTCGAGTCGATCGCCTTCGCCGCCCGCGATTCGGAGTATGTGGATCAGTCCTCCGGCGTATCGGCGCGCCTGCCGATCGCCGCGCTGGAGAATGTGATCTCCAACATCGAGCGGCGCTCGATTCGCAACGCCGACAAGACACCGTACCCGCGCATGGCCGATCTGCACGCGGCGATTCCCGCCGTGTCGGGAAAGCTGGAACTTGTCTATGAGGGCGAACGCGAAGGTCCGCGCATGATCGCGGTCAATGTCATCGGTCGCGCGGTCGAGACAGCATTCGCATCCCGGTTTCCCTCGGTCGAAAAGGACAATGGCCTGCCGGCGAAAGCCGATGCCGTGTTCGGCAAGATCATCTCGTACTTCTCGGGTGATGAGATGGTCGAACTCTCCGATGAAATGCCGTTTGATGGATACGAGCACTCGCTCGCGGCGGTGCCGACGCTCAAGACCGTGGCGCAGCAATTCCTCAAGACGACGGATCGGCATGAGACCGCTCTGGGAATGGAGTTCATTCTCGAGGGCCTGCATCAGCAAAACCTGATCGCCAAAACCGCGGTCGATTCGATCTATCGCTACACCGACATGCTGGCCACGATGTTGCACAACGTACAGCCCGACGATTGAGGCAGCCGTGAAGTTCCGTTATTCCGAATGGGACGAAGATGCGGTCCGTCGCGTGTTGGCGAACCGCGACCTGATGCGTCTGTTCAACCACCTGCTCCTGCAGACAGACGGTGATGTCGATGAAGCGCTGCGCTGGATGCGCTATCTGAAAGAACGCGGCATTCTCCCCAACAACGTCGATTTGGACGACTTCGAGAAGCGTCTGCGCGACGACCGCATCATCCGACAGGATGGCCAGCGCCGTGTCCTGACGCCCAAGGGCGAAAAACAGATTCGGCAGGATTCATTAGACCGCGTGTTCTCGTCGCTGAAGCCCGATGCGCGCGGCAATCATTCGATCCCGCGAGAGGGCGGAACATCGCCGGAACCGTTGCCCGAACGACGCCCATTTTCGTTCGGCGACAGCGCCGCCGACATCGATTTCAACCAGTCCTTTACGAATGCGATGCGTCGCAGCGGGCTGGGCGACTTCTCGCTCACTGAGCCCGATTTGTCGGTACGGCAAACCGAAGCGACCGTGTCCTGCGCAACCGTCCTGCTGTTGGATGTTTCGCATTCGATGATCCTCTACGGTGAAGACCGCATCACGCCGGCCAAGCAGGTGGCGATGGCATTCGCCGAGATGATCATGACGCGTTATCCCAAAGATGCGCTCAATGTCGTGCTATTCGGCGACGATGCGGAGGAGATCGACGTGGCCGAACTCCCCTACGCGGGCGTCGGACCGTACCACACCAACACGCAGGCGGGGCTGCGGCGGGCGCGTCAGATTCTCCTGCACCGCAAACACCACAACAAACAGATCTTCATGATCACTGACGGCAAACCCTCGGTGATCCGGCGCAGCAACGGGATGCTCTACAAGAATCCCGTCGGCTTGGACCCGATGATTGTCAATCGCACGCTTGAAGAAGCAGTCATTTGCCGCAAGAAGAGGATCACGATTACCACGTTTATGGTGACAGCCGATCCATACTTGCAGCAATTCGTCCGCAAGCTCACGGAGTTGAATCAGGGACGGGCCTACTTCACGCCGCCGGATCGCCTCGGCGGCTTCATCTTTTGGGATTTCATCTCGCACCGCCGTCGACGCATCCGCTGAGTGCGAGTGTGCGGCGCATTGCACACTGACGAGGGTCGGGTACCATCGGGCGGCCCAGGTGACGACCGCGGTCGGCGTTTGGTCTTCAATAAGATATTGACCGCCAAGCGGCTCAGCAGCTTATGGCGTAGAACCGCAGGAAGTCGTATATTGGCACTGAATCTGCGGGTCTTACCGGCATTAGGTTTAGGGGGCACAGTTCGAAGAGAGGGTCTTATGACCATCGGGCGCGGAGCCAAGACGCATTTTTCACGGGTCGCCCCGGTCTACACGCGGCTGCGCAATACCGACCCTGAGATCGTTGAAACAATCGCCTCACGGTTTCCCCAGCGCGATCACATCGAACTGGCTGATGTCGGCTGCGGCACCGGGCGCTATTCGGCGCTGATTTTAGATCATCTCAACGGCAACGCGCGCATGTTCTGCTGCGACGCCTCCGAGGAGATGCTCATGCAGTGCCGTCAGACGCTCCGTCAAACGATGATCGGCAAGCACGTCGAATTCGTGCAGACCAGCGCCGACAACCTCCCGATGGCCGACAATTCTCTCGATGCTGTCGTCACCTTCAATGCCGTTCACCATTTCGATCTGGAACCGTTCGTTCGTGAAGCCGCCCGCGTCCTGAGCCCGGGTGGAGTGCTGGCGATCTACACGCGCACACCGGAGCAGAATGCGCGAACCATTTGGGGGCAACACTTTCCCGGATTCAACGAGTACGAACGGCGCCTTTACACGCGCAAGCAATTGGAAGGCGCGATTCGTCCGGTCGCAGCTTTGAAGCTCGATAGCGTGCAGGAGTTTTCATTCCGTCGCAGTGAGCCGACCGACATCCTCAAGGAACGCGCCCGCCATCATCACTACTCCACCTTTGCCTTGTATCCCCCCGAAGAGTTCGAGCGGGCCTTCGCCGCATTTGAACAGACCCTGGCCGGTTTGACCAACGGTAGCGACTCGGTTTCGCACTCCGCCGAAAACACGCTCGTATTGGCCCGCAAGCAGAGCTGATTGTTCAAGCCGTCCTTGGTCCGTATGGTGGGCTCAGCCCACCATTATTGGGCAGCGGAAGACACGTCGGAGGGCTGGGCCCACCCTACACTGCACCGAATCAAGCTGGTGGGAAACCAATTTACCCCTCCGGTGTCTCGCCCACCCATTGCGAGCCATCCTCGAAGTATTCTTTCTTCCAGATCGGGACGGTCTTCTTCAAACGGTCGATCCCGGCTCGCGCCGCGCCAAAGGCCGCATCGCGGTGCGCTGCGCCGGCGGAGACGACCACGACCAATTCGCCCACCTGCATCCGTCCGATGCGGTGCACCATTGCCAGCCGGTTGACCGGAAATTCGCGGTCGATTTCCTCGGCGATCATGCGCATCAGTTTTTCGGCCATCGGGACATAGGCGTCATACTCAAGCATGGTGACAGTCTTGCCATGCGAGTTGTCGCGCACCAGTCCGGAGAATGAGCAGACCGCGCCATTGGCCGGATCGGCGACCAGCGATTCGGTTTCGGAGACGGTGAACGGTTGATCGGTAATTGCGATGTGCGGAGCTGCTTTCATGGTTCGCCTTCGGGATCGCTGACGCTCGGGCCCGAACGCCCGTGGCACCCGGACCAGACCGAGTTCCTCGCGCCCATCAACCTCCCGACACCGGCGGAATGAACGCGACACGGTCGCCGTCTTTGAGCACCATATCACGTGGGACGTACGATTCATTCACGGCAAACAGCGTGGCACGCCGGAGTGCCTCGGAGGCGCGCTCCGCGATCAGCCGATCATACAACGACGCCACTGTCTCGCCGGGGTTGATGGTCACCGACTGCTCTTTGCGTCCCAACATGTCGCGGTAGGCAGCGAACAGCTTTACTGTGACAGTGATCGTCTCTGTCATGTCGGTCAGTACCGTGGGATCGAACGGTCGGCGTCGGTGGACCAGCGATCGATTCCGCCGTCGAGATTCTTGGCGCGGGCGAATCCCTGTTCGCGGAGGAAATCGACCACCATGCGCGACCGGACCCCGTGATGGCAGAGCACGATGACTTCGTCGTGGCGATGCGGCAAGATTTCCCGTTGCCAGCGCTGTTCGAATTCGCCCAATGGCAGCCATTGCGACGGTTGCACGGCCGCCATCTGCAATTCAATCGGCTCACGCACATCCAACAGAACAATCGGATCACCGGCATCGATACGCCGCTTGGCGACGCGCGGCGTGATGCGATCGTCCCGATCGTAGTCATCATCGGGATACTCGCCCGCATTCGCCGAAGTATCGCAAAACTCGGTGTACGCAACCGGCTCGGTGATTGTCGGCGTGTCTCCGCACAGCGCGCATTGCGGGTTGCGCGCGACTTCGAACTCATCGAAGCTCATCGCCAGCATATCAATGACCAGCAGACGTCCAACCAATGTTTCACCGATCCCGCAGATCCATTTGATCGCCTCGGCGGCCTGGATCGAGCCGATGACACCCGGCAGCACTCCGAGCACGCCCGCGTCGGCGCAATTGGGCACCAGTCCGGGAGGAGGAGGCTCGGCGTAGAGACACCGGTAGCACGGGCCGTGGCCCGGCACAAACAGCGACGCCCGACCTTCGAACTGCAGGACACTCCCGTATACGTTCGGTTTGCCCGACAGGACACAGGCGTCGTTGACCGCGTATCGTGTCGGAAAGTTATCGTTGCCGTCGACAACGATCTCGTATTGCGCGAGCAATTCACGCGCGTTGGCTGCGGTCAGACGGGTCGCATGCTGATTGATGGTCAGTCGCTCGTGCATCGCCGCCAAACGCTGCGCGGCGACTTCCACCTTGCCCCTGCCGATATCGCGCTCGGTGAAGAGCACCTGCCGTTGCAGATTGGTCGCATCGACTGCATCATCGTCGATCAAGCCAAGCGTTCCGACACCCGCCGCCGCCAAGTAGAGCGCGGCCGGACACCCCAGTCCTCCGACCCCGACGATCGCCACTGTGGCCGCGGCGAGCTTTTCCTGCCCTTCGGGGCCGAGCTGCGGCAGGCGGACCTGGCGCGACCAGCGGCGGAGTTGTCCGGGATCGAGTATCATCGTGTCGGTTACGGCCTGGAAACCTGCGATTCTTCTACGCACCGTCTTGTCATTGCCGCCGCCTCAAAGGAAAGATATTATGCCGGTCATGCACAACCACTCCTGGCGTTTGAGTATGACAATCCAATGGACACGTCCGATGACCCGATTTGCGGTCACCGGCTTACTTTTGGCGGTTGTCGGGGCGTGTTCGGGCCGCGATGGACAAATTGTCCTCTCCGGAACACTGGAGACCGACGACCATGACCTGATTGCCCCGGCCACGGCGCAATTGTTCGCCATTCGCGTCCGTGAGGGCGATGCCGTTGCAGTGGGGGACACGGTGGCGGTTCTGGATACGATTGCCGCCGCGGCGGCGTATCGCGCCGCGCGGGCCACGGCGAACGAGGCACAGGCGCGCGTCAAGGATCTGGAAGCCGGTTCCGATGTGGAGAAAATACGCGCGGCGCGTGCCGAGGTCGAGATCGCGCAGTACAACCGTGACCAGGCCGAGCGGGACCTGGTCCGTTCCGATTCACTTTTTGCCGCCAAGTTGATCGACTCCCGCTCGCTGGAGCAGGCACGCCTATCCCGCGACAACGCCCGCGCGGCGGTGACGGTCGCCGAAGAACGGTTGGCCGATCTGCGCCGGGGTGCGCGCGTGCACGAGCTGGAGGCCGCCGAAGCGGCGCGAGATCGGGCTGTCTCTCAGTTGGATGCCGCGCGTCGGTCACATGACCAATTGATCCTGATCGCGCAGCACGATGGCGTTATACAGTGGCTCCCGTATCAGGTCGGCGAGTACGTTCGGGCAGGACGAGCAGTCGTCACGATTCACGATGCCGACAAACTCTGGGCACGGGTGTACCTGCCGGAAGAATACCTCAATCGTGTCTCGCCGGGGATGACAGTTTCCTTCCGGGTCGACGCGCACCCCGGGACATCGTTTGGGGCGACCGTGGTGCATGTCGCAGCCACTGCCGAATTCACGCCCCGCGATGTGCAGACCCCCGATGAGCGTCTCAATCTCGTCTACGCGATCAAACTGACAGTCGACCCCGGACAAGAGGAACTGCGCGCCGGGATGCCCGCCGACTTTGTCTTCGATTCCGACCAGCCGTGAACAATGACCCTTCAGAAGTCGCCGTCTCGGTGCGCGGCTTGAGCCGACGTTTCGACAATCTCATCGCGGTCGACGGCATCGAGTTCGACATTCGGCGGGGTGAAGTCTTCGGTTTTTTGGGGCCCAACGGCTCCGGCAAGACCACGACCATCCGCATGCTCTGCGGCATTCTGCCGCCGACCGGCGGCGAGGGAACGGTGCTCGGGCTGGACGTCGCCACACAGGGCGAAGCGATAAAATCCCGCATCGGTTACATGTCGCAGCGCTTTTCGCTGTATGACGATCTGACAGTGACCGAAAACCTGCGCTTTTACGCCGGAGTTCAATGTGTGCCGCGCCATCGCATCCGCGATCGCATGGCTGCCATGCTCTCACTCAGCGGGCTCTCGGAGCGGCCACATCAGCTTGCAGGGCATCTCTCCGGAGGCTGGAAGCAACGTCTGGCGCTGGCCTGCGCGTTGGTGCACGAACCGGCGATGGTGTTTCTGGACGAGCCGACCTCGGGCGTCGATCCGGTCTCGCGGCGGCGATTCTGGGACATGATCTACCATATTGCCGATGAGGGGACCACGGTGCTGGTCACGACCCACTACATGGACGAAGCTGAGCAATTCGATCGTATGGTGTTCATTCATCGGGGCAGACTGATTGCGACCGGCACGCCCGATGATCTCAAGGCCCGGCACTTCGACGCGCGTCAGTGGTCGGTCGACTGTACGCCGCTGGCCCGGGCCGCCGACTCGTTGCGCAATGCACCATTCGTGCAGGATGTCTCGATTCCGGGCAACGTATTGCGCATCACGACGCAGCGCAATTTCACCGATGCGTCGCTGATTGAACGGATGCTGACCGACCGAGGTGTAACGGTGCGCGCCGTGAATGAGTCGGAGCCGTCATTGGAAGATGTCTTCGTGCACCTGTCGGAGACATTGGAGCGCCGCGACCGGGTCGCAGGAGGCGGCGCATGAATTGGACCCGTTTCGGCGCGGTGGCCAACAAAGAGTTTATTCAGATGCGGCGCGACCGTGTCACCTTCGCGATCATGCTCGGCATTCCGGTCCTGCAGCTAATTCTCTTCGGATACGCGATCAACACGCAGGTCGATCATATCCCGCTGGTGGTCTGCGACTTGTCGCAGTCGTCGCACGGACGCGAACTGACCGACCGTCTCATCAACACGACGTTTTTCGATTTGGTCGCGCAGGTGCCGACTTATCGCGAGGCCAAGGAGACGATGGACAGCGAGGATGCCAAAGCGGCGCTGTTGATCCCGGCCGACTATCCGCGACGGCTCAAGCGCGGCGATGCCGAGGTCGGATTGTTGGTTGATGCGGCCGATCCGCTCCTGGCGCAGTCGGCAATGTCGACGGCGGCACAGCTCGGTCAGTTGATGAACATCGAAATCCTGCGCGGAGAACTGTTCGGTGCGGGCGCCGCCCGGTTCCCGATCGAGGTCCGTGCCCGGGCGCTATACAATCCGAGTCTTGATTCGCCGACCTACATCGTGCCGGGACTGATCGGGGTGATCTTGACAATGACCATGGTGCTGATCACCGCGGGGGCAATCGTGCGTGAACGCGAACGCGGCACGTTTGAGAGTCTGATCACGACGCCCGTCTCCAAGCTCGAATTGATGATCGGCAAGATCATCCCCTACATCGTGGTCGGGTATGTGCAGATGACCTTCGTGCTGCTGATCGGCCGCTTTTTGTTCGGGGTGCAGATTCACGGCAGTTTGTGGCTGCTGTACGGGGTCGGATTCCTCTTCATCGTCGCCAGTCTGGGGGTGGGGATGTTTCTCTCCACGCTGGGCAGGACGCAGTTGCAGACGATGCAGATGGCGTTCTTCTTCTTCCTGCCGAACATTCTGCTGTCGGGATTCATGTTTCCGATCGCCTCGATGCCATGGATCGTTCAGAAACTGTCGAACCTTCTGCCGTTGACCTACTTCCTTGTCGTGTTGCGTGGAATTGTCCTGAAGGGAACCGGCCCTGTCGACCTGTGGCCGCACATTTGGCCGTTGCTCATCTTCGCGCCGCTGACCGTGACTCTGGGCGTGCTGAAGTTCTCCAAGAAACTGTCGTGATAATCCGGCTGAGTACGATTCGGTTGGTGATCCCTCGCGCCGCGCCGTGGCTGGGGCAAAGGCAGGGGCTGCCCGGCTCATTTTACATCTGCGCCGCCCGCAACGGGTATTATATTAGGCCTTGGTCGGTTCCTCGGTACTCGCGCCATTCGTAACGCAATACAATCGCGGAGGTCGTTCCCATGAGACGCATGGAATTTTGTGCCGCCATACTCTTGTTGATGGCGTCGGCCGCGCATGCGGCCAACACGGTGATTGTCGAATCCAAATCGGTCATCCCCGGAAGCGACAGTGTCACACTCGGGGTGTACTTCGCCAATGACGACTCCCTGCGCGGCCTGGCCGTGCCGTTGGAGTTGCGTTCGACATCGGGCGGCGCGTTCATCGAGAATTCGCTCACGATCTCGGCAGGTGGACGATTCCTGGTCTGGGACACGGCCGGGCAGGGAACCAATCTCTATCGTCGGATGGGTCAGAAAGGCGCACCCGGCATCACAAGCTGCGCCCCTGACTCGATCGGGCTGGTGTGGGGGAGCTCGCCATTGGACACGGCGGCCGATTTTGTCAGCCCCGATGCCGCTCTGTACTGGGGATATGGGGTCGCCACCGATATTTCTCCCGGCGATGACGGACTCCCCGGCGCCGGAACGCCGTCGCTGGCGCTTTCGTTCGATGTCGCTTCGGCGTCGGGCACCTTCGAGATCGACACCACCTGCGCCGCGCCCGACAACCATCTTCTCTATGTTACGGGGCTCGATCCCGGGACCGATCTCATCGTACCCGAATTCACATCCGGCATCGTCACGGTCATGTGCGAATGCACTTGCCATGCCGACCCCGCCTGCGATGGGCTGGTCAATGTCTTCGATGTCGTTTTGGCGGTCGATGTCGCCTTCCGCAACGGCGCCGCGGTGACCGATCCGCTCTGCCCGTACGAGCGCACCGATGTCAATTGCTCCGATGAAACCGATGTGTTCGATGTCGTGGCATTGGTCGATGTGGCGTTTCGCAGCGGGGATCCGGGCGCAGTCTTCTGCGATCCGTGCGGGTGAGTGCGGCCACTCCGAACCGCCGAGGGAGGCCATACTCATTGAACTCCACGGTTTTCGTCCGATAAATGATATTGTCGGAGTCATGCGGCTGTTGCGCGTCTGAGCCGAGGTTGCAACCGGATGCCGGATCTCCTGATTCGTAAAGGCAGGAAACAGGGGCAGTCGACCGGCCGAATTGCCGGGGCCATCGCTATGGCCGCAGTATTCTGCAGCTGCGGAGGCGATGATCCGACACCGAGGTCCTCCGGACCCTCCCTGTCGATCGTTGCGCCCGGCACGGGGCAAATTGTTCTCGGCAGTTGGATCGAGGTGGAAATCAAGACCAGCGGCTTTGAGTTCGCCGATCCGGCCATTGTCAGTCGTGGCGGACTCTCACGCATTAATCAGACCGCGGGCATCGCGGGGGCACTGGGACCCTCGCACTCGCTGGGTTACTCCGGTGTGGCGCAGGAGGAGGTTGTCGCCGGATACGCCAAGTCCTGGCTCGACGATGACTCTGCCGGAGCGCGGATCGCGACCATGGAGAGCTTTGTCATCACGGGCGTCCATCAGGGGGATCACCAATTAACGATTGAACTGGTCGATGTGGAGGGTTTGCCGCTTGAGCCGGCAATCCGCAAGAGCGTGACATTTCGGTCGTCGAACCTGCTGGCCCACATCGAACAGAACACCTTTGCGACATCGTGCGCCATCACCTCATGCCATGGCAACGCCCGGATCGCAAACCTGCACCTGGACGATGGGGAGGCCTACGCGCAGTTGGTGATGGTCGAGCCCGAAAACGCCGCCGCCCGGGACAACGGGATGAAACGCGTCGTTCCCGGCGACTCCGAGGCCAGTTTCCTGTGGATGAAGATCAACGGACCGTCTTCGGAATACGGGAGCCGGATGCCGCCCACCGGACCGGCATTGACGGCCATCCACAAGACGTGGATCGGGAACTGGATCGATCAGGGAGCGCTGCCCAATGACTATTAGACCGATCGTCGCCGCGTGGCTCGTGCTACAGATTGCCGTCAGCTGCAACAACGCCACCAAACCGGAAACGGCAGACTACATCGAGATGTTTACGCCGGAGTTCAATGTCCCCCAGGGCGAAGAACTCCAGCACAACTACTTCATGGACTTCCCATCGGAAGAGCCGGTCTACATCAACCGCATACATCTCTTCATGAACGAGGGGAGCCATCATTTCAACGTTTACCGACTGCTGGGCGAGGACCCGACATATGCCGACGGCGGTTTTGAATCGAGTTTCGACACCCGGTTCTTCAATCCGCCCTGGCAGCTTATCATCGACAATCAATCCGGCGACATCGACTGGTCGCTGCCGGCGGGCGTCGCCTTCCGGATCGAAGCGCACGAGAAGCTGAACCTGCAGTTGCACTACACGAACACCCAAACCCAGCCGACGCCGGCCAACGCCCAGGGCACGGTCCGCTGGTACACGGTCGAGCAGGAAGAGATCGAGCAGGAGGCGGCGGCGTTCTTCGCGTGGAACCCGAATGTCCTGATCCCGCCTCATTCGGAGGCCTCGTTTACCAAAACCTGCATTATGCCCCAGACGATTCACCTGATGGCGCTCACCGGCCACTTTCACAGCCGGGGCAAGGAGTTCCGTGTCTGGACCTGCAATGCCCAGCAGGAAAAGGGCGAGTTGATCTTCGAGAGCACCACTTGGGATGAGCCCCCCTTCGTGGCGCTCGATCCCCCGGTCACCATCTCGGAGGGGGAAGGGATCATCTACACCTGCACCTACGACAACCCGACCGATGTGGCAATCCCCTTCGGCGGACACAACATCACCGAAGAACACTCCAACGTCTTCGCCTTTTTCTATCCGCGCACGTCGCAGGGCAACATCAACTTCATCGGCGCCGACACGGTGGAAGTGGGGGTGTACGCGGACCCGGAGGAGTGAGCGGACTTATCTGCTGCGGCTCGGGTCTCGAACATTCCTGTATCAGAGCTGCTGGGCACAAGGCACAAGTCTAATCTCATCAATACAGGGAAAACTAAATGGATCGAGTAGCGATCGATGCAATTGAGGCGGCATGGAAGACCTTCGTTAAGGCGCGTGCATTGTGTCCTTACATTGGAGACAATGCAGTAGGACGGATGGGCTACCAGTCGGCAGGTTGGTATCGAGCTCGGGGCGCAGTCTATTTCGTTGACCTCGCAAAACCGCTTACACGAGGCGACATTCTTGAATTGCGGGAAATTGCAGACTCAATCAATCGGAGCTTTATAATTCAGCTGGCGGCAATACTCGAGGAACGCGACGTGATTCCCTATGGTACAAATCCAGATACGTCACTTGCCGGAGGGGAATATACGCATCTCGTAAAGCTCCTGCGTCACCGCTTTGCCCATGGGGAGTGGGAATACGACGACAATAATCCAAAGCACCGCACCACGCGTGCACTTTTCGAGAAACTCTTTCCGAGAATCGCATCGAGAGTGACTGGCTTTGATACGTCCATTGATACCGTGCTGGAGCCTTTGAAGGACGGCGTACTCCTGTATATAAGCGGGCGTGTTGAAAAAGCCCAATTTGATGTCACTCCGAGCGGAGCGAGCGGTCTCGATGCGCGCGTGGCCGCCGACAACGCGTTGGAGATTCCTCGCTTCGCTCGGAATGACCCGAATGATTATTTCCATGAAACTCGATAATGTGGGTTCCGATGGGTTTTACAACACTCCCATAAGCGCCAAGGCCTGACGCCATTTGCCCCACGGCTCCGCTGTGGCAAGGTCTCTTCAGCGGGAACACATTCCTACGCCTCCAAATGCCCCAGCACCTCCGGCAGCGCGTCGATCAAGTCGGTTGCGATCAGTGAGCGCTCGCCCAGTTCGGCGGCGGCCAAATCGCCGGCAGCGCCGTGAATGAAGACTCCGAGCAAAGAAGCAGTGAGCGCATCGCATCCCTGCGCAAGGAATGAGACGATCAGCCCGGTGAGGACATCGCCCGAGCCGCCGGTCGCCATGCCGGAATTCCCGGTGGGATTGAGCCACACATGCCCCGATGGCTCGGCGACAAAAGTCGGCGCGCCTTTCATCACGACAATGCATGCGAATTGTGCCGCAGCCCGACGCGCGATTGCTTCGCGGTCGGCGGCAACCTCCGACGGATCCATGCCGAGCAGGCGCGCCATCTCACCGACATGCGGCGTCAGAATGAGAGGGGCATCGGTTGCCGATTGAAACACTGACGTGGCGGCGGCGCAGGCATTCAGCCCATCGGCATCCAGCACAGTCGGCTTGGTGCGGCGGGCGATCAGGCGCCGGACCAATTCCTGTGTCTCGTGATGCGTCCCGAGACCGGGACCGATGGCCACAGCCTCGACAGATTCACACAGCTTGAGAATCTCGCCGAGTGAGCGTGTGGCGAGGCAGCGACGTTGCCGCACTTCGGGCAACGGACGCACAACTGTTTCGATGGACCCGGCATCGACCAGATTGGCCAGCGAAGCAGGCACCGCGGCATACGACAATCCCAACCCGCTGCGCATCGCAGCGCGCACGGCCAAGACAACGGCGCCGCTCATCCCCACCGACCCGCCGACGATGAGCGCCTTGCCGAAATGGCCCTTGTGGACGTCCGGGGGGCGTTGCGGCAGCGCACCCGCTACATATTCTTCGGTAATCAACGAGAGCTTCACATTCTCAGCATCGACCGCTTCGCGCGGAATCCCGATGTCAATGGTCGTCAGTTCCCCAACGGCCATGCGCCCGGGCCAGAACCATTGGCCGCGTTTGCTGCACGCCAAGGCCATCGTGTGCGTGGCATAAACGCTCGGCACCCCCAATGCGCCGGCCGCATTGTCGAGCCCGGACGGCGTATCGATGGCGACTATCGGCAATCCCGACTCGTTCATCGCTTCGATGACACGCGCGATCGTCCCTTCGATTCGGCCATGAAAACCGGTGCCGAAGATGGCGTCGACGAGGCAGTCATGGTCGCCGAAGTCGGGAAACTCGGTCCCCTCTGCAATCTCAATAATCACCTGATTCATGCCGCGGTAGCGCTCGGCATTGGTCTTCGCACCGCCCGTGAGAGTCGCGGCTTTCTCAGTCAGAAACGCCGTGACAGTAGCGCCCATCTCGATCAGATAGCGTCCCGCCACAAATCCATCGCCGCCGTTGTTGCCGGGGCCGCAGATGATCGCGATGCGTTTGTCGGAGACATCGCCGTCGAAGATGCGGTCGCGTACACCTTCGGCGATACCGCGTCCAGCATTCTCCATCAATGTCAGGCCGGGGACGCCGAGCGACTCGATCGCGCGCCGGTCGATCGCCTGCATCTGCGTCGGGGTGACGATGCGCTGGCAGTCGGAGGGGTTCATAGCGACGTGTGGCAGTGCGGTTTCATCTGTTCAACATACCACTGCGCGCGCCGTCCGGCGGCTTCGGCGAAGTCCTCGCCGGTGGACGCATACAGGATATCGCGTGAAACATTGACCAGCGCCGCGCCACCGGCGACCGCGGCGAGTGTCGCCGAGAGATCGCCCCCTTGAGCGCCGATTCCGGGAATGAGCAGCGGGGCGTTCGGCGCGAGACGTCGGATTTCTTCGAGCAACGCAACATGTGTCGCGCCGGTCACCAGACCATACGGCTTCCCCATCCGTTCGAGCAGATCGATGATCCGATGATAGATTCGTCTATCGCCGCTCGGCGCCAATTGGACATCTTGAGCACCCAGATTGGAGGTCACGCACAGCACGAATGGGATACGGCCCTCGTAGGCGAAAAACGGGTCGAGCGAATCGCGTCCCAGATACGGGCTGACTGTGGCGGCGTCGCCATTCAAATGCTCGAAGAGAAACCGGGCGTACAGGCGCGCGGTGTTGCCGATGTCGCCGCGCTTGCCGTCGAGAATGGTCGGAATGTCGCTGGGTATCTCCGCCAGCAGGCGCTCAAGCTGGGCGATGCCGCGCGAGCCATGCGCTTCGAAGAACGCCAGATTGGGCTTGTAGGCAACAGCATATCGCTTCGTTGCCGCCACGATCGGCGAACAAAACCCATACAGCGAATCGGGAGAGCCCGTCATCGATTTCGGCATCTGCTCCGGATCGGGATCCAAGCCGACGCAGAGGATGCCGCCGGTCGCGCGGGCACGTTGGCTGAGTTTGTCCTGGAACGAGGTCACGATTATCCGGCTCCTGTCAACTTCGGCTTGGGAGCGTCAAACCGCCCGATCAACTCGCCGACGCTCTTCATTCCCTTCTCTTGGAGATAGTCGGATAGTTCGTCTGCGACCGTCACGGCGGCATCCGGTTGGCGGAATGTCGCGGTGCCGACTTGCACGGCGCTTGCGCCGATGATCAGGAATTCGGCGGCGTCAGTACCGGCGGCGATGCCGCCGATACCGATGACCGGGATGCGCACCGCGCGTGCGATCTTGTAGACCAGCGCCAGCGCCACGGGTTTGACCGCCGGACCTGACAGTCCGCCAGTGACATTCGCCAGCCGCGGCCCGAACGTGCGGTGATTGACGGCCATGCCGACCAGCGTATTGATCGCCGAGATCGCGTCGGCGCCGGCATCCTCGGCGGCACGCGCCAGCGCGTCGATGTCGTGCGTGTTCGGCGTCAGCTTGACGATCATCGGGCGTTCGGTCGCGGCACGGACTTTCGCCGTGCAGGATCCGACCCACTGCGGATCGGCGCCCTGATCGATTCCCTTCTCGACGTTCGGACAGGAGAGATTCAGTTCGTACGCGTCGATTCCGTCTTCAGCGGAGAGGCGGCGTGCCAGTTCGGCGTACTCCTCCTGCGTGTCGCCGACCAGATTGACGACCACGCGCGTCGGCATCTCGCGCAGACGCGGCAGTTCCTCGCGCACGAAGGCCTCGATCCCTTTGTTCTGCAGACCAATGGCGTTGAGCAGGCCACTCGCCGTCTCGACGGTACGCGGATACGGATGTCCTGCTCGCGGACTTAGCGAGACCGACTTGGTCACCATCGCCCCGAGATGTCGGACGTCGCACCATTGGTTGATTTCCTCGCCGGTGCCGGCGGTCCCCGACGCGGTCCAGACCGGCGTGGCAAACTGAATCCCCGCAATCGTGACAGAGAGGTCGGGCTGCCTGCGTTTGGCTGTCTTCATACCAGTTAGAGAATGATCGCGTGACTGTCGAAGACGGGACCATCGCGACAGACGCGTTTGAAAGTGTCGTACCCCGACGTGTCTCGGGCGCGCACGACGCAACCCATGCAGACACCGAACCCGCACGGCATCGAACGCTCCAGCGAAACTTGACACGGCATGCCATGCCCCGCACACACCGTTGCCAGCGCGCGCAGCATCGGTTCGGGGCCGCATCCGTAAACGGTGGCGGCATGCGCATCGATCTGTTGTTCGGCAATGAGACGTTCCAACAAAGAGACCGCAGTGCCGTGAATTCCGCGTGATCCATCATCGGTCGCCCAGTGTGTCCGCCTGGACAGTCCCGGGAGCGCATACGGTGTCACGCAGAGCGCACGATTGCGCGCGCCGAGTACCAGCAGCGGCGGCGCAGACCGTTTCGAAGTTCCGGAGTCGAGCAGCTCTGCCGCCCAAAGTCGCAACGGCGCCATGCCCAAGCCGCCTCCGACCAAAACTGGCGTGTGCCCGCGCGGTGGAACTGTGAAGCGATTTCCCAGTGGACCAATGGCATCGATGCTGGCCCCCCTCGGCAGACACGACAACAGCCGCGTTCCCTCGCCGTAGACTTGATGCAGCACATCAAACGTTTCGGCGTCCGGGTCGGTGGCATAGACCGAAAAGGCACGACGAAAGAGCTGCTCAGACCCGGGCAACAAATGCACGAACTGTCCCGCCCGCGCCCGTCGCGCGATCAACGGATCTTCAAATCGTTGTTGGAAAACGTTGGGCCCGACGCGTCGGGTTGACAGCAGGGTGACTAAGCGGTGTCGCCTCACGGCTCTTCGTCGTCTAACGATTGTTCCGGCTTTGTGGGACTGATCCCGAGGCGGTCGAATTCATCCAACTCGCGCGCGGGCGGCTGAATCGTCAGTTCGTAGCGGTACCATATGTTCAGCGAATCGGGAGCGATCGAGTCAGCCCAGAAGGTCGTGTTCTCCAGCGTGTGCCGCGCGGCCTCGTTGATATTGTACGAGGGCGACGGCTGCAGAACATCATACTCGGCAATGTCTCCCAGGAAGTCAATTCGGATCGCGTACACGATGACGTGCGGTCTCATGTCCGACCCGACTTCCGACTGCGGGAATTGGAATTGGCCCGCTTCCTTCGGCTTGGGAGCTCTGGGAAGTGAGGCCGCAGCCACGCCCGCGGTATCACTTTGAGCGGCCGAGTCCGCAGCCGCCAGGGCGCCTTCCTGTTCTTGTAACGGTTGCTGATGCCGCGGAGTGGGGCGCTGGACGGTTGTGGTCAGCTTGGCCTGCGCCGCCGCCGCCCACTCCGACTGCGGATAGGCAGCCAGAATGTCTTGATACGCCCACACAACGCTGGAGTCATTCCCCTGCGCTTCGTGTTCGGTGAGGAAGGCCAGCGAAAATTCCGCCGAAGGGATCAAGCGGGAATCCGGGTAGCGGGTGACGAAGTCCTTCAGCAGTCGTCGGGCTTTGGACGAATTGTCCTCGTCAATATAGGCTCGCTCCGCCTTGGCGTACGCCCATGCCGGATGCGCCGTGTCCGCTGCCGTGCCGGAGAGCCCCAGACGCCCAATGGCATCGCCGGCGTAATCGGTATAGGGATGCTCGCGCGTGATCCGTCGCAGATATTCGCGCCCTGAGGCCGTGTCGCCCCGCAGTGAGATCAGAATGTCCGCCGCACCCAGGAGCGCCTTGGCGGCATATGCGGTCCCATGGTACTGATCGATCAGGTGTTCGTATTCTGTGAGCGCCGAATCCGGATAGCCAAGATCGAACCGATATAGCTCGGCGAGCTTAAACTGCGTGGATGCGGCCGTCTGGAGTTCGGTCAAGTACGCCTTTCGTTCTTCAAGCGTCGCCAAGCGTGCCTCGCGTTCAAGCCGGGCCGGATTGCTGCGCTCGGCCGCCGCCCAGGCAGCGAGCGCGGAGTCGGACGGCACTGGTGGTCCCAGAAGGGGACCCCGGCCGAAAGCATATCGGTAGCCGGGCGACGGCGGCCCGAGAACCGAATCGCGTCCCAGCAGCGACCACCACTCCTTGTCGCTGAGCAACAAATTGCGTTTGCGATTAAATTCGATATCCGACCAACTGAGTGGCGGTCCAAGCGTGGGCGCCAGGTCCGTCGGCGGCCCCAGGGTATCCGCGTCGACTAAGCCAGCCAGCAACTGGGCGTATGCTCCAGTGTCAGCAGTTTCCTCGGCAGGGGTGATGGGACCGTAGACGGACTCGGCCATTAACTCCTGGAAAGTCGGACCGTGAGTCGGCAGCGAGACAAGCACGGGCAAGGGACGGGTCTCGCGGCGTGAGGAGCGATTCCTTTGCTCCGACGGGGGAAGGTCGGCAGGATCGGTCCATCGATCCGCGTCTCCACCGGCCTGGGACAGGCCGCCGCGACCCAGATCCTTACGGAATTGTTCCAGCCTGGTGATGTTTGCGGAACGAGTGAGCGCGAGATTGGCCAATTCACCGCGGGAGTCCTGCTGTCGCGAGGCATCATAGAACTCCTTGGCCGCCAACAGATCCGCCTCCCGGAATTGCTTGATCTCCGCCATGCGGAAGTGCGCCTCGCCCGACCAGTTGGTCAGATCATACCCCGCGGCAACCTGCTCATACTGACGCCACGCCGCGCTTTGATCGCCGATGCCCTCATACGCGCGCCCCAAGGCGAGACGGACGATCGCAGTCGAATCGTAGAAGTCATCGTTGGCCGCCATCCGCTCGAACACCGCGATGCTCGAGTCGAAGTTTCCCGCATCCAGGTAGGCGCTGCCGATGCCCGCCCGCGCTTTGAACTGCAGGACTAAGTCTTGATCGTCGCGCAGCGGTTGGTAGATCTCGATGGCGCCCAGAGGACGGCCGATTCTGCGCAGCGCGGCCGCCGCCTGCAGCCGTGACTCGTCCGCTCGCTCAGTGTCCTGGTAGTCTGTGAAGACCGTCGTGAATGCCGCAGCCGCCGAGTCGTACATTTCGGTTTCGAGAAAGTAGAGACCCCGCTGGTAGTGTGCCTCGGAACGCCATGTGGGCTTCTGAGCGGTTGTTGCCAGCTCTGTGAATGTCCGAAAACCGGCCTGCTGATCGCCGAGAAACATCCGGCATCGCGCCAGATAGAGTTGGGATTCCTCGAGAAACCCCGTCTGCGAATGTGTCGCCAGCAGTTCGCGGAAATACCGTTCCGAGCGTGGGAAATCTTCCATGCGGAAGTAGCAGACACCGATCATGAAGAGCGCGTCGTCGTGGTATTTGCTGTTGGGGTGCTTGTCGACGATTTTCTGCGCCTTGAGGATCGCATCCTCATACAATCGTCTGTTGGCGCCGACGCCGCCGGTTGTGTTGCCCTGATTCTGGCGCTCCGCTTGCTTGAAATACTTGTTGGCATTGTAATAGGTGTTGAAGTACACGCACCCGGCGCCCAAGAGGGCAACGGTCAAGATCACGGCCATCGACAAGAGCGAACTTGGGCAACGCCGCGCCGACTCCGAATGGCCGGCTTCCTCTCGTCTCTGATGATGGATCGAAGTCAACTCAGTTACCCCTGGTTCTCTTTCGGAACGGAGGGCATATCACTGGACCGACCCAAAACGGCTTGTTCGGTTCCCTCCGGAGACATGGTCTCATTACAGGTTACCCCGACAACTGCGCAGAGTTCGGGAAGGATTTTACCAGCCGCACCGCGGAGAGCGACATCGAACAATACCGAGCGCTCTGTCGCCTCTGGGTTGATCTCGATCAGGAATGCCCCCGCGTCCCGGGCGGCATCGATCAGTCCCGCAGCGGGATAGACGATACTCGAGGTTCCCACCGAAAGAAAAACCTCGCACGAGACAGCCGCGCTCAATGCGGCTTCGAAGACCGCCTCCGGCAGAGTTTCCCCGAACCAGACGACATCGGGGCGCAGCAATCCTCCGCAGCGACAACGCGGCACCGTTGCGGAATCAGCCAGCGAAGGACTGGAATCACGCGTTTGACACCGCTGACAGCGAATCCGATGAATGCTGCCGTGCAGCTCATAGACCACGTCCGATCCGGCCCGTTGATGGAAACCATCGACGTTCTGCGTTGCCACCGCCACACGGGCACATCTCTTCTTCAGGTCGGCGATCGCCCGGTGACCCGGATGCGGTTTTGCCTCTGCGATGATCCGTCTACGGTGTTGATACCATTCCCAAACGGTCTGCGGCCTCACGGCGAAGGCCGCCGGCGTTGCCAACTCCTCGGGTTGAAAGCGCTCCCAGAGCCCGCCCGGAGATCGAAAGGTCGGAATCCCGCTTTCGGCCGACATCCCCGCACCGGTGAAAACACAGATGCTGCGGGCAGGATCCAGCCGCTCGATCAGACTCTGCGGTATCGACGGAACCGGCATCGCCGCAATATATTGAGACAGCCCGGCGGAGCCAACACTCACCTCCAGCGACGCGCTGCTGAAGGGGTACAATAGGTGTCCGAATCCAGCGAACCCGAAGTGAGCATCGATCGATGAAAAGCCACGCCCCGCAGCGGAACCTGATGCAGCTCGCGCTCCTGACGGTGCTCTTGCCGACATGCCTCGCATTCGGCTCAGAAGTGCCGTACGATCCTTCACGGATACGGTCCTATCTCGTTGCTCGGTCACCAGACCGGGACTTGAGGTACTTTGCACAGGCGTCGAATGACTCAGGTGACGTACAAAACACGGGTGTGAGGGGAAAGCGATTGGCCCTGGTCGCCTCGCACCGCCCGTTTTTTTCGTCACCCACCGGGGCACTGCTCAAGTCGGTCGCCTTCCCCGGCTGGGGACAGTGGTCCAACGGCAAGAGACAAAAGGCCGCAATCTACTTCGCCGTCGAGACATACTTCGTCACCAAAGCCCTGATTTGGCGACACCGTGCGCGCGAGTCAGGAATCGAGTACGACACCTACGATCACCGTCGCGACCGACGCAACTTCTTCACTTGGCTGACGGGAATCACGATCTTCGTCTCGATGTTCGATGCTTACGCCGATTCGTATCTGCTCGATCTGGAGCGAACCAGGCGGCTCGATGATGAGTTCTGGGGCGGTAAGGCACACTCCGATCTGGACTTGGATGCCCTTGGCCGCAATCGGCCGCTCCGCCTCTCGGTGAGTCTCAGCTTTTAACGAACCGAATCGCGCCGATGGGGTTTAATTGAGCCGTGGGGACGCCGTCCAGTGCGAGCAACACCTTGAGATCAACATGATCGATACCGGCCAGCAGAGTACTGACATTGTGCGCTCGGCGCGACGCTGGTTGCGCAGCATTGCTCTCGCGGCTGTACTCACCGGCGGCCTGACAACGTCCGCCATCGGGCAGTCGATGCTCATCCCGATGGACAATGCACAGACCGATCACCTGAAGGCGTATGGAGTCGCATTCCATCTCCTGACGCGCGGCGTCAAGGTCGAATGGCTGCTCAACTACCGTGGCGGAAGTTTCCTCGCCAGCTACTACCAGGACATCGCCGACTCGTGTGATCTGCGCGGGGTCCGGTATACATCGGTCGGCGACGCAGAAGTCGCGGCCATTCGTCAAACCATCGAGAATGAAAACATGGAGTCGGTCCTTCTCGAAAAGGCGCCATTGATCGCGATCTATGCGCCACCGGGCAACGAGCCGTGGGATGACGCGGTCACCCTGGCGCTGACCTACGCGCAAATCGCTTACGCGACGATCTGGGATCAGGAGGTTTTGGACGGTGCCTTGGACCGTTTCGACTGGCTGCACTTGCACCACGAGGATTTCACCGGACAGTACGGAAAATTCTACGGCTCCTACCGCAACGAGTTGTGGTATCGTCAGCAGGTCCAGCTCAACGAGGAGACCGCCCGTCTGCTCGGATTCCGTAAGGTGTCCGATTTGAAACGAACGGTGGCCTTGACGATCAAAGACTATGTCTCACGCGGTGGATTTTTGTTTGCGATGTGTTCGGCGCCGGAGACTCTCGACATCATCTTATCCGCAGGTGATGTCGACATCGTGCCGGAACCGTTTGACGGCGACCCGCCCGACCCCAATTGCCAGTCCAAGCTCGAGTACGAGCGTTGCATGGCATTCACCGATTTTACGATCTCGCTGGAGCCGATGGAGTATTCACATTCCAACATCGACACGACACCCGATCGGATCGCGTCGCGCTTCAGCCAGGCGGGTGACTACTTTCAGCTATTTGAATTCTCCGCGAAGCTCGATCCGGTGCCGACGATGCTGGTGCAGTGCCATGTCGATGCCATCCCCGGTTTTATGGGTCAGACGACGGCGTTTCGCAAGTCGCTGGTCAAGAAATACGCGATCCTGCTGGGCGAGAATGCCGGGCAAAACGAAGTCCGCTACCTGCACGGCAACCTCGACAAGGGGACCTTCACCTTTCTGGGCGGCCACGATCCGGAAGACTATCAGCACTTGATTTACGATCCTCCGACAGACCTGTCGCTGCATCGCAACTCGCCGGGGTATCGTCTGATCCTCAACAACGTCCTCTTCCCGGCCGCGCGCAAAAAGGAGCGCAAAACTTGACCAGTGGGTTGTCGCAGGGGCCTTGCGCAAATCCGATTCGATGCTATATTGTGGGGCCGTACTGTAGACCGTCTCATCCTGCAGTCGGGGCAGCGGAGTCGGATATCATTGCCGATCCGGGGGGAACGGCGACCGACGATCGGGTGGACCGTCCGTCGGAAACTTCAGCAGTCCACGCGTACTGATCGACCACAGAATCGCTCTCCAGCCGGGAACACCGGTCACGCGACGCGGTTCTGGACTGAGGACAGCAAAAAAACTTGCGGTTGTCGGTGAGGCAGCCACCGCCGCCGGTCGAAAGGACCATACGGCTGTGAAACACATCACCATTGCAGTAGACCACCTGCGCGAAAGCTCGGAAGTGACGGCGCGACTGCGGGAACGCGGCGCGACGATCACATTGGACAATCTTCCGGTCGGGGACTTCCGGGTTTCAACCCGATGCACGGTCCTGTGCGTCTCCGCCGTCGATCTCGCGCGGTGGACCGCTGAGCGCGAGATCTTTCGGCGTATTACAAATCTCAAGAAGTCGGTGCGTGAGCCGGTTGTGATCGTCGAAGGCGAACTGCCAGTCAATGGCGGTTCCCCGTCGCGCAGTGCGATGCGCGGCGCCCTGGCCTTCGTCGCCGTACACAACCGGGTCCCCGTGCTATTCGCCGAGGATGCCGCCGCGACGGCGGACTGGCTTTATGCCATGGCGACCCAGGTACAGATCGGCATGGGCGAATCGGTCGATGCCCAGGTGTCCGCCACTCCGCCCTCGGGCAATGGCCAGGGAGTGCCCGGCGATGAAGAGCTTCCGCCATCCGACCGCATTCTCCGCTTGTTGCCCGGCATCGGTGACGAGCATGCCCGGGCGCTGATCGAGCACTTCGGCAATCTCCGCGGTATCTTCTCCGCCGACGTCCGCGAGTTGGGAAAGATCGGGGGCATCGGCCCCAAGCGCGCCAAGCGCATCGTCGCGTTCCTCGAAGGACGCGATCATTAGAATCAAACTGTAACTCTATTGTCGAGAATTTGCGGCGCCGCCGGGCGGCGCGCCGCCGCTAATACCAGCGCAACCAGTCGAACAGCAGGAATTGCACACGTTCGATCAGCAGTGAAACGCGCGCCATTACGGTAAACCCGAACGCCGCACCAAAACCGATCATCAGCACACCGATGCCGAACTGCGCCACCGCACCGGTCACGCCTTTGTGCTCCTTCGAGAAGAAGAAGTATATCAGGGCCGCCACGACACCGACCAGGATCAGCGCGTTGTTGAAACCGGTGGCGGTGAGCGCCCCCGGGGAATGCCAGTAGGAGATCAGCCCGACCGAGCCATTGAGCTGCTCGATGATCTTCGCCCGCATCTCCAAAGGGATGGCCACGCCGGTGGCAATCCCCAAATAGAACGCCAGGGGATAGCGCGAGATCCACGAAACGCCGCGAAACAGGCGCGTCCACATGAGCGCACCCAACAACGTCGGAAAGATATACCACCACTGGCCCTCGGCCAGCTTCTGGTAGATGTTGGGAATGGCGACATTGTAAAACAGCAGTAGTACCCAGTATCCCGCTGACAGGCCGACAGCAGTATGCTCGGCAATCTTGTAAAATGGGTTGTCTTTGTACAGGAACGAGAAGATCGCCAGCGTAATCAGCGCTGACACCGTTGTTGCGATCGCGGTTCCCCATTCCATACGGTCAGTCCGTCGCGACTCCTATACGATGTTCTGCCGCTGTTTGCGGCGCGTGGCAAAGTAGCCGATATTGCCGATGATGATGAAGATGATCACGATTGTGTGCGCCACGACCTGGACTTTCATCGATTCGACGGCCGGGCCCGGTGTGTTGACGAGAGTTTCATACTCTGCCGCGCCGACCATGCCGCCCAGCATCCCGAAGATTTGATTTGTCTGCAAATACGGGTAATAGTCGGTCGCCATGACGCCCGTGACACCGATCGCCAACGGAATGCCGTAGCGTCCGTTCCCATAGGAGATCCACCAGTCGGTCGCCGATGTCCCGGATATGTTGATGACGGCCTTGACATCGCTGTAGTTGCGGATGCGGTCCATCATCGGCAGCGAATCCAGCGGCACGTTGTAATAATCAGTGGGGAACGGAATCCGGTAGTTTTGCCCCATGCCGAGGATAATAAGCGCCGGGTAGGGTTTGTATCCGAGGAAGACATAGTCGACGCCATTGACGAGCTTCTCCCCGGTCAACTCAAAGTGCTTCGACACCGCCGTATCCAGCGCCCGTGCCGCCAGCGCCGGACCGAACTGGTGCAAGGCGGAGACAACGACCTTGACCTTACGCTGGAAACACTGCTTGAGAACCGCATCGGTCATCGGTTGCAGTTCCGCCATGACCGACGGATCGTAATCCATGGCCAGATGGATGGCATCCCCGGCTTTGAGCGTGTCCAAATACAGATGGATGTTGCGCGCTTCCTTGGAGATTCGGATCGGAACGGTGAACGGCACTTTGACTGCAATGACCACCGCGACCCCGAGCATCAGATAGACCCAGCGCCGGTCGAAGGCGAACATTTTCTCGAAGATGTTCATCGTCTGCGCCGTTCCTAATCACGCCCCAAATACGAACGCTCCACTCCGAGAATGACCTTCAACGCCGTTGAGACGATTCCCAAGCCGACTCCAATGATGATCGCCCGCTTGGCGGCCAGGTTCGGGACATTCAGAATCCAGCCCGCCGTTGCGGCGATGGGATCGCCGAATGGGCCCAGCGGAAAGAAGCGCAACATCACTATGACGGCGGCGACCAGCAGGATCGTCGCCAGGACCGAGCGCGCGCGAAAGGCGCGATACGAGGCCGAGGCGATAAAAAACGCCAGCAACGAGAACATTGTGGCCGACACCGGGATGATCATCCGGTCGAACATCCAGCGCACCGATGTCGCCTCGGGTCCCATGTATGGAGGCAAAAAACCGGCAATCATGATGACCGTCAGCGCCACGAGCGTGAAAATCGAGTACTGCCAATTATCCTGACGTTGCCGCACGCGATTGATCGAGACGCGCACCAATGAGATGATCCCCAATGTCAGGGCGAACATACCGATGATCGGCGGCCAGTCGAGCGCGACAAACTCATAGAAAAACTCCGACGACTCATGCGGAACGTGGTACTGCACGACCATGAAGACACCGAGGATGAATATAATGATGAGCGGTAGTTGGCGTTTCATGATCGTCGCGTCCGGTTACAAACTCATTCGGAATATAGCGAGAACCCAATCGATGTTGAGGGCCGCACCGACAGCGCCGAGTCCGAGAACCGCCAGAAAACACATCTTGAACCAATCCTGCCCCTTCAACGTCCCCAACAGTTTCGGCTCGCGCCCCAGGTAGGCAGACGCCGCGTAGAGCTCCTCACCGATCAACGTGTAGTCGCAGGCGACGACGAAAAACGGAATCTGCGTGACACGGTCGGTCCCGGAAATCTGTATCGATCCCGCCAGGGAGCCGGTCTCCGCCAAGATCAGCGACTCGGCGTAGAACACGCCCAGATAGAAGTTCGTGGCCGTCTTGCGCCGCAGCATGGTGCCGTTGACCGCAGCGACATACGGAAACTGATCCTGCGTGACAAAATAGACGATGTCTTCTTTGTACTCATCGGGGCGGCCCGCATCGAGATACGCCTGCCGGACCGTCTCCTGCGCAACCGACATGACTACGGCATCGTAGCAGGGGACCAATAATTCGGTGCGGTGCTCCGCGACCTTCTTGGCGACACGCGAGAGAATCGTAAACGAGGCAATCGTCGCGATCTCATCGGCGGCGCCCAGCCCGAGCACGTAGAGGATCGGGCGGTTCATCTCGGTGGCGCGCCCGATCGCCTCATCGACCGCGCTGATGCCGGGGAGCGGGCGGATATACAGGTCGCGACCTTTTTGCGCGGCCGCGATAAACCCGAGAACCAGCGCGGTATAGAGAGCCGTAGGGAATCCGATGTGGAACAGCCGATCGAGGTGTACCCAATGACCGCGCGCGTGCGCGGGCGGCGATGCTTGTGAGATCGACATCGCACCGCTGACCGAATGCGTCTCAATGGCATAGCGGAAATCGAAATCATCCGGTAAGTAGTCACGACCGTCACGGAACTTCCCCCCGACATTTTCGAAGCGGTCAGTCCCCGCGGGCGCCTGGCCAACCGTATCCCATTCGCCGTCGACCAATCGCCAGGCGGCGGTGCGATAGGCTGCGCTGGAAAACGTGCGATAGGACGCATCACCGGCGGGAATTGAGTCGGGGGAGAACGGCCCGACCATCCTGGGGCTGCGGAGCACTTGGTAGAGGATGACGTTCTTTCGTCCACCGCCGTCATCAGGAGAGAGATCCCACTCGACGATGATCCCATGTCCATGATCGTTGGGTTTGTCATCGGCGCGAACCGACGACGCAGGCGCCGGCGGCGGCGTCATGGTCCGCGTCGTGTCCGCGGCGGCCGTTGTGTCGATGTCGTCGGCCTGGGCGCTGGCGACGGAAACGGCCCACAGCAGCAACAGGCCGCTGAATACAGTTGAGAACAATTGACGCAACACTGAGTGGTGATTCGGGATCGTCATCAGCAGTGATCTCGAACGGCGATCCAACCTAACCCGCCGCCGTACACAACGCAATGGAAATGCACGGCGCGTATTCGGGCAAAAGAAATCCCGGTCCCGGATTTGACCGGAACCGGGAGCATCGTCAGCGAGACGAGGAGGTCTTATGTGACCTTCCGCACGTTGGCGGCCTGTGGTCCTTTGGGCCCCTCGACCTCATCGAAGGTTACCCGGTCGCCCTGCTGGAGCGAACGGAAACCATCCATCTGGATCGCGGTGTGATGGACGAAGACGTCCTTGCCGTCATCCAGGGAGATGAAGCCGAATCCCTTGCTGTCATTGAACCACTTGACCGTTCCTTCCGGCATATCCACTTCCTTTGCTGCTCGGGGCGAATCGGTGCCCCAGGTCCGTTGGCCGTTATGGCCGTTGAAACAAATCGGTCCTGTGTCTGGAGTTGTGTGTGCGGGGACTGCGAGCGGATCCCATTCAAGTCCGATGTTTCCGTTACCCACCTATAAAAATAATATCGACATCGTTTAAGCGATCATCAAGCGGATTTCAGCAGCGCCTCACACGTCAATTGATCAGTCGCAGCCAACTGCCGTACAAGAAGTCCAGCCGCCCGATCAACAGCGACATGCGGCTCATGACGGTGTATCCGAACGATGCACCGAAGGTGATCATTAAGAACCATATGCCGACGCGTGCGGCGGTGCCGAATGCGCCCTTGTGCTCCTTGGAGAAGAAAAAATAGATGACGCCGGTCACGGTGCCGATGGCGACCGTGATGTTGCCGATGGTCTGGTACCACGACAAGGAACCATCGGCGGCGTATGCCTGCAATGGCTTGATGGTGTCCTCGAGCTGGTGCATGGCATTGGACTGCAGGTAGGTGATGAACCAGAGCCCGGCGGTCGCGCCGACAATCACCGCCAGCGCCCAGCGCGAAATCCAGCCGATCTTCGGGGCCAGCCGTAACAACATCATGACACCGAGGACGCCGGCGAATACGTAGGCAATGTAGTTCCACCCAAACGGTGAGTCCATCAGCGTGTCGATCAATTTCGCCAGCAAGTTTTGGTAGTACAGTGAGACAAACCAGTATCCCGCTGAAATGCCGACAAACACCGCCTCGCAGAACTTGTAGTACGGGTTGTCTGTGTAGAGAAATGAGAAGATGCCGAGCGTGAAGAACGCGGCCAGCGTCATCGCAAAGCCAAACGAGTTCGCCGACAGGGCGAACAAGCCCGCTGAGACCAGCAAGAGGATGATCGATGAGGCACGCAGTTTCACCGGCTCAACTTCCTATCCCTTTGTCGCCAGGCGCGAGCGGCGTCCGCCGACGAAGAAGGCGATATTCCCCATGATGATAAACAGTATCGTGATCGCGTGCGCGAACGACTGCGACAGCATCGCCTTGGTGCCTTTTCCTGTCGCACCCACCAACGCTTCAAACTCGGCGGCGCCCTTCATCCCGCCGAGGATGCCGCTGAGCTGCCCGGCGCGGTAGTAGGGGTATACCATCGGCGCCTGCACCGCCGTGTTGGCCGCCCCCAGCGCGGCATGAAAGCGGTCACCGGCCAATTGCACCCACTCGATGGTGCCGGGATATCCGGCCGACAGGTTGAAGACGAAGTCGACATTGTTGAAGTTGGAGACTCCGCGCATCAGCGGCAGTTCACCGACCGGCGTGCCGCTGTAGTCGCGCGGAAAGGCGGCGGCAAATGACGACCCCATGCGGGCGATGACAAACTCACGCCCTTCCTGGAATCCGAGATTCACCCAGTCGACTCCGTAACGCAGGGTACGACCTTCATAGGTGAATTCCGTGCCGGGCGTCGTGCCGGCCACCGTCTCGAGCGCCAAATTCGCCTGCTGCGGTCCCTGCGGCCACAGACCCATGATGATCATCTTAAAATCACGGCGCAGGCAGTAGCGCATAAACGCCACCGCCATCGGTTGCAGCTCCGGTGCGGATGGTGGGTCGTAGTCGCAGGGTATCAAGACTTTCGATCCGGCGGGGAGCGCCTCCAGCGCGTCGTAAAGGTCGCGCGCTTCCGGCGATATGTAGATCTTCTGCGAAATGTTCAAAAAGAGCGGCAGCGACACCGCCAGGCCGACCGCGAGGAAGATGACGCGCCGGTCGATGGCGATCAGCCGGTCCCAGAAATTGATCTTGCCCGGTGCCTGATTCATCTGCATATGCGGGCTTCCTAGTCACCGCCTAAGTGTGACCGTTCGATGCCGAGGATCACACGCAGCGATGTCGAAACGATCCCCAGCGCGATCCCGATCATGATGGCGCGTTGACCGGCCGCGTTGGGAAAGTTCATGATCCAGTCCGCGAAATTCGAGAGCCGCGCTCCCTCCGGCATAAACGAGCTCATCAAGTCTCCCAGCGGGACGCGCCCAAGCATCACGAAGAATGCCGCCAAGAGCAATAGTGTCGCCTCGCGATTGCGTGCGCGGAATGCGCGATACGACGCCGACGCGACGAAGAACGCCAGCATGGCGAACATCGTCGACGACAGCGGCGAATAGACATTCACATACAAGTAGTCGAAGCTGGTTCCCGGCTCCAGGAAACGGCGTCCAGCGGAGAAGCCGAAGCCGACGATCAGAATCAGCACGAACGACACGATGGTCGAAAACGAGAGAAACCATTCATCCGACATCTTGCTGCGCGAGTACTGTCCGGCCGCCAAAAGCAGGAATGCCATCAGGAACAAGATCAGCGGCAGTTGCCCCTGGAGAAATCCGGGCGCCGCGATAATCCCGTAGAGCAGCGCCAATGAAACGACCCCGACGGTCGGGATGAGAATCCTGCGTCCCAGTCGGTCCATCGACAGCTTGATCAGATTGAACGCCCCCAGCCAGATGGCGCACGACTCGATGATCGAAAACCAATCGGAGAAGACATCGGCCAGCGAGTGAAACGGTTCATGCGGGATGAAAAACTGGATGATGAACACAACACCGACAACGCCGGTCAGGATGAGAGGGACTTCACGTTTCATGGCGGCCGTTGTGATGGGCTGTCAGTTCACAGTGAACCAGTGCGACATGTCGAGCAGATTGAACGTCGCCAGCAGAATCCCGATGATCGCGAAGGCCAGGATGAAGAATTTGCCCACATCCTGCCCCTTCAGCGACCCCAATTGTCGCGGTTCTTTGGACAGATACGCGGACGCCGCGAAGAGTTCCTCGCCGATGAGCGTGTAATCGCATGCGGCGACAAAAAACGGCAACTGCGCGGGCTGTGCGGTCCCGGCGATCTGGATGGCCCCGATCGAATTGCCGGTTTCCGCCAGGATCAGCGACTCGGCATAGAACGCGCCCATGTAGAAGATAGTGGCCGGTTTGCGCCGAACAACCATGCCATCGACGCCGGCGGCATACCCGAACTGGTCGTCGGTGAGATAATGCACCATGTCGTCGTGGTAGGCATCGGGCCGTCCCGCGTCGAGATATGCCTCTTTGACCGTCTCGCGCCCGGCAACCATCACCAAAGAACGGCGCACCGGGACATCGAGCTTTGCATCATACGTTGCCGCCATTTTGGCGACCCGCCCGAGGATGGTCACCCCGGCAATCGTCTGAACATTGTTCATGTCTTCAATGCCCGGAACGAAGAAAATCTCGCGCCCCATCTCGGTTGCGCGCCCCACCGCTTCATCGACAGCTTCCAGTCCCGCGATCTTGCGGATGAACAACTCACGCCCCGATTTGGCTTGTGTGATGAAATACAGAATCGAACCGGAGAGGATGATGACCGCGATCAAGGCATTGATTCGTCCTTTGTGAAACCATTGCGCATGCGACTGAACGGCGACGGACGGTTCGGATCGTACGGACAGCGTCATAAACCCCGCTACTCCATTCACTATGGATATAGCATCCACGATGTAGTAGTAGTCGACGCCGTCCAGGACGCCACCGTCGATGAATGATGTCATCCCTGACGTCATCGTGCCGACGGTATCAAATGGTCCGCTTAGAGAGGTCGAGCGCAGGAGTGTGTAAGCAGTAACGGAGCCGAGTCCGGCGCCTTCGTCCGGCGATGGCTTCCAATTCACGACAATCGCCCCACCCACATCGTTGGGAGCGTCCTCGGCGGTAACATCGGTCGCAGGACTCGGACCCAGGCGGAACTGTGGCGTCGGGACCACAACGGAGGGAGTCGACAATTCCAACAAGGTGTCCGGGTTTATGATCGCCGATCCGATTGGGGCCAGATTGGAGGATGTGTCAGGCGACATCCGTAATGACGATTGAGCAGTAGCGGATCGAGTCCGGATCAGCAGACACAGCGCAGTCGCCAAGCAGATGACAACAAGGATACGTTCAGCGTGACAGGAACGACGAAATGGTGCGGGTGCTGTCTTCAAATTCGGGCTTCAGTCGCGTGCCACTGCGGGCATCAAGTCCCGTTGCTTGTCGCCCGGGAGGATGGGCGCGTACCGATTGAACCTATCGGCGTGTTAAGCGGGTGTCAAGGATAGAAAACCACGCACCCAGACCTCAAGGCCATGCCCGCGCTACACTTCTTCGATCATTTCGACATTCGCACGCGGGATGATGGCTTTTCCGGCGCCGTTGAACTGTACCTCCAGGACACGCGCCATCGATTCGGATTCGAGCTTCTGCAACGGCGCCGGAAGGTCGGACACGGTGCCCAATTTGCCGAAGTATGGTTGGCGAATCACACGGACCGGTGAACCGACCGCCAGACCGGCAATCTCTACTTCACGGTCGGAAGCGACCGCCACGGCTTGCGGAATGACCACTTCGGGGCGGATCACACCGGCGCGAATCTGCGTAGCGCCGTTGATGCACGCCAACTCGCCCTCATGCCGCTTGAACAACTCGAAAGTTTTCTCGGCCATGGCGATGGTACCGAATCCTTCTGTCACTACCAGCGTCACGCCGAGATCTTCGGAGCCGGTGATCGCCACACCGAGGTCACGCCCCAGAAAGTTGCGCAGATCCTGATCGTCGAATCCGCCGGCAACGATCCCATTGGCTTTGACCACGATGGCCCTTTTGAGCGCATCGGCGGTGACCCGCGAGCCGCCGATCAGAACCTGGCCGACGCAGTCGGGCGTAATCTTTTCGGCATCCAACACTTCGTTGTGGTCGCGCGAGAGAACCTTGATCGCACCGTGTGTTTCACCGCCGATTCCGAAGATGCCCTGCACGAACGCCGCCTGACAGGCGACCGAGACACCCTCGTTGGGATGGACATCGACGACTTCGCCTTTGATGTAGGCGCGCACCTGCACCGGGACCGGCTCGCCCCGCAGCAGCACTTGCCCGGTGATGTGCGAGATGTTTTCAACCGTGCCCTTGATCTTCGATTTGCATTCGGACTTGAACAGGCCGAAGAATGAACTCGAACGCGCGATCGCTTCACCCTTCTCGACCGGGTCGCCCTCGCGCTTGAGCATGCAGTCCTGAATGTCCTCGGGAGGAACACCGAGGATGTTGGCGACATTGACCGGCTCGACCGGTCCCGGCAGATGGGTCTGCGCCACGACCGTGCCGGGATCAACGAGATCGCCCTTCTTGACCAACACCTCGCCTTTCAAAGGCAGGATACGCTCTTTGACCAATCGAACTTGATCGGTGACTTTCAATCCGGGTGTGTATGCGTGTGCCATCGTTTTCCCGTATTTGCAGTGTGTGGGTTCAGCCCGCCTTACTCGTGGTGCTCAATCGATCTGAAAATGGTGGGCTGAGTTCAGCGTGCAGATCCCCGATCACTTCCCCGACAATTGAATCGTCACTTCCACCGTGCCACGGTCGGGGATCGTGATACGTTCCAGTCCCTGCTTGTCATCTTTCCATGCATAGACCAACACGAACGGATCGACCTCGCAGACAGCGGGCTCGCCTTCGGGAACGCAGCCGAATTGGACGCCGGTCGGCACTAGACAACGGGGAATCGCGAATCGTCCCTGAAAGTCGGTCGTCGCCAGCGGAATGAGCATATCATTGAGTTCGTCTTCCAGGTCGGTCCGGATGAGCAGGACAGTGTCGACCTGCGCGGTTATTCCCGTTTCACAATCGCGCCTCTCGATCGTGTACAGTCCCGGCGAGGCATTCAGCACACCCAGTTGCGTGCCGTCCCAAATGCACAGTTCATCACCGATGCATTTGATCGTGGTCAACAACTCGCCGCACCAATCGAAGATATAGTTGCAACTGCTGTCACTGATGTCGGCGGGATATGGCTTGAGCGTCGTAACGACCGCTACCTTCCCAAACAATTCAGAGTCGTCCGCCAGACGGAAGTCGATGGCGATGTGTGCTGCGGGCACGGGCAGACTGTCGGAATCGATGACCTGCCCGGTGATGGCGTTGTTGTCTTTCTCGTCGTCGTTGGAACAACTCACAAGCAGGATGGACCAGAGGGATGCAAATAGAACTCCGGCGAACACACGACTGATAGTCCCACTCGTCCGCACTTTGTACCCTATAATCTCTGCAATGCTTCGACGGGATATATATCCAGCGTCGTCATCCACTCTTTGAGCTTGGCGACGCGGACCTTGTCATCGGTCGGCAGGACGAAAGGCCGTCCGCGCCCGTCAAGAATGATACCGACCACGCCGCCGGAAAGTTGGCATTCCAGTTTGTTCCCCCTGCCGGCTCCGACATCGAATCCGCGCGCGGGCTCCAGAACGGCTTTGGCGGAGATCGGCAACGAGGATTTCTCGTCAAACCCCAGCGGGATCAGTGTCATCTGGCCGAACGCGAGTGTGCCTTCGTCGACCGTGCCATCGGGGCGTTCGATTTTGTAATGCATCGTTTCGCCTTTGCCCGCTTTCGATTCACCGACCGGGGCGACACAGACGCCCAGATGAATCAGGCAGTCCTTGTTGAACACTTCGGTCGCTGCCCTGGGATGGACCTCGGCTAAGACACCCAACTGGGGCATCATGAAGATCGAGTCGACCGCCAACCGCGTGATTCCCTCCGGCACAAACGCGTCGATCAACATGAGCGCCGCCTGCTGTCGGCGCGGCGCGTGCGAGAGCACGCCGCCGGACCCGATCAGCATATTCAGGGTCATCATGTTGACCAGCGTATGCCCCGATCCGGTCTGTTCGAACGCATCGGCGATGGTGCGTTGTTGTTGGATCCCTTTCAGCACTGTGGCGAACGACTTGTGCTGAATGAACGCCAGCCGCAGCGCCTCCTTGGCAATCGCCTGCTCGAAGATCAGCTCTTCCATCATCTGCGGGATCGTTGTTGGACGGATCATCTTGTTTTTGACGCGATTGCGCAGGTCGCCCTCGTCTAAGTGAAACGGCACCCAACGCATGACATTGGGCAATCCGGATTCGGCGAAGACATTCGAGATCGAATACGACATGCCGAGATTGGCCGAGACGGTGCGGTTGAACACGCCCTGAAAAACCGAGAAGACATCGGTGGTCGCCCCGCCGATGTCGACACCAACCACTTCGATGTTTTCGATCTCGGACACCCGTTTGATGATCGAGCCGACCGCGCCCGGGGTGGGCATGATCGGCGCATCGGTCCAGCTCATCAGCTTGCGATAGCCGGGCGCCTGCGCCATGACATGCTCCATGAAGAGGTCATGGATTTTCTCGCGCGCCGGCAGCAGGTTCTCGCGCTCGAGGACCGGACGCAGATTGTCGACGACCGACAAGTCGGTCTTTTCGGCCAGGGTCTCTTTGACCGCGTCGGTTGCGTCCTTATTGCCCGCATAGATCACCGGCAACTTGTATCCGGTGCCCAGCCGCGGCTTGGGATCGGCCGCCGCAATCAATTCGGCGATTTCGACGACGTGCGTCGTGGTGCCGCCGTCGATGCCCCCTGAAAGCAGGATCATGTCGGGACGCAGCCGACGGATCCGTTCGATCTGCTCATGCGGCTGCCGCCGGTCATTGGAGGCGATCACGTCCATCACGATTGAGCCGGCGCCCAACGCGGCGCGTTCGGCCGATTCGGCGGTCATCGAGCGCACGACGCCGGCGACCATCATTTGCAGTCCGCCGCCCGCCGATGAAGTCGAAATGTAGATGTCGGTGCCGACCTTGCCGTTGGCAGGACTGATGATCCTGCCGTTTTCGTCCAGGAGCTTGCGCCCCGCCAATTCCTCGACCTCGCCCACGGCATTGAGAACACCCATCGTGACATCCTCAAACGGCGCCTCGACCGTGGTCGGAGCTTCGCCGCGGACGATCAGCCGATACTCATCGCCGGTCTTCTCGATCAAAATCGCCTTGGTGGTGGTGGAACCGCAGTCGGTCGCCAGGATGACTTTGATGTCTTCCGGATGGAGGGATTTGGATTCAGTGGGCATGCGGTGTTTTCTCTGGCCCTTTGCTAACCACAAACGGCACAGACTTTCGACGATAGCGGATTGATCGCCCTGATTCAAGCCGGTCTTCGGATTGGAGAATCGGGGGCGTCAGAGCCCCAGCCAGCGGATCGGGGCTCCGGAAACAAAAAGGGCAAATTCCGCCAGGGCAGACACCCAGCGTTCAAAAGACCGAACCGGGATCAGACTCAATCCGTGGATGAGGGCGAAAGTCATTGCCAGCATGGTGATGATGGTGACTGCGCCGAAGACCAGGATGACGGCGGCCACACCCCACCAACTGTGCTGAGACGCCGGGATGATCAGCAGCGGGATCAATGGCTCACAGGGCCCCAGAATGAACACGACAAACAGCGCCCAAGGTGAGAAACGGTATGGGAGGGCATCGGCGTGGACGTGTTCGCCGACGTGAGCATGTGCGTGAACAACCGGATTCCCATCACCACCGACATGGAAGTGTGTGTGCGTATGTTGACGCAGTCAGCGATGAATACCCCAGATCATGTATGCCAGTCCGAAACCGATCAGCGCCAGCGCTGCCCAATCGCCGCGCATCGTTTCGAGTGCTTCCATCGCGCCCAACGCCCAGCCCAGCCCGATCCCGAGAGCGCCGATGATGACCGAACTGCCCACGTGTCCCAACCCGCAAACCAAGACGACAGCGATGGTCTTCCTCAGAGACCATGGGCCCGATTTCGCCATGGCCACAAACGGGATATAATGGTCGGGTCCCAAGAGGGTGTGGATAAACCCGATGGAGGCTGCCGTTACAAGCAGGATCGTAATATCATGGTGCACAGTCTGTTATCCTCGAATTGCCTCAACTATCGCGACACAATTTTACGATTAGAGCGCTTAGGCTGGCATAAAACCGGCGCTGGTCGGTAACCCCGTGTGGCGAAAAGGATTGACAAGAGCGGCAATTGTGTGTTCCATTTTGCTTGAAGTCAGACGAATTTACTTGCCGAATTAAACTGATAGGACAATTTTCCGGGATCAATTGTTGACTCAGAGTGTTGAATTCGACAACGAGTTGATTATCTGTAACCCAAAGGGAGGTACCATGCAGTTTCTGAAACGTCACCAGACAATCATCGCCCTGTTGGCCGTGGTTGCGCTGGGTGGCGGTCTGTCGATTGCCGACGGATACGCCTGCGACTCACACGCGAAAGCATCGAAAGATGCAACGACCGCCCAGGTTTCCTCGGCCGATGCCAAGTTGGTCGGCGCCGATGGAAAATCCTGCACCAAGGAAGAGTGCGTTGCCAAGCTGATGGCCGATGGTCTAACGCGCGCTGATGCCGAGGCCAAATGGGCTGCATGCGTTGCCAAGGGCTGCGGCAACGAGGCCAAGGTGTACCAGGCCAACGCGAGCGAAGGCAGCGGCTGTGCCTCCAAGGCCGCCGCCGTCCAGCAAGCAAACGCCAGCGGCTGTGCCTCCAAGGCCAGTGCTCAGACTGCCAGCGCCAGCGGTTGTGCTTCCAAGGCAAACGCCAGCTTGGCGAGTGCCGATGGCTGTGCCTCCAAGGCCAGTGCTCAGACTGCCAGCGCCAGTGGTTGCTCCGCTTCCAAGACCACTGCCAGCTTGGCGAGCGCTGATGGTTGCGCCTCCAAAGCCAATGCGCAGACCGCCAGCGCCAGTGGCTGTGCTTCGAAAGCCAATGCACAGACCGCCAGCGCCTCCGGCTGCAGCGGTTCGAAGACGACCGCCAGCTTGGCCTCAGCGACTGATGGCAAGGCCTGCAACATCAGCAAGGAAGAGTGCCTCAACCGTCTGATGGCCGATGGTTTCACACGCTCGCAGGCGGAAGCAAAGTACGCTCAGTGCGCCGTGTCGGCGGGCAAGGCCGCTGTGGCGGTGGACCTGAATGCGGTCCCGTCGCGTGAGGCCTGCATCGACGCCTGTGTCGCGCGCGGTATGAGCCGTGCCGATGCCGAAGCGTACATCGCCAAGCATGAGAGCAAGGGCGAGACCCCGACTGCGGCCGTAAAGCTGTTGTCCGCGACCGAGACCGAGCAATCCGCCCCGGTCCAGAACACCTCTGCCGGCGGCAGCCGTTAAGCCGTGCGTCGAATTACGAAACATCAAAGCCCCGTCCCGACTGCCGGGACGGGGCTTTTTTCATTCGCTTTCAACTTAAGCTGCGACGCCCCGGCACGGTTTACTTAGCTTCAGGATCTGTGGGCGAAACACCACAGAACACACAATCCACCCACAAGACAGGAGCCGCAGACCATGCGCACCTTAGTGAAGGCCTCAATCCCGGTCGAAGCGGGGAACAAAGCAATTGAGAACGGTACGTTGCCGAAGGTGATGGAGGCCTTCATGCAGCGCTTCAAACCCGAAGCGGCGTATTTCTTTGCCGAAGCCGGGAAGCGAACCGCGATGTTCGTGATCGATCTGCCTGACCCGACACACATCCCCTCGGTCGCCGAGTCGTTTTTCTTCGGACTGAACGCCGAAGTCTATATGACCCCGGTCATGAACGCCGCCGACCTGAAAGCGGGAATCGAGAAGGCGATGAAGAGCAGGAGCTAACAAGAGAGATCGCCTCACTCGAACGAAAAAGCCCCTGCCGGAAACGGCGGGGGCTTTCTTCTATACGTGTTTGCGAATGAATCGCGCCCCTACCAGCGCAATCGACACTTGCCGCCTCATTCCACCGTCACGCTCTTGGCCAGGTTCCGCGGCTGGTCGACATCGCGGCCGCGCAGGACCGCCATGTGGTAAGCCAAGAGTTGCAAGGGGACGCAGGAGAGAATCGGGGTCAATGGCTCCAGCGTCTGTGGAACATGGATCACATGATCGACGTGTTTGGTGATCTCGTCGTCGCCCTCGGTGGCGATGGCGATGACCGTGCCGCGGCGCGCCTTTACTTCCTGGATGTTGTTGATGACTTTGGAATAGACTGAATCGCGCAACGCGATCACCACCACCGGCATGCGCTCATCGATGAGCGCGATGGGGCCGTGCTTCATCTCGGCGGCGGGGTATCCCTCGGCATGGATGTACGAGATTTCCTTCAGCTTGAGCGCGCCTTCCAATGCCACCGGGAAGTTGTAGCCGCGTCCGAGGTATAGGAAGTTGTCGTGACGGTGGTAGTCAGCGGCGATCGCGCGGATCTCATCCTCGCGGTCGAGGATCGCCTGCACTTTCGAGGGCAGCGCCGCCAACTCGGCGATCATCTCCTGCCCGCGGTCAAACGACATTTCGCGCATTCGCGCCAAGAGGAGCGCGACCAGCGAGAGCACGGTTACTTGTGACGTGAACGCCTTGGTCGAGGCGACCCCGATCTCCGGCCCGGCATGGATGTAGATGCCGCCGTCGGTTTCGCGCGCGATCGTTGAGCCCACCACATTGCAGATCCCCAGCACGCGCGCGCCGCGTCGTTTGGCCTCACGCATCGCTCCCATCGTGTCGGCGGTCTCGCCCGACTGGGAGATTACGAAGACGGCAGTACCGGGACGGACAATCGGCGAGCGATAACGGAACTCGGAGGCGTATTCGACCTCGGCGGGAATGCCGGCCAGGTCCTCGATCATGTATTCGCCGATCAACGCCGCATGCCACGATGTCCCGCAGGCGGTGATAATGATACGGTCGATCTGCCCCAATTCTTCGAGATGCGGCTTGATGCCGTTGAGACGCGCCGTGGCCTCGTCCCGGTTGAGACGTCCGCGCATCGCATTGGTGATCGTGACCGGCTGTTCATGGATTTCCTTGTGCATAAAGTGCGCGTGGCCGCCCTTCTCGATTTCTTCGAGCGTCCACTCGATTTCCTGCGCTTCGCGCGTGACGACCGTCTTGTCGATTTTGGAGATCGAAAATCCTTCACGCGTGACCGCGGCCAATTCGAGATCGTCGAGGTAGACGACCTGATTGGTGTGACGGATCAGCGCCGCCACATCGGAGGCGACGAAGTTTTCCATGTTGCCGCGCCCGATCACCAGGGGCGCGCCATGTCGCGCCGCTACGATCAACTCCGGCTCGTGACGCGTGGTTACTGCGATGCCGTAGGTGCCTTCGACTTGCGAGAGCGCAATCCGGGTCGCCTCGACCAGATTACCGTCGTAGGTGTCGGCGATCAGGTGCACGAGAATTTCAGTGTCGGTCTCGGTGCGGATCAGGTGCCCGCGACGGATCAGCCATTCGCGCAACGTGGCGTAGTTTTCGATGATGCCATTGTGCACCAAAGCGAAATCGCCGGAGTCGTCAGTGTGCGGGTGGGCATTGTTGTCATTGGGCTCGCCGTGCGTGGCCCAGCGAGTATGGGCTATGCCCCATGTCCCCTCGTAATTCTTGCCCACGAGTGCCTGCTCCAGTCGCGCGATCTTCCCCGCGTACTTTTCGCATTGAAGTCCATCCGGACCGAAAATGGCAAACCCGGCCGAGTCATAGCCGCGGTACTCCATCCGTTTGAGTCCGTCGATCAAAAGCGGCAGCGCCTGCTGCCCGCCGACATAGCCGATGATTCCGCACATGGGGGCCCTCTATTCTATTGAATCCAACGCGTTTCCTGGAAACATGTACTCCGATAATGCTGAGTCGAGTCTGTACTGCTGTGTGCGTTGATCGAATGTCCACACTCTCCCGTGGAGCGCCTCGGGTCCGTGGGTGTCCTGGACACTGAGTTCCATGACGCCGTCTCCGTTCATGTCAATGGGTTCAAACCACCCCGTGATAGTTTGTGGGCCAAATCGTGTTGCATCGGAGACAAATCGTCCTGCCACGCCGTTCCATTCGATCAGCCAATTAGTAACACCCCAAACCCATGACTCCATCAGATGTAGCGTGGGATAAGAACCCTTACCGATGCCGAGATCTTGATGCATCAGACCAATCGGGGCACAACTGAAGTGCAAAGTTGTGTCCCAGATCGATTCCCAACCGTTCAGATTCTGCTTTAGTATGACTACGTACGTAAGGCCGTGGCCATCTGAGCATCCGCAAAACACCTCACTCTTGCTCGGCACAAATGAACTGTCACCATGACGAAGAGGGACTGGAATACACGCCAACTCGAAGTTAATGTACTCGGGATCCTGTGATATGTGATGCACAATCCGCATTGGAACACAGTCGCTCAGTGCATCGAGTGCACTGTCCGATACCCCTTCGACTCTCAGGTACTGATACAGAGCATCACAGAATAAACTACGCGCATCAATTGAGTCGAGCTGCGCGTGTACTACCGACCAATTCGTAACCACGATCAGATTGGCTGCGATGGCAAATGTCTGAGCTGTACTCACTCCCTTGTACCTTACACCCCACGAGGTTCCGGTGTCGATGAGGCGAGTGAACTCATCCGTCTGAACTCCGGGATGATCGCTCCGGGACACCGATCGATCAATACCCCAGCGACTCCAATGCCTCCGAGAGCAACGCCTTCGCTTGCTTCTGCGTTCTAGCCTCAGTCGATATACGGACAATTGGCTCAGTATTGGAAGCGCGCGCATGAACCGATTCACCGTCCATCGTGACTTTAATCCCATCCCGCGTGTCGATCTGTCCCCTTGTACCGAAGTGATCGGCAAAACGACTCAATCGGTCCTGCCAATCCCCGGACTGGGCTTTCCTGGTTTTGGCGGCATAATACATCGGCAGCCCGGCCGACAACTGTGATATTGGTTGATCGGCGTGGGATAAGTACGACAACACCAATGCCATCCCCAGCATCGCATCGCGCCCCGGATGCAGCGAGGGCATGATTACGCCGCCGTTGCCCTCGCCCCCGATGACGGCGTGTTTGGACTTGATCATTGCGGCGACATTCGCCTCGCCGACTTTGGCGGTGTACCCGCGCTGTTTGTGTGATTTGGCGACATCGAGAACCGCCTGTGTCGTCGAAAGATTGATGACCACCGGTCCCGGCGTGCGCGAGAGTACCCATTCGGTCGCCAGCACGAGCGTGCGCTCTTCTCCCAGGGGCTTGCCCTGCTCGTCGACGACGGCCAGACGGTCGGCATCGGGATCAAGCGCAAAGCCGATATCGGCGCGATGCCTCACTACTGCCGCACACAGATCCTTCAAGTTCTCGGGCAACGGCTCGGTTCCTCTCGGGAATCGTCCGTCGGGCCTGCAGTGAATCTCGACCACGCGACATGCCAGTTTCCTCAGCAGCGCCGGTGCATACACCGATCCGGCGCCATTGACCGCATCGAGGACCACTTTCGGTTTGCGCCGTGCGACGGCACGTGTTGCGACCTGCTTCAACGAGAGAACGCGCCGAATGTGAACATTCAACATCGCCAACGACGATGTGCGTGAACCGATCTTGTCCCAGCCCCTGTATGCGATTCGACCGTTCCCATCGGCGAGATCGTAGATGCGGTCAAATAGCGTCGGCGACAGCAATTGCGTCGCCGACCCGATGAATTTCAGCGCATTCCACTCGATGGGATTGTGCGAAGCGGTGACTGCAATCCCGCCTGCGGCCTTGAAGTGCGTGACCGCCAATGGCACCGTCGGGGTCGGCGCGATCCCGATGTCAATGACATCGCAGCCGACCGACTGCAATCCGCTGATGGCCGCTTCCTTGATCATGGGGCCGGTCGGACGCGTGTCGGAGGCGACGACAACCTTGTCGCCACTCAGAAGGCTGCCGAATGCCGCAGCGTGCCGGGCGACCAGTTCGGGAGTCAGTGTGTCGCCGACGATACCGCGTACGCCGGATACGGATCGTTTCAGTTCGGATGTCTCAGGCACGTGGCATGGACCTCGGATTGCCGTAACGGCTCAATAAACGGTCCATGACCGCCGGAATCACGCGGCAAGTTGCATGCGAATCGGGCTGACGTCGTGTTGCGATGCCCGTATAATGTCTCGCGTCAACGACGGCAATGAAACGTCCCGGCTACCAACTGATGGTCATGGAGGAAGGCGGCCCGGATCGTCCGGTCCGGGCCTTCCGTCTTCCATGGTACACGATGCGTCTGCTGATCACGGTGGCGGCGGCAGTCCTGATCGCACTGTTGGTCACGACGATGTTTACGCTGTTGTATTGGCGTTCGGTGCATCGTATCGAGTCCTTGTCGATCGAGAACCAGCAGTTGCTCGGTTCGATGGCGAAAGTCGATCGCCTGGAAGCGGAACTGACACGCCACCGCGAGTTTACCCGTCAAATTGCCGATCTGATGGGAATTTCGGTGCCGGATTTTGCAGATTCGATTCGACCCGACCGTCTGCCTGAGGGAGTGCTGGCCGACGGATACGACAGTGCCGCAACGGACACCGGCTCGGAATGGGCCGATGTCGCATCGGGCGGCACAGACCCAGGCGTCCTGGTTCCCAATTGCGCGCCCGACCCCAATAACCGTCCACGCGGCAAACCGATCGCCGGACGGCTATCGCGCGGATTCTCGCCGCATTCGAATAATCCCGTGTTGCGTCACACCGGCATCGACTTCGCCGCCCGCGAGGGAACGGCGATCATGGCGACCGCAGATGGCACGGTCGCCTTTGCGGGGAAAGATGACGCCTTCGGATTTATGATCGTCATCGATCACGCCAACGGCTTTGGGACAACGTACGGGCACAACTCCGTCTTGCTCGTCACCGAGGGGGACGCGGTATCGCGTGGGGACCGAATCGCATTTTCCGGCAACACGGGCCAGTCGACGGCGCCGCACCTGCACTATGAGATACGCAAAGACGGCATCGCCATCGACCCGATGGGATTCCTGGGAGAGTGAGAGCCCGTAATCGACGGCAGGGGGAGGCCGCCTTGCCCCGCGCGCGATTCCGCAGGACTACAGCAATTTCGCGGTCAGTTTGATCGACGGTACCGCCGCCAGGGCCTTCGATATCGGGCATCCGGCTTTGGCACCCTCGGCGTGCTGCATGAACGTGGCTTTGTCGATTCCCGGCACTTCGGCTTCGGTATCCAGTTCGATTGTCGTGATTTGAAATCCATCGCCGACTTTTTCGAGGTGGACCGTTGCCTTGGTGCTGACCCGCTTGGGGCTGAAGCCGGCCTTGCCCAATCCGGCCGAGAGCGCCATCGAGAAACACCCGGCATGTGCTGCTGCGATGAGCTCCTCTGGGTTGGTGCCCTTCGACTCCTCGAATCGGGAACCGAATGAATACGGCCCCTCATAAGAACCGGTTGCCATCTTCATGACGCCCGAACCGTTCCTCAGATCGCCTTTCCATTCGGCTTGCGCCTTCCGTGTTGGCATTTCAGAGTCTCCCTTTGGCTGATTGGCTGATAATCATCGCTACCGACACGCTCGGAATTGCAAGAACCAATCACATAATTTGCTGCCGACGAATCAAGCAGGTCATACACGACTGAATCTGTCAATATCTGCCCGATCGTCATCGGAGATGTCAAAAAACCGCCGGAGTAGGTGGCGCAAAGTCGACCCAAGGCGTATTGATTCACGGAAGGCACGACTGTGTCCCATTGCATCCGGGAGATTCAGCGGGCCGGATGGTGGTTCGCCCATAAGGTAATATGGGATATAATGTTACATTTCACAAGGGGTCCGACAGGTGGAGTGCAGACGCGGCGGCGGCACCACACTGCTCAAACGTGCTTGACGCAGCCAGGCGAATTCCCTACACCCCACGCAGTTGGGCTCCTCTGGAAGTGAGGATTCCATGCTCAACCTGACGCGACGTACCGAGTATGCACTGATCGGGCTGGCCCACCTTGCCGCCCAGTCTCCCGGCACGGTGGTGAATGTCCGGGAAGTTGCGGATCAGCACAACATGCCGGGAAAGTTGGTGGCCAAAGTCTTTCATGAGTTGAAGACCGCGGGAATGCTGAAGTCACACCAGGGAAAGAAGGGCGGTTACTCCCTGGCTCGGGAACCCCATGCGCTGAATCTCAGCGAAGTCTTAATGGCCATCGAGGGCAAAGCAGCGCTGGTGCGTTGTGTCGACGGCAATGGGGCTGATTGTCCCCAGTATGATGAGTGTATCATCAGCGACCCGTTAAGGGCTCTGCACGAGCGCATCAAAGTGCTGTTCGATTCGATGACAATCAGCGATTTTGTCTCCAACAAAAGTAGCGTCGGGGCGTTTGAACCATGAGCATTACCTCGGCGGGGATCGCCGGAGAAAGCACCGTGTCGGCCGATTCAACCGATTGGCCGTCAACGGATTGACAGCACCTGGTCAGGAGGAGTCGGTCCATGACGTATGTCATCTGCGAACCGTGCATCGGAACCAAAGACACCGCGTGTGTAGATGCCTGCCCGGTCGATTGTATCCATCCGACCAAGGACGCAGCGGAGTTTGAAGAGGCGGAAATGCTGTATATCGATCCCGCGGAGTGCATCGATTGCGGCGCCTGTGTTCCCGCCTGCCCCGTTGAGGCGATCTTCGAGGAAAGTGAAGTCCCCGAGAAGTGGACCGACTACACGGCCAAGAACGCAGAGTATTTTCAGAAGTAACACGTGCGGCTCGGATGGATTGATCGTCCGGCCCTGCCGCGTGGGAACAAGAAGAGATTTCACCGAAAACGGCGCCGGCCGTTTTCTTTTTGAGGGAGATTGATCATCGCGCAGTACTGGCCGTTGTTGGTGATCGGAACGTTCGTCGCGCTGTTGGTCGCGGTGATGTGGCTTTTGGGGAGCATTCTGGGTCCCAAGCGGCCAACTCCTGTCAAGCAGCGCCCGTTTGAGTGCGGCTTTGCGCCGTTTCAGATGCCCGGCGGGTATTTCGACGTACAATTCTATCTTGTTGCGATTCTCTTTGTCATCTTCGATGTCGAGTTGGCATTTCTGTTTCCGTGGGCGGTGGTCTTTCGCGAGATCGGCGCCCCGGCGTTCTGGGCCATGGGTATTTTCATCGCCATTCTCGCGTTCGGCCTGTGGTACGACTGGAAGAAGGGTGCTTTGAAATGGCGGTAAAAGAGGGACAGGGGGGGTTTTTCACGTCCCGGCTCTCCGACGGGATCGCCTGGGCACGGAAGTGGTCGCTGTTCCCCTACCCGTTCGTGACCGCCTGCTGCGGGATGGAATACATGGCAGTGTCGGCGGCTCATTACGATCTGGATCGTTTCGGCGCGGCTTGGCCACGCTTTTCACCCCGTCAGGCCGATATGCTCATGGTCGTCGGGACAATTTCGCAGAAGATGGCGCCGATCCTGAAAACAGTCTACGAACAGATGTGCGAACCGAAATGGGTTGTGGCGTTCGGTGTCTGCACCTGCACGGGCGGCTTCTACGACAACTACGCGACCGTGCAGGGGATCGACCGCGTGATCCCGGTCGACGTTTACATCCCCGGCTGCCCGCCGCGTCCGGAGACGGTGCTGGATGCCCTCATGAAGCTTCAGGACAAAATCCAGTCGGAATATCACCCCCTGACCGGCTCCGTGCGCAAGAGCGCGTAGCCGACTGTTTGCATCAATGACGGACGCCAACGCACACGCCCATCCGGTCATCGCCTGCCTGAGCGCCCGGTTCGGCGACGGTCTCATCGAAACGCACACGCATCGGGGCGATGCCACCGCGGTTGTGCGTCCGGATCGCTATCATGAGGTGATCGCGTTTCTGCGGGAAGACACCGACTGCGCTTTCGACTTCCTGACCGATCTGTGCGGTGTCGACCGCTTGGAACTGAAACTGAAGCCACGCTTTGAAGTGATTGTTTATCTGTATTCGTCGCGGACCAATTCCCGATTCCGTCTCAAGACGCGTCCGCTCAACGATGCCGATCCGGTGATCGATTCGATCGTCGATCTGTTTCCGGCCGCGAACTGGCCCGAGCGCGAGGTCTATGACATGTTCGGTGTGCGGTTCACCGGGCATCCGAATCTGACGCGCATCCTGATGTACGAGGAATTCGTCGGCTACCCGTTGCGAAAGGACTATCCGGTCAACAAACGTCAGCCGCGGGTGCCGATGCGTGAAATCCCCGATGATCGTCCGGGAATGATCTTCCTGTAATCATGCCGGCCTCCGAGACACCGTTTCCAACGCAGACGCGCATCCCGGTCGAGGAGCACATCGATTCGCGCTCCGGGCGTCGGACCCGTTCGATGATGCTGAACATGGGCCCGGCGCACCCCGCCATGCACGGCGTGATCCGCATCATTGCCGAGCTCGACGGCGAAGAGGTGGCCGGCGCGGACATTGAGATCGGATATCTGCATCGCGGCTTTGAGAAGGATTGCGAGGTGGTCGGGTGGGGGCAGGCCTTTCCCTACACGGACCGGCTCAATTATGTCTCGCCGCTGATCAACAATGTCACCTATGCCATGGGTGTCGAAAAGCTGCTGGATCTGACGATCACCGAACGCTGCGCATACATCCGCGTCATCATCAGCGAGGTGTCCCGCATCACCGACCACCTGACGTGCATTGCCGCCATCGCCATGGAGATGGGGGCGATGACGCCGTTTATCTACCTGATGAAGGGACGCGAGTACCTCTACGAACTCGTCGAGGAACTGACCGGCGCGCGACTGACGGTCTCGTATGTCAAGGTCGGGGGCGTCAAGGGCGATCTGCCCGATGGCTGGCTGAAACGTCTCGAATCGGCGCTGGTGAATGTGGACAAGGAAATCGCGGAGGTCGACCGGCTGCTGACACGCAACCGCATCTTCATCGACCGGACGCGCAATGTTGGGGTCATTTCGCAACAGGACGCCTGGTCTTTGGGATTCACCGGTCCGGTCCTCCGTTCGACCGGACGCGCCCGCGATCTGCGTAAGGATGAGCCCTATCTCGTCTATGACCGCCTGGACTTCGACGTCCCGATCGGCAGTGTCGGTGACAATTACGACCGATACCTCGTTCGCCTCGAGGAAATGCAGCAGTCGGCACGGATCATCCGTCAATGCATCCGGGAGATTCCCGGCGGCGCGGTACGGGTCGATCTCAGCGGACGCCCGCTGTCGGCCAGCGAGGTCGTCGATGCCGCCAAGATGGGAATGACGACCGATCTGCTGTTGCGAGCGGTGCAGGCGGATCCGACACTGGACGGCACCGGCAAGGCGCATGCGCGACAAATCAATGCCGATGACAAGCGCGCGGTGTTGCCGCCCAAGGAGGACACCTACGGCAACATCGAGGGTCTGATGAACCACTTTATGCTGATCATGGAGGGCGAGGGACTCAAGCCGCCGCCGGGCGAAATCTACATAGCCAATGAAGCGGCCAACGGCGAACTCGGGTTTCACATGGTGTCCGACGGCAGTGGCCGCGCCTACCGCGTGCGTTGCCGCCCCCCGTGTTTCTATCTGATGCAGGGTTTGGATCGCATGATCATCGGCGACATGGTCGCCGATGTGGTGCCGACCTTCGGCAGCATCAACATGATCGCCGGCGAGCTGGACCGATGACAACGACTCGCGACCACTCACCGCGCACGGTCGACTACGGAATGCAGCATCACGCCGGGCCGGTGGCGTGGAGCGATGCGGCGCGCCGTGAAATCGACGATATCTTCAGCCGTTATCCCGACAAGCGTTCGGCGACGCTACCGGTCTTGTGGCTGGCGGTGCGCGACTTCGGCTGGATTTCACCGGAGGTCGAGCGGATTGCGGCCGAGGTGTTGGATCGTCCGCTCAATGAGATGCACGAAGTGGCGACGTTTTATACGATGTACCCCCGTCAACCGCGCGGGACACATCACATTCAGATTTGTCGCAACATCTCCTGCTGGCTGGCCGGATCAAGAGACTTGGTCGCACACGCGAAAGCGCGTCTCGGCCTCGATGTCGGCAGCACGACGACCGACGGCCAGTTCACGCTCTCGGAAGTCGAGTGCCTGTGCAACTGCGAACACGCGCCCACCATGCGCTGGAATAACCGCTACGTGAACAACGTCACGCGCGAAACGCTCGACCGGCTGATCGATAACCCGTCGCATGCTGATTCACTGCCCGGCCATCCCAGCTTGTGCCCGTCCGGGCCGATTGTCAGCAAACACCTCGCGATCGACGACGAACACACATTGGCGGTGGCGCGTCGCCACGGCGTCTACACCCGCATCGAGAAGGCGTTCGCCATGTCCCCCGATGATCTGGTACAGGAGGTCATCAAAGCGAACTTGCGGGGCCTGGGCGGGGCAGGATTTCCCACTGGGCGCAAGTGGAGCTTTTTGCCGAAGGATTCGCCCAAGCCACGGTATCTCGTTGTCAACGGCGATGAGGGTGAACCGGGCACGTGCAAAGACAAGTACATCATGATTGCCGATCCGCACTTGTTGATCGAGGGGATTATTATAACGTGCCGTGCCATCGGCGCGCACATGGCATACATCTATATCCGGGGCGAGTACGATCTGCCAATCGAGCGAATGGAGAGTGCCATCGCCGAGGCGAAAGTTGCGGGCATCCTGGGTGCCAAAGTCATGGAGCATGCTTATCCTCTGGATATCGTCGTGCACAGAGGCGCGGGAGCGTACATCTGCGGCGAGGAGACGGCCCTGCTGGAATCGTTGGAGGGCAAGCGCGGCTGGCCGCGATTGAAGCCCCCCTTTCCGGCGGTTGAGGGATATCAGCGCTGTCCCACGGTGATCAACAATGTCGAGACGCTCGCCTATGTACCGCATATCTTTGAGATGGGCGCGGCGGCATTTGCCGTGATGGGCACCGAACGCAGCGGCGGGATGCGCCTGATCAGCGTGTCGGGTCGCGTCAGGAACCCGGGTGTCTTCGAAGTACCGATGACGACGACACTGCGAAGACTGATCTACGAACACGCCGGTGGAATTGTCGATGACAGGTCGCTGAAGGCGGTCATTCCCGGCGGATCTTCGGCGCCGATTCTGACACCCGATGAGATCGATGTCGCCATCGATTTCGATGCCTTGGCAAGAGCCGGGACGATGGCCGGTTCGGCCGGAGTCATCGTGTTCGATGACACGGTCTCGATGGTCGAGGCCGCGCTGGTGATCGCGCAATTCTATTCGCACGAATCCTGCGGGCAGTGCACACCGTGTCGTGAGGGCACTGCCTGGATCGAGACAATCTTCCGTCGCCTGCTGAACGAACGCGGCCGAACCGGCGATATGGACAATGTCCTGCGGATCGCCAGGAACATCATGGGGAACACGATCTGCCCATTCGGCGACGGCGCGGCGATGCCGATCGCCGCCATTGTCAGAAAGTTCCGCCGTGAATTCGAGGATTGGATCGCCAAAGGCGCAGAACATCCCCCGCAAGCAATACGACCGACTTATATTGGAGCTTCCGCTCCGGTCGGTGCGGGAGCATCAGTGCCGTCTGCGGTGCAGTGCGAGATCGGGCCGAAACATACAAACGGATTGGCACACGGGCGTACTATTTGATGGCCAAGCGAGTCAGGATGGCACATGGCTGAAACGGCGGCAAAAGGCGCAAAGAAGCGCCCCAAACTGATGGCGGTGATCATCGAGGAAGGATGCACCGGTTGCGAGGTGTGCATCGATTTTTGTCCGGTGCCGGAGTGCATTGTCCCGGTCCCCGGTCCCGATTCGAAAAACCCGCAATTCGGCCAGACCGTACGCGTGGTCGATGATCTGTGCATCGGCTGTCGTCTCTGCGAGAAAAACTGCCCGTGGGAGACGATCGACATGGTGCCGATTGCCGAGTACGATGCGCAGTACGAGAAATTCGCGGGGCTGGGTACTCCGGCCAACTACACCTCCGAGGTTGCCTGATCGACAGCAGGCTGAGTTAGACGGCCTGCGGCTTAAATCCGCACAGACGCAATCGCCTAACCGGGGGACGGCGCACTTGCCTACAGTCACCATCGACGGCCGCGCGATTGAAGTCCCGCTTGGGACCTCGGTCATCGAGGCCGCAAACCGTCTCGGCATCTTCATCCCGCACTACTGCTACCATCCCGGACTGCCGGTCGCCGGCTCCTGCCGGATGTGTCTGGTCAAGGTTGAGAAAGCGCCAAAGCTGCAGATCGCCTGCTACACGCCGGCGACCGATGGCCTGGTCGTCAGCACGACCGACAACGAGGTCACGGTGGCGCGTCAGGCGATCCTCGAGTTCCTGCTGGCGAACCATCCGTTGGACTGTCCGGTATGCGACCAGGCGGGCGAGTGCAAACTGCAGGAATTCTACATGCAGTTTGGACGCTACGACTCGACGCTCCTGGAGGACAAACACAAAAAGCACAAAGCGCTTCCGGTCGGCCCACACATCATCCTTGACTCCGAACGCTGCATTCTGTGCTCCCGCTGCACGCGCTTTGTCGACGACGTGACCCATACGCACGAACTGGGAATCTTCGAACGCGGTGTCCATTCGGAGCTGCTGCCCGTCCAAAGCGCGAATGTCGACAACGCCTACTCCGGTTGTCTGGCCGACATCTGTCCGGTCGGCGCCCTGACCGACCGCGACTTCCGTTTCAAGGTGCGTGTGTGGTATCTGGAGGCGACGCCCTCGGTGTGCCACGGCTGCGCGCGCAACTGCGCGATCGAGATTCACACCAATCGCCACCGGCCGCATCACAACGACGGCAAGCTGGTCGCGCGCTACAAGCCGCGTTTTAATCCGGAGGTCAACGGGTACTGGATGTGCGACGCCGGACGCTACTCATACAAGCAGGTTGAAGGCGACGGCCGACTTCTCCATCCCGGGTTAGCATCCGCCGGCGCACAAGAACACGTCGATTGGGCAGCGGCATTGGCTCGCGCCGATGACATCGTGGCCAATAGCGATCCAGACTCGACGGCGGTTATTGCAACACCGAATCTGTCGAACGAGGAGTTGTGGGCGGTGCGCAAGCTCTTTGCCCGTGGATTGAAGATCGCCACGATTGCTCATGCGTGCCCTGCCGATCCCGAGGGCGTCGATGACGATCTGCTGCGGCGCGCCGATTCGTTTCCGAATTCCTTCGGCGCCGGAGAGATTCTGAAAGACGAGGGAATACGGGCGATCACGGTGAAGGACGTCCTCAACAGTGCGAAGGAGCGAAAATTCCAATCGTTAATCGTCATCGGGGGCGGCCTGGAACGACGATTTGCTTCCGACTTCCTGCACGAGGCGTTCGCCGGCACGGCATCGATCGTTGCGATCCAATCGCATCAGTCGGCCATTACCGACTGTGCCACAATCGTGCTGCCGATGTGCACGTATGCCGAGACCGACGGCACGATTTGCAACTTCCTCGGCCACGTGCAGCGTTTCGCACGGGCCATTCCTGAACAGGGAGAGAGTCGGACGCTGTTGGAAATCCTCTCTGATCTTGCGCAGCGTTGGGAAAAGTCCGCTGCGCCGCGTCAGTCGGAAGAATGCTTCGCTGAATTGGCGGGAGCAGTTTCGTACTTCGCCGGGCTCTCTTACGATTCACTCGGACAATGGGGAACCAATCCCGCGCACAGGAAAGCCGAAGCGGTGGCATCGTAACCAATCATGAGCGCGACATTGGCCATCAGTCTGGTAATCGGGAAGACCGTCTTCATCATCGGATTCGTGATGACGCTGGCAGCGATCCTGACCTGGGTCGAGCGTAAGCAGTCGGCCGTGATGCAGGATCGCATCGGGGCCAATCGCGCCAGCATTTTCGGACTGCGACTGTGGGGACTGTTCCACATCATCGCCGATTCGGTGAAGATGTTCACGAAGGAAGACTTTGTCCCCGACACTCCGCACCGGTTTCTGCATGGTCTGGCGCCGGTGCTCTCGTTGTTCTTTGTCATGCTGGCGTTTGCGGTGATCCCGTTCGGCCATGCCATCTCGATTGGCGGGCAACGGGTGGGGCTCCACGTTTTCGACAGCGAAGTTGGTATGCTCTTTATCTTTGCGATGCTCTCGGTCGGCGTCTACGGGGTGGTGCTGGCGGGCTGGTCATCGAACAACAACTATGCGCTGCTGGGCGGAATCCGCGCCTCGGCGCAGATGCTGTCGTATGAGATCACAATCGGCCTGACACTGGTCGGGGCTCTGATGGTGTATCAGTCTCTCTCTCTCACTCAGATCGTCGAGGCACAGGGCCAACTGCTGTTCGGATTTCTACCGATGTGGGGTGTGTTGCTGCAGCCGGTCGGCTTTGTCCTCTTCCTCATTGCCGGCATCGCCGAGACCAAACGAATCCCCTTTGACATTCCCGAGGGGGAGTCAGAAATCATTGGATTCTTTGTCGAATACTCCTCGATGAAGTTCGGCATGTTCATGTTCGCGGATTTCATCGAGACGATTCTGGTCTCGGCGGTCGTGACCACGCTGTTCTTCGGCGGTTGGCAGGTGCCTTATCTCGTCGACGCCGGCTTCTCCTTTCCGTGGGGCGGGACAATCCCCATGGGCAATTGGGCGGTCGAGGGCCTGCGGGTGACTTCGTTCATTGCAAAGGTTGCGTTTTTCTGCTGGTTTCAAATGCTGATTCGCTGGACCTTGCCCCGCTTTCGCTTTGACCAGTTGATGACGCTGGGCTGGAAAGTTCTTTTGCCAATGTCGCTGGCTAACACCATCATCACGGCCATCGTGGTACTGTGGATCGAATGACGGACATCACCACCACACCGGCAGACACCATCCCCGCTGCCGCCGAGCGGCCCCGCACAGTTCGCGTGGTGAATGTCTCGGAGCGCCGGCGAGAACTGACGTTTTGGGAACGGATCTATCTGCCTGCTGTGATATCGGGGTTGGCATTGACCGCACGGCACTTTTTCGTGAATCTGTGGCGTCACACGCTGACGCTCTTCGGGATCAAGACCGAGCCCGGAGCGGCCACCTTTCAGTATCCGGAATTCCGCCGCCCCTCGGCCCCGCGACTGCGGAGTCTGCACAGACTGACTCGGCGTCCCGATGGCACACCACGTTGTGTCGCCTGCATGATGTGCGAAACCGTCTGTCCGGCATTCTGCATCCAGATCGTGGCGGAAGAAGTCGATGACCCCGACATCGAGAAGCGCCCAAAATCTTTCGATATCGACATTGGCCGCTGTGTCTTTTGCGGATACTGCGTGGAGGCATGTCCGGAGGATGCCATCCGCATGGACACCGGCATTACGCAGATCGGCTCACTCTCGCGAAATGGCATGGTTTTGGACCTCGGGACACTGTTGGAACTCAATGGGCGGGAGGAGCAGACCAAACAGGGCGTGGAATCCCTTCAGAAGCGCTTCACGAGCGATTTGAAGCCTGCAGAGGCAATCAGAGCGGCCTGATTGACGTATCAATCCTGTATGCTTTAGGATGGCCATCCGCGGAGACTTATGAGCACGACAGAGACCGAACGGAAGATTGTCAAGAAGGCCGAAGACACGCTGCCGCTCGAGGGCCGTCATGGCAATAACGTTATCGTGACCTCGATCGACAAAGTGTTCGCTTGGGCGCGGCAGTCGTCGCTGTGGCCGATGACCTTCGGGCTGGCGTGCTGTGCCATCGAGATGATGGCCACGGCCGCCGCGCGCTATGATTTCGACCGTTTCGGCATGGGGGTCATGCGTGCCTCTCCCCGTCAGACCGATTTGATGATTGTTGCCGGGACGGTGACGCTGAAAATGGCGCTGCGGATCAAGCGCCTGTACGAGCAGATGCCCGAACCCAAGTATGTGGTGTCCATGGGATCGTGCGCGACCTGCGGCGGCCCGTACTGGCGGCACGGGTATCACGTGCTCAAAGGGGTCGATCAGGTGGTGCCGGTCGATGTCTATGTGGCGGGATGCCCGCCGCGACCGGAGGCGCTGTTGGAAGGGCTGATGATGCTGCAGGAGAAAGTCAAACGTGAGGCCTTGCTGGGCAAGAAGCTCGCGCCAATGACCGCCGCATGAGAATCAGACACCAATGACGACGCAGGAGATTCACCAAAAACTCGCAGCACAGTTTGGAGAGATCGTCGGCCCGCAGGCGGAGGGCGTCGATCCCTCCTGCGTCGTGCGGACCGATGCGGTCGCCGAGGTCTGCGCGTGGCTGCGCGATGAGCCGGGAATCGAGCTGGCATCGCTGATGTGTCTTTCCTCGACCGATGACAAAGAGAAGCTGGGAGTTACTTACAATTTGCACTCGATGGCGCACAAGCACAGGATCACCCTCAAAGTCGAACTCTCTGACCGCGAGCATCCGCATGTGCCGACGGTGTCACACCTGTTCGGCACGGCCGATTGGCACGAACGCGAAGCGTACGACATGATGGGAATCGTCTTCGACGGCCATCCCGACTTGCGGCGCATCCTCTGCCCCGACGATTGGGAAGGATGGCCGTTGCGCAAGGACTACAAGGTCCAGGAATTCTATCGCGGATTGCGGGTCCCGTACCCTGAAGGTCAGGACCCGGACCGCGGACATTGGATTTCCCGGACCATCCGCGATCTGCGTGTCGATCCGCCGGAGATCAGAGAACCGGAATTGGACGGCATGTGATCGGGTATACGAGGGGCATACGACCGTGAGTGCAGTCAAAAGACATCTGATCGGAATGTGGTCGTTGCTGGTCGGTTTGCGCGTCACCTTCCTCCATCTGTGGAAGAAACCGGTCACGCTGCAGTATCCCGATGAGACATGGGATTTGCCGATCGGCGCCAAGGGGCAGTTGTTCAACCTCATCGAGGATTGCATCGGGTGTCTGCAGTGCGCGCGGGTCTGCCCGGTTGATTGCATTGCCATTGAGACGGCCAAGGCGGGCAAGGAAGAAGACTTGGGCGAGACCTCCGACGGACACAAAAAGAAGCTGCATGTCCTGCGCTTCGATATCGATTTTGCCAAGTGCTGCTACTGTTCGTTGTGCACCGATCCGTGCCCAACCGAATGTTTGTACATGACCAAGGAGTATGAGAACTCCGTCTACAATCGCGGCAACCTGATCCATCACTACGCAACCTACGCGCCGGAAGAGGTCGAGAAGCTGCGGGCGTCGGTCGACGGCAAGACGCTGACAATCGGCATTTATCCATAGGGCAGTCCCGTGGGGATGCAAGTCTAATTCGGGAGATCGCGGAAATGATCAGACACAGAATCGACGGCGCAACGGTGCGCATTCTGACAGGCATCACCCTCACAGCGACCCTTGTCGGCTGGGGTTGTTCGGGGGGGAACGATGGGTCGTCGGGCTCGGGCGCACCGTCGATTGCGGCCAACAACATGTCATCGGAATTATTCGAACGCTCCTACGGGTATTTGATCAAGGAGGATCCCGAGTTCGTGCGGCTGGCGCCCAACTACTCGACACTGCGTCCGTTCGAACGCGACACCGCATTGGTCATCCAGACGGCATCGGAACACGGAGGGATGGCTCAGCCCGATCAGGACTTTGCCGAGTCGTTCCATGTGCGCGTCAATCGCGCGATGGCGTTTCGGTTTATCGTCGCCGATTCGACCGGCAACGGTCTGATCACTTACGAGTGGGCGAATCTCCCCGAGGGCGAGTACACCCTCGGAGATAAGGGATGGCCGCTGCCGCAACAGACCATCACCCGGGACCACCGTTGGGTGTATGTCTACTTTGTGGGCGACCGGCGTTTCCGTTCACGATACCAGTTTCTGTTGGATCCGAAGCAGCATTTCACTCACATGCCCGAATCGGAGCTGGGCTCAACGCAGAACCCATAGGGTCGCACTCTTTCGATGGATGATGTCTTTGCACCGCAGGCGCCGCCGCGCTATGAGATCGACGATGATGATCTGCTGATCAACGTCGGCGCCCCGCCGAAGTTTTCCGGCGCATATATCACCGACACCTACAAGGTCAACATGGGGCCGCAGCACCCGTCCACACACGGTGTGCTGCGTCTGGAACTGACGATGGACGGCGAGGCGGTATTGGACGTCCGCCCGCACATCGGCTACCTGCACCGCTGCTTTGAAAAGCACGCCGAAAACCTGCCCTATCCGGAGATCTTCCCGTTCGCCGACCGCATGGATTATCTGGCGTCGATGTCGCAGGACATGGGGTTTGCGGTGGCGGTCGAACGCCTGATGGACCTGAAAGTCCCCGAGCGTGTCGAGTACGTCCGTGTCATCTGTTGCGAAATGCAACGGATCGCCAGCCACTTGGTCGCACTGGGCACCTACGGGCTCGACATGGGGGCGTTCACGCCGTTTCTGTGGGCCTTCCGCGATCGGGAGAAGATTCTCGATTTATTCGAGTGGCTCAGCGGCGCGCGCATGCTGTACAACTACATCTGGGTCGGTGGTGTGGCGCGCGATTTTCCCGAGGGGTGGACCGACAAGTGCCGCCAGTTTCTGCGCTATTTCGAGCCGAAACTGAAGGATTTTAACGACCTGCTGTCGTATAACCACATTTTCATTGCGCGCACGGCCGATGTCGGCGTCCTCCCCCGGGATGTCGCAATCTCTTACGGCGTCACCGGCCCCAACCTGCGTGCCTGCGGTGTGGACTGGGACCTGCGGCGCGATGATCCATACTCGATCTATGATCGTTTCGACTGGAACGTCATCACCGGGACCAGCGAGTTCGGACCGTTGGGATCGTGCTGGGACCGGTACATGGTGCGCATCTGCGAAATGGCCGAATCGGTCAGAATCTGCCATCAGGCGCTTGATGCGTTGCCCCCAGGGGATGTACGCGAGGCCATCCCTCGTAAGGTGCGCCCGCCCAAGGGTGACGCTTACGTCCGCACGGAATCGCCGCGCGGAGAGCTGGGCTACTATATCATCTCCGACGGCAGCGATGTGCCGCAGCGCGTTAAGGTTCGCTCGCCGTGCTTTACCGCGATCTCGGCGCTGAATGCGATCGTGCAGTCCTCGGAGCGGCCGGTACTCATCGCCGATGCGGTCGCGACCGTCGGCTCACTCGACATCGTATTGGGAGAGGTTGACCGGTAGCCGGCATTCCGCGCAATAGAGAATCGAACGCAAATGAGAAACGCCCCGATGGCTCTGCCACCGGGGCGTTGTGCTTGGTGCCGCAGCGCGTTCTACGCCGCCTTCAGATGCTTGGAGACCAGCTTGGTCATCTCAAACATCGAGACCTTCGTACGACCGCCGAAGACCGCCTTCAGAGCGGGATCGGCGTTGATCATCGTGCGTTTGGTCTTGTCCTGCAGGCCGTTTTTCTTGATGTAGGCCCACAGCTTTTTGGTGACCTCGGTGCGCGGAATCGCCTTGGCGCCCACGACGGCCGAAAGCATTGCCGACGGCTGCATCGGTTTCATGAATGCAGCATTCGGTTTGCGCTTCGACTTGGCCTTCTTCGGGGCGGCTTTCTTGCGACCCTTGGCCTTGCGCGCGGACTTTTTGGCTGCTTTCTTCCGCGCCGGTTTGCGCTTCGCGGTCTTCTTGGCGGCGCGCTTCTTGGTGGTTTTCTTGCGCGCTGGTTTACGACGCGTTGTTGCTTTCTTTCTCGTCGTCTTCTTCTTTGCCGGCATGACGACCTCCCGGTAGCGTTGAGTGTTGGTAATGCCCCTGGTTAATGTCGTGAACGATCCTATGAGAAAAGCGTGTCCGTGCCGACTCGCAGGCGAACACACACGTCCGAATGAGTCTCGACGATGGCGTTTCGATCATCCCCTTGCTGCGCCAGTGAGCACACCCCCTGTGGCAGCAGCGTCCCCTCGCCGCGTCATGGCGGCCCATTGCCTTCCTCCGAGAGGGAAGCATCATCCCCTTTGCAATGGCTGGCAAGAAGAAAATCGCATTCCCCCCTATGGGAGACGCATTTTTTTAGAAGGGCAAGGCGGCGATACGACGGGTTCTGCGAGGGGCCGGGGTACCCCGACGCGAATGGGAGTGGCAGAATGATCAAAATCGCCGCATCGGTTTTGGCCTGCGATTTCTCCTATGCTGCGGAGGAGGCGCAGAAGGCCATCGTCGCCGGCGCCGACTGGCTGCACCTGGACATCATGGATGGCCACTTTGTGCCGAATATCTCCTTCGGCCCGGATATCGCCGGGGTGTTCGACCGTGCCACCGACGCATTCCTCGATGTTCACCTGATGCTGACCGACCCAGGACGGTATGCAGAGGCCTTCGCCAAACAGGGTGCTGATTTCGTCACCTTTCATATCGAGGCAGTCCCGGATCCGAGGGCACTCATCAAGCGCCTGAGGGGCCTGGGAGTAAAAGCCGGGCTGACCCTCAATCCCGACACGCCTCTGGAGAGGGTGACGCCCTATCTCAGCGCACTCGACCTGCTCCTGGTGATGTCGGTATTCCCAGGATTTGCCGGGCAGACTTATATTGAATCGGTCACCGAGAAAATCGCCGCCGCCCGCCGGGCCATCGACCAATCGGGTGCCGATTGCCTGCTGGAGGTCGACGGGGGGATCAACCTGAAGACGTATCGGCGGGTAATCGAGGCCGGCGCGGATGTCCTCGTCGTCGGGTCGGGGCTGTTCGGGACTGAGGACTACGGCGAGACAATTCGGGAACTGAAGTCCTAAGTATTTCTCGCATGGCGGTACCGCATGCCTCCGGTGTAAACTGTAGAAAACGCTCGTGACGAAGCCATGATCACCATCCGACTGCCGCGGCAATTGTGGGAATACGCCGACGGTGCGCAGGAAATAACCGTCGAGGAGGGTTCGCTGCGTGAGTCGTTTGCCGCGTTGAAGGCGCTCCACCCGCGCGCGTACGAGCGCATCTTCACGGAGCCCGGCGAACTGCGGGTCCATGTCAACGTGTTTGTCAACAAGCGGCTGGTGCGCGTGTTGGAGGTGGCCAACGTCCGGCTGACTGATGGAGACATCGTCACCGTGATGCCCGCCATCTCCGGGGGATAGGGCTAATACGTGGCGACTTCGACCGAGTAGATGGGCGGCAGCCATTCGGCGATCACCTGCCAGCTTTCCCCTTCGTCGAGTGATCCGCACAACTGCCCCGTGGCGGTGCCGAAGTAGATTCCCGCGGTCGGCTGTTGATCGACCGCCATCGCTTCGCGCAGGACATTCTGGTACGACCCCCGGGAGGGGAGACCTTTGTTGAGTTCGCGCCAGGCCGCACCGCCATCATCGGAGCGCCACACTGCCAGGCGCCCGCCGACGGTGACGCGGGCCTGGTCGGACTCTTCGGGGATGACATAGACGGTCTGAGGCTTGTGCGGATGGACCGCCATCGGGAATCCGAAGCGGGCCGGGAGATTGTCGCACAGATCGACCCAGTCATCCCCACCGTTGTCGGATCGATATACGCCGCAGTGATTCTGTTGAAACAGAACATCAGGATGTTTTGGGTGGGCAACCAGCTTGTGCACGCACTGGCCCACCGGTGGGAACGGATCGGGCAGAAAATCCGCGCGCACACCCTTGTTCCTGGGCACCCACGATTTGCCGCCGTCATCGGTGCGAAATGTCCCGGCGGCGGAAATTGCCACCCACATGCGGTTCGGAATAGAAGGGTGCAGAACGATGGAGTGCGCGATCAGGCCCCCGGCGCCGGGAAACCACTTATCCCGCGTTTCGTGCTTTCCAAGCGATTCCATTTCCGTCCACGTCTCACCGTTGTCGGCAGATCGGAACAGCGCGGCCGGCTCGACTCCGGCGTAGATGACGTCTTTCTCGGCAGGGCGGCCCGGTCTGATATTCCAAATCTTCTTCAGCGAACGTTCGTCACCGTCGGCAAACCGCGGTGGCGTTTTGATTTCGCTCCAATTGCGTCCCCGATCGTCGGAAATCCATAGCGCCGACCCCCAGATCTCCGATGACACTGCGGCAAACCAACGTCCGCTGCGATCGTCGGCCGCAACATGATGCACTTGATTTCCCTTCGAAAACGGCTCATCGGCTGTCCAGCTTCTGCGATCAATGCCTCCGCGGAAGATGAATCCACCCTTGCGCGTTCCAACCAGTACGGCCAGCGAACTCCCGGTCGCCGTCATGCTTCCTCCGTTCTGAAGCACCCCCCGAATTCCTGTGGCATAAACCCCATTACTGTATACTGAACACTTCGAGAACCGCGAGGGCCTGATAGCCGACGTAGATGCGTCCCGTCGTGGCGTTGATGCCGAATGCCCGCGCAATCAGCGGCGGTTCAGTTGAACGACTGGTGTTGAACCGCATGATCGGACCCAGCGTGGTCAGACTTCGCTGCTCGATCGCATGATGACGATCAGGAAAGGGACTGGACGGATCGTAGACAATCGTAAACCAGCTTTGCCTCTCTGGTATGATCGTCAGAATGTGATCTCCCGACCGCAGATCGCGGCCCGATTCGGTATACGTCAGCGCCGATCCTGAACTGCCGGATTCGTATGATAGGATCGGGGTGGGGGCCGATGCTCCCACACCGAAGCCACCGGCAAAATCCCAGAAAACAACTCCGAACCCGGTCACGTCCGGGTCCATCTCGATCTGTCGCACACCGGTCGTCGGGATCGAGAGTCCGGCATCGCGGTTGAATGTCCCCCAGCGCGACCAATCGATGGCCGTGACAAATGTCCCCTGCCGGTTGCCGACCAGAATCTCCCCGGCCAGTGCGGCGTCGGGATCGAACGCAACGTTGTAGGGCCACACCATCGCACCGGCGACGAGCTCATTGTCGAAACCCGGTTTCCCATCGCCGGAGATCAGATCGGCATCAATCAGCGATCGCGAGGCGACCGATATGGCATAGACCCCGCCGACCAGTGCCCCGCCGGGACGGTAGGCGTGGGTCGCAAACACGGTCGAGTGGCTCGCATCCAGCGCAATCCGTCCCGGATGGATGATGCTCGCGCCCTGGGAGTTGTGATACGGAATGTCTGCTCCGTCGGCCTGCAGGGTCGTAACGTCGAAGAAGCGCAGCCCGAACGTCACTCCCACCTGGCAATTCACCACAGCCAGGTCGGAACTGACCAGCTCGATGTCGAACACATTGGTCACATCCGAGAGTTCCGCGACTTTCGCCTCACCACTGGCCAGATCGAGTCGCACCAGCAACGGCTTGGGGCGAAACTGCGTGTCATACAGCAGCAATCCGGTGTTGTTGGTCTCATCGACTACCATGCGTGCCGCGCCGGCGTATGGAAGATCGATGCAGTTGCCGGGATCGGACGGTGACAGGACAATGTCCTGCGACAGGGTCTCATCGGCAACGATCTCGATGGTCATCGAGGCGGCGCTGCCGCACGATCCAAAGTCGGCCGTGAGCATCAGTTCACGCGCCGGCGCATCGGCGAATGCAAACGCGCCATCGGCGCCGGTCACGACCTGCATCGAATAGTCGCCGCCGCTGAGTCGGACGGTCGCCGACGAGGCGGGAAGCAGCCCCGCGGTCAGATCGAATGGGAGATATACGACGCCTTCGACCGAACCCTGACCGCTGGGACCATTGCCGTCGCCACCGCACGAGGACATGTAACCCGCCAACAATGTCGCGAAAAGAAAGCCCGTCGCGGCCCGGAGCGTGAGTCTGTCTCTGACCATGGCTTTTGTCTGCCATTCCGGGTGGAATGGGGCGGCGCCAAGATAACACAAAAGACCGCCCGACGCACGGGCGTCGGGCGGCCAACGTCAAACCTTCACGACGCTCAAAGCGAACGGTGTGTGCCGTCGCAGAACGGCTTGTTTCCTGAGTGTTTGCAGCCGCACCACGACACTGTCCTGCCCTCGGCCAACTCGATCACCAGGGGCCGATGCTCCGACCCCTTGTGCGATCCGTCGCAGTACGGCTGGTCGGCGGAACGACCGCAGGCACACCACTTCACGGTCCGTGCAGTTTCGTCGCGGACATATGGCTGCTTCTGCGCGATGATCGGTTCGTTCATATACAAACCCCGAGACGGGCCTAACCGGATGTCCTCACTTCGAGCAACTCGACATCGAAGACCAGTGTCGCCCGCTGGGGAATGCGCGGCAGACGGCCAGCTTCGCCATAGGCCAGATCGTAGGGAATGATCAGAAGGCGACGTTCCCCGACCTTCATCAAAGCAATCCCCTCATCCCAGCCCTTGATCACCCGGCCTTGTCCGAGTGGGAAGGAGTAGGGCTGTCCTTTCTTACGGGAGGAATCGAACATCGTGCCATCGGTCAGCCACCCTGTGTAGTGGACGACAACCATTTGCCCGGCCTGCGGCATGCCACCGGTCCCCTCGGTCATCTCGATGTACTTCAGTCCCGATGGTGTGGTGACGGTGTCCCCCGTCAACTGCGGGATGCCGTCCGCTGCCGAATCGGCCAGTGCCTCGCCCTGTGGCGGCTGCTGTGCGGGCTGTTGCGATTGTTGCTGCGGCGGCGGTGTCTCGCTCTGGCCGCACCCCCAGAGCATCAGCATTGCCCCCGCCAGCCAAACCATACGATGGGATTTCACGTTTAATCCCCTCCTGATTTGAAGTTAGATGGTCGCCTCGTCCGCAGTCTGCAATCGTTGCCGGCGACACGGAGATCGCATGATACGGCAGTGATGTTAGGGCCCCAAGCACTACTTCGGGCACGATCGCGATCCGGTGCCCCGATGCCGCCGCTCAGATGTTGACCAGATGCAGTTGTTTGCTCTTGCCGCGTTCCGTTTCGCGCAAATCCAGGCCACCCTCAGCCACCGACTTGAGATTGGCGAGAAAAAACGTCCATGCCTGGCGGCATCCCATGTGCAGCTCGTGCCGCGCGCGAGCGTTGACCGGAATGCCGTGCTGACGCAAGTCCACTTCGGAGTAACTGCCCTGCTTGCGGATGGAGACGGTCACTTCCATGCGGTCCCCGAATGTGAACTCCAGACGAGTGGGTGGGCGCACGTCGATGATCCAGCCCTCGCCGCTGATTCCGCCGTCGTAGTACCACTCCCAACGGTAGCGATCGCCGATCCCGCACGGGTCATCATCGTGACGGCACTTGAGGGTACCGTATGGCGGCAATGATTTGGCCTTCGCGGGTGTTTTTGGCGGACCGTCGGCGGCGGCAAATGCCGCCGTGCGCAGAAACCAGCGAATCAGCCCCGACGGCGTGGTCCAGAGACGGTACAGATGCTCCGGGCTGTTCTGAATGTAGATTCCCAGTCGAAACTGGGACCAGTCAAACCGGACATCGTCGGTCATCACCCATTCTCTCTGACATCCGGACACGCCGAAGCACGCGCTTGTCCGGAGCCGGTGTGTTGGTGCACCCTACCCCAATTGCCGATAACAGTCAAGAGGCGGCGGGCCGTCGGTGGTCTTGACACCGGCGCTCAAAACAGAGTGATTATGGCTGGAAGAGTCACGCGTTATCTTACCCGCCCTTGGAGCGCATTGATGTCTGTGAAATCGGCTGCCGCCGCGTTAGCGGTCGTCCTCGCCACGTCAGTTTCGACGGCGTCGGCAGGGGATGTGCCACGGCTCCTGAATTATCAAGGGCGGCTGGCGGACACAGCGGGACGTCCGCTTCCGGACTCAAGCTATGATGTCGGATTTCGGCTCTTCAACGATCCGGTCATGGGCACTTTGCTCTGGGAGGAAACACACTCGGTCACGACCGTCGCGGGGGTCTTCGCCGTCCTCTTAGGTTCGCTGGATTCGATACCCGAGTTCGTATTCTATCTGGACAGCATCTACTTGGAGATTGAACCGGAGAGCTCCGATCCGCTCGTTCCGCGTTCGCGGCTGGTGATGGTTCCCTATGCCTGGCGGTCGCACGACGCTGACAAAGTCGGCGGCTACCTGCCGTTGGAACTGGAGGAATCGGCGGAGATCGACAACGATATCGCCTTGCATGCCGCCATTCCCGATGCCCATCACCCAAAGACAATCAGCGCCAGCGAGCTGATCATCGGCACGCTCTCGGAGGCGCGGTTGCCACAGGGCGCCATCGATTCAACCGAAATCGAACTGGAATCGATTCCCGCGAACCGTCTGGTCGACGAACCGGGAATCGCGCACACATTCAATGCTCTCAAAAGCCTCAGTACGACCGTGTCGGTGATTGATTCGGCCGTGATTACGGTACCCAAAGGCGGGTACATGGTCGTGATGGCCAACGGCTGGTTCTATAAGTTCCACACTTCCGGCTCGGGCGACACTTACTCGACCGTGTCGATTTCGACCCTTCGCACGGCGCACGACATCAACTACTCAGCGAAGTTTTCGGTCCTGTCGGCTTCGCCGACGGGGCACGTCAACGAGAACTTCATGGTTTCGCGCGTCATGACCATCGGCTCGGGACAGACGAAGATATTCCTAATCGGCGATCTGGCGGGCGTGGTCGGCGCGCGGGTCGAGAATGTGCATCTTAACACATTCTACTTTCCCACGGCCTACGGTGACGTCGACTTAACGACGCGCTAAGGTCTGACAGGGGTTGGACGCCGCTGCAATGGAGTCGTACGTCCGATCAGGCAGATTCCGGGGCAGTCGTCGGTGCGGGCCGATCATGTCGCGCTTGTCGCATTCGCACCCAGCCGCCGAATACGACCGCGGGAGGCATGGTCAGGATCGTTATCAGAAGATACCAGATCGGTTGTCCCTCAGCGGGCATCGCCAACGAGACCAGCCCCAGGATGAGCCCCACTGCTGCGACATACATCGCATGGCGAACCTCGTCGCGCCGGGCCACGAGCCCGGCGGCATAGCCACCGAAGACGGCGCATACCATCCCGAGGAGTATATTGAAGAAGAGATACAGCCCTGGCGGGGTCTGTGTGGTCATCGGGTCCAGACCGAACGCGATGGTCAGCGCCCCCGTCATGAAATAGACGCTGACAAAGATCGCGATCAGTCCGACAAACACTGCCAGTATGCCGCGTACCATGAGCCCTCCGTGAGGAATGTCCCGGCATCCAAGAAGGGGTGAACCGCGATGATGCGCAACCAAATCCCGACCGGTGGCGAGGTGTCGTCGATCGATCAGGGAACGATGTACCAGTCCTCGATGGCCTGATAGACCAGTGAGCCCGGTTCATCGGTGAACAGTCGTGGGTCGATGTAGAGTGGTGACTGCGCCTCTTCCAGTTTGAAGTCGGCACCCCAGCCCTGGTCGAGTTCGACCCGGAGCACGGTGCCGGGATTCTGTTTGAGATGTTTCGCCAGCCGGTCGACGGCATCCCTTCGCAGGTGGACAACCCATTGCTCCCCTCGTCGCCACAGAGACTCCCCCAGCTCGACATACCGGACATCGCGGCGGTTGGCCAGTTCACGGCCATCGGCCGCACGAATTGCAAATGGGAATTCGAGAGCAAACTGCATCGCCCCCGCGACCGGCGGACGGTAGTATTCCCATAGCAGCGAGTCGGCGGTTTTGCTGCCGAACGCTGCCTGCAATTGCCATTTCTGCTTGGCGGGCATGAAGGGATACAGAAACAGTCCCAAGATGCCCAGCACGACCAGTCTTGACAGGATCATGGGTACATTGATCATGCGCATGGCCGACTCCGCTGCGACAGGGCACTCATACCTATTTTCGACAACCCCGCGCACAATTTGAGCGACGGAGCCGCTTGCGTTTGGGCGGAGTTTGCGCGATTCTCTGCGGACGCTTGGGCGTCAATGGCCAAGTCAAGCGCCGACAACCCCTTGGAGACCCGATGTCCACTCCCCAGATGAGCATTGCCCGCCGGTGGGCGCGGTTTGCGCGATCTCTGAAGTACGAGCAGATTGACCCCGATTCGGTCAGACACGCCAAACGCTTTCTGTTGGATTCCTGCGGCTGTGCGCTCGGCGGATTCCATCATGAAGACATCGAAATCATGCATCACACGTTGTCGGCATTCGGCGGCAATGCCGAAGCCACGGTCTGGAGCGCGGGCACGAAGACCAATGCCTACTGGGCAACACTGCTGAACGCGCTGGCGATCCGCGTGATGGACTACAACGACATCTACTGGGAGGCCGATCCCTCGCATCCATCCGACCTGATCCCGGCGGCGACAACCTGCGCTGAGCAGTGCGGCAGAAGCGGCAAGGATGTGATCGCGGGGATCGTTCTTGCCTACGAGCTGGAGATGCGACTGTGCGAATGGGGCATTCCCGGCATCCGTGAGCGCGGCTGGCACCATGCCTCACTCACCCAGATGGTCTCGCCGGTCGTGGCGGGATACATGATGGGGCTGACGGAGGATCAGATCGTCAATGCCGTCGGCATCTCGACCTGCCACAACATGACCATGGGCGCGGTCGCCGCCGGGAAACTGACGATGATGAAAAACACGGTCGATCCGATGGCGACTGCCTCGGGGGTCATGGCGGCGCGCCTTGCGCAGAATGGATACATCGGGACCGAATTGATCATTGAAGGCAAAGAAGGGTTTTGCCAACTACTCGGCCCCGACTGGGACATGGGCCGACTGACCGACGGGCTGGGCGAGTCATGGCGGATCGGACGTTGCGCCTTCAAGGCGTTTCCGACCGAGGCGCTGACACACTCGTCGATTTCCGGCACGCTCGATCTGGTCAAACAGCACGACATCAAAGCGGAGGATGTAACCAAAGTGCGTGTGCGAACGATCGCCCGCGCAAAAGACATCCTCGCCGATCCGACAAAGTACGTTCCGGAAACCAAAGAGACCGCCGACCACTCGCTCCCCTATGTGATCGGTGTCGCCATCGCCGACCGGATGGTCACGCCACTTCAGTTCACACATGACCGCATCCACGACCCGGAGCTGCGTGCGCTTCTGCAAAAAATCGAAGTCGTCGTGGATCCGGAGTTTGAACGGCAGTTTCCGGCGAAGAAGTGGGCCGGCGTCGAGATTACGACCGCGAATGGGAAAACGGTCAGAAAGGATGTCGATTTCCCGCGCGGATACCCGCAGAATCCGATGTCCGACGCGGATCTCGAAGAGAAGTTCCGTGCCCTCACCAACGATGTGCTTGATCGAGGCGGTCAGGATCGAGTGATCGAGGTAGTCAACGTACTCGATCGCGGGCCGAATCTGGCGAAGTTCCTATCGGCAATGACGACGGATTGACACCGTCGTTTCACCAATCGGCAGCACAGCAAACCGCTTGACACTCGCAGGCGGGGATGCCACAATCGCATCGGCAGCATCACACGAGCATGCGACGCGGCATCGCAGTCCCGCACATGCTCCGCGATTGACCCGCACGACCCGATTGTCGCTACGCTGTCGGCCCTCGGGATGTACGACACGGAAGGAATGGTGTATCTCGATCGACTACTTAGCGCACACCGTGGCAATGGGCTTCCATGCGGGGCCGCGTGCGTGCGACTGCACCATATCCCGATAACTCAACATCTACGCCCGTTGAATTGTAGAAAGGAGGAGCAAACTGCCGGTTGTCAATCACGCGTAGGAAGGTCACATGCGCGGTAACCAGCAACTCAATCTTCCCCTCAGGGGAGGTGCTATGAGAAAGTTGCTCCCTGCTTTGATCGCACCCCTGCTGTTGTCGGCGACTGTCGCATCGGTCACGACCGTCATTTGCATCGGCGTTGAAGTAGCGGCGGCACAGCCCCCGACACCGCCAGCGCCTCTGGCGGACGTTTTGGTGCTAGGGGTCTTCCACTTCAAGGACGCGGGTCTCGACGGCTATAAACCGCAATACGATGTGGACATCATGTCGGTGTCGCGTCAGTCAGAAATCCGGGAGATCGTGCGTTGCCTGTCGAACTATCACCCGACGAAGATTGCCGTGGAGGCTCACGCCGACCGTGCAGAGAAACTGAAATCCGAATACGATTCCTACCTCGCAGACAAGTTCGACTTGCCGGCCAACGAGATCTACCAACTGGGATTTCGTCTGGCGCGTGGCAACGGGCACGACCGCGTGTATCCCGTCGATGCGAAGGCGCGCTGGTACCAGCCGTTCGTCAACCCGTGGGAATATGCGGTCGAGCACGGTCAGGACACACTGCTTGACAGCGTTGAGGCGCCGTGGGAGGAGTTCTATGAGTCGCTGTACGAGTACGAAGATCGACAAAAGGCGCAACAGTCGCTCATTGAGACATTTCTTCAGATCAATGTTCCCGACCGTCTCGCGGTGGGGCATGGGCATTACCTGATCGGCACGTTCAAGGCCGGGTTCGGGGATGAGTACCCCGGTGCCGATGCCAAGACAGGGTGGTACAACCGCAACCTCCGGATCTTTGCCAATCTGACGCGACTCACCGAGGGACCGGGCGAGCGTCTGCTGCTGATCATCGGGGCCGGCCACGTGCCGATCATCCGACATGCGATCGAGGCGTCCCCTCAGTACCGTCTGGTCGAACTGGATCAATTCCTCGGCCAGAATTGTGCTGATGGGGAGGGCAGTGGTAACTAATTTCCCGGCCCGGCGGCCTCCCTCGGATTGGATCAGCCCGGATCAATTCTCAAAAAAAGGGAACAAAAAGCGCTGGACGAATGTATAGGGGGTGCCGATCTTATGGATTGGTAGAACGAAACAGTAGGACTTTTCTCAAGAACGGCCACGGAACACAATCCCAGGACAATCTGAAGAAAAGAACGACTTGTTTCATCGGCCATAGGGGCCAACGGACGTGGGACACCGTTTTGTCCCGGTAACAAAGGAAGTGGATCATGGCGGAAGGTACCGTCAAGTGGTTCAACGACAGCAAGGGTTTCGGTTTCATCGAGCGTGAGGATGGCGACGACGTGTTCGTTCACTACTCCGCAATTCAGGCCGATGGTTTCCGTTCCCTCGCCGAGGGCATGCAGGTGCAGTTTGACATCGTGCAGGGCCCGAAGGGACCGCAAGCCGCGAACGTGCGCAAACTCTAAGAGTTCACGCATAGAACGCTAAACCCCCGATCCGCGCAGGCGGATCGGGGGTTTTTTTGTGCTGTGCGGAAACGGGGCACTTCCGCTGCGGCATGTTCCCTGATTGCTCCGCTTTACAAGGGTTTGTCGGAGCGGTTTGTGAGATAATTCCCCCTGCGTCCATCGCCCAGCCCAGTTGTACTGATTCTCAACGATTGAAGCACACGGCCTGACACGACACGTGCGTTCGATGGATTTATGGGAATAAACAACGAATCTGTCGGTACTGACTCACGAGGGCTTGTCAGTTTCAGTTCCGACCTGCCAGATGGGCGAGTACGGCAGCATAAGCTGAGTTTAGTGGGAGGAGTCGACCATGCAAATGGTGTCGGCACAGTTGGGACGCGGCGCTCTTGCAGTTGGCGTAATGATAATACTGGTCAATTGGATTACAGGCGCCACCGGGTTTTGTCAGGAGCCGCGCGAGCGACGGATTGAGGTGTTTCGGCAAAAATACGAGTTCAGCAATGTACACTTCGATGAACTCGGCGTCGCGCGATCGGCCACGGGGTACCTGTCCGACCGGATTCGCGATCCCTCCAAGGAGGCGGGGATGGAAGCGGTCTATCGCTTCCTGGAAGACAACAAGGACATATTCGGGATGACCGATCCGCGCAGCGAACTAATACTGATCCAGGGCGGCCCGCGCGACTCTGTGACGCTCATGCGCCATCAAATGCGGTTCCAGCAGTTTTACGGCGGCGTCAAAGTTGAAGGGGCGCAAGTCATTGCCAGATTCCAGCAAGACTTGCGAATGGGGTATATTGAAAGCAGCTATGTGCCGGGGATTGACATCGACGCATCCTCGAACGTGCGAGCGGATGAGTTGCTGTCGATTTCTTCGACGCACATGGGTGAGCCGGTTCAACTGCGTCCGAAGTCGATCGAGCTGGTGATCGTGCAACTGCAGGATGAGTACCGACTTGTATGGCGTGCCAGTACGTGGCTATCCCATTTCCCCGGGTATTCCTTCCTGATTGATGCGCACACTGGGGAAGTTATCAGTGCGACGAGGGGAATGCTCATACCGTCCCAAGCAAGCCCTTCCGACGACACCAACTCGCAATTGACAGATAAGCATGGAGGTGCATCGGGCAAGCCTGCCCCTCAGCAACCACAGTCGACAGAAGGGAAGCCTCGGCTGTGGCCAATGATTGATATCACCGACACGGCCAAACTCGCGCCGCCATTCTACAGAGATTCGTCAATTGTTCCGGCGGGGTGGCCCTGACGGGGCTTTATCCGTCAGGGTTCACATAGGTCACTTTGATGGCCCACGTTAAGTCCATCGAGATCGTCTGCATTCATTTCGATGCGCTTCAGAGTAGCGAGCGTTTCTCAGGCAAGCCCTGATGTCGATCCCGTTTGGGGGACCAAAAGCGGTCAGGGCCAAACACCCGTGCGACAATCCCTGAGGGGCCCGGCTCCTCGGTAAGTGGGAGGTTAGCAATGGGAGCTTTAGGTGAACGAGTGAGGATCAACGGTGGGCGCATGGGTATCCTGGCGACTCTGTTCATCGTAATTGCGTTGTTCGCCTGTGCGTCCGCGCGGGCGCAAAACTCGGTGACGATCCAGTCACGAGATGTCCCGCCTGGAGACACCGGTGTGACAATCGGCGTCTACCTGACAAACGAAGTCGCTCTGACAGGTGTTCTGCTACCACTTGAGCTAAGAACCGTCGGCGGAGCCGCCTTTTGGAAGCAACGGGCGATGGTAGTTCCTGGAGGACGACTTTCCGCATGGGACTCCGCCAGCAGTTTCGGAGTTACTGGGTACTACGCCACCAAGTGGTCGGGCGGCTTCGATTTCGGATCATACTGCAGATCGGACACAAATGGACAGGCGTGGTGTATTCCAGATTCCGCCGTCGACTTTGTCAGCCCGGACGCGGTCCTTTTTGTACGCGTAGGTATCGACTCACTCAATCCTGGTAGTGATGGAAATCCCGACTCCGGGACACCATCAATCGAAATCGTATTCGATGTAGCCGAGGGCAACGGAGAGTTTGTCATTGACTCGCAGTGTATATCTCCAGGAAACCATCTGGTTTTCGTGGACGGGGATGGTCAGGAAGTGATTCCGTCATTTACCGCCGGATTAGTCACCGTGTGTTGCGCCTGCGACTGCCACGCCGACCCATACTGCGATACCGTCCACAACGTCCTCGACGTCGTCAAGATCAGCCAGGTAGTCAATCAAAGCTACCCGGAGCCGGACGACCCCAATCCGTGTTGCCCGTATCACACAACGGATGTTGACTGCGACGATGACACGGACCAGACTGATTTGGACAAGATGGCGGCAGTCGTCTTTTACGCCGCCGACCCTGACACGACGTTCTGTCACCCTTGTCAGTAGCGCGGTCGGTGGGATGGTCGAACGCGAACTGGCCCTATCGCAGCCGCTTGAACACAAACTCAATCGACGCGACGCGTCCGTGGCCCTCGGTCATCGGGATCGCGGCCGCCAGTTCCCAGCCGTCGCGTCCGGCCTCGTTGAGAACGGGCGTGTAATCATCCGCGGGTCTGATCTGCCGAAAAATCCCGCCGCTGGTTTTGATGGCAATGCGCCTGTATTCCCAGTTTGCCATTGTCGTCCGCCTCTCGAATCGTTCTTACTTTTTCCTGAGCCGTCCCGCATCCTGCAGTGACTTGCGCAGGAGGAACTCAATCTGCGCGTTGACGCTGCGCAGTTCATCATCGGCCCAACGCTGTAAGTGTTTCATCAGCTCAGGGTCGATGCGCAGCAGGAATGGTTTGCGATCGGTCATTCACCTTCCAGGGTTTACTCAGCATCGGCATGGACTGTGACGTCACCCGCCCTCGGGTGACGCCCTGTCGATGCGGTCTGCTGTCACCCGGGGGCGGGTGACAGCACTTCCCGCCAAGGGCTCAATTGTACAGCGTCCCCGTGTTGATCACCGGCTGGGTCGATGTCTCACCACAGAGAACGACCAGCAGATTCGAAACCATCGCCGCTTTACGTTCATGATCCAGCTCGATGATGTTCTTGGCGGAGAGTTGCTCTAACGCCATCTCCACCATTCCGACCGCGCCCTCGACGATCAACTGCCGCGCGGCGACGATCGCGCCCGCCTGCTGACGCCGCAGCATTGCCTCGGCGATTTCCGGCGCATACGCCAGATGGCTGATGCGCGCCTCGATAACATCGACACCGGCGCGATCCAGCCGCTCCTGGATTTCCGATTTGAGCTGCTCGGAAATGGTCGGCGTGTGACCGCGCAGCGAGATGCGATTGTCGTCGTGCGTGTCGTAGGGGTACTGCGTCGCCAGGTTGCGGATCGCCGACTCGCTTTGGATGTGGACGAACTCCTCATAATTGTCCACTTCGAACACCGCCTCGGCGGTATCGACGACACGCCAAACGACGATCGCGGCGATCTCAACCGGGTTGCCGTCGATGTCGTTGACCTTCATCTTCCCTGTCTCGAAGTTGCGCACCCGCAGCGAGACCCGCTTGGCGCTCAACAACGGGTTGGCCCAGCGCAAGCCGTTGGCCCGCACGGTCCCCTTGTAGTCGCCGAACAATTGCAGGACTTGTCCCTCATTCGGGTTGACCAGAAAAAACCCGAACATGAGGAAAAAGTCGACCAGCAGAATCGCACCGGCGATGATCTTGGTTGGAACGGGGCTGATAACGAGTAGCACGATCATCCCGAAGAACAGCAGCAACAGTAACCCCAGCATCCCCCACCCCGATGCCGCCGACCGCAGTTTCTCTTTAATCATGGCACTCCTCCTGTGATATCATAACGATATTACGACAATATCACAACGGCGTTGCAAAAAAGAGCGGCGCGGGCGAAAAACCGTCCGCCACCGCGCGGAGGCCCGCTCTCAGAGATATTGTGCTTTGCAAAGAAATCGTTAAATTGTCTGCGAGTACCAACTGGACGGATCTACCCGCCCTCGCAATGCCGTTCAACCGAAGAGGTGTCTATGCCAATGAGACACACTGTATTACGCCTGATCGGGTCGATGCTCGCGGCTTGGCCGGTAACCCAGGCCGCGGTCGCCGAGGACATTGACACCGCGTGGATTCGCATTTACAACGGCCCCTCCGGGCTGTCTGATGCGGCGCTCGATGTGGCGGTGGACGATGATGGATATGCCTATGTCACGGGGTACAGTCAACACCCTGTGGGAATGTTCAACCCTCGGCATGTCGTCGTCATCAAGTACACCCCGGACGGGGACACGGTCTGGCTGCGCAAGTCGCTGACGGCCGGCGCCTCGATTGAAGAGGGGCGTGTGATAAAACTGACCGGTGACGGCCACCTCATGATCGCGGGATGGGGCAATACGGTCGGGATGCGGGTCTTAAAGTACACGACCGACGGCGACACGGTCTGGACACGAACCTATGCCGGTGTGGTCCCCAACGACATGGCGCTCAACAGCAGCGGCGATGTGTGGGTCACCGGGGGTGACGGAGCCGACTGGGTGACCGTGCACTACGACGCATCGGGAACGTACCAATGGGACGACACCTTTGCCGATGCCGGGGGCGGCCCTGACACCCCGTTCGGGATCGAAGTCGACGCCACGGACAACGCGTATGTGGTCGGGACAGGCGAGGGCACGCTCGCCAACCAGGATATTGTCACGATCAAGTACAACTCCTCAGGCGGCATCGACTGGACGCGGCGCTACAACGGCCCGGCCAACCTCAACGACGCCGGAGCGCGCGTGAAGCTGGCGGACGCCGACACGATTTATGTCTGCGGGGTCAGTTTGAACGCGAGTTTCGACAATGACATCGTCCTGATCCGGTACGAGCCAGACGGCGATACGGTCTGGACCAGGCGCTTCGTCGGCGCGGGGACCGGAGCCGATGTCGTCGGCGACATGGACCTCGACGGCAACGGCAACATCTGTCTTGGCGGCACGGTATACACGTCCGGTGCAACCAGCAAAGCAGCGGTCATCAAATACGACAGCGACGGCGACACGCTGTGGGCCCGGTTCATCAGCCCGTCGGTCAATATCCGGGAAATTGAAGCCGACGCGAACGGAGACATTTACTTGACGGGCGAGGCATATCCGACCGGATCGTTCTGGACCGATTGGGCGACATTCAAGTTCACGGCGGCGGGCGATTCCGCGTGGTTTCGCTGGTTGCTCAACGGGACCTTACCCATCTTCTCACAAGTCTGCCGGGCGATTGAACTGGACGGCTCCGGCGGAGTCCTGATCTGCGGCAACACCGCCGGAAACTCCGGCGACTTTGCGGTCGCCAAGTACGTGCCGCCATGTTCCTGCCCGTGCCATACCGATCCGGCGTGCAACGGGGTCACGGACGTCTTCGACGTGGTCGCCGCGGTCGATGTCGCCTTTCGCAGCGGCACACCCGTCTTCGATGCCGACTGTCCCAACGAGCAGACCGACGTCACCTGCGACAACGTGACGAATGTCTTCGATGTCGTCGCATTCGTCGACGTCGCCTTCCGCAACGGCAGCCCGTCGCAGTTCTGCGATCCGTGCTCTTAACAGCGGCGCGCGTGTGCTGATGCGGCTACCTCGCCAAACCTATTCTGCCTGAGCCCGGTACGAGCTGGCTGTCAAAATCTGCCACGCCCCGCCAGAGGCGAGTGCCAGCTTCATGAAAATGCATATATTGGAAGTTACTTGCATTCCGGGGGCTGGAAGGACGGCTGTGAAGTCATTATGCTGGGTCGGGGCGATACTCGTCGTTGCTGCAACGAGTGTGACAGCTACGGGTGAAGCCGTTAAACCGATTGCCGTTAATGGTGACAAGTCACCCGATTACGGCACGTTTATCGACGGGAACAACCTGCTCATGTTCATCTCGAACACGGGTTCAATTGCGTATGACCGAACCGCGTATCTCGGTCGATATGACGGTCTCTACTTTCCGGACACATGCCGCAAGACTTTGATGTTTGCCGCCGGGATTTGGCTGAGCGCGATGGCTGATGCGGAGCTCTGTGTTGCGGCAGCAGAATACGCAACCGATTATGCGCCGGGGCCGATGGCCAACGGCACGTACCAGCCCGACGATCCCCGTTTTCGGGTTTACAAAATTCGAACGGGCGATACGCGCCTGAGCAATCCGGACTACGCGGAGTGGCCGTTCGACGATGGAGCGCCCGCGCTCAAAGCCGCTGACGGGCAGGATTCACTCGACGCCCAAGGGGATAAAATCCCGCTGATTCTGGGGGAACTGGCGTTGTGGACGGTGTTCAATCATGCGTCGGAGGATGCCATCGATAGCGACCCGAGTCTCTATTCGGTCGGACTCCTCCATTTAGAAATCCAGCTATATGCGTACGCCTACGATACCAGCGACGACCTGGGACGCACGATCTTTCTGCAATACACCCTGATGAACAAGGGCACCGATCTGCTTGATGAGATGCACATCTCATTGTGGGCCGATGTCGACCTGGGCGGCGCATCAGACGACTTTGTCGGTTGCAGCCCGGCGCGATCGCTCGGTTTTGCCTACAATTCCAATTCATACGACCAGATCTACGGCGAGAATCCCCCAGCCGTCGGCTTCAAGATCCTTCAGGGTCCTGTCGCTGCCGATCCGACTTCATCGGCGTGGATTCCGCGCCGGCAAGTTTGGGAACAGGGGTATCGCAACTTGCCGATGACGGCGTTCAACAAATACATCAACGGGACTGACCCGAACAGCGCCTATGAAGCATACTCGTACATGCGCGGCCTTGACCGTGATGGCTCCGTTATCGTCAACCCGACGACGGGCCAACCGACGACGTTCGTGATGGACGGAAATCCGGTAACTCAGACCGGATGGCTCGATGCTAACTCTACGGACTGTCGTTTTATGTTATCCTGTGGCCCGTTCGAAATGGCCCCGGGAGATACGCAGGAGGTTGTGGCTGCGCTCATGGTCGGGGCAAGCGGAGACTACACCTGCGTAATCCCACTCTTTGTCGACACGGTTCATGCCGAACATGTCGCCGGATCATCCGATGGACGAGTGTACGCCCTGATACTCGATCCAGCGGCGACGACGGGGCACGACTACCATGTTGGCTTCGAGGGCGAGCCGGGGAATTTCACGTGGTATCTCGAGGACATTACAGTCAGCAACACGTTATTGACAGGACAAGGCAACCAATCGGGGAATGACGACTATCCCGTCGTTGACGGCATGATGGTGAAGGTGGTCGGGGGAAGCGCCGGGGTCGGCGATTGGGACATCCCCAACGGCACACTCCGATTCACGTGGGCCGGGGGCGCGGACGGGCTCGGGTTTGAAGGTTTCAATGGCGCGATCGGCTGGGGCGGGCCAGGCGACACTCGCGGATTCGGCTCATATGCGCCGGTCAGTCCGCTGTTGTTGCCGAATGTGCTGATCAAATTGGCGCCGACCGATGCCGACGGCAACTTCGACTCCGGCCACGCCGATGTCTCCTACGCTTACCGATATCTGCGGAACGCAGATGACCCCTCTGCGCGACCTGAGTTTGCGCCTTACATAGTAAATCCTGAAAACGGCACTTATGGCTTTCAGGACTTCACTAAGAGTTGCCCGCTGTCTGCATGGAACATCGACACCGACCCGCCGACGCGTCTGACCATTGGTTTTCTCGAAAACAACGTCTTGGGTGGTCTGGTCGATGGGCGATACTGGCCGCCGTACTTTGTTGATCAGGACAACACGGCGACGGATGGCCCGCGTGAGTGGTTGTGGATCTATCTGGACGAATACGACGAAACGCCGAACCCCGATTTTATGGGCAATTCTATCGAAGATCCGATGCCGATTATGTATTGGCTGACGGTGGCGCGGCGCGATTTGGACCCGTGGCTGTCCGGCGATGAGTTTCTCATCATTCCGGCGTTCAACTACAACACGGGCGCCGACCTTTTTGCTCTCACCGCACCTCCCCCGTTACATCCAATGTCGAAGTCGCCCGCGAATGCGTTGGCGTCGGTCGCCGATTTATTTTCCGTTGACAGTACCGCGACGGCGTTTTTTCAGCAGAACTTCGGAAGCGAATGCGAGTGCACCTGTCATGGCGATCCGTACTGCGACGGCGTGCAATCCAACGTATTTGACGTTGTCCGGATTATCGATGTGACGTACCGGGGGCTGCCGGCCGATCACGAGGCATTGTGCCCGCGTTTCCTGACGGATGTCAACTGCGATGGGGCGATCAACCTGCTGGATGTGACCCTCTGCATCGACGTTTCGTTCAGGGCCGGGGATCCGGCGGGCCTGTACTGCCAGCCCTGTCCGTTACAGATTGCCCGTCAGTAACTTTCTCGCCTCTAACATCTTACGCTCGCCGGCGATGCTGGCAGGCGGCGTTCTAGTCCCCTTGCCCCCCAAGCGAAACATTGATTCGCCGCTAACGTAGAGGGAATGGTGTTCGCGACGCCGCCGGAACGATTTGGAGGCGGCGCACTTACCGAAAATCGTGGTCTGCGCGGGAGTCTGATTCATGTTCAAGAAAATCGGTATCGGACTGGGCATCGTGATCGTGGCGGGCGCGCTGGTGCTCATGGTGTGGAAGCGTTCGGGCCACAGCGATGCGTCCTTTAAGTTTGTCACCGTCGAGCGCGGCACGATCGTCGACAAGGCGCTGGCGATCGGCCGGATCGAGCCGGAAAACGAGATCGCCATCAAGTCGAAGATTTCCGGGTTGGTCAAACGGATTCATGTCGAGCTCGGCGATTCGGTCAAAGTCGGCGATCCGTTGATCGAGGTCGCCCCCGACCCGACGCCGTTGGAGTATGCCGAGGCGCAGCGCAATGTGCAGTTGGCGGCGGTGGCCTACGATCAGGCCAAGCGCGATTTCGACCGCAAGAACGACCTGATGGGCAAAAACCTGGTCTCGGTCGATGAGTTTGAAAGATCCCGGCAGACATTGGACGAGACCAATCTGCGCATGAATCTCGCCGAGGAGAAGTTGTCGTTGATCGAAAGCGGCAAAACGAAGATCGCCAACCGTGCCATCGAGTCGACCATCCGTTCGCCCATTTCGGGACGCATACTGGCGCGGCATGTCAACGAGGGCGATCCGGTGGTGCCGTTGACGTCGTTTCAGGAAGGGACCGCGCTTCTGACGATGGCGACGATGGAAAACCTGATGTTCAAGGGGACAGTCGATGAGATCGATGTCGGCAAGCTCTCCGAAGGGATGCCGGTCGACATCAAAGTCGGCGCCCTCCCCAGCGCCAAAGTCAGCGGATCTCTCTATAAGATCTCGCCGAAGGCGCGCAAAGAAGACAACACGATCCTGTTCGATGTCGAAATCCATCTGACGGAAGTTCCCGACACGATCGATCTGCGCGCCGGATATTCGGCCAATGCCGAGGTCATCATCAACAAGAAGGACTCGGTGTTGGTGCTGCCGGAACGTCTGGTCACCTTCCGGGGTGATTCGGCCTATGTCGAGGTGGCCAATGAACTGGGAGAGCCGATCGAACTGGTGGTCGAGACCGGGCTGTCGGACGGACTGCAGGTCGAGATCATCGCCGGTCTCGAGGACAGCGCACAGGTGATCGAACGACCGCCCAAGAAGATTGAGTAGCACATCCGGCGACGCGGGACACATTCATGGCGCTCGGTGTTTTCCTCACACAACTGTATCGCGATATCCGTTCGCAGAAACTGAGAACGGCGCTGACAGTCTTCGGCATTCTCTGGGGGACGGCGTCGGTCGTCTTGTTGCTTGCTTTCGGCAAGGGCATCCACGCCTCACAGCAGGAGGCGATGCGCGGCATGGGCGAATACATCGTCATCATGTGGCCGGGCCGCACATCGAAAGTGTTTCAGGGGTTGCCGCGGAATCGTCGCATCAGCTTTCGCGAAAGTGATGCCCGCCTGATGAAAGAGCAGGTCCCGCAGATCGGGTTGGTCTCCGCCGAGTATATGCTGTGGGATGCGAAGGCGCGCGTCGGCCGAACGGAAAAACTCATGCAGATTTCGGGCATCTGGCCCGAGTACGCGCTGATGCGCAACATCATCCCCGATGAGGGCTCCCGTTTTTTCAATGACGAAGATATGGCGAAACGCCGCCGCGTGATCTTCCTCGGCCCGGACCTGAAGGAAAGTTTATTCGGCGAGGAGAATGCAGTCGGGCGGATCGTGATGGTCAACGGTGTTCCGTTCACCGTCGTGGGTGTCATGGTCAAAAAGAAACAGGACTCTTCCTACAGCGGGCGCGATGTCCAGAAGGCGTTCATGCCGTCGACCACGTTTCAGGCGATGTACGGTCGCGACTGGGTCAACAACATCGTGTTTCGTGCGGACGAGCCGGGCAATACGGAGATGGTCAAGCATGGCGTCTACGAGGTACTCGGAGCGAAGTACAAGTTCGATCCCGACGATGAAAATGCACTGGCGATGTGGGATACGACCGAGAATGAGCAGTTTTTCAGCGCCTTCTTCATCGCCTTCCGGACGTTTCTCGGCGTGATCGGGGCGTTCACGCTGATCGTCGGCGGGGTCAGCATCTCCAACATCATGAATGTCGTCGTCGAGGAGCGCACCAAGGAGATCGGCATCAAGATGGCCATCGGCGCCAAGCCGCGATTCATCATGAACCAGTTTGTCTTCGAGACACTGGCGCTCACAGGGATCGGCGGGCTGTTCGGCTTTCTGTTCGCCTGGGGAGTAGTGTCGGCGGTGCCCAGTTTCAACATCGAAGATTACATCGGCACGCCGACCATATCCACCTCGGTGGGAATCATAACTTTTCTGGTTTTAAGCGCCATCGGCCTGGTCGCCGGATATTTCCCGGCGCGGCGCGCGGCGCATTGCAATCCGATCGAGGCGTTGCGTCTCTAAACCGTCATGGGCATCGGCAACTTCCTGAAGTACTTCTGGGCGGACTTCCGCAAACAGAAGAAGCGCGCGACCCTGACGGTCACCGCGATCGTCTGGGGAACGATGTCGATTCTGCTGCTGTTGGCGTTCGGGCAGGGACTCAAGGAGCAACTCGACAAGAATCAGCGCGGCCTCGGCGAGAACATCATGATCGTCTGGGGCGGGCAGACCTCAATTCCGTTTGAGGGATTGCCGCGCGGCCGACGCATCCGATTCCGGCCCGATGATGTCGACGTCGTCGGGCGCAGCATCCCCGAGATCGAACGCATCGGTGCAGAGTATTCGCGCTGGGGGGTCGATCTCGTGCGCGGGCGCACGGTCCTCTCGGAGCACATCTGCGGCGAGTATCCGACGTACCGTGAGATGCGGGCGCAGTATCCCGACATCGGCGGCCGTTATATCAATGAGACCGATATGACCGAGAAGCGGCGCGTGATCTTTCTGGGATACAAACTCGCCGAACAGCTCTTTCCCGAAGGCCAGCCGGTCGGCAAGACAGTGATGGTGGCTGGAGTGCCGTTTACGGTCATCGGCGCCGGAGTCGACAAACAGCAGATGGGGATGTACGGCGGTCCCGATGTCAACAAGGCGTCGATCCCGGCGCCGACGTTTAAGGCGATGTTCGGGCATGAGTATCTCAGCAACCTGGTCATTCAGCCCAAATCCGACGACCTCAACAAGCATGTCGAGCGGCGGCTGAATGAAGTTCTGGGCGCGCGTCTGAAGTTCGATCCCGATGACGACCAGGCGCTGTCGATCTGGGACACGATCGAGGGACGCCGTGAAATGCAGAATATGATGCTGGGCATGCAAATCTTCATGGGGATCATCGGCGGCATGACGCTGCTGATCGCCGGGATCGGCGTGGCGAACATCATGTATGTGGTGATTCGCGAACGCACCAAGGAAATCGGAATCAAGATGGCGCTGGGATGCAAACCGGGCACGATCCACCGTCAGTTCTTGCTCGAGGCCCTATTGATCTGCTTCTCCGGCGGCGCTATTGGAATCTTCATTTCGCTGTTGATTACCGACCTGCTGACAATGATTCCGCGCGATCCGCAGTCGTCGATGTCGTGGCTGGGATCGCCGACGATCTCCTTGCCGATCGGATTGATCACCGTGGCGATTTTAGGGTCGATCGGGCTGGTGTCGGGCTTCTTTCCGGCACGCCGTGCGGCTGGGCTGAATCCGGCGGAGACTTTGCGGTACGAATGATGCAATTTGGAGCGGAATGGGAGATTCACCAATGACGCAGAACGGAAACATCATCGACTTAAAACAGGTCTGCAAAGTCTATGATACCGGCAAAGTCAAAGTCGAGGCGCTGCGCGGGATCAATCTGCAGGTACGCCGCGGCGAGTTTATGACGCTGGTCGGACCGTCGGGCTCGGGGAAGTCGACTTTGATGAACATCCTCGGTTGTCTCGATGTCCCCAGTGAAGGGCACTACCACTTCAACGGCGAACAAATCGCCGGCCTGCCGCTGAATCGTCTCGCCGAAATCCGCAACGAGCAGATCGGCTTTGTCTTTCAGAACTTCAATCTCCTCCCCTATGCGACCGCGTTGGAGAATGTCGAACTGCCGATGGTGTTTAAGGGCGTTGCGGCCAAACGTCGTCGTGAGCGGGCCACTGAAGTGTTGACGCGCGTCGGGCTGGGCGACCGGCTTGATCACAAACCGACCGAGCTATCCGGGGGCCAGATGCAGCGTTGCGCGATTGCGCGGGCGCTGGTGAACAATCCGGCTTTGATTCTGGCCGACGAACCGACCGGCAACCTCGACACCGCCTCCGGGCTTGAAATCGTCGACCTCTTCGAGGAACTCTGGAAGCAGGGGCACACGATCATGGTGATTACCCACGATCCCAACATGCCGATGCGCACCGAACGCACCCTGCACATGCGCGACGGCCGTCTTGAAAACGGCAACGGTCAGCCGGCATAGGCCACATTCATCGGCGCCAATCGGCGACCGATCGAATCATAAATCCTCACTCGCGACAGGGCCGCCTGTACTACCCTATGCGGGGGGCGGGGTGAGGATCGGTGCAAACCCTCGTGACAACCCCACGAATTCTTCCTACCATCGCTCCTCATCATCCGGCGCCAAACGGCCGGTAACGGGGGATCTGACCGATGCTGACCATCGTCTTGTTGGTCCTTAGCAATCTCTTCATGACCGTGGCCTGGTATGGTCATCTGAAATACAAGTCGACCGCGCTCTGGAAGGTGATCGCCGTCAGTTGGCTGATCGCGTTCTTCGAGTACTGCCTCCAGGTGCCCGCCAACCGCATCGGCTATGGGACATTTTCGGCGACGCAGTTGAAGATCATTCAGGAAGTCATCACGCTGGTGGTCTTTTGGGTCTTTGCGATGCTGTATCTCGGAGAAAGCCCGCGCTGGAATCATCTGATTTCGTTTGCCCTGATTGTTGCCGCGGTCGGCTTTGCCTTTTGGCCGCAAGGCGTAACCGACCAGGCACGATGATCGGCCCCGTGGCGTCATGATCGCATGTTAATCCAACGGCTCAAGGACTCTTCGATTGAGGGTGCCGTGGCCGATAGCTGTGATTGCCGGGCCAGCAGCCCCCCCTGCAGCGGCCTTTTCGCATCACGCCCCAAGGATTCGTACGGGACAGCTTTAACGGCATTCTCCGACAATTTGAGCAACTGAGCGAGTCGAATAGCCAATTCGTAGCGCGAGATGATCTCGCCTCCGGCGATATGAAACACGCCCGATCGCCTGTGTTCCACGATTTCGATGACGGCCTTCGCCAGATGGTCGACCGGCGTGATGTTGGAACGTTGATCGATGGCGGCACGCAATGGCGGGTTATCGCGCATCATTTCGACCATACCATCGAGGAATGTCTTGCGCCACGGTCCTATGACACTGGCTGTGCGGACGATGACATGCTGATCACCTGAAAGGCGAATGGTCGCTTCGCCTTCAAGCTTTGTGCGGCCATAGACATTGATCGGATTGGGGACTGCGTCTTCGGCGTAGGGACCATGAGTGCCCTTGAAGACATAGTCAGTCGAGAGATAGACGATCCGCGTCGGCGTGCCGGAGACCGCCTCGCACAAACGCTGTGTCGCTTTGGCATTCAGTTCCTGCGCGAGTTCCGGTTCGCGCTCGCAGCGGTCGACATCGGTCAGGGCGGCGGTGTGAATGATCCAGTCGGCTTGCGCCGCCTCGACGAACGCGCGTACAGTGCGTTCCCGGTACAGATCCAGCGGCAAGGGAACAACACCGGTCGGCAGCATCCAGCGCGATTGATGCAATCCGGCGAAGACGGAGGGTTGACGTCCCGACGATTCGGCTCGGCTCACCGCAAGCAGTTGGCCGATCAGCTCTTGCCCCAGCAAACCTGATGCGCCGGTGATCGCGACTCGTGGTGAGCCGCCGAAGGCAGGCGAATCCGTGCGCAACGTGGCCCTCTACGATTCTCGCAGGAAAGCGGGTGTCCAGCCGGTGCGCTCGTGGCACCAATCGAGATGATCGCGGATCCAATCAACGGTCTGCGCCAGCCCGACAGTGAAGGGCACACGCGGTTCCCAGGCGAAGGCGCGGGCGGTGTGCGTGTAATCGAGCGCATAACGCGGGTCGTGCCCCGGACGGTCGGCGACCGACTGGATGAGCGATTGATCGGCGGCGCATAACGAACAGATCATATCGGCGATGGCGCGGTTCTCCAGTTCATCGCGCGACCCCAGATGCCAGACCAGCTTGTCGCGACGCGTCGGATGATCGGAGAGCAACGCCATCATCCCGGCGACGAAATCGTCGATATACAGCCAACAGCGCTTCTGGCGTCCGTGGCCGTACAAGGGCAGCGGTTCACCGGACAGCGTGCGCGTGACAAACAGCGGAATGAGTTTCTCCGGATACTGGCGCGGGCCGTACACGTTCACCGAACGGACGATGGTGACATCAAGGCCATACGTCTTGGCGTACGAGAGCGCCAGCCAGTCGGCCGCCGCCTTGCTGGCGGCGTAGGGACTGGTCGGACGCAGCGCCTCGCCGGTCCCGAAGATCGCGCCTTTGGGCGTGGGACCGTAGACTTCGTCGGATGACACGATAATGACAACCGGCTCGGTCTCCTCATGCTGGGCGACCGACGAGAGCAGCGCTTGGGTCCCCAGCACATTCGTTTTGACGAACTGCGCGGCATTCTCCAGCGAGCGGTCGACATGTGTTTCGGCGGCAAAGTGAACGATCAAGCCGAAGGGCTCGGTCCACAGCGCATTGAGTCCCGATTCATCGGCAACATCGAGCCGGACATGGTGGTAATGCGGGTTTTCCAGCGCCTCTTGCAGATTCTCGTGTGCCCCGGCATATGTCATGCGATCGACATTGATGACCGTGTCATCCGAGTGCGCCGCCAGCCACGCACGAATGAAGTGCGATCCCAGGAATCCGCAGCCGCCGGTGACGAGAAGTCTCATAGCGCCCTCGAAGAACTTGCCGACCGGTCACTACGCCAATCGTACGGAATCTCGTTCTCGAAAGGATCAAGCCGCTGTTCGTCGGGATCGGCGGAGTTGTACGGTGCGGTCGGACAGTTGATGCAGATCGCATCGGTGTCACCGATGCACTTAAAGCCGTGGTACACTCCCGGCGGAATTACGATCAATTGCGGGCTGTCGCCGTCACAGACGATCTCGTCAATGAGACCCCTTGACGCCGAACCGGTGCGCGCATCATAAAGGGCGAAACGAGCCCGTCCCTGGATCAGGCAGAAGTAGTCGGTCTGTTGACGATGGTGATGCCAGGCTTTGACCATGCCGGGGTGTGCCGTCGTGACATAGACCTGACCGAATCGGACAAACTCAGGGTCGTCGGCACGAAGAATCTCGAAGAGCCGGCCCCGCTCGTCGGGATGCACGAGGAGTTGACGGACACTGGCGCCGACAATTGACAACCCGGCGTCTGGATGTGAAGTCATCATGCCCATGATAGGGATGGGTGGCAAGCAGCTCAAGTTCTCGTAAACTCTACGCCGACCGCGCGGCGCGAATCCTGACCCAGCGGTCAAATGCCGGTCCGAACTGTTCGCGCGCACCGGGACGAAACCATGTCCGGGCCGCCAGGACCCCGGCATGTGACAGCGATTCAACAGTGCCTGCATCGGTCCACCAGCCGGGCTGGAAGCCATGAGACAGTGTGTCATGGCGCAAATAGGTGTTGATCACATCGGCAATCTCCAGCTCACCGCGACGCGATGGCCGAAGCGTCTTGATGATGCCGAATACTTCCGCATCGAAGAAATAGACACCGATCACCGCGTAGGGCGACGGCGGCCGCCTGGGTTTTTCGACGACGCGCACAATGCACCTGTTTCTGATGTCGGGAACCCCGAAGCGCTGCGGCATGGGGACGCGTTTGAGCAGTATGCGGGCGCCGCCGTGCTGATGCTCGAATCGTTCGATCTGCGGGCGGATGCTGCGTTGGAGTATGTTATCGCCGAGTATGACACAGACCTTGCCGCCGTCCGCAAATTCGTCTGCGTGTCCCAGCGCATCGGCAATGCCCCCCTGTCCGCCTTGGTATGTGAAGTACAACTGGCGGAATCCAAACTGGCGACCGTCGCCCAAGAGGCGCATGAAGTCTCCGGGATTTTGGCCGCCGGTGACGATCAGAACTTCGTCGATCCCGGCTTCAATCAGTGTGCGTAACGGATAGAAAATCATCGGCCGATCCCAAACTGGCAGCAGATGCTTGTTGGTGATCTCGGTCAGTGGGCCAAGCCGCCGCCCGAGGCCACCAGCGAGCACGACGCCCTTCAAGAACCCGTCTCCCGTTTGTCGATTGCCGTAGGACTCATCGAGCACTATGATAGCAAAGGGGTTACACTGAAAGCGAGCCAATCTGCGGGGTCATGCCGGGTGTACTTCTGAGATTCAGCGATGGAATTAGTCAGGTCGCGAAACGGCGGAGCCGGGCAGGCGTATCAGAGTGTTAACCGACGGGCGTCGCGAGGAAATCGATTGTTCAGATGACTCCCGTACTCAATCGCATCAAGGAGGATCAATGCGGATCAATCGCTGGATCGCAAGACTGGGCTGTGCCATCATCGCTGTCGTGCTGATGGGCGCAAAGGCACCATTGCCGCCGGGAGTCTCGACCCTGGCCATCGGCAAGTTGGCAACCGACTTCAAGCTCCCCGGCACCGACGGCAAGGATTACACCTATGCCGCCATCGCCGGAAAGATCGGTACGTTGGTCGTCTTCACATGCAACCATTGCCCGTTTGCCGTGGCCTACCAGGATCGCCTTGTGACGCTGACGGAGACCTACACCAAGAAGGGGATCGGCGTCGCTGCCATCAGTTGCAACGACGTCCGCGCATTCCCCGATGATTCATTCGAAAAAATGAAAGAGCGGGCCGCATCGGCGAAATTCAACTTCCCCTACCTGTACGATGAAAGTCAGCAGATCGCGATGGCATACGGTCCAACGGTGACGCCGCACGTGTTCCTCTTCGACTCGACCCGGACGCTGGTGTATCAGGGGCGAATCGACGATGCCAGGAAAGAGTCGGAGATCACCAAACGTGAGTTAACCGACGCGCTGGAGGCACTGACCTCCGGCAAGAAGATCGGCGAAAGCGAGACCGTTGCCTTCGGCTGTTCCATCAAGTGGAAGCCGGAAATCATGAAGACCGAAGAGACGGAAGGTTGAGACGAACCGACCGGGGCGTAATGAAATCGTCGACTCGGGCCGTTGTCTCATTGTGTCTTGTCGTGTACTTGTTCGCTTTGGGATGCAAAGCGGCATCGGATCAGGCCCCGGCGGGCGCCGCGACGGTGTCGGTCGGGGGAATCGACGGCATTGACTCGCTGTTGAGTAGTCATCAGGGGCGGTGGGTCTTGGTCAATCTCTGGGCGACCTGGTGCGTACCCTGTGTCGCGGAGACTCCCGACTTGATCGCGCTGCACTCATCGTTGCCCGCTGAACGTTTCGCGCTGCTTGGCATCTCCATGGACAATGTGGTCGCGGCCACGATCGAGGAAGCGTCTCAGAAGGTTTCGCAGTTCGGCGCCCGACAGGGGCTGCCATACCATAACCTCGTATACAACGGCACGCTCGACGACATCATCGCGCGCTTCGATCTTCCGGGACCGATTCCGGTCTCGATCCTCTACAATCCATCCGGCACCGAACACGAGCGCTGGGTTGGGCAGCTGGCCGCCGATGATCTGGGGCGCCTTCGCTCCATGGTCGCGCCTACTTAGGCTTACCTCGATCGTGGGTCACACTTGGAGAATGGATTCTCCGGGATGTGAACACTATACTCTCACGCGGCGTAGTGTTCGCGTGGTATTCCGTCGAAAGGTCGCCGCCCGCTCATTGTGCTGATGCCAGCGATACCGATACTGACGTCTGATCGTACGGTCCCGATTCTCTGCGTGGGACTGGTGGCGATGCAGATGGCGGCATCGCTGGCCGCGTTGCAATGGGGATGGTACTGGTCTTTGGCGCCGCTGGGTACCGTCGCGCTGGCTGTGTGCCTGCTGGCGCCACGTTTTGGCATCTACATCGCCGTGGCCCTCCTGTATCTGCGGCTCTCGCTTCCCATCCGCAATGGGGTATACCCCGTCGACATCGCGGTTCTGCTCATACTTGCCGGTGTGCTGATCGTCCGCATGGCCGAGGGGCCGTCGCTGTTCGTGCACAGCCCGGTGAATCGCGTGATCGGGATCATGCTCGCCATTTTCGCGATCGGTGTGCCCGGAGCGTATCACTTCACCGGAGCTGTAATCAACTGGCTCCGCCATGTGCAGATTCTGATGTTTTTCCTGGCAGCGCTCACACTGCTGACCGTTCGGGATGTACGGCGCATTCTGCTGTTGATGCTGGTCGGGACATCGATGATGGCGGTTGTAAACGTACTGAGATTCATTGCCACAGCGGGAACCGATCGCGTGATCGGCCCCATGGGGGCATTCTTTCCATTATTTCTGTCACTGGCAATCTGCCATACGGCCGTCCACGCACTGACCGCGGAGCACCGCCGCCATGTTGCCGGCTGGGCACTGCTGCTGTTAATCCTCATCTTCGCACAGATTGCGTCATTGGCCCGTGCCGGCTGGCTGCAAGCGACAATCAGCCTGGCGGTGATGACTGTCATCATATGGCGCATGGATTGGCCGACCCACATCAAAGTAAAGCGTCGGTATCTGCTGGTGGCTGGCGCCCTGGGGGCGATCATCATCTTTGCGATTGCGTCGCGTCCGACGATGTTCTCGTACGCAGCCAGGCGAATCTCGTCGGTCCTGTCCGGTGAATCGACCTCGATGAGCATTCGCTACTATCTGTGGATGACCGGATTGAAGGTCTTTCTGTCGTCTCCGATTATGGGCATCGGACTGGGCCAGATCAGCCACTTGCACGAGTACTTGTCATTTTGGCGCTTCCACCCCTTTGCGGGTGTCAGCCGAGGGTTGGGCGCGCATAATGATTGCATCACCTATTTGGCTGAGGTAGGATTGGTGGGAACTACCGCGATTCTCTGGTATTTCGTCACCGTTCTGCGCCTCGGACACGAGACGCTCAAGCGGTGCGTTACACTCGAGGATCGCCGCATGGTACTGACACTGCTGGTGGCCGCGTGGGGCATTGTGCTGACATACTTCTACGGAGCGCATCAGTTCTATTCGATCTCAGGTCTGACGATCTCACTGTACTTCGCGATGCTGGTGCGTTGTTGGTACGAATGGGCGTACCGTGCGGACCAATCACTTGATCTGCGATCAACCTGAGACATGTCACCTTTCAAAGTACAGGCGCAATCGGAGAGCGGCCCTACGACCGATCATCGGAAGGATCGACGACATTGGGTCGTATCGATTGCACTCCTGTTGGGGCTTCACATTCTAATCGGTGAGATTCGGTGGGACCCATTCATCACTTATGACGGACTCGAGTATCTCCGCATGGCAGAAAATCTCCTGTCGTCGCTCCGATTCACATACGACGGCGCGAATCTCGTCGTCGGAAAGCCGCCCGGTTTTCCTGCCATCATTTCCGTGTACTTGTTCATCGCTGGGGGAGTGGCCGGCTTTCACTTTGTGCAGATTACATTCCTGTACATGGGGTTTGTGTTCGCTGCGTCGCTGGTTAGAGCCGTATTTGGAACGGCGTGGGGAGTGGGGGCGCTGCTGGCTATGGTGCTTGCCGACCCGATCCGGTATCTCGCATACAATCTCATGTCGGAGCCGCCGTTCTTCCTGTTGACTTTCTTCGGCCTCTGGGCCGCTTACACTCACCGGGATAAAGGTGGATGGTACTGGCCAACAGTGGCCGGAATCGCGTTTGCGATGTCGACATATGTGCGCCCGATCAATCTGTTCTGGCCCATTGCGCTGACCGTCGTGTTCTGGATATGCAAGAGGAACCGCATTCGCTGGGCGGCCATTGTCTTAATTGTCCACACCGCGCTGATTCTTCCATGGATCGTGAGGACCTACGTTCACTTTGGCCGGGTTGTTCCAATGGTCGCCAATTGGTCGATGCTGTACTATATGACGAGTGAGCGTCACTACCGAATCCTGACATACGAGGGCCCGGCAGCCGCGATGGCCACCGACGAATACCAATCGATCAGTCGTGGGGAGTTTCAGTTCAATTGGGGGACCAATGAACGATTCCGCATGGCAGCCATCGACGGCATCCAACGTGACCCCGCCGGTTATCTGTGGCGGTGTGTCCGCCAGTTTTTCTTCACCTGGTTCTACATTCCCGGAACACGCGACTGGCTGTGGGAACGACCGACGATGTTCTGGTTGGGACGACTGTTTATGATCGTATTCTATGTCAGCGCTCTGGCGGGAGCGTGGGCTTTGCGTCGACGAGACACTTTGTTAGTTGGCTTGGTCACCGGCTACGTGATTTACACAGCGCTCGTGCTATTCCCTGTTCGGACGGAGGTGCGCTACTTACTCACTCCGATGATGACACTGATGCCTCTTGCATTCGCCGGATTGCATCGGGCCTGGCAGGCAACACGCTCGCGCGTGCAAGCACGCAGCGTCGCGTTATGAGGAGGCCGAGAACCATCCGGCCGTATGTGATCAGCATATGCCTGGTGCTCCTGGCGATGCACATCTGGCTGGGGGAGCGAAATCGGACATTGGTCGTGGCCTCCGATGGTGCCGAGTACCTGCAAATGGCAAGAAACCTCCTGCTGACGGGAGAGTTCACGTACGATGGCGATCATCCGGTTGTGGGCAAACCGCCCGGATTTCCGGCAATTGTTGCGGCGTACCTATCGATCGTCGGTTCGGTTGATGGCTTTCAGTATGTGCAACTGCTGCTCCTGTTCGGTGCTTATGGGTTGACCGCTTTGTTGGCGGAGCAGATTATCGGGCCTCTCTGGGGCCTGGCCCTGCTGGCCACCCTTGTGGTGATCGACCCGCTTCGGGAACTCACATACGGTCTGTTTGCTGAGCCGCTCTTCATGCTGTTCACGGTCGCAGGTGTTTACGCTCTGCTTCGCGCGCTGCGGTCGGGACGCGTCCTCTGGCCCATCGCTGCGGGTATACTGTTTGGGGCTTCGACGTACGTCCGTCCGGTCAATCTTTTCTGGCCGTTAGTGGTCATCGTCGGAATCTACATAACGCGACGCAAACGCCTGCGCACCGGACTGATCGTGTTGTTGCTGCATGCCGCCGTGGTGGCACCGTGGTTGGTAAGAAACAGCTTCGCTGCAGGCCGCTGCACCCCGATGGTCGCCAATTGGGGCCCGCTCTACATTGTCACCGACGAGCCGTTGTATCGAATCCACCGTCGGGAAGGGGTGGTCGGCGTGTCGCAGACCGAAGAATTTCAACGCCTGATCGTTGATGAGTTCCAATTCAATCCAGTTCCCAGTGAACGGCTGCGTCGAGCAGCAATGTCGAACATACGGAACGATCCCGCGGGTTACATCGGACGCTGTCTCGGTCAAGCGGCCTTCGCGTGGACTTATATACCGGGAACTCGCGGACACCTGTCGTCGGCACCGGCCCTGTTCGCGCTCGGCCGTATTATGATGGGGTTGCTGGGCCTGTTGGTACTCTTCGGGGTCAGAGCCGCATGGCGATCGCGGGATCATCGCACAGCGACAGTTATGCTGATTGGCTATGCCCTCTATACTGGCGTCATACTGCTCCCGGTCATAACCGAGGCGCGCTACCTGCTCACGCCGTACCTCCTACTCGCCGTCTTGGCGATGACTGGGATTCGATCACTAATCCGAAGACCCGATAGAGGGACACGAGCTGGTGACCAAGGGGCACTGATTGAGAAACAACAAGCCCGCGAGGCAGAATGACGAGCTACCGCATTCCCACAGTCGCCATTGTCGGGCATAAGAACTCCGGAAAGACGACGCTGACAGTGCGTCTGATCGAAGCATTCGCGGCGGCCGGGACGCGCGTCGCGTCGGTGAAGCACACATCAGATGAGGTGGGCTTCGACAAGCCCGGGCGCGATTCGGATCGCTTGCGTACGGCCGGCGCGATTGCCGTCGGATTGGTCGCGAAGTCGGAACTGGGCTTCTATCTGAACCATACGCCACAGACGTCAGAGGAATGGATTGAAGCGACGTTCGCCAGCCTTCCGATTCCGCCGCAGTTAATCATCTACGAGGGATATCGCGGCGGACCTCACCCGAAAATCGAGTGCATCCGCGATCCCGCAATCCAAGAACCGTCGTTTTCCGGCGATGAGGGGTTGATTGCCGTCGTGACCGATCTGCGCATTCAGGCGGGTGTCCCAATTCTTCCGTTTGAGCCGTTGGAGTCGATCTGCGACATCGTCCGCGCGAGCTTCGCTCGGAGCGATTGGCCGCGCGCCGCATCGAAGCTGCACTAACATCCCATGGAGAGACGCCCCGGCTGGACAACACCGGGGCGTGCACGTCACGGGGAAGATGAAAGCCCTCAAGGGCCTGATTCGGCTAATGCAGCGTCACATCAAACTCGGCGGCACGCAGTTCGACTTCACTGCGGAGCTCCTGTCGCGTCGGGCGTCGCGGACCGACCCGGTAGGCGACGCGTCCGCGCGCCGTCTCACATTGAGAGGAACTGTCGCGCGATAGTCCCACGCGGCCCACTTGCTGGTGGATCGCCGCGATATTGCGACGACGGGCCGAGGCGCAGCGCCTCCGGAGCCGTCGCAGTGAGTGCCTCTTCTTCTGAAGAGTCATACTGTCGATCCAGTCGCCTTCCACAGCCCAGTGACCTTCCATGTGGCTTATACGAAAAACTGATGTGTGGGTTTCCTGCAGATTCAAGAGCCGGTGGATTTGTCGACTGTTCCCACGTACACGTAGGCGATCTTCATGGAGAGCGGCACGATCCTGACTTCGCGGAATACTCCGGTCATCCGCATCAGCGCCCCGAACGCCTCCCCCGCCGGAAACCGGGAGGCACTCTCGGCCAGGTAGTAGTAGGCAGCAGCGCGGCCGGTGATCAGCCGGCCAACCGCCGGAATGACGCGGCGGCTGTACCAACGATAGACGCGTCCGAACAGGGCGGCATCGGGCTGGCCGAACTCGAGTACGAGGACCCGCCCCCCGGGACGAACGATTCGCGCCATCTCTTTGACTCCCAGGAGGGGATCGTCGACGTTGCGAATGCCGAAGGCGATCGACGCGATATCGAACGAGTGGTCGTCAAAGGGCAGGGCCAACACGTCGGCTACGCGATAGTCGATGGCGAGACCGGCTTTCGCCGCTTTGCGTCTCGCTTCGAGGATCATCGTGTCGGCGAAGTCGACGCCAACAACCGTGCCGTTGGGGCCGACCGTGCGCTGAAACGCCATTGCCAGATCGCCGGTACCGGTGGCGCAGTCGCAGACCGACATCCCCGATGCCGCCCCCGAGAGCCGTACCGCGCGCCGGCGCCAGCGGCGATGCACGCCGAACGACAGCACCTCATTGGCGCGGTCGTACCGCAAGGCAATCGCTCCAAACATCTCACGAATTTCGTTGCTCATCGTTCCCGCTTGGGAGCTACCGTTGCGGCTACAATGCGGAAGTCGCCGCAGAGAATCGAGTGGAAGTGCGTTCCGCCGATACCTATGTTAGCGTCCGCCGATGAGAAATACCGCCGAAATCCGAAACCCGAACGAGAGCGGTCTTACGATTGCGGACGGAACATCGGAACTCACGACACCGGCTTCGCCTCACCCCCACGCGTCGGCCATGCACGTGCGCGCGGCGCAATGCGCGCTGGAGCATGCCATAAGAGATCGTCGGCCGACATTGCTCAGCGCCTCAGGGCCGTGCAATCAGGACGACATGATCGAGTGGCTGGCGCGTTATAGCGCTGTGCCGTCGGTCTATTTTCGGACGCGCGAGGGAGTCGAGTATGCAGGGATCGGTGCGGCCTGGGAAATGAGAATCGCCGATTCGTTCTCGACGAAAGACCTAATCGATTCAGCGCAATCCATCCTGAAGAGTCGATCTTATTCCGATGGCGAGGGGGCGCTTCCGGCCTTCATCGGGGGCATGCCGTTCGACAGAGAGTCCGACGACCCGCAGTGGCGTGGCGCGGGATTCGGCGCGGTACGATTGTTCGTTCCTGAGGCATTGCGGATCAGAGACCAGTCCGGATCGTTCCTCATTGCCTCAACGGAAGTCCGGCCAACGGACACCATCCATGACATCCTGTCCCGACTCGATGTCGTGCTGGCCGGATATGCGCCCCCAACGTCGCCGGGAAGACTCGAATCCCATTCACGATGGACGATCGTGGCCGATGATTCTCGCGACGATTGGGATCGCGGCGTTTGGCACGCCCTATCGCACATCAGTACCAACCGCGTGAGCAAGGTTGTGTTGTCACGACACGTACGACTCCGCTGCGACGGACGTCCTGATCGTTGGGAAGTGCTGGAGCGCCTGCGACGATTTGATGACTCCTGTTTCACATTCCTCTTCGACTTCGGCCTGGGCGCGTCATTTGTCGGCGCTTCGCCGGAACAGCTGTTTAAGCTTGAGGAAGATCGCCTCGCGGTCGACTGCATTGCGGGCACCATGTCGCCTCCGACGGGCTACGGAGATGATGAGCAGATCGAGCGCCTGATGCTCGCGGACGAAAAGATTTGCCGTGAGCATGAACATGTCGCCGGATTGCTCCGGGATGACATCTCGGCGCTGTGCTTGGAGGATGCACCAAGCGTAGAGCCCCGGATCATGCGCCTGCGCACGCTTCGTCATTTGCGCTCGATCCAGCGCGGGCGGCTTAGGCCCGGAACCTCGCTGGGCGACGTCATAACCCGGCTCCATCCCTCGGCGGCGGTCGGGGGCCGTCCGCGGCCCGAGGCACTGGAACTGATCAGATCGCTGGAACCGCATGCCCGGGGTTGGTATGCTGGTCCCGTCGGCTATGTGTCGGCCGACCGCGCCGAGTTCGCTGTGGCGATACGCTCCGCCCTTGTGGACAAAGACGGCGCGTGGGCTTATGCCGGGGCGGGCATCGTCGCCGGCTCCGATCCTGAGGCCGAGTGGAGCGAAACAGCACACAAACTGCAGGCGTTTCTCCGCGCAGTCAATGCGTCCGCCGATCCACACTAAACGCAGCCGCTGCGAATCTCAGCCGCGCGCTCGCTTTAATGGAAGGGCTTGCGATCGCGGGCGTACGCCATATGATTGTCTCATCCGGTGCGCGCTGCGCGCCACTGGTGGCCGCCGCGGTCGATCGACCAGGACTGCAGGTGTGGACCGAGCCGGATGAACGGTGCGCCGGTTTTCGCGCATTGGGGATCGGCAAAGCCACCGGAATACCCGCCGCCGCCTTGTGCACGTCCGGGACCGCGGGGGCCAATTACTTCCCGGCGGTCATCGAAGCACGGATGTCGGGAACACCGCTGCTGGTATTGACCGCCGATCGGCCGCCCCACCTGCGCGACAGCGGCGCGCCGCAGACTATTGATCAGCGCCATCTGTACGGTCGATACGCGCTCGACTTTTACGAGCTCCCGGTGACAGACGATGACGACGACATGTCTGGTTGGTTTCAGACAGGGATCGATGCTGTCGCCTGCACCCTGGGTCGTCCGCGCGGGCCGGTCCATCTGAATTGCCCGTTCGATGAACCGCTTCTGCCGGCTCCGGATGAATGTGCGTCGATCCTCGGCGCAAAACGGGCGCAGCGCGGGCCAGCGACATCCATGGTGAGGGGGGCAGATTGGGATAAAATCTCTGACGAGACGCTTCAGGAAATCGCGTCTCGCCTGCAAAAAGCGCAACGTCCGGTGATCGTGTGTGGACCACAGTCCGGCTCTGAGTTGTGCGATATCGCCTGCCAATTCGCGGGCCTAATAGGTGCGCCAATCATGGCGGACATCGCTTCGCAATTGCGAACATGCGGGCGCGACCAATCCGGGGCGACGATGCTTTCTCACTACGATCTGTATCTGTCGTCAGTGGCCACGGACCCAGCATACCGACCGGACATCGTTCTTCGTCTTGGGGCGCTGCCGACATCGAAGACACTGAACCAGTGGCTCAGTTCTTTGACGAAGGAAACGGTGATCGCCGTCGCAGACCACGAAACCGTGTCCGACCCTGAAGGAACGACGGCGATCAAGCTCCGGGCCGACCTCACCGGCTTCTGCAGGCAGATGAGCCGACTGTTGACGTCAAAGGAGAAACAGCGCAGCCATTGGACAGGGCTTTGGCGTTCCACAGACATGCAAGCGATCGCATCGCTCAGTGAGTTGCGTCGATTGCGTGCGGCAGCGGAGGTCTTCGAGGGCGATGTCGTTGCGGCCGTATTCGACGAAGCTCCGAACGGCTCGGCGATTGTGCTGTCCAACAGTCTGCCGATCCGTCTGGCCGATGCGCATGTCTCCCCGACCTTGAGGCGCATACGTGTCATCGTCAACCGCGGTGCCAACGGCATCGACGGAATGACATCGACAGCGGCAGGTGTCGCGTCGGCGCATCCGGGACGCACGATACTGATCACCGGCGACGTGGCCGTATTGCACGATGTCAATGGCCTCGGGGCGGTCGGGCGTGACCGGTTACCGTTGACCATTGTCGTGCTCAGCAACGACGGCGGCGGCATTTTCTCGTTTCTCCCGCTCGTGGAACACGAGCAGCTCTTTGAACGGTACATTGCCATGCCGCACGGATGCGACTTGTCGCACGCCGCGGCGCTCTATGCGATAGCATATCGGCGGCCGGCAACGCAGGAAGAGTTCAGGAACGCACTGAATGCTGCAAACAGTCAGAGCGGCCCCTGCGTGATCGAAGTGAAGACCGACCGCCGATCGACGCTTCAGGTCAGTCGTCAGATTCGTCGCGCGGTCTCCGAGGCGCTGAAAGGTCTACGACGGTGACACAGATGTGTGTCGGCGATTACGACTGGCATTACGCGAGCAGCGGCAACGCATCGGAATGCCCGTTGATCCTGTTGCATGGATTTACCGGATCGTTGCGCATCTGGGATGATGTGGCGGCGGTCCTGTCCCACGCGAAACACACCATCGCCGTCGACTTGCCGGGACACGGCGGCACCCGCGCGCCAGACGACGTCGTCGCCTTTCGCATGCAGAGTGTTTCCGAGGCATTCGTTGACTTTGTGAATTCGCTTGGACATACGTGTATCGACCTGTGGGGCTACTCGATGGGCGGTCGGCTGGCACTGTATGTCGCGATGGGCAACCCGGGACTCGTCCGGAATCTCATTCTGGAGAGCGCCTCACCCGGCCTGAGCGATCGGGAAGATCGTGAGACTCGCGTGGCTGCCGACGCGGCGCTGGCTGACCGCATCGAACGCGACGGAATGGAACGATTCGTCGCTGAATGGACCGCACAGCCGCTGTTTGAATCGCAAGACCGGATGGAACCGAAGCGGCGCGAGCGCGCCCGCGCGATCCGCCTGGGTAACAGCGCTCGCGGACTGGCGTTGTCTCTGCGCGGCATGGGAACGGGATCGCAGGAACCATTGCACGAACGGCTGGAATCGCTGCGCTGCCCGACATTGATTCTCAACGGCGCGCTCGATTCGAAGTTTTGCGCCATCGGCAGCGCCATGAGACAGAAAATCCCCGATGCGCGGCATCGTGTGATTCCCGATTGCGGGCATGCGCCGCACTGGGAAAACCCGCGGATGAGCGCACACATCGTGTCGGAGTTATTGGACGAACGGCCCATCGCCGGAACCGTTGATCGCGGCTCGGTCGTGACAGGCAGGGAGTAGCCGCATGACAGCGATACAGTGGCAAAAAGCCGGGGAATACGGCGATATCCGTTACGAGAAAGCGGACGGCATCGCGAAGATCACGATCAATCGGCCCGAAGTGCGCAACGCGTTTCGTCCGCAGACGGTCGTCGATATGCTCGCCGCATTCGGCGAGGCACGCGACGATTCTCAGACGGGCGTCATTATCCTGACCGGCGCCGGGACGGAGGCATTCTGTTCGGGCGGCGATCAGGGAGTGCGCGGAGAGGCCGGGTATGTCGACGACAGCGGTATCCCGCGACTGAATGTTCTCGATTTGCAGCGACTGATCCGCACCTTGCCGAAGCCGGTTATCGCCATGGTCGCCGGATATGCCGTCGGCGGCGGGCATGTTCTGCATCTGGTGTGTGACCTGACGATCGCCGCCGACAACGCGCGCTTTGGGCAGACCGGCCCGAAGGTCGGCAGCTTCGACGGTGGCTACGGCGCATCGTACATGGCGCGCATCGTCGGACAGAAGAAGGCGCGGGAGATTTGGTACTTGTGCCGTCAGTATGACGCGCGCCAGGCACTTGACATGGGACTGATCAACGCGGTCGTGCCGCTCGAGCGTCTCGAAGCGGAAACTGTGTCCTGGTGCCGTGAGATTCTGGCCAAGAGCCCGTTGGCTTTGCGATGCTTGAAGGCGGCACTCAATGCCGACTGCGATGGTCAGGCCGGATTGCAGGAGTTGGCCGGCAACGCGACGCTGCTTTTCTACATGACGCAGGAAGCGCAGGAGGGGCGCGACGCCTTTATGCAGAAACGTCCGCCCGACTTTTCGAAATTCCCCCGCTATCCGTGACGATTCATTCAGCCGGTCCATGAGCGGCCCACTCGCATCACAGGACAGACCCTCGACCGTGCAGGTCTGGCTCACGGCGGCGCGTCCACGCACGTTGTGGGCGGCGGTGTCACCGGTTATTGTGGGATCGTCGATCGCGTTACGCGATCACGCATTCCATGGACCCTCGGCATTGGCTGCGTTGCTGGGCGCCATCCTCATCCAGATTGGCACGAACCTCGCCAATGATCTCTTCGACCACCTGCACGGCGCCGACGACAACGAGCGTGTCGGACCGCTGCGGGTGACACAGGCCGGCTGGGTCACGCGCGGACAGATCACGATTGCCATGGTCACCGTATTCGCGCTGGCGATACTTGTGGGCGTTTACCTTGTCATGCGCGGCGGCTGGCCGATAGTCGCCATCGGGCTGACATCGATTGCCGCGGCGATCTTCTATACCGGCGGACCGAAGCCGTACGGTTATCACGGCTGGGGTGACCTGTTCACATTTGTATTTTTCGGGCCGGTCGCAGTCGTCGGCTCCTACTATGTGCAAGCGCTGTCGACGACGTCTGTTGCATGGATGGGAGGCGTCGCGATGGGCGCGTTGGTCACATCGATTCTGGTGGTCAACAACGCCCGAGACCGCCAGACCGACCTGAGGGCCGGAAAGCGCACGATGGCGGTGCGGCTCGGTCCCAATGGTTCGGCGTGGGAGTATTTGTTGTTGCTGATGACCGCAGCAATTGTCCCGGTTGTTTTGGTCGTTGGGAATGAGGCGCCATGGACGGTTCTTGCGTCGTCGATCGCGATACTCTCCGCACGGCCCACGGTGTCCATGCTCTATCGTGCGCCGACACCGCCCCAATTCAATACGGCGCTGGCCGCGACCGCACGGTTGACACTGTGGTATGCGCTGGCGTTCGGCATCGGCATCAACATCGGAATGTGACGTGGAGCTGCGCTTCAACGAATACACGGTTGATCTGCCGCGTCCCATCACAACCGCCCACGGTGTATATCGAACGCGGGCCGGCGTTCTGATTGCATTGCGTGACGATGACGGCGCGGTCGGCTATGGAGATGCAGCACCGCTGGCTCCGTTTTCGAAAGAGTCGGTCGCCGATGTCGTGAAAACGCTGAGGCAAGCAGGGCTCCACGGTACCGAAACTCTTCGGGCCATAACCTCCGCAGAAAACCGGCAAACCGACGATTCGGCTGAAGCATGCCTGAGTGACCTGTCGGATGATCTGCCTTCGGTGCGCTTCGCCCTCGATGTCGCGCGGATCGATTTGGCATCCAGGAAGCAGGGCCTTCCAATGGCGTGTTGCCTCGCGCACGATCCCGCTCCACATGTCGATGTCAATGGCTTGGTCGATGGACTCGACTCCCGGAAAATCGAACGACACATCCGTGATTCGTCGCAGCGGGGATTCCGCACGTTTAAGATCAAAGTCGATCACGACGCCGACGCGGCCATCGAGCGGGTGCTGGCGGCACGAGACGCGGCGCCCGACGCGGCATTGCGAGTCGATGTCAACGCCGCCTGGACGCCAGCACAATTGCGCTATGCACTGCCTCAATTGGCGAAGCTGGATCTGGAGTTTCTCGAGCAGCCCCTGCCACCGGGTTCGGCAAGGGACGCGGCTGGCCTGTGCCGCGCCCATGGTGTACGCCTGGCGCTCGATGAGGAGATTACCGAGTGCGATGATGCCATCAGACTCTGTGAGGACCGGTTGTGTGATGTCATCGTCCTCAAACCGATGATCATCGGCGGAATGATGCGCAGTCTGAGACTCATCGATCGCGCCGCCGGGACCGGCATGCAGGTTGTGGTCACCTCAACGTGGGAGAGCGACATCGGCGTCGCGGCGGCCATGCATCTATCGGCTGCGGGATGGCCGGCCACCATAGCGGCCGGACTCTCAACGGCGGGAACGATTGGGGCCCGATTGGTCGATCGACCGTTGCTGATTCGGGAGGGGCGTCTGAAGATCGGCAATCGACCCGGTCTCGGGGTCGAAGTCGTCGAGGGATTCTTCGAGAGTGGCTCGGAATGAACATCCCGCGCACCATTCCCTATCCCACGACCCGCCATGCGCGGACAAGACCCGAACACCTGGCTTTCATCGAGAGCGGGCGGCTGGTCACGTACGGGCAGCTCGAGCGCATGATCGAGGGTGCCGCGCAACGTCTCCTGGCGTACGAATGCCGCAACGGCGACCGCGTCATCCTGCGGATGCGGCCGTCGGTGTCGGCTGCGGTGATGATCCATGCGATTCCCCGTCTAGGGGCGGTTGTCGTGCCGATTTCTCCATCGCTGCCGGACAGCGAATGGCAACGGACAGTCTCATTGATCAATCCGGCCGTCGTTGTGATCGACCGTGAGGCACCGGAATCAATCTCGGCACCGACAGGAATTCCACAATTCGAGATCGACATGGCTGCGCTCAGCGAAGAAGAGCCGCCCCCAGCGTCGATGAGGGGCACAGAGGATTTCGGCTGCATCGACGCCAACCGTCTCCATTCCATCGTCCTGACGTCCGGGACCGGCGGTGTGCCGAAGGGTGTCGCGCTCAGCTTTGCCAATCATCTCTTCAGCGCGCTGGCGTCGGGACTCAATTTGGGCATCCGGGATGACGACCGCTGGCTGCTGAATCTGCCGATTCACCACATCGGCGGGCTCGCGATTCTGATACGGGCCTCCCTGTACGGCTCGACGGTCGTCGTTCACTCACGCTTTGATGTTACCGAGATGATGCGTGCGATCGAGCAGGCCCATGTCACGCATCTGTCGCTGGTGCAGACGACGCTCAGGCAACTCCTGAATGCGTACCCCGCACCCCGGTTTCCACAACACCTGCGCGCCGTCCTGGCCGGCGGCGGCCCCGTGGACAGCACACTCCTCCGGGAGGCATCGATGCGCGGGTTGCCGTTGTGTCCGACCTACGGGATGACCGAGACGGCTTCACAAGTGGCGACGCGGCCCCCGAAACTCGGCGGCCAACCGATAGACGACGGGGCTCCCCCGCTTCCGCTGTGTGACGTTGAGATTCGTGATGGGGACGGCCGCCGGTCGGACCCCGATTGCGAGGGCACTATTCAAGTGCGAGGGCCAATGGTCGCGATGGGATACTGGGACGGATCGGAGCAGGTCGTGCCGTTCACGCGCGATGGCTGGTTTGAGACGTGCGATACCGGATCTCTGGATCGGTACGGGCGATTGCATGTCCGCGGACGGCGCGACCGCGTCATCATCAGCGGCGGCGAAAAGCTTCATGCCGAGGAAGTCGAGTCGGCACTGCGGGGTATCGACGGCATCAATGACGCGGCAGCGCTCGGAGAGGATGACGCGGTCTGGGGACAGGCGCTGGTGGCGCTGATCGAGTGCGACTCCGGGTCGGCGATCAGTGACGTACTGATCCGACGTGCGCTAAGAGAGACCCTCGCACCTTATAAGATTCCAAAGCGCATTGAACGGGTGGACCGATTGCCGCGAACGGGACTCGGAAAGATCGACTACTTCGCGCTTCGCAGCATGATCGGTTCCCGGTAGCGTGCTGCCTTACAACTACGCAACGGCCGCATGTCATTGTGCCCGAGTGAGCTGGGTCGAGGGCGGAAACCGCCCACAGCTTCGTGCAAAACTCCGTGACGCTTCCGCAGCACCGGTGTACAATGAACAAACACGATGGGCGGGCTGCTTACCCGCCCGGCGAGGGAGGCACACGATGAACAGTCGGACAGGAATCATGCTGGCGGTGGTATTGGTTGCAGCTCTTGGGATCGGGTTTTTCCTCGGGACTAAAGACCAGGACCCCCCGGCCAACGCGTCGGCATTGCAAGAGCAATCGGATTCGGAATCAACAGAACAGCTCCCCGATGACAAGCCACAGCAGGAGCCGATTGATGTGGCGGGAAACGAGCCTCAGGCGAAATCGGAACCCAAGGTCGAACCCAGGACGAAACAGCCAGTGGCCGAACCGAAACGTCCTCCCGAACCGGTCTACCGCAGCGTGAGTGTGCCCACGGGGACGCCGCTGACACTGGCGCTTGAGACATTACTCCGCACCGATTCCAACGCCGTCGGCGACCGATTCGCGGGAAGAACCACCGAGCCAATCCTGGCCGAGGGCGCGACGGTGATTCCGGCAGGCTCGGCGGTCGAGGGACGCATCACGCAATTGGAGGAACCGCACCGGACCGCGGGCAAGGCGCAAATGACACTGGTCGTGGATCGCTATGTCGATGCCGATGGGCGTGAGTACACCCTCAATGCACAGCCGCTCTACCTGGAAGGCGAAGGCGATAAGGTCAGCGACGAGGGCAAAGTCGGGATCGGCGCGGCCGCCGGCGCGGTGCTGGGGGCACTGACGAGCAAGAATAAGGGAAAGGGCGCCCTCAAAGGCGCCGCAGCGGGAGCCGTGGCAGGGGGCGTCGTAGCCATCGCCACCAAGGGCAAACAACTCGTCCTGGAACCGGGGCAGAATCTTCAGTTTGAATTGGGCGAGGGGAACTCGGTGCAAGTCAAATCCGAGACGGCATCAAGTAATTAAGAGCCCGGACTGCAGTACCCAAAGACCTCACACGGCAACGCGGCCTGAGAATTAACAACTCAGGCCGCATTCGCTTTGGCCCATTCACGGGCCAGCAGCGCGACCTTCCGGGTGCCCCCCCAGCGGTACTCGCCGAAGTCGCCATTGGCACGTAACACACGATGACACGGAATCAGCGTTGCCAGCGGATTGGCCCCGACGGCTGCACCGACCGCACGCGTCGCCTTCGGAGTGCAGACGACATCGGCGAGACCGGCATACGAGACAACCAAGCCCTCCGGGATTCGCAGCAGGGCTTCCCAGACCTGCAGTTGAAACGGTGTCCCGCGCAACACAAGCGACAAGGGCATGCTGTGCCCACCGGCCAGTCGGAGATTGACCGCGTCGACTTCGGCTTTGAGCTCATCGGGACCATGTTGAAACGAAGCGTTCGGCCAGCGCCGCGATAGTTCCACACGCGCCGCAGCTTTGCCGGCCTCATCGAGAAATGCCAAGCCACACAATCCCTGCGCCACGCGGGCAAACAACGCCGACCCCAACGGGGTTGGAGCAACCGCCCATGAGATCGCCAGTCCGGCGCCGCCGGCGCGATACGATCCCGGTGTGATCCGTTCCCAACGCAGAAACAGATCGTGCAGACGGCTCGGCGCGGAGAGCCCGACATCGAACGCCGTGGCGAGCACGCTCTGCGACACGGCCAGACGTCGCCGTGCCTCCGTCAACGTCAGGAATTGAGCGAACTGCTTGGGACTCACCCCGGCCCATCGTTGAAACATCCGTTGGAAGTGAAACGGACTGAGACCAACGTGACGGGCCACATCATCGAGCGATGTCCCGTTGCCGCGATGAGTGCGCAGGTGTTCGATGGCAGACGCGACGCGTGCGTAATCGGATGTCGGAGTTCTCATGTTCTCCCCTCAGACACGGCTCCTGCCTCAGGCAGTGCCGTGCATCGATAGTACGGGAGAAGATGTTGCACGACGACCCGCTTCTTGCGGCAATCTGCGCTCTGTCTGCTATTCGAAGTGTCCGGGGATTTCAAACAAGAAGACGTCGGGCGGCTCCGGTTCCCCTTCGGGATGGTCATCGTCTTTGATGACAAGGCACATCGCCGGGCGTGCTGTCAGCATCGGTCCCTCGTTGTCCCAAAAGAGGAGATCGACATCCGATCTGGCGGCGTCTGGCGATTTGTGATGCATGGTCCCGACGGCACCGACTCTCGCAGCCGAATTATCTATACCGAAGTCGCCGAACCAGAGCATATTGTGTACAGGCACGCCCCGGAGAAGGGCACTGAACCGGTCAGTTTTGAGTCGGCGATTACATTCGAAGACCTCGGCGAGCGGACCCGGCTCACGGTGCGGATGCTCTTCCCGACCGCTGCGGACAGAGACACTGTGATCAAGACTTACCAAGCCGATGGGGGGCTCAAGCAGACCCTGGGACTCCTCGATCAACATCTGTCCCAACAGACAAGGAGCACAAAATGAGCGAGTCAGGTCTCGTGTCCAAGTGGGCGAATTGCGGCGGCCACTTTCAGAGTCTGCTGCGCATCGTGGCGGCGTTCATGTTCATCCAGTCGGGGACGATGAAGCTGTTTGCCTGGCCGATGGGCATCCCCCCCGACGGCGGCACCGCCGAGTTGTTTTCGCAAACCGGACTCGGCGGGATTCTGGAGACATTCGGCGGCGGATTGATCTTGATCGGGCTGTTCACTCGACCGGTCGCGTTCATTCTCTCGGGGATGATGGCGGTAGCGTATTTTCAGTTTCATTTCCCGCAGGGATTCTGGCCCACGATGAACGGCGGCGTTGCCGCGGCACTGTATTGTTTCGTCTGGCTCTACTTCTCCGCCGCGGGCGCCGGTCCGTGGAGTTTGGACGCAGTGCGTATGAAGAAATCAAACTATCAAAAGATGAACTGAACCAACGGGGAGGATGACAATGGCGGGCTATGTCGATGGTTACGTGCTTCCCATTCCCAAGAACAAACTCGCGACGTATCGGGGCATGGCGCAGAAAGCGAGCAAGATTTGGCGCGAGCATGGCGCGCTGGAATATCGTGAGTGTGTCGGCGACGACTTGAAGATCAAGGGGATGGCCTCATTCCCGAATCTAGCGAAGAGCAAACCCTCCGAGACCGTGGTGTTCGCCTGGATTGTCTACAAATCCCGTGCGCATCGCGACAAGGTTAATGCCAAGGTGATGAAGGACCCACGCATCGCCAAGATGATGGAGGGCATGGCAATGCCCTTTGACGTCAAACGCATGGCCTATGGGGGATTCAAGATCATCGTCGAAGCGTTCAAATGACGCGCTACTTCCGTGACTGGCGGAGCTCGGCTCTCAACTCTTCGATTTGCCGTTGTTGTTCCTTCATCCCCTCAATCAACAACGGGACCAAGCGCGCGTAGTCAACCGCGAGGTAACCGTCGCTCAACTCGTGGACGGCCTGCGGCACGACATTTTGAACTTCCTGAGCGACCAAACCGATCTGCTCTTGATTGAATAGACGGCGCCCTGCGTTCGTAGAGTCGTTCCAATTGTATCGCACACCGCGAAGACGCTCGACACACTCCAGGGCATTTTCCAGCGTGTGGATGCCCTTCTTGAGCCGACCATCCGAAGGACAGGCAAAATTGACAGCGCAAATGTTGCCCAGCACGTTGACATCGCCGTCGCCCGTGATCTGTAGGGGGTTAGTAAGCGCCGTGATGTTACTGATGTTGAGTGTACCGACCGACCCGATCACCGTTGACTGCATTTCCCATTGATTGCCGTCGGCAGATCCATCTCCGAGACGAAGCGCGGAGGGTCCGTCAGGATTGTGCACGTGCAAAACTTGTCCGCTCGTTGCAGTGGTCGGCGTGTTCGTCCCGATTCCGACACCTGCCGGGGCCCGGACGAGAAACTGATTGTCCGCAGACGAACCGAAAACAGAACTGTTGATGTCGCCACTCGACCATACAAAGCTCGAGTTGTGAATTGCTTGTGCCCGACAGCCGGCAGCCAATGAGAAGCTGCCGGAGGCCACGTTTTCAAACCCTCCGGGCACCGTCGCGTAATGGGAACCGGCGCTGTTGGACACACCACCGCCGACAGTGCTGGACGATCCCGATGCGAGATTCTCCGATCCCCCGCCGATGGTGGAGTAATCGCCGATTGCCGAATTGGAGTCACCGGGATTAATGCCGCCGCCGCCACCAACGGTGGAGTGCGAGCCGCGCGCCTTGTTATAACCTCCGCCGCCGACTGAAGCGCTAAGACCGCTGGCCCTGTTCATGTTGCCACCCGAGACAACCGCCCAGTCTGCGTCAGAGTTGTTGAAAAATCCCCCTCCGGCTGTCGAGTAAATGCCGGTTGCGTAATTCCCGGCGCCTCCCGCGACTGTTGATGCGAAAGCGGTCGCCGAGTTCTGCTGACCACCGGCGACTGTTGCCGCCCCCCCGGTGGAACTATTGAGATGACCGCCGCCGACTGTCGCATAATCATTGATCACCTGATTGGCATTGCCAGCCACAAAGCAATCCGCCCCTGTGTTCACATGCCCCGGCCCGATTGAGACTTTGCCGGTAATCGTTCCGCCGGTCGCGCCATCGACGGTCGCAACGCGATACGCATATGGCCCGGTCACCAACCGAGTGCGCGGCAGGATGGTCATCCCCACGCTGATCTCCAGCCAACGCACCGAGTCGGCAAAGACTGAATCATTGAGTGGAATGTCTTTGCCGATTGAACCACTCCACAGTCCGCCCGTGCCGATGTCGATCGTCTGAGACTCAAACCCCATCCCCGGCGGCCAAAGCTGTGTCCCCAAAAACTGTGCATCATAGATGCGGAAACCAATGGATGTCGGTCCCGGTGACACCGGCACTCCTCCCGCATCGGTGAGTCTACCTTGAATGCTGATTTGGGACGGCACCGCCAATGCGTGCGTGGACAGCCCCAACAGATACGCTCCGATCACTACAAATTCACGCACTCTCATAGACGACCTCCGAATGCAACGCTCCGAACTGTTGTCGGTACCCGGCTGCGGCGAGGACGAGTTCGGGCAACAGCCGGACCTGTGGTGAGGGTAATATATGTTGAGTTGAATCAGGTTCGAGGCAGCATATGGAAGTTGCATGGGGACCGCGGGTCGCTACATGCGAAAGACGATCGATTCTCTGCGGAACCAACTCATCGCGAATCTCAGCGTCAGGAAGGCGAGAACAGAATTGGCAATGAGCGCGAGCCCGACATACGGCCATTCGGTCGTGCCAGACACGGCGTCCCGCAATATGAGACTGGCGTTGACGACCGGGATCAGAGCCGTCAGGTAGTTGGGATCGACTCCCGGAAGCATCGAAACAAAGGCAGGTAGAATAACGGCCATGTTCAAGGCCGTGACATAGCTTTGCGCTTCCTTAAACGATCGTGCAAAGACCGAGACGGAGATCAGCACTGCGGCGAAGAATCCCGCGAGCGGAAGCATGGTCAGCAGTGAGACAATCGCCGCACTGGGATCAATCCGAACCGACATGATGTTCTCGGCGCCCGGCACGGACGCGTCGATTACGTACCCCAGAGAGATTCCCAAACTACCCATCGACAAAAAGGCGGTCACGAGTCCGGCCAACACGATGACAAGATACTTTCCGAGGACGATTTCCTCCCGTGTTGCCGGGGATACGAGCAGCGTTTCGAGGGTTCCGCGTTCTTTCTCTCCCGCCGCCAGATCAATTGCGGGATACATGGCGCCCATGAAACACATGATGATGATCAAGTACGGCAGGAATGCACCGAATTCTCGGCCGGCCATCTTTCGCGGCGTGGCGACATTTGTGACATTCACCTCGAAAGGAATCAAGACTCCGCCTGGAATCCCACGTTGTAAGAGCCGGTCGGAGACCAACTCGTCTTTGTACCGGGACAGGGCATCCTGAATTCGCGCCACGGCGACTTCCGATTTGACTTCCGCTTGATCGACGTGGATTGCGATCGACGAGGATTGCTCTTGTTCGAGCTTCCCGGCAAACCCCTCCGGAATGTTCAATAATGCCTCGAACGCGCCCGCTCTGAGACTATCTAACAACTCGTCATAGCGAGACACCTCGACACCACGAATCGTGAGTTCCGTGTTTTCCGCGAATTTGCTCAACAGTCCGTCTGGGAGATACTCCTTCCCCACGACGACGACTTCCGCCGTCTCAGCCTCCAGTCCACTCAGTTGACTGACCATCAGCGACGTCAGTCCGATCAGCAGAAGCGGGATTGCAACGATCGGCACGAGCAACATGAAGATCAACGTGCGCCGATCCCGGAGTGTGTCAATGAGCTCCTTTTGAAAAATGATCGAGATCCGCGAGAGGGTCATCGCCTATTCCCCGACAATCGATACGAATGCATCCTCGAGATTGCGCGAACCGGTCTTTTGCAGCAATTCGTCGGAGGTCCCTTCCGCATAGAGTCTGCCCCGATGGATGATCCCGATTCGGTCGCAAAGTCGAACCGCCTCGCTCATGATGTGCGTCGAGAAGATTACTGTCTTTCCCTGATCCGCACAATGTCGGATAAACTTGACGATTGTCCTTGAGCTCATCACGTCCAAACCGGTGGTGGGCTCGTCGAAAATCATCACCGGCGGGTCGTGCACCACGGAGCGCGCAATCGATGCTTTCTGTTTCATTCCGGTGGACAGATTGTCGTTTCGCGTCTCTGCAAACTGTTCCATATCCAGCATTTCGAAGATCTCGCCGATTCTTCGGTCGATGTGATCGATGGGCATTCCGTAAAGTCGCCCGAAGTAGGTGACCATTTCACGCGGAGACAGTCGCCCGTAAAGTCCTGTCGTCCCGGAGAGAAATCCGATTTGCATTCTCACTTTCTGAGGATCCCGGGTTACATCGACTCCGTTGACCAGAGCGGTTCCTGACGTGGGTCGCAGTGCGGTCGACAGAATCCGCAGCGTCGTGGTTTTGCCTGCGCCATTGGGTCCCAAGAGACCATACACGATTCCGGAGTCGCATGTGAAACTGACGTCGTCGACTGCCCGCAACTCTCCATGCTTCCTGTCTTGAAATATTTTCGTCAATCCATTGGTGCGTATCACCGGCGCTCTCCTTCGGCCTGAGAGTTTGCGCGGGGCGGTTTGCAGACTCCGTCGGCACGGGCACGACTCGTCGGTGAATATCGGGAATCACGCTTGAAGAGTACTGCACAATCTTGATGCGGTGCCATCGATGCATACAGCCGAACCTGGTGAGTGAATGTGCAAGACCTCCGGGGGGTTGAAGGAGAAGTTTGACAATGGCGACCAGATTAAGTCAAGGCGCGCAGGATTTCGGCCGCCCGTTGTCCTGGCTGGTTGTTTTTGCCTGTCCCGACGCGTGCCTCACGACCACTGCGTTCACATCATGAAATCACTTCCCGCGAGGGTCGTCTGTTGGGACATTTGTCCCGGATGCATACCGTCAGCTACAAGTCACCATCAACCTATGTTCAGGCGATTAACGCCTCCAAGGGTGGGATAGTACTCGCGAGCCGCGTGCTTTGGGCGACGAGGAGCCAGGATCGTCGTCGCGGGCTGCTGGGGCGGGAGCAACTGGGCCCCGATGAAGGAATGTACATCGTACCCAGCGAGTGGATTCACACCTTCGGGATGCGGTTCCCCATTGATTTGACCTTTCTCTCCAGTGAGGGTCGAGTTCTCGTTATTCAGAATCACCTCCGCCCGAACCGACTCTCGAAGCTCTCACTCCGGGCCCAGGGGGCGCTGGAGCTGGCCGCGGGACGATTGCAGGCGACGGGGACTGTGGTCGGCGATTTGATCGAATTCCGCGACATCTGACTGCGACCCGTTGCCGGTGTCCCGATGCCATTCAACGATCGGAACGGACGGCGAACCCCGTCTTCCGACTCAGTCCTCGGCGGTGCGAACGCGAACAAAAAATCGTGGACTGCCCGGACGCGCGTCGGAATATTGAGATTGCAGCGACCAACCGCTGAGTATGGATACTCGATCCCGGAGGATAATTGAGGCATGAGCGCACTCCCTTTCGTACTCATTTTCCTGCTGCTTTGCGGCATTGCGTGCGCGTGGTTTGCCGCGTCCCGCAACCGCAATCAGGCGGGATGGTTCCTCCTCGGATGCCTGACCGGTCCGATCGGTGTCTTGATATTGCTGTTGTTGCCGCCACGTCCCGAATCGCAGCGAAAAACGGCGGTCGGCCGCGTGATCGCCGGCGCTCTGATCGTGTCACTCATCGCTGCCGTAGTCGCCGCAGGAGCTGCGGAGTTCTGGGAGCGTTACCAGGAGGGCGAGCGCTACGTCGAGCTGGAAAATTGGGAGATGTACGGCGATGCGTTGATCCGCTTCACAAAATCCTCCGAGCATCCCTCCGATGCCATTGTCGTCAAGGCGGCGCACAACCAGATCGGTGTTTACGCGAGCCAACTGCGTGAGGGTATGTGCTGGACGATCGATGATCTCGATCTCGCCATCCGCGGAGTGCGGCTCTCCACCGGGTCTCGTGGGCTTGCAGAGTATGTGGTCCGGCTTGTGACGTTTCGGTCACCGGAATGGCCCGCCCCTTTGCCGCTGAATCCTCGCCAACAGGAAACCCGCGTTGCGGAACTGAGCAAGCGGTTACGGCAGTACGAGGAATACCTCCAGCAAATTTATACGGCACAGTCTGATAGCACCGCCAAAAGCTGATTGGTGGATCGTTGTCGGTGCCGACTCAGACTCGCAGGTCCGGTAACGGATTCATTGCCATCTACTATGGGGAGTGTTGAAAAAACCATCATGGATGTCATGCCGAGCCCTTCGGGCGAGGCATCTCTGTGCGCGCGATGATACCGACAACTCGTTGGAGATTCCTCGCCCGAAGGGCTCGGAACGACTCCGGAGGGAGGATCGTCCCCATCGAGGCGAATCACCGAGGGGAAGTTTTTCAACACGCCCTATGCAGATCGGCACACAGTTGCACATCCGTCCACCGTTGCATGCGACTAATACCACAAGGTATTGTGATAATAAAAATGTCACATACGACTGGTGGTGTTTTCCTGGGAATTTTCTTGGCAGCAAACTTGCGTCTAAGAACGGAGACTTTGTCCGGGGGAATTGACAAAACGCCGTAAGTCGTTATCTTTTATGCAAGCTGTGTGGAAACCCGGAGCACTGATGCTCTCGTAACGATTCGTACAACCCAATTCGGCAGGCATCGTGTTATGGACCTGTCAGTTGTCGGACCGTCGCACGAAGCCGACAATGCTGACACTTGGATGGAGTATCGCCGCGATCCGGCGCCGAACCGGCACGAGAGATTGTCGCCGCAGCGACATAAACAGAATCTGCCCATGAAGAATATCAAGTTTGAATGATTCAACCCCAGGGACCATGCGGTTCCAACATGGAAAGGAACAGGGCAATGTTGAAACGGTTCATTCGCAACGAAGAAGGCCAGGACGTCATTGAATGGGGCATGCTGGCCGCATTCTTGTCCGTCCTGCTCGTTGTCGCCGTGACGACGATCTCGCCGATCGTCCTCACTTGGTATGATGCCGTGCAAGCAGATATCGAAGCTGCGCCGGCGCCGTAACTGGTAGTGCCTCCCGATCTGCCGGGCGGCTGAATCAGACGAATTTGTTGGGGGGATGGTTGTCCACCTAATCGAAGGAGTGCGCAATGCTCAGGAAGTTCATCCGTGGCGAGGAGGGACAGGACGTGATCGAGTGGGGTATGCTCGCGGCGTTCTTGTCGGTCCTTCTCATCGTGGCCGTGACGACGGTTTCTCCGATCATCCTGACCTGGTATGACAGTGTTCAGGCGGACATCGAAGCCGCCCCGGCTCCATAAACGTGGTTCAGGACGCGCCCCAGATTGAAATCTGGGGCGCGTCATCGATCGGGAGGAGAATCACAATTGAGTGACCTGACATCCGCTTCACTCGCAGCCCATCTCCCGACCAGTTGTGCCATTGTTGTGGCAACGGTTTGCCTGATCACCGACATCGCGCGTCGGCGCATATTGAACGCAGTGACACTCCCGGCAGTCGCCATCGGACTGATCCTGGGATTCGTGCTGGGCGGCCGGACTGGATTATTGCAGTCCGCTGGCGGGTTGGCCGTCGGTTTCGCCTTGATGATTCTCCCGTATTATGTGGGAGGCATGGGCGCCGGGGACGTCAAACTGATGTCGGCGCTCGGTGCATTGATGGGCCTGACGGCAATTGTTCAGATCTTCCTCTACACGGCGATCATTGGCGGCGTCATCGCCATCATCACCGCGCTATCGCGTGGAACGCTGAAGCGGGCATTCGGCAACATTGCCAACTGGACAACATCGCTCGTTTTGCAACGGTTGGGCGGCGTTCGCGGTGGACTGAAGGAGACGCAGTTGGCTCAGACAGCGGGCATGATCCCGTATGGCGTGGCCATCGCGTTGGGGCTCTATGGATATCTGATTTTGGGCCGTATCATTTAAGTCCGTCAGATCGCGTGCAAACGGAGAATCGTCCTGTACAGAAAGAAATAGAGGATGTCAGACTTCAGAATTCACGATAAAATCCAGCGGTTGACGCATTCGCGTCAAGCCGGCCAGGCCGTCATTGAGTTTGCGTTCATCCTGCCGCTGCTGTTGATTTTGGTTTTCGGTATCACGGAACTGGGTCGGATGCTCATGCAGACCAACATGCTGACACAGGCCGCCCGTGAAGGAGCCCGAGCGGCGGCGGTCGGAGCCGACTCGACATCGGCCGCGACACGCGTTGCGGATGTTCTGACGGCGGCCGGCATCACGCCGGCGTCGATCGACGTGAGCGGCCCGGATTCCGACAACATGATGCTGGTTGTGGTCACGTCCAATTTTCAGGTTATTCCGGGAACGCTATTGCCGTTCTCGGGCACATTCGTCCTGCGGGGGGCGGCGGCGATGAGGTTTGAAGGATAGTTCCGGCCAAGGGGGGCCGAATGCGCTCGCGATCGATCATCGTTATTGGATTTGTGGCATTCCTTTGTGCGGCCGTGGCGACCGCCATGGTCGTTTTGTATTTGCAGAAGACTGCGCGCACCGCCGCGGCCGGGCCGCTGCTCACCCCCGTTGTCGTCTCTGCGGCCGACCTGTCGTTCGGCCAGACGTTGGACGCGTCCAAGCTCAAGATCGCCATGTTCCCGCGTGAGAGCGTGCCCAAAGGTGCGGTCTCGGTCATCGACAGTCTTGTGGGGCAAACAACGAAGGTCTTCCTCGCTCAGGATGAGCCGGTCCTCGTTTCCAAGTTATCGTCGATCGGCGGCGGCCTCTCGCTGATGATCGAGCCCTCGATGCGGGCTGTTTCGATCAAGGTCGACAAGGTTTCGGGGGTCAGCGGCTTTGTGATTCCGGGGGACCGGGTCGACGTCATCGCCATCGTCGACCAGCAGGTATCCTCCCGCGAGTCCCTCGCCAAGACGATTCTCCAGAATATCGAGGTGCTGGCATCCGGGGCACAGACTGAGAGCAAGGGGAATGAGCCGATCACCGCTCAATCGGTGACGCTTCTCGTGGATGTACCCAGCGCTGAGAAGCTGGCACTGGCGCAGAGCGCGGGGAAATTGCAGTTGTCATTGCGCAACCCCAACGACACGGAGCTGGCAGAAGAAACAAAGGGACTGACGACCCAAAGTCTCCTGAGCGGCCCCAAGGAAGAGGAGCCGCCGCGCCCATCGCCGACGCCCAGAAAAGCACAAGCCAGGCCCGACCCGCCCAAGACGGTCGCCAAACCCGACACCATGACGATTTTCCGTGGCACGCACGCCAAAAAAGAGAAGCCGGCCATGGACGTCAAGCCGGCCGTCAACGACACATTGACGGATTCACTGAGACAGTCACCCGGAGCATAGCGAATCATCATGACAATCGACCGAGTGCCCGCGCCGCCAGATGGTCGGATGGTGCCGTATCGTCCGATCCCCGGCATCTACAAGTTCGCCATCCTCTTTGTCTTCGCCATGCTCCTTTGCCCCGATTCCGCGCCGGCACAGGGACGCGTGGAGGATTTCCGGGTGACACAGGGACACTCGCGCGTGCTGCGGCACCGGGAGAAGATCAAGACCGTTTCAGTCGCCAATGACTCGGTGGCCGACGTCGTTGCCATCACCGCCGATGAACTGGTCGTCATCGGCAAAGAGGCGGGCAACACAACGCTGATTGTCTTCGGTGAGACGACCCCATACGTCATGCACAACATCGTTGTCGACCGGAATTTTTCCGGACAGCAGATCATGCTGGAAGTCCAGATCGGCGAAGTGAATCGAAACACATTGAAGGAACTGGGCTTCGACTTTACCTGGGTCAACGACGATGACGACTTTGTCACCGAGGGCCAGAAGACCGTTGGGGCATATGGGGGACAGACGCAGGTTCCCAAAGTCCCGGTCTTGCCCAACACGGGCGTCTCCGGATTCTTCCGGTTTGTGGGCGATTACAATCAGATCTCCGCAGCCGTGCGCGCCCTGCAGCAACGGGGCGACTACAAGCTGCTGGCGTCTCCGAATCTGCTCTGTCTGAGCGGAAGCGAAGCCAGTTTTCTGGCGGGCGGCGAGATTCCGGTCCCGGTCTCAGTGACCAACACCGGCGGCGTCACACAATTGGCGCTGGAGTGGAAGGAGTATGGTGTCCGGCTCAATTTCGTTCCCACCATCGTCGATTCCACGCTGATCAATCTGAAAGTGAAGCCCGAAGTCAGCAGTCTCGATTACAACAACGCCGTCGTCCTGTCCGGGTTCTCGATTCCCGCGCTTCTGACCCGTCGCGCCGATGCGACGGTGGAGCTTTTGAGCGGCCAGGGACTGCTGCTCGGCGGATTGGTGCTGAGCGAGCGTGTGAAAAATGTGCAACGAATCCCCATACTTGGCCATCTGCCGATTCTGGGAGCGCTGTTCACGCGTCACGAGAGCAGCACGGCCGAAAACGAGTTGCTGATACTCGTTTCGCCTCGGCTTTATTCGGCGGGCCAGGAACAGCTCCCGCCTTTGCCGTGGGGCGGCACGGATACGGAGACCGATACAACCGGGCCACCCGTTCCCGAATCCGAATAAGCGGCGCAACGGGGGGTAACATCCGGCTCCAGGCCAGGAGAATTGATGATTAGACGTGAGCTGAACAGAATGTATCGCGACGAACGGGGAGCCGTTGTCGTCATGATCGGCGCCCTGATCGCATTCCTGTTGGTCTTTGCCGTCTACGCCATCGACGCCAGCCAGATGCTCCTGGTGCGTACGCAATTGCAGAACGCCGCGGATGCCGCCGCCCTGGCCGGCGCTTTGGTGGGCGGGATGACGGGGGACACGACTCTCGCACAGAATGAGGCGATCCTCGCGGCCGGTGCGAATAACGCCCTCGTGGACTCGGGGAACGGCAACATCATGGATCCTGTCGTGATAACCGATGCGGACGTGGTCTTCCCGCAAGCGCGGAGGATCGAGGTCACCACGCATCGGACCGAAGCCACCGGCGATCCGTTCATGAACTACTTCCTCCGGATTTTCGACGATGGCAACGTTGCCGGCGAGATGACCGCACGCGCTGCCGCCGAGTTCTTCTGGGTGTGTAGCGGCAAATGCATCGAACCCTGGGCGCCACCGGATCGTTGGTATGACGCCAATGCGAATGATGCGTTTGATCCGGACAGCATTACCAATCCCGACGAGTACTATGACCCGCTCACGACCGGGTACACGGATGCCGACCTCGGCGAACAGATCACAATCGTACTGGCCAACGGGGGTCAGACCGATTTTGGTGAGTTCTGGTACTATTCTGTCTGCCTCCCCCCAGTCAATAAGGGCAACCCCGATTGCGGCGGCGACACTTACCGTGACTGGATGTGCGAGGGATGTCTCGACAGCTCATTTACAGTCGAGCCCGGCGATACATTGCTCGTCGAGCCCGGAAAGAAAACTGGTCCGAACGATGATGGTCTCGATTGCATCATCGCAACGGATCCCGATGCGACCTGGGATGACGCCACCGGGACGGTCGTCAATTCGGCATTCCCCATCAGTCCACGGATCGTCAAGGCGGCATTCTTCAACCCCGCAATTGGCCTGACAGACGCAGGAAACGGCCGGAAGCGGATGGAAGTCGCGAAGATATTCGTGCTGTTTGTTGAGGGATCATCGGGTGGTGATCAGATCACGGGCCGGTTCATGCGCCTCAACGAACCGGGAGGCGAGGTCTGCGTCGATCAATCCGACCCGACATTCCTATACACAACCAGACTGATCGAGTAATCATTTGTCGCCCTCGCAGGCGACACCATCCGGAGAGGGCGTTAGTCCAATACGCATGATGCAGAATATCCCGATTATCGTCATCGATTCAGACGGCGGATTCCGCAAGGCCGTGCGCCAATACCTGGGCAACGTCTCAGGCGTTCAATTGGTCGGAGAAGCCGAAAGCCTTAACGCCGCGCAGGAACTGATTCAAAAGACACGACCCAAACTCATCTTACTCGAGTTGGCGACCAAGCCCGACGAGGCGCTGACCTGGGCCGAAAAGTGGAAAGCGGAATTTCCGGGACTGAGAATCTTCGCGACTTCAGCATCGAAGAAGCCCGATGTGATCTTGTCGGCCATGCGCGCGGGTGTGAGTGAATACCTCTCCAAGCCGCTTGAGGCGGGCGAGCTGCGCATCGCACTCGACCGCATCATGCGCGAATTTGAAACCGAGACTTTGCAGGTGCAAGGCGCGGGGCAGATCATCGCTGTGTTCAGCAAGAAGGGTGGGCTCGGTGTCACGACACTGGCCGTCAACCTTGCCGTGGCGCTCGCCGAGGCCGGACGACAGACCGTCATCGCCGATCTGGCGTTTGATCTGGGCGATGTCGCCAGCCAACTCGATCTGGTGCCGGAGATTGTGATGACCGATGTCATCGACAAACACGGCGCCCTGGACTCGGGCCGACTCCAAAGCTCGCTGCTCCGCCATCCGTCGGGCTTGTACTTCCTGGGCGAGAAGGATGTTGGCAGCGGCGCGGACGTGATTTCCGCCAAGCAATTGCATCATATCCTGTCGCATCTGCGCGAATCGTTTCAGTATGTCGTCCTCGATGTCCCACACATATTCGATTCGCACACCTACGAAGCCCTGCAATTGGCCGATCGGATCCTGCTGGTGGCTACGGCAGAATTGTCGACGATTCGCGCGACGCGTTACGCGCTCCAGGTGTTTCGCTCACTGGGGTATGATCAGCACAAAGTTAAGGTCGTGCTCAATCGGCTGTCGCGGAAAGATCTCATCCGTGAAGATCAATTCTGCGAGACAGTCGGGTATCCGGTGTCGTACCGCATTCCCAGCGACTACCGGACAGTGATTGAAGCCGTCAACAGCGGCGAGCCGCTGACGATGGGTAAACTCAAGTCGGGTGTCGCCAGGAGCATCGGCCAGTTGGCACAGCAGTTTGTTTCATCGAACGGTACCAGTCCGGCCAGTTAGCAGCAGAGCCGACGAAGGAGTGGAGATTGGTCTTTCGTTCACGTTCCGGTTTCCGGCGGCCGCCAGCGCCGGTACAGCGGGGGGAAGTGACATCCGACACACCGCCTCCGCCTCCGCCGGGCAAACGCGATACCTTCAGCGAACTGAAGGCGCATCTGCACCAGTCGTTGATCAATCGACTGGATCTCTCCGTTCTGATCACGGTCGATCGCAACGTCCTCTATTCGCAGATCGGCCGCGTGACAGAGGCCTTGCTGGCCGAGGAGGGCACATTTCTTGCCCCCGACGTCAAGGAACGTCTCATATCGGAAATCCAGGATGAGATCCTGGGGCTGGGTCCGCTCGAAGAGTACATGAAGCGTTCCGAGGTATCGGATATCCTCGTCAACGGCTACGAGAAAGTATACATCGAGGAGGGCGGAAAACTCTATCTGACCGAGACCCGTTTCAAAGACAACGAACACTTGATGAAAATCATCGATCGCATCGTCAGCCGTGTGGGGCGCCGTCTCGACGAGGCGTCGCCCATGGTGGATGCGCGGTTGGAAGATGGCTCGCGCGTCAACGCAATCATTCCTCCGCTGGCGCTCGATGGTCCGATGCTGTCGATTCGTCGCTTCCGCACCAACGTGCTCGGAATCGAGGATCTGTTGGAGCGGAATTCGATCACCGCGTCGATATTCGAGTTTTTGACGGCGGCGGTGAAATCGAAACTGAATATCATCATCTCGGGCGGTACGGGCTCCGGAAAGACGACGCTTCTTAACATCCTGTCGGCCTACATCCCCAGCGATGAGCGCATCCTGACAATCGAAGACTCGGCCGAGTTGCAATTGCAGCAGCCGCACGTGGTGCGACTGGAGACCCGCCCGCCGAACATCGAGGGACGCGGAACCGTCACGCAGCGCGATCTGCTGCGGAATGCGCTGCGCATGCGGCCGGATCGCATCATCATCGGCGAGGTCCGCGGTGCGGAAATCTATGAGATGTTGCAGGCGATGAACACCGGGCATGACGGGTCGCTGACAACCATCCACGCCAACAGCACGCGCGACTGCCTGTTGCGGCTGGAAACTCTGATGCTGCTGTCGGGAATCGATATCCCGGGACGCGCCATTCGCGAGTTGGTCACCAGCAGCATCAATCTGGTGATCCAGGTGTCGCGGTACAGCGACGGCACTCGACGTGTGTCATCGATTTCGGAAATAACCGGCATGGAGCAGAATACGATCACGATGCAGGAGATCTTCCGGTTCGAGCGCGAGGGTGTCGATGAGACCGGCCGGATCCTCGGACGCTTTCGACCGAGCGGCATTCGTCCGAAGGCAATGAGCCAACTTGCGGGGGCCGGGATTTATCTCGCTCAGGAACTGTTCGATCCCGTTGAGAAGCCATCATGACAATGACGCATATCGCCATCGTCATTTTTGCGACAATCTTTCTTCTGCTGCTGGCTGTATTCCTGATTGCCTACGAACGATTGGCCCGGCGCAACCGCCGATTGCGCGAGCGCATGCGCGAGGTCGTCGAGCAAAAGGCCGAATCGTCGGAAAAGCAATACCTCATCCTGCGCGATCAATCTTACAGTCATATCCCCTTCCTCGACCGGCTCCTGTCGGGTATGGCGTCGGCGCGCAAGCTGCAAGACTACATCGATCAGGCCGGACTGCCGATCCGCGCGGGTGCGATGATCCTGGCATCGCTGTCGCTGGCAAGTGTCGCCGGTCTCGCCGTATCGCTGGTCACCGCGTCGCGACTCCTGGGAGTGGTGGCGGCATTGGTCGTGATTCCGGTCCCATTCATGTGGCTGTCCTGGCGTCGCAACAAGCGCATCGATCGATTTGAAGAACTTCTTCCTGAGGCGATCGATCTGATCGTCAATGGGCTGAAGTCCGGCTTTTCGCTCGAATCCGCTCTGAGTCTGGTGGCGCAGGAAATGCCCGAGCCGGTTGGCCCGGAGTTCGCCATCACGTACGAGGAGCAGGAATTGGGCGTCGATTTTGTCTCGGCCCTGGACAACATGACCCGGCGCATGCCCAGCGACGACTTGCGCATCATGACGACGGCCATCTCGATCCAGCGGCGGACCGGCGGCAATCTGGCTGAGATTCTCGGATTGCTGGCACGGATGATTCGCGAGCGATTCACGCTGCGTCGCGAAATCAGGATTCACACGGCCCAGGGACGGCTATCGGGGACGATTCTGATCATGTTGCCCATTGCGTTGGCGATCATGATACAAATCATGAACAAGGACTACCTGAAAATACTTCTCGAAGATCCCGTCGGAATCTATTTGATCGTGACCGGGGTTGTCCTGCAAGTGATCGGCGTGTTCGCCATACGGCAGATCGTGCGCCTGCGGTATTGATGAGATGCGACCGTGTCGATAACCGTCATTGCCATCATTATATTTGCGGCGCTGTTCAGTGCGTTGATCGCGGTCCTGCTGTATTTTTCGCGATCACGTGATCGGATCGAGAGGCGTCTGCGCGATGTCCAGGATGGCATAGTCGCCGGCGAAGGTTCCGCTGCCGGATCGCCGTCTCTCCTGATCGCGATTGACCCGGCGTCGTACACGTCGCTGCGCGCAGACTTGACCCGGGCCGGTTTCCGTGGTTTGCATGCGAAAGCATGGTATTGGTTCTGGAGGGTCCTGGGCGCTCTCATACTGGGGGGGATTGCGTTCTGGTTCCAACGTGAGTTCATAAGCCAAGGGGCGATGAGAATCCTGGTTCCGGCCGGTGCGGCATTGGGCGGCTTCTCCCTGCCATACTGGGTTGTCCGTGGCCGTGTGCAAAGACGCCGGGCGAACATCCAGCGCTCGATCCCCAATGTTCTCGATCTGATTATCGTGTGCGTCGAGGCGGGCCTCAGTCTCAATGCGGCGATTCAACGCATCTCCAAGGAAATGCGCCAGACGTACCCGGAGTTATCGGCGGAACTCAGTATTCTGAATCAGGAATTCTTTCTGGGATTGAGCCGTGCCGACGCGTTTCGAAACCTGGCGCTCCGAACCGGTGTCGATGAATTGCGGTCTTTGGCCACCGTGCTCCTGCAGTCCGACAAGCTGGGGACAAGCATCGCCGAAGTCCTCCGCGTGCAGGCGGAGATTCTGCGCACCAAGCGTCGCCAGCGCGCCATGGAGGACGCTCAGAAGATGCCGATTAAGTTGCTGTTTCCTCTGATCCTCTTCATATTCCCTGCGCTGTTGGTAGTGATTCTCGGCCCGGCGGCGATTTCACTGTATCGGTCACTGACGGACGTCGCGCGGTAGCAAGGAGCCTTCAGAAGGGAGAAGCACATGAACACACTGAACATCGTACTCATCGTGCTGGCGGCGGTACTGGGTATCGGATGGTACACCCGGCGTCGGAATCGAATCAATCGCGATCGCGATATGAAGCGATAGCGCCGTCGTGACCTGCGATGTCCGACGGGCCACGGTCCCGTCTGTTCCAGCCGCTCAACCACGTTGCAATGGGTGCGGCGTGGCATTGACCGCGTTTATTGTAACGGAATCGGGGCGCCGGTTCAGCTTCGCCCGTTCGAGTTCAAAGACCTGAGCGTAGCGCCGGCTCCAGTTCCCATCTTGTGCACCACTCCCGCTGTCCATTAATAGAACTCCACGCGCACAGGAGATTTTCCTGGAAATCCGCCACGGCTTCGGACCGTGATCAACGGCGTCGATTGACGCCGTCCCCATAGTTTCCATGGCAGCAATTGCAGTGGTTGGGCTATGGAGAGTCTGAGACTTTTCCTCGGGGCTGACTTGGTTGGGCTCTTTCGCGCACCTAAGCAGTTGTATGACGATTGTGCCCATGCCGCCTTCGCCGAGCTTGGCGGTGATACGATAATGAGAAAGCATCTGTCCAATCATAGAAGTGCGACAGAATTCGTCCGGATACGTAACTCAGAATCCACCTTTCGTCCCGGTATTGGGCATGCGACATCCCCTGAGCGATTTGGAGTCACGGATACTGGGGTTTCACGTCGCGTTACAGAGGAGAGTAAGTTCCTCTCCGACTCATGGAGCATGCCTCACAACGACTTGGGAAGGAATCAGTCACGATTCGGAGAGGGGGGGATTCGAACCCCCGGACCCCGTAAAGGGTCAACGGTTTTCGAGACCGCCCCGTTCGACCGCTCCGGCACCTCTCCGGCGGCGAATATAGACGACTTCGACCGCCAAAGTCAGGTGATTTGCGGTTTGAGGAAAACGAGAGTCGCTGTTGAGAAACTGAGCGCGACTATGTAGTCACAGCGGGCGTCGAGGCCGCCTTGACGACTCCAACCAGAAACTCCGCATCGGGACGCAGCAAGCGATACGACACGAGTGTGATCAAAGCGAATCCGACCACGTCGGTAATCTGGCCCCCCAAAAACAGCAGCACGACGCCGTAGACGATCGGTGTCGCCCCGATGCAGAACACGATGAGGAATGTCCGCACAAAGAGCGCCTCAAGCGCGGCACGTTGACCGATCAGTGATCGTACTTTTTCGGGCGCCAAAAGGAGACGTCGCAGGAAGAACGCCACGATCGGCTCGGAGAGAGCCACCGCCAGCAACACGAAAAGAATGAACATGTACGAATCACCGCGTGCCGCCGGTTCGACTCCCATGCCCTGTTGCCGCAGAATGTACGCGGCGACCACGATCAGCACCGGCACGATCAGATGAATCAGCAATCCGAGCTTGGTGATGCGCAGCGCGAGGTCATCGTACGACGCATCGCGAGAAGGATTGGATGAGTATCGTGAGTGCATGGTACTTCGTACCCGTCCGCAGACGCGGCACGCCGTGCCCTTACGACTGACTCTGGCGTGCACGACGTCCGGCGAAAAACTCTTTCATGATCGCCGCACACTCATCGGCCAGCACACCGCGCAGGATCTCGACGCGGTGATTGAGCCGCGGATCGGTCGGGATGCGGAATATCGAATCGCACCCGCCGAACTTCGGGTCGGCGGCGCCGTAAACGATGCGTTCGATGCGCGCCATCACCGAAGCACCGGCGCACATCACGCACGGCTCGATGGTGGCGTACAAGGTCGCGCCCAGGAGCCGCCACGACTCGAAGTGCTCCGATGCAGCGCCGATGGCCAGAATCTCCGCATGGGCCGTCGGATCGCCGAGCCGTTCGGTTTGATTATGCCCGCGCCCGACGACCATACCGTCGGCCACGACGACGGCGCCGACCGGCACTTCTCCCTCATCGAATGCCTGCTGCGCCTCGTGCAGCGCCTGCCACATGAACTGGGCATCGCGTTCGAAATCGAATGGCGGTTTGACGGCTTCGATAACCACGGATACATCCCGGCTTCGACGGCAGGTTAGTCATCGAAGCGTAGTACGGCAACGGCGAATACGGCTGGCGCGGTTGAGAATCAGTCTTATCGCCCGTTTGGACACACTCATATGTGCCTGCCACGTGCCCCCGCGTGGCGAGAATTAGAAAGCAAGGCCGAATGACGCCCTGCGGCCATCGAACTGGGCGGACAGAGGCAACCCGGCTTCTGTGTGATGACGCGTCACGATACGTCCGATCACGAACCCGATCGTGGCTCCGGCAATGACATCGGAGAGATAATGCCGGCTGTCCTCCATGCGCGCCACGGCGGTCAGCGACGCGAGCGTATAGGCCGGAACCCCTACCATGGGACCATGCCGCCGGGCAAGGATTGTGGAGACGGTCCAAGCGCCGGATGTATGCCCGGAAGGGAACGATCGGCGATCCGATCCATCGGGCCGCTCGCGCTGTGTCGCCAGTTTCAAAGAGGTGACACAGATGCCGTCAAGCAGCATACCGGTGAGAACCGCCTGGCCCGTGTGCCGCATGGCCGTATCGCCAAGGACCGTTCCCAATCCCCAAAATCCAGCGCCCATCGCGCTGAGGTAGCCGCCATTGCCATAGGCATCGCCGACATCAACCAGATCAGTCTCCCAGAATCCGCGGGCAAACCTGCTGTTTGAAGTCAGATCGTACCGAAGCGACCACACGGTCAACATCGCACCGATCGCCAGGGGTTTGAAGTAGCTCGTGATCGGCGCAGCGACGCTTCGCTCATACCGAAACGGTACACGTTCGTGGGAGGGCGAATACTGCGCCCATGCGTTGCCCGACGCGCAGCCGAGTACAGCCATCGCGAGCGCCGCCTTCAACGTCCTCGGAACGCTCGTGGGCGGCACATTCACCATCAGACCACCTCCCTGCTCCGGATCCCGAATCACCGCCAGATGCCTACTCGGATGTGACCGAGGTCAACTCAATATGGGCGTCACCCCCGGAGGACGACTCGATGAGAATCAGGCCGACGCCTACAGCATAATACTTGTCTTCGGAGATACCCGGCTCCAAACGTGACCACTCCAGTGTTTGCAGGCATCCCGCGAACATTCCATAGTCGATTGTGACTGCAGCATCGAGCGCGACCACTTCGGCCTCATCCTCGGCTTCACCGACGTAGTATTCCTGGCGGTACTTTTGCCCGACCTGTGGATCGCCCTGCATGACGATGCCCGGCTTGGCGCCATCGACTCCGGCTGTCCATGATCCCTCGGTGCTGACGACCTGTCCGTTCTCGATTTCCCTTGAGTCTTCGCCGAAGTACCAGACATTCCCGTCGACATCCTGTGCAAACCAGTCTTCGGTCGCCTCGACGAGTTCACCGTCAACCCAGACGCTGTCGTAGACGACAATACACGTCACGCCGAGGATCTCGACCGTCTCATGGCCAACGACGACCTTGTTGAGTTCGGTCTCGCCGTCGCTCTCGCCTTCAAAGATGAAGGTGGTTCCCGGTGCCAGCGGGAGGAATGTGTTGTCGACTGTCTCGACGAAATTCGCCGGGTCGATCTCCGGGTCATAGTCGATCTTCGGCGACGAGCTCCTGGAGCATCCAAGCGTTGCGGCGAGAATGACGGCGCTCCCGCCGGTGATCAATGCGGTGTTCATCGTTGGGTTCTCCTTCGCGATTCGATGATCGCGTGATGCCGTTACAGAGCTTTACGCAGTGTTTTCGCTGTCTGATGAATAGAGTTCCGTACGATATCGGGCCAGGTGAAAATGGCCCCGCAGATGCCGCTATTTCTCGCCGTAATAAACGCGGGGCGATGAGGAGTTCCGTCGAAAGAATGCACGGAGGTGCCTATGACCGGTCTGAGTCTACGACCGGGTCAGGCCGATACTTCAGGCGAGGGTTTATACCCCATGACCGTCATGGAGGAGAGCCAGAACTCGTCGGTACGTTTGTAGTCGTACGCAACTTCGGATTTGACCTCGATACGCTCAAACCCCGCACGCGCGATCAACGCCAGATATTCATCGCGGTCCATGGCGCCGGCCACGCATCCGGCCCACTGTTCCATATCGTTACGAAGCTCCTCGCGTATGACGCCGTGCGCGACGATATCCGACACGATGAACCGCCCCCCCGGTTTCAGTGCGCGGTATATCTCGCCATAGACTTCCCTCTTATCGGGGACCAGGTTTATCACGCAATTGGAGATAACGACGTCGGCAGCAGAGCTCTCGACCGGGAGGTGTGAGATGTTCCCTTGGCGGAAAACAACATTCGAGTAGCCCCCCTTAATCGCGTTCGCCTCGGCAACCGACAGCAATTCCTCAGTCATGTCGACGCCAATGACCATGCCTCGGTCACCGACCTGATGCGCCGCCAGAAAGCAGTCGATTCCGGCCCCGGAACCAAGATCGATGACGACCTCTCCGACTGCCAACTGAGCCCAAGCGACCGGGTTGCCACATCCCAGCCCGAGGTCGGCGCCTCGCGGGACCTCGGCCAGTTCGGAGACGGCGTATCCCGGCGAGAGATTGGTGATCGGCCCGCCACATGCCCCAGAATCGCAACACCCGGACCGGACGCCCTCTGCGATGCCGGCGTACTTGGACTTTACGGCCTTTCGGATTGTTTCAGCGTCGGTCATCAACTCCCCCTGAACTTTAGGCTATCTAACTGACGGTGGCTCCCCAAGTGATTTAAACAGTCAAACGGCCCGTCTGTTCGCAACCGCTGTTTGCCGCCCGGCCCGGCATTGCTGATGGCAGCGTCCGCCAAGCCCGATCAGGGCGCAATGACCAGCTAAATGCGCGAGCCAATCTGTCCGATTATAGAGTACAGGGCGCGGGACGGGTCGTATCCGCCCCCGTTCCGGGGGACTATGGGCAACTCAAGACGGGGCAAGGACAAAGGGGCGCTCCGGGACTATTTCGAAGCAGTCCTGGTGGCGCTCATCATCGCGGTCGTGCTGCGCGCATTTGTCGTGCAGGCCTACCGTATACCCACCGACTCGATGCAGGGGACGCTCATCCCCGGCGATTACGTGCTGGTCAGCAAGCTGGCCTACCACTTCGGCGATCCGGAGCCGGGGGATGTGATCGTCTTTAAGTATCCGTTGAATCCGTCGAAGGACTTCGTCAAACGGTGTGTCGCAGTCGAGGGCCAGAAAGTTGAAATCCGCAACAAGGTCGTCTACGTCGACGATGAGCCCGAGAATGTTCCCAAACAGGTCACCTTCGAGGACCCAAAATCCATCCCCGGATATCTATCCAATCGGGACAATTTCGGGCCGACCGTAGTTCCACCAGGGCACTTGTTCGTGATGGGTGACAACCGCGACAACTCGCGCGATTCACGCGACTGGGGATTCCTCGACAAGAAGTGGTTGCACGGCAAGGCGATGTTCATCTATTGGTCGTGGGCGCCCGACCCCGCAGCACCGAAGTGGGAAAGCCCGTACATTCTGCCGCTGTTGACCATACCGGGCTATAACATCATCAACTTCACCAAGCGGCTGCGCTCCGACCGCATCGGCACCGGACTATAGTTGTTCGCTCATCAAGTGTAAGAGTAATGTCATTCCGAATCCCGACCCCGCACGCAGTGCGGGGGAGTGGTGAGGAATCTCCTATCTCGTAATGCCATTCCTTAACGAGACTGCCGGCACATCCCGTCCCTCCCCCTGATCCAACACCCAGAATCGTACGTCGCGATGTGCCGACAACGCTCGACGCAGATCGTCGGCGGGCTGTGTCTCGCCATCGGCACCGAGACGAAATGTCCCGAAATGAACCGCGATGCTCGTCTGTGCACCCAAGTCACGATGCGCATCGACGGCTTCGGATGGAGAGATGTGGACCGGTCGCATAAACCAACTCGGCAGGTAAGCGCCGATCGGCAAGAGCGCAAGCCGGATGGGCCCGTATTTCTCGCCGATCTGCCGAAAGTGCGCTCCGTATCCCGTGTCGCCCGCGAAATAGACATTCCCAGCCGGACTTGAAATCACATATCCGAGCCACAACGTCTTGTTGCGATCGAAAAACCCGCGCCCCGAAAAGTGCTTCGCCGTGACACCACGAAGGGCTACGACATCGGACAGCGACAACGAGTCTTCCCAGTCGATCTCCTGAATATTGGCGATTACGTTGTGAGCCAGCATCGCCTTGACTCCCAGTCCCACGATGACGCGCGCATGCGGATGTGCGGCCGAAAGCCGCCTGAGCGTCGGGATGTCGCAGTGGTCGTAGTGATTGTGGCTGATCAGAATCGCATCCAAGGGCGGCAGATTCTCCAAGGTCACACCGGGGGCGCGATGGCGCCGGGGTCCGGCCCAGAACACCGGGCTGCACCGCTCCGACCAGATCGGATCGGTCAGGATGTTCAGCCCGTCCATTTGGATGAGCGTCGTGGCGTGATTGATGAATGTCACGCGCAGATCGCCGTTGCCGACACGTGCGGGCGGCGGTGGGTGGTCAGTGTTGTCGATCCAGTCGGGCCAGGGTGCGCGCTTTTCCTGAAAAGTGAATTTCAGAATGGCGCGTAATCCCGGCTCAGTCGTCACCGTGTCGCGATTGACGAACCGTTCGCCATCGAAGTGATCCGACTCCTCCCCTGTGTATCCCGGTGCGGAGAACATGTATCCGAGCGTCGCGCCGATCAGAATCACCAGGACAACGAGGGCGGCGATGGCCAGGAGCATTAGTTTGATGATTCTGCGGAACAACTTCATTGTAATCTCTTGTCACGTACTGAGAGACCCGGACCAAGGAAACTGTTGGAAAAACCGACTTCAATGTCACCCCGAGCGAAGCGAGGGGTCTCGATGCGCGTGGCTGCCGACAACTCGTTGGAGATTCCTCGCTTCGCTCGGAATGACGATCGGTTGATAATGTTCACGAAAAACGTGCCAATGTCACGTGAGGGCTTTTCAACATGCCCCAAGGTCCGGGCCACACAACACGTGCGATTGATGGTCACGCACGGTGGGACCAATCACAACTTCCACACCCGCCCGGTCCCGGGGGGGACATCGCGGGTGGCATTGCGGGAGTCGAAGACCATCTGTGCGGTGGCGCAGATGTGTGTGTAGTCGAAATCGGTGTGGTCGGTGAGGATGACGACACAGTCGGCGGCCTTCAGCGCGGCATCGGTCAGCGCGACTGCGCGCATTTCGGTGCCGTCTTCGAGCGTGACATCGGGGATATACGGATCGACATACGAGACAGCGGCGCCGCGCTGCCGCAGGAGGTGAATGACATCCAGCGACGGCGACTCGCGCACGTCGGAGATGTCGCGCTTGTAGGCAACGCCCAGCACGAGCATGGTCGCGCCGCGCAGCGATTTGGCGTCTTCGTTGAGCACGCGCGCGACGCGTTCGACGATATATTCGGGCATGTGCGCATTGATGTCCCCCGCCAACTCGATGAATCGCGCATAGTAGTTCAGCGAACGCAGCTTCCACGACCAGTAGTGCGGGTCGATCGGAATGCAGTGCCCGCCCAAGCCGGGGCCGGGATAAAACTTCATAAAGCCGAACGGCTTTGAGTCGGCGGCTTCAATGATTTCCCAGACATCCAGTCCGAGCCGATCGCACATCAGCGCGACCTCGTTGACCAGGCCGATGTTGACCGAACGGAATGTGTTTTCCAACAGCTTGACGGTCTCAGCGGCCTGTGTCGAGGAAACCGAGACTACGGTCTCGAGGAAGATTTCATAAAACGCGCGGGCGACCCGTGTGCAGGCAGGCGTGGTCCCGCCGACGATGCGCGGCGTGTTGTGGATGCCGAAGCGCACATTCCCCGGATCGACCCGTTCCGGCGAAAACGCCAGGTAGAAATCCTTGCCCACCGTCAGTCCCGATGCTTCAAGCTTGGGTCGGATCAGTTCCTCGGTCGTGCCGGGGTAAGTCGTCGATTCGAGCACGACCAGCATGTCCATGTGTAAGTGCGGCACCAGCGCATCGACCGCGTTGACGATGTAGGTGACATCCGGGTCCTTGGTCTTCGACAACGGGGTCGGCACACAGATCACAACGCAGTCGGCATCCTTGAGGATCGACGCGTCCAGCGTCGCCGAAAGCTTTTTGGACTGGACCAACGGCGCCAACACCGAATCGTTGATGTCGTCGATATCTGATTTCCCCGACGACACATGTGCGACCTTTTCGGCGGAAACCTCCAGTCCGGTGACCGTCAGCCCCGATTTGGCAACCTCGACTGCCAGGGGCAGGCCGACATACCCCAGGCCCACAATCGTCACCCGCGCGGTGCGCTCCGCGAGCTTGAGTTCCAGCCCGGTGCGGGCGGCCGGCTGAGACTGGGTGATGGCCATACGGTCAATATAGCACAATCATGTGGTCGAATCCGCGGCGTTCGGACTATCGAAATTTGAGAAACTCATCCAAAACCGACTGGGTCACATCGAGCGCGTTGTTTGAGTACAACGGATTGACTTGCTCCAAATCGAGAATCAGATCCAGTCCCTGAGTCTTGGCGACCGTCTTGGCGGCCTCGGCCAGATCGTCGTACAACGGCGCCAACAGCTCGGAGGACTTGCTTTCAATGATACCGTCGGTACCGAAGGTCTCATCCATGAATGCCTGGTAGTCCTGTGACTGGGCGGTCATCTCCCGGCGCAGACGCTCCACTGTGGATGCCTGGTTACGGTCGGTGGCTTCCTGCATGCTTTGCGCCAGTCCGTCCATCCCGTTGCGCTTCTGGTCGCGCTGCGCCTCAAAATCGGCCACCATGTCATCGATTTCCGCAAGCGCCTGCTTAAAACGGGGCGCACCGTCACGAATTTTCTGTACGTCGACGGTGGCGATCTTCACCTGTGCCGTGCTCAAGGAAGGCAGGGCCACCGCAATCAGCGCCGCAGCGGCCAGGAGTGTGAGGAATCGCGTCGTTGATATCATCTGGTCTCCTCCGTGGGTCTGGTGGGTCCGTCTAATCGATATTGACCTTGGTACCCGTTGAGACACCAAAAGATCGCTCGGCCGTCCGATACAATCCATATGCAATGCACGGCTCCAAACCAGCCGTAGGACCACGGAAACTATCGGAACGAGGGGCCCGTTTTTCGTATATAACCCCCTGACAGACTGCCATTGCCCATGCCCGGAACATCGAACCCCATCATCTGCAGAGCCGCCTTGTTGTTGACGGCGGCCATCTGCGTGGTGTCCGCTGAGGTATCGCCCGCACAGGAGGAACGGCCGGTCATTGTCGACACGATCCGTATTACCCCCGGCGAAAACGGGATCAATATCCGGCGCCTCCTGGAACGGGAAAGCAGACGCGGTGAAAGCTCTTCTCCGGGGCATGTCCAGGGGGAGATGCTCATCCAGAGCGGGCAGTTCGAGCAGGCGGTCGACGTGTTGGAACCGTTATGGCTGGCCGACCCTACCGATGAGGCGGTCGCCGGATCGCTCAAGCGTGCCTATCGCGGCCTGAAGAACTATGCCGGACTTCAGTCCGTCCTGCGGCGCCAACTCGATGACAGTCCCGGTGATGTGATCCTGCTTTCGGAGATGGCCGATGCCTTCTTCGCGGGCGGAACGGAAGATTCAGCGCGTCATGTCATCGATCGGATGATCGCGGCCGATCGCGAGGATCCGGAGCGACGCGCGGCAGCCGCGCGCTGTTACGCGCGCAGCGGTGACTACATCCAGGCGATGGCGGTCTACCGTCAGAGCCGGATCGATCTGGGCGACTCGCTCATCTTCGCCGAGGATCTCTCGCGCCTTCTGGAAGCGCGCCGTGAGTATGCGGCGGCCGTCGACGAATACTTCCGCTGGCTCGAGGCACAGCCGGGCGCCAGCCGCATTGTTCAAAAACAACTGACGAATTTGATCAAAATGCCGGAGGCCGCCGGTGAGATCACCGCATCGTTGGAGCGCATCGTGCGCGGTGCGCCCGACAATGAGTACGCGCGCCGTCTGTACGGCGATTTGCTGTTTGAGTCGGGACGCGTCGATTCGGCGTTCGCCGAATACCGACGGGCCGATCTCCTCTCGGCTGAACCGGGCATGCACCGCATCTTCGGCATCGAACGGGCACTGGAAGTCAAAAACTACGTCGCCGCGCGCCGCGAAGCGACGCTGTTTCTCGCCGACTATCCCGAACACCGCGAGCGCACGCGCGTGAGCATGACGCTGGCAAACTCGGAGTTGAAAATCGGACGTCCGAACATCGCCATCGACCTGTTGCGAACACTGGCGGGGCAGATTCAGCTTCCGCGCGAGCGCGGACGCGTTTACTACGAGATCGGTGAAATCTTCCGGTTGCACATGGGCGCGCTCGACTCCTCTGAGACCTACTACTTCCGCATGCTGGAGGCGACGCCTGGCCGCGCCGGCGATCAGTGCCTGGCATGGATGAGACTGGGCGATTTGGCGGTGATGCGCGGTGAACTCACCGACGCTGACAGCGCCTATTCACAGGCGGCGCAGTCACCGCCGACGAACATCGCCGAGGAGATCGCCTATAAGAGAGCCGAGTTGCTCTTCCTCTCCGGAAATATCGACGAGAGCACGACGAAACTGACGGAGTTGGTCAAATCGTTCCCGCGCGGGCTGTATGTCAACGATGCGCTGGGGCTCTCGATGATCCTGCGCGAGGGCAACGACGCAATGGGCTGGTCGCTGAAGCAATACGCCGCGGCGCGGCTGGAGGTCCGTCGTATGCGGCCGGACTCCGCGATCGCGCTCTTTGAAACGTTGGCTGCCGATTCCGCGAATCAGTTGGCAGACGATGCCTTGTTGGAGCAGGCGTCTGTGTTCGGCGCCACGTCGCGGTTCCTGGAGGCGGTCGGTGCGTGTGAACGGCTGATTGAATTGTTCCCGGACAGTCCGTTGCGGCCACGCGCGTGGGTTCGGATCGGCAACCTGTACGCCGACTCGCTGGGAAACGCCAGCGAGGCACGGGCGGCCTATCAACTGATCCTGTCGGAATACAAAGACTCACCCGTCGTCGAGGAGGCGCGACGCCGCCTCCAGACAATGGGCGTTCCCTAAAGAATGCTTCTGAACCGCGTGATTCCCGGACGGGCTGACGACGAGCGACTACTCGCCGACGCCGACCGACGCGACGGTCTGACGACGCGAACCATGCGGACGCCCCTCACGCAACGCCGCCAATTCCTCTTCCTGTGCGGCAATCTGCGCTGCCTGACGTTCCATCGTCCGGAGCCGTGTCTTGATGGTGGTCCGCACCAGAAGTCCGAGCGAGACCAGCATGAAGAGCACGGAATTGACCTGACGAAAGATCTCGCCATAGTTAAACAGGCTGTCCATGAAGGCCAGCACACCGAGTGAAAACAGGATACCGCACCAAGCCAGCATTGCACCCTCCCCCGGGATTTGAGTCGGTTCGGACTTCCCGCAGGCGGCGAAATGCTTTGCCGCCTCCGGTCGGCCGAATTACCTTCCCTACCTTTGACTTATCGGCGTCCTCACATGGGACTTAACGGGCGGGATACAGGCCGGAAACAGGAACCGGGTTGATGACGGAGCGGACATATAACCTTCTGCGGCGGGTACTGGCGGTCGTTGTCACGGTGTGGACGTTCGTCGTCTACGCGATGACGGTCGCGGCCACTTTTTCGTACTGGGACTGCGGCGAGTTCGTCGCGTGCAGCTATATCCTCGGCATCCCGCACCCGCCGGGGACGCCGCTCCTTGTCCTGATCGGGCGGGTCTCCTCGATCCTCCCCTTTGCCGCGGATATCGCACTTCGCGTCAACTACGTCTCGGTTGTTTCTTGTGCGCTGGCGGCCGGACTGGGCTTTCTGGTCCTGGTCCGCATGATCCGTGCGGGTCTGCAGCTAAACGATGGTCCGCTGGAACCCTGGCGCGCCGTTGTCGCTTTGTGCGGCGGATTCTCCGGCGCGCTGTTCATGGCGTTCTCGAACACCCACTGGAACAACGCCGTGGAGGCCGAGGCCTACGGCCCGGCGATGCTTTGTGTCCTCATCCTCATGTGGCTGGCGATGCGGTGGAGTGACCGTCGCCAGATGCCGCGCAGCGGCCGCTATCTGGTCGCCATCGCATACGTGGGCATGCTCTCGATCGGATTCCACATGACCGCGTTTCTGGCGATGCCGGCCATCTTTCTGTTTCTGGTCTCCGTGGAGCCCGACCTCCGCCGGGATTGGCGGTTCTGGTTGACCGGTTTCGCCCTGTTCCTCGTCGCCGGCAGTATCACGCTGTTCGTCATCGTCGCCGGATTGTGGCTGGTCATCAGCGTGGCGATGTCAATGAATCGCCGCAATGTGGCGCGATGGGGACTGATTGCCGCGATCATGGTCAGCGGTTGGATCGGCTATTCAACCCACCTGTACTTGCCGATTCGCTCTGCGCACGACCCCTGGATCGACGAAAACGATCCGGAAACGCTGGAGTCGTTCAAGGGTTTCCTGGAGCGCAAACAATACGGCCAGACCAGTATGTTTGAACGGATGCTGACACGGCGCGGCCAGTGGATCAACCAGATCGGCGAACATCCCCACATGGGGTTTTACCACTACTTCCGGCAGCAATACGGATTCGACGGGTGGATGATGATCCCTGTGATGCTGATCGGTTTCTATGGCGCCCTGTGGCTGATCCGAAGGCGGATGCCCTGGGGAACGCTGATCGCGGTGTTGTTCCTGCTGGGCTCGCTCGGGCTGATCCTGTACATGAATTTTGCCGATGGCACGCATTACTCATCCCGTATGCCCGATGCCTACCTTGAGGTGCGCAATCGTGATTACTTCTTCACGCCGGGGTTTATCATCTTCGGCATGATGATGGGGCTGGGGCTGGCGGCGCTGGCCGGACGCATCGGTGAGACATCGGCGGGGGGACGTCGTGTCGCGGCCGCGATCGCCATCGTGGCGGCGCTGTTGCCGGTGCGCACGATGGCGGAGAACTGGCGATCGTCGGACCGTTCGCGCAACCACACACCCTACGATTACGCGTGGAACCTGCTGCAATCCTGCGGGCCGAACGCCATTTTGTTTACCTCCGGCGACAACGACACGTTTCCGGTGTGGTGCATACAGGAGGTGTATGGCGTCCGCAAAGACATCGCGGTCGTCAACCTCTCGCTGGCGCAGACGGACTGGTACATCTATCAAATGAAGCATCAGTGGGGCCTGCCCATCACGTTGACCGATCATCAGATCCTGTGGACAGTGAGCGATCCGGCACTCGATGGTCTGAAGCGGCCGCGCGACCCGTACGATGATCCGGTCGGAAAGAGCCGCCACTACCTCTTCGCTTACCGCGACAAGGACGGAAGCTACGTTCCCATCAATCACCAAATCGTTGAGCACGTCCTGATCAATAACAACTGGGAGCGTCCGGTCTATTTCTCATCCGGGCCTGGCGGCAAGTCGCGGTTGCCGCTCCAGGATCGTACGCGGATGATCGGACAGGCGCAGCAAGTCGTGCGCGACACGCAGCAGGCGGGACAGGACTATGAGGGTACCGCCGCGCTGCTGGATTCGGTCTTTTTGATGCGCGGTTACAACGATCCGACGATCGGCTTGGACGACAACGCGGTCGGATTGGCCGTCGCGTTTCCGGAGAAGATGATCGGAGTGGCCGAGCACTATCGCCGACAGGGCGACACGGCCCTCTGGGGTCAATGGCTGAGCCGGGCGCGTGCCACATTCCCGGCGTATTACCGCACGCACCAACTCATGTCGGCACACTGGAACGCAGTCGGTGACAGCACACGCGCGCAAGAGGTCATTCAGGATGGTCTGGATACGGTTCGCGCGTTCGTGTCCGAAATGCCGTCGACGCGTTTGTATTGGTACTTCCTCGGCAAGATGGAAGATGCCGCCGGCAATGACGACGCAGCCGAAGAGGCGTTGGGGACCGCCTTTTGGATGAACCCGACCGAGGGTGTGTTCTACCAGGACTACGTCAATCTCCTCGTGCGGCACGGCAACACGTACCAGGCGGGCCGCGCATCGGCTAAGTGGCTCGAGTACAATCCCAACGATCAGCGGGCCCGTCAGATGGTCGGCGCCGCACGCACTGCCGGCGATTCGTAGGCGGGTCTCTCGGCCGACTCAGTACCCACTGAAACAGAGCTGACGACGCCACCCAGGTCGGCGAATACTACTCCCGATGTCGCATGCCGACTCCCATTCCTGGCGCGTCCTGGTGTGTGTTTTCGTCTACAACGAGGGCGAGAAATTGCGGCAGACGCTGGCACGGTTTCCACAGGACCGCGACTACGATGTGCTGGTCGTCGATGACGGCTCCACCGACGACGCGGCGTCGGTCATTCGTGATTTCGGAATCTCGTACCTTCGGCACGACACCAATCGCGGGGTCGGCGCCGCATTCCGGACGGGATTCGAATACGCCAACGCCCACGGCTACGAGGTCTTCGTCTCGATGGCGGGCAACGGCAAGATGCATCCCTCCGATTTGCCGGCCGTCTTGCGTCCGATCCGCAGCGGGGAGTGCGATTACGTCCAGGGGTCGCGGTACATCAGGGGCGGGCGTTTCGAACACCTGCCGCTGTTTCGGCGCGCAGCGATCCCGACGGTGACGTGGCTGATCAATCGTCTGACCGGCTTTGAGGGGACCGATGTCACCTGCGGATACCGTGCCTATCGCATGGCGATTGTCAACGACCCACGTCTGGACATTTCGCAGCCATGGCTGGATCACTATGAGATGGAGTACTACATCCACTACTACGCAATCAACCTGGGGTATCGGATTACGGAAGCGCCGGTGGCGATGACGTATCCTGCGTCGATGAAAAACTACTCGAAGATCAGCGCGATGACCGGCTGGTGGTCGATGCTGCGCCCATGGGTGTATCTGTATCTGGGAATCAAGAAGTGAGACAGCTTACTGCAGCCCGCCCCCGACTTTTTCCGCCAGTTCGATTTCGTGTCCGCTGGGATCTTTGATGTACAGCGAGCGTGACCGCGGCCAGTCGACCGCCCCGCCGTAGAGAATCTCCACGCCGTTGCGTTTCAGCATTTCCAGTGCCCGATCAAAGTCATTCAGGGCAAATCCGAAGTGGTTGATCGTCAGCCCATCGGTCGGTTTTGATTTGCCCGGATGCTCATACAGGCACAGGTAAGCGATGTCGGGAACTCCGATGATGACCCATGGCTCAGAGTCGGACGCGTGATCCTCTTTGATTTCGAAGCCGAAGTTACGCCGGTAGAATTCCATCGATTCGTTGAGGTTGTGTACACGCATGTTGATGTGGTCGATGCGACTGATGGCAATCACGGCTGGCCTCCTCCGGGGTGCGGTGCACCTCACTTCTCACTATAGCAATCTCCCCCTTAGTTTGTGTAGTTTTGAACGAAAACCCTGGAAATGCATCCTCATTCAGCAATTCGTAAGATATTGGCATACATCACTTTGTATGTCAGCGCCTCTGGGACGAAAAATTCACAAACTTCCGCCCCCACAGCGCAGTATACTTAGCGCAGGGTAATTACCCGGAGGTAACTCGTGGACTTGACGGCGATACAGGAAGACTACCTCGAGGCAATCTATCATCTGGAGAAACCCGACAACGGCGGAGTGCGCACAACGGATTTGGCGGAACGCCTGCAATGTCGTCTGCCGACGGTCACCCGCACGGTTCGACGCATGGCGATGATGGGTTTGGTGAGCCATGAGGCCCGGGGGCTGATCCATCTGACCCGGAGCGGCGCACGCACGGCCGCCAGCATTGCCCATCGGCACTCCGACATTGTCTCGTTTCTGACGCAGATTTTGGGGTTGGACAAAGAGCAGGCCGATAGCGACGCCTGTCAGATGGAGCATGGACTTTCGCCGCTGGCTGCGGAACGTCTGCACGAATTCCTTGAGTACATCGATCAACTCAGCGCGGACCAGCGGCGGGTCTTCACATTGTTCGGACAACAGGCATCCGCAAGAGTCAGAGAGTTTTCATATTTGCCCGACGGAAAGACAGTCGGCTGGCGCAGTTAATGAAAATGGGAAGGATACGGAGATGACATTGCTGGATTTAAGTCTGGGGGAGTCTTCATCGGTTCTGAAACTTGATGCGGAGGGCGCTGATCGGCGGCGCCTGATGGATTTGGGGTTCATTCCCGGTTCGCGCGTGGAAGCGCTGCGTCGCAGTCCTTTGGGTGATCCCGTCGCCTATCGCATTCGCGGCGCGGTGATTGCGTTGCGACGCGCCGATGCAGGGCGCATTCACATCGACGGTTGATGTTACAGTGAAAAAGTCAATCGGGATTCAAAGTCTGGCGATGATGGACGCACAGTGTTCCTCGTGCGCGCTCAATCCGTTGACCGACAGCGGCCAGTTGGCACGCGAGGGCAGCGCCGACGCGACCGTCGTCCTGGCGGGCAATCCCAACGTTGGAAAAACTTCGGTATTTAACGCGCTGACCGGGCTGAGGCAGCACACCGGCAACTGGCCGGGTAAGACAGTCCTGCAAGCGCGCGGATTCTATCCGCACCGGGACAAGCGCATTGAAGTCGTCGACTTGCCGGGGACATACTCACTGTCGGCACGCTCGCCCGAAGAGGAAGTCGCGCGCGATGCCATCTGTTTCGGCAATCCCGATGTCACGGTCGTCGTCGTCGATGCCACGGCATTGGAACGAAATCTGAATCTCGTGTTGCAGATCGCCGAGGTGAGCGACCGGATCGTGGTGTGTGTGAATCTGCTCGATGAGGCGCGTCGCAAGCATGTCTGGGTCGATTTGAAGGAATTGGCTTTGGAGTTGGGCCTGCCGGTTGTCGGAACGGTAGCGCTCGCGAGACGGGGCATCCTCGAGCTCAAGGACGCGATCGATCAAATCGTCACCGGACAGATGTCGCCGTCGCCGAAAAAGCCGGTGTACTCCGAGGATGTTGAGGCGGCGATCGTCGGAATTGTCCCCAGCATTCAGGAGATCAATCACACATCCCTGCCCGACCGTTGGATCGCGCTGCGCATACTCGAAGGCGACGACTCCATTCTGGGCAAACTCGAACAGTTCTATCGTCGCGATGACGCGACGATGACCGAACGGGCCATGGCATCATGACGCACGCACCGTACCAGGACCGATTCACCGTATTGCGCGAGGTCGCCAAGCGGCAGAAAAGTCGCGGAATGGTCGATCGGATCGTGCAGCGCCTCTACGGACGCGCCGAAGAAATCAGCGCGCATACGGTAAGTGTCCAGCCCGGCGGCATCGCCTGGCGTTGGGACGACTGGGCCGACCGCATCGTGACCAGCCGTGTGTGGGGCGTGGCATCGATGATCGCCATCCTCGGCGCGATCTTGTGGGTGACCATTGCCGGCGCCAATGTTCCCTCGGCGCTGTTGGCCGACGGGCTCTTCTGGATCGAAGCGCAACTGATGGTGCTGTTTGAGTCGCTGGGTTCACCGGCATGGCTGCATGGGTTTCTCGTGTTGGGTGTATATCGCGGCCTGGCGTGGGTGATTGCGGTGATGCTCCCGCCCATGGCGATCTTCTTCCCGCTGTTCACGTTTCTGGAAGACTTGGGGTATCTGCCGCGCGTCGCGTTCAATCTGGATCGCCTCTTTCAGCGCGCCGGCGGACACGGCAAGCAGGCATTGACCATGGCGATGGGCTTTGGCTGCAACGCCGCCGGGATTGTCGCCACGCGCATCATCGAATCGCCACGTGAACGGATGCTGGCCATCCTGACCAACAACTTTATGCCGTGCAATGGACGTTGGCCGACACTCATCACGATGGCGACGTTGTTCATCGGCGGCGCGGTCATCGTGGGACAGACCACGGTCGCGGCAGCGGCACTCGTCGCGCTGGTGTTGATCGGCGTGTTCATGACACTGGGTGTGTCATGGGCGCTGACCAAAACCATGCTGCGCGGGCTGCCATCGGCGTTTACGCTGGAGCTGCCGCCGTATCGTCGTCCGCAACTCGGACGCATCTTCGTGCGCGCATTCATCGATCGCACCTTGAAAGTCTTGTGGCGCGCGATCATCGTTGCGGCACCGGCGGGCGGAATCACATGGATTCTCGGCAACGTGTTCGTGGGCGATAAGGCGCTGCTGTATCACGCCTCCGGCGCACTCGATGGCTTTGGCCACGCACTCGGATTAGACGGCATCATCCTGATGGCGTTCATCCTCGGACTGCCCGCCAACGAGATAGTCATGCCCATCATGATCATGGGCTACCTCGGCAGCGGCGCGATGCTGGAACTCGATTCGCTGTCGCAGCTCAAAACGCTGTTGGTGGATCAAAACGGCTGGACATGGCTGACCGCAGTGTGCGTCATGCTCTTTTCGCTATTGCACTATCCCTGCGGCACGACGATCTACACGATCTACAAAGAGACGCTTTCCGTGAAGTGGTCGACACTCTCCGCGATCATCCCGCTGGCGATCGCCATTGCAGTTTGCTTCGCAGTAGCGCAGTTGGTACGGGCGCTGGGGCTGGTTTAGTTCGATCTGTCTCGGACTTTCATTACAACTGATCATTCCCCCCACAAAAAGATTTAGCCGCTTGTTCGAGAGTGTGGTGCTGTATGTCCTTTAACACGTGACGCGTGTCGCCATCCTCAACTCGCGCCAGAGTAAGACACCAGTCGGAAACGATCCGTGGGTCAAGTCGACTGTGGCGGCCGCTCAGTTTGCGACGGCGCAAGGCTGGACTGTAGTCTCGAGTATCGGACTGAATACGTGGGAACTGGTGACATGGGCGGTCGCCCGCGCCGGTGGACAGATTGAACTCGTCCTGCCCAAACCTAAAAACGAGCGGAAAGAAATAGTCGTTGCCGCATTGACTGAGGATTTCGAGCTGGAGCCGGCCAAGACTTCATGGCACTGGATCGAATCGACGCAGTCAAGGCGAAGTGCCAAGTCGTGGTGGGCGGATCGTGATCGCGAAGCGGTTGACCGAGCAGACATGCTATTGCCGGTCAGTGTCAGACCAAATGGTGAACTCAGCAAACTGATCGCGGCTCATTCGGGGACAAGGGCAGTCGACACACGATTCCAGGTCCGCTATGCACCAACGGCAAACCATTCGCGCACATTAGTCGATGCATCACAGCTCAGTGACTCAGTCAAGGCATGGGATGGCGACTGGCTGATCCATTGGACCCGCGCATGTCATGGTCCGTGGCCGGGCGAAACGCGTGCGCGGTTCTATGCCGACCTGGTCGATTCGAGAGACGGCTATTGTCGCAGTGCGTTGAACACGCTCAGGCGTATGCTCGCAGAGAAATCAATCCGCGCGTCATCATGGAGAATCGCGAAGGGTCAGCCGGTAATCGCGTTCACCGAGCGATCGCCGTACGATTCTCTGCCGCTGATGCGCTGGCGGGCGCGATGGGCACGCTGGTCCTTCGAGCCGTACGGAATCGCAATCTCGAAAGCTTGGGCGATCACCAATGGCGTGCGCCCGGTTCGGTATGTGACGGAAAACGAATGGCGCGAATTGCCTGCCAAAGAGAAACCACTGTGCCACCGTCGCGGCGAACTCCCCGACCTGTGGCCTGCCGAGCGTGAGTGGCGGCATCGGGGCGATTTGAGCTTCAAGGCGGTGCCCACGGATGCCCTCCGGTTGATCGTGCTTGATGCCTCAGAGAAGTTCCGCCTCGAAGATCGGACGGAAGTCCGTGTCGTCAGTTTCACATAGCGTAAGGGATTGCGAGAATCAAAAACGCCCGCCGGATTACCGATCCAGCGGGCGTTGTACTCAAGCCAAGTTAACGCTGCACTATTGATTGGATGCGATGACCCGCTTTGCGACTGGCACTTCGACGGCGAAATGCAGCGCGTTGACATGTCCGCCGATGCAGCGTCCTTGCTCGACACCCAGCTCGATGGCTGTACGGAAATGAATGCCGCCATAGAGACGCGATATCGCAGCTTCGTCGGCGGCTTCGTAGAACGAGTCGAACGACCGCGACGGGCTTGTGGCGTCGTGCGTGTGATCGGTGAACGCGTAGTCGTCGCCAAACAAGTCGGTCAACACCTCTGAGGCGGCACCTCCCTGAGTGGAATGTCCCGATGTGTATTCCGGGAACGGTGGTGTGCCGATCGGCGAGAGCCACGCCGGATCGATCTCATCTCTGATGCAGGAGATTGGACGAATCAGATCGTACTCAAACTTCGACCACCAGCAGCCGATGAAGGCATCGGCGACCGCCATGCCGACTTTGGCATAGGTCTCGGCCGCCAGCGCCAGCGAGGCATCTTCCATCTCCAGCACCTGGGTGGCGATCGATATAGAATGCCCCGGAGGGGTGAGTGTACTGGCGCCATCGGCCCAGAATTGAGCGATTTCCAGTTGCTCTGCGGTCAGATTGCTCGCCACATCAAAGACTTCCTGCGCTTCGATCCAGAAAGCTGAGAGCGGATCGGTGCTGAACACGGGCGGTGGGCCGGGATCGCACACGCCGCCATTATCGAGCACAAACGCGCGCAAATCTCCCCAACAGGGTTCCAGTGCCGGAGCGTTCGCGGGCGGTGTCGGCTCCCACTTGCCGAGTTCGCCACTGGGTGCATAGCCGGCGCAGTCGTGCAAAGTCGCGTAACCATCCCTGCGCGACCACTCGAGAACCGCCAGCCCGATTGACTGCCCATAGGCGATCGAGCGCGCCAGCACATCGTCATCCACGCCATCCTCCTCGAACTGCCCTGTATTGTCCGCCTCAAGATCGTCGAGGGCATCCTGGGTCGCACCGGTGGTTCCCTCGAACATGCCGCGAAACACCGTTGCCAAAGCAGCGTTGGCAACCGCGGGCCAATGATATGGCGGATCGGTCGCCTTCGGCAGCAAGTCGAGGTCATTGAGTTGCCCGACCAGCGACTGGTACTCGGGCATGCCCGACACGACGCCCTCATAGAGTGCAACACCACCGTAGCCGAGCAGCCTTGATGCGCGCGGCGGTGTGAAGGACTCGTTGTCGATCAGAGTATTCACGAGTACAAACCATTCGGTGGCGACTTCGGCCGAGTATGCGTCGGTCTCGTCGGACCCGCCGGGTTCAGTTGAGTTGCTGCAACCAAGGACGCCGGCCATGACAATCAGGCCGCCGGCAAGGACCACTGCCAAACTCCGTTTCGCCATTCTACCCTCCATGCGTTTATCCTGCGAGCACACCCGCCGCTGCGATTCGACGGAAACGTAGAGATATAAAATGGTCGACCTGATCGGTCAAGCTTTCTCTCAGTACGAACCGGCCAGTCTCAGCGTCTAATTGACGGCAACCGCATCCGGATCAATCAGCCAGTAGTCGCGCGGGTATAGGCGCGCCAGACGGATATCCGTCCCCTCCACCGAGCGCAGATATTCCTCGTAGGTTGCCAACTGCTTTTCAGGGCCGATCACAAAGTAGAACGCCCCTGGCAAGTCTGCCTCTGTCGGTCCGTATCCCGGCAGGACCTGACCATAGACATAAGGCATCCGATTATTGAGCTCTTCAAAGAGATTCCGTGAATCGCGCAGCGCCATGACGCCCTGGCGGAAACTACGAACGGCATCGGGGGTGACGCCGTCGGCAAGGTCATCCGCCATTTCCTCTCCGCGCGTTTCATAGCGCGCCCCTCCCCGGTACATGGCAAACGCCTGCGCGATCGCGTACTCGGCCAACGATTTATCGTAGGGAGCGTTTTTCAATTCGTTGACGACGAACTGCATCGTCTGGGTGAGATCGGGGCAACGCTCGGCATAGTAAATCAAGCGTCCCGCCTCTTCATTCGACCGCAGGCCGTTGGAATAAGCCAGGCCCGCGCCCCATGTCTTCATGAACATGCTGTGAGCGCCGCCGCCGCCGTACAGACGCGCCGATAAGAACCGCAGCAGCGATTCCTGGTCGTGCTCAGTGAAGCTGGCGCACGGAGCGGTGTTGATGTGGACGCCCGAGCGGGTGTTCTCGTTGACCAAACCGACAAACACGGGGCGGGCGATGTCGGGCGTGTGATCGTGCAATCGATCGACGATATGCTGACGCGAACCGTAGCTCTGCCGCTGCGAGGGTTGAGTGCCCAGGCGATTGACCACGCCATCGATCAAGGGGCGCAATGCGCCCTGTGTCTGCGTGCTCGCGATGACAAACGAACGGACATTGTCGCGCGCGCGCAGGCGGTCCATGGCCGAGCGCAATTCATCCAGCGTCTTTGACGGCGCAACATTCAGATCCAGCGCCATCTGGCGGCACAGATACGCCCAGTCGGCGGCCAGCGAACCGTCGGGGAAATCGGGTACGTATCTCTGCAGATCGCGTGCTGCTTCGCGCACCAGAGCGCGCGTCGGATGCGACAGTGCTTCGGCATCCTCAAGCAGAGTCTGCGCAGTTCCCATCAGGATCGCATCGTTGTCGTCGCCAGCGAGTTTCGCGGCCGTCGCCGCCAGCGCATCACGACCCTGCTGGCCGGACAGCGACGCGAGGCGCGACATGAATGCGGAGAACGCATTGCGATCGGCCTCGTCATCGGCGGTCTTCAGACGCCAGCGCAGGCGGTGCAGGGCGTGGGTCTGTGTCAGGAAACAGTCAGCCGACAACAACAGCGGGTCGTTTTGCCGCCAGTAGGCCTCTTGAGGATCATGCACCCAGGATTCTTCGGAACCGCGCATGGTATTGCGCGCGTCGGCCAACTCCAGATCGACCGCATCGCGAATGCGCGGAAGATTCTCAACTCGCCAGTCCGCATCGAATAGCGCCGACGACAGCCATCCCAGAGCGGTCTGCGCCTCATTCAGTTCGCTTCCGGAGGCACGCAGAACCAGCTCAGCGCGACGTGTCCGGTGATTGACACTGTGATACGCCCGCAACTCGGAGATTTCGCGACGGATCGATTCCTTCATGACGTCATAGGCGATCGGCTGACCATCGCGAATGACCCCGACGTCGGTCAGCAATGTCGGCAGCGCCACGACATACAGGAGCTGGTCTTCGGGTATGACGTTCAAGCCAAACGCGAGACCGACGGTCGCGGCCGTCATATTGTCGAACCGTGACGCCACCAGCGGGCCGCCGCCGGGCAATGATTGCACGTCGCAGTGCAACTGGTCATCGAGCGTCAGCGGCGGGTTGTTGACGAATCCGGGCATGGCGATGGTCGCTGCCTCGGTATCGATGATCGCGGTCTGCGCATTGTACTCGTCCTGGTACCGGCGGATGGCGGTGTGGCCGTCGTCGACTGTGTAGCGCGTCTTGAGCGACTCCACAAACGCGCGATTGCGCCCGATGCGCTCCTCCTCGCTGCGCGATACCATTTCAGGATCAGGACGCGCGCCGACGGCAAACGGGACGGATGCGAGCAGATTCCACTGTGCAATCAGGTCACGCCAGACATTGGCACCGCCGCTGACGAGTGTTTCGATGGAATCGTAGTGGCCGGCGGCCAACAACGGCTTGCGGAAACCATCGGCGTCCTGCACGCGACGAAGGTACCCCAGCCAGCGGGCGCCTGTGCCGCGCGAACCGAACCCCGGCGGCGTGTCCAGAAACTTTCGGTCGCTGCGGCGGCTTTCGATGATTCGGCTCTTGATGCGCTCGTTAAAACGCGCCAGATCCGGCGAACCGTTTGTCCACGCAGCGATCGTGCTGATTTCCTCCAGGATTGCACCTCGAATCCCCTGGATTTTCTCGTCGGTCAGCAACTCGGAGCGGACATTCTCGAATCCGACGTAGCAGGGATAGCCGGCATCGTCGGAGACCCAGCCGAACACCTCACTGGCGCCGATGTCCATGGTCCGTGTCTGCGAATCGATAAAGCGACGGTACAGATTCGATGTCTCGCCTCCGGCGAGATTGTCGAGGAACAACTCGAAGAGGATCAGATCGTGTGTGTTCAGGTTCAATTGCGGCGCCCAGCCGAACATCAGATTGCCGGGCTCCTGCGCGTTGCGATGCGGGAACGAGACGATGCGCACGTCGCCGGCGAGATCCGGCCGCGCCGCCGGCACGCGAAAGTGCGCATCGGCGGGATCTTGCCCCGGCACGGCATCCGGCTCGACACGCTGGAGGATACCGCTGATGGTGGTCAACGCTCCCTCCACGCCAATGTCGTCGGCGACCGCCATGATCATCCCCATGTTGTTGAGGTGGTGCGTGGCGGAATGGAATGCCCGCAGATCGTCGGGTGTCATCGTACGTATCGCCTCGGGTGCGCCGCCGGATTCCAGCGACATCGGATGGCCCTTGCCGTATTGCAGCAGCCCCATCTCGCGGAACAAAGGCGACCACGGCCGCTCGTAGGTTGAGACCATCTCGTTGTAGACCGTTCCCTTTTCCTCGACCATCAGCGAGCTGTCGTCGGGATTGAGCGTGACGCCGAAATTGCGCACCTCGCGGCGGATTTCCTCGTCGCTGAATGTGGGACTGATCATGGCATCGAGTTTGGCTTCCAGCAGCTCGAAGAAGACATCGGTCCCGGCCGAGGTGTTGTAGTGGTAGCAGGTCTCCAACTGCATGGTAAAGGCGGAGCTTTGTCCCAATGCCATGTCCTCAAGCGACGCGACGTAGCGTCCCTTGGTGCCCTTACCCAAAAGCAGATGCTCGCAGGTGTGCGGCTCACCCTGATCCGACGGTGGCGGCGAATTGACCCAGATGAACGCCTGCGGCAGCGATTGGATGCGCAGGAAGTCGATCACAAAACCGCTGGGCACATGGCGAAACCGCGCGCCCATCGCCTGCCCGTTGGGGCTGTCGTAGAGATTCTCCACCCGAAAATCAGCGATTTGCTGATCGGCCGTCAGTCCGGCGAGCGTGTTGTCGCTGCGCGCCTCCGGCGGCGTAAATGCGGTCAGAGTCAATGCCATCAGTGCTACTCCCATCATGGTCCGGCGCTGCCCTTTGAGTCCCTGGATCGCGACTGTCAGCATGCGTTGAGTCATTCCTGCCACCTTGCTTGAGTGAGTGTCCGATTCGCAGTGATTGGCTACGACAGCGGCCGTGGGACTCGGTGAAGCAGCGGATGCCGTGACAGCCGTCGGTCAAACGGCATAATGCCGGTTTTGCATGACCGGACGCAAGCCCGCCCTCACAAAGAAAACACCCCGGCCCTCACGGACCGGGGTGCCTAAAACGGATCGACCGGCATCGTCTTCGATGACGAGCCGGACGGACGGGATCAACCTTTGGTCTTGGCCATGTTGCCGGCCGCTTCCTTCTGCATGGCGGCGTGAGCCGCGGTGATGTCGCGCGAGAGCTTGGCATACTTATGCAACTCGGCCGTGCCTTCGGCAGTCGTGCTCGATGCAACGACATATCCGCCCATCGCACCATCGAACATTTCGACGGTCACATCTTTGCGTGCCATCAGGTCCATCATGCCGGTGCAGCACCCGCAGAGCTTCTCGGTGCGTTCGGCCGCCGTCCATTTGCCCGCCTGCTCCATGACACCGCCGCATTCCTGCATGCAAGCGGCGAAGGTCGGGGCCATCTTGGAATCGTTGACACCAAACCACTGGATGAAGCCCGTCTTGGTGTCGAAGGTCTCATTGGCCATGCTGGGGTGCATTTCGGTGTGCTTCATGAACGGTGCACAAGCTTGACAGGTCGCCATTTTGGCCATGACTTCTTCGACAGACGCCTGGCCGGCCTGGGCGGAGACGGCGAACCCGGCGATCAGTACTGCGCCGAGGACCATCATCGCTTTTCTCATCACATCTTCCTCCGTGGGTTGAGAATAACTGCGTTTAGTGTCAATGACCTATCTGGTGGTCGGGTAATCTGATTACACTTTCAGCAAACCGTCAAGAGTAATGTTTGGTTCCATCGCCAAATCGGAATTCCACAAGATACGGCGGGACAACGTGTTATGTTTTCGTCACAGACGGGGAGCCGAAGCTGAATCCGCGGAATGTAAAAGTGGCATCGCCAGGACGTCAAGCCGGAGTGGCCCGAAGGTACATTCTGTGAGAAACCAGGAAGTCCTGCACGTATCTTGCCGTACAAATGCCCTCGGCCACCGACCCCAAGAATTGGACTATCGCCGACCTCCCAGGCGGCCCTGGTACCGGCATCCGGGCTTGTGTGGTGGGGGCCGGGTTCGTGGGGCTGGTCACCGCCGCCGGGCTGGCGCGGCTCGGTCACACGGTGCTGTGTATCGATAAGAATGCCGCGCGGATCGCCTCGCTGCGACGTGGGGTAGTCGATTTCAAGGAACGCAACCTCGAAGCACTTGTCAGAGAGTGTGCCGGGCGGCGGCGGCTGTCATTCGACACGGAGCTGGCGCCGAATGTTGAAGGGCAAAGCGCGATCTTCGTCGCGGTCGGCACAGCCGATGTCGACTACAGCCGCACCGATGCGAGCGCGGTCTTCGACGTTCTCCACACACTGGCCGAGCACCTGTCAACTGAGCAGATCGTCGTGATCCGCAGCACGGTGCCTGTCGGGACAGCGAAGAAGGCACGCGCACATCTCGCGCGAATCAACGATCAACTGAGCGGTGTCGCGATCGTAAGCAGTCCGGAATTCCTGCGCGAGGGCAACGCGGTCTACGACTTCTTCTATCCCGATCGCATTGTCCTCGGTGGAACCCAGTCGGCGTGTGCATTCGCGAGTGAACTGCACGCCGACCGTTTGGAGCCTCGAGTGCCAACGATCATCACCGACAACGAAACGGCTGAATTGGTGAAGTATGCCGCCAATGCGTTCCTGGCGACCAAGCTCTCATTCGCCAACGAACTCGCGGCTCTCTGCGAATCGGTCGGCGCCGATGTGGCCACTGTGACCCACGCGCTCGGCCTCGATCCCCGGATCGGCCCGGGTCACCTGCGGCCGGGACCTGGTTTCGGCGGCTCGTGTTTACCTAAAGACCTTGATGAGTACCTGGCGCTGGGACGGCGCGAGAATATCACGCTGGCAACAGCGCAGGGCGCGCAGGACACCAACGCGGCGCAGATCGACCGCATTGTCGAGAAAGTCACTAACCTGATCGGTGAACTGATCGGGCGACGGATCGCGGTGCTGGGCCTGGCCTATAAGGCACAAACCGACGATCTGCGCGCATCACCGGCGCTCGCGTTGATCAACAAACTCACTGATGCCGGAGCCGATGTGCATGCTTTTGATCCGGCGATCGATGTCTCCGCCAAACTCCCGCTCAACCGGTTGACCGTTCACGCCGCCGCAGCCGATGCGCTCGCCTGCGCCGACGCCGTCGTGATCATGACCGAGTGGCCCGAATTTGCTCAACTCGACTGGCCCGCGCTGCGCGACCGCATGGCCTCGCCAAATATCGTCGATGCACGTAACCTGCTTGATGCGGGAGTGATGCGCGAGCTTGGATTCGCGTACGTCGGTATCGGTCGGCCGCGCGGCCGTGACCTTGGTCACGGTTTACCTGTTGCGCGCCGATAAACCCTGACCAAGGTCAGGGCAACAAGTCCGCAAGTGACGGGCACACGATAATTGGACTCAGGTACCGGCCCCTTGTCCGACGAAGCCTCGCACATCGTAGGTTCTTGCGGCACATGAAAAGAAGAGTCTCTACCCCCATATTTCATGTTTTTGCAGCGCTCGTAGTCATTGCGGGATGCGGCTATTACCGCTGGTGGGCATTCACGGAGTCTTCCGAGAGTCCTGCGAAGCGAGAGTTACAGAATTGGACGATGTTAGTGATCGTAGAGCGGCTGGTAGAACACGGGCCAGCCGACTCCACTGCTGGGTTCAGCTTGACAATCGAAGCGGACAACAAGAGGAAGGACACGAATATCGTATTAGGATTAGACTCGGTGACTTTGGTTGTGTTTTACCCTAAGCGAAGTGAACCCTCGGAGCGAACTGTACTATTCTCCCTCGAAGCTGAAACTGCGCTCAAGGTGCGGCGAATATGGGCACGTGAGGATTTGGCTCCATTCAATCAGTTTCCAGACAGCATTCAATGCACGGTGCATTGCAGACTAAAGTGGATGAACACGGGCAGGACTGAGACCCTAGCGCTTCCGTACACTCTGCATTTTCAGGAGCAACGACGGATGTGGATTGGGGTCTGATTGAGTACCGGCTCCACGGCGGGTGGCCCGGACGTTCGTCCGGGTTTCACGAGATCCTCTGAGCCTTCGAGCCCTTGTGATTGCGCTACAAGAGAGATTCTGAGAGTCTTCAGATTGGATAATCCGTTGAAACCCGGACCAAGGGGCGTGTTGAAAAACCCATTGGAACCCACATAATCGAGTTTCATGGAAGTAATCATTCGGGTCATTCCGAGCGAAGCGAGGAATCTCCAAGGCGTTGTCGGCGGACACTCGCGCATCGAGACCCCTCGCTCCGCTCGGGGTGACATCAAATTGGGATTTTTCAACACGCCCCTTGGTCCGGGATTCTCAGGTCCGTCGGTTTGATGACGGGATGCCCCGATTGATCCATGTTCCCCGATGTGGCAAATTCAGTCGTCCGCATTGAGGTAAATCCTTTCCCACCGCCCTCAATGGGGGACTTTCGGCAAGCGGTGGGACAGCAAACCCGAGGAACAGGAATGACGGAGGAAACATGAGAAGGACTATCATCGTCGCACTCCTGGCGGCGCTCGCCGCACTCTGGGGCGGAAATGCATCGGCGGAAGTCTCCCCTGCACGGGTCAGTGCGATTGAAGTCGTGGCGGATTTCATGCGCACGGGCGACACGACGCATTTGCGGGACGTGTTCGCGGACAGCGTGTTGTCGGATTTCTCGCCCGACGAGCTGATGCAGACTCGAACAGACTGGATCAACTTCTTCGGGGCATTCCAGCAAGCGGTGGATGTACGCGATTCCATTCCCGGGGAAGTGCAAGTCACGCTGAGATTCGCACTGGGAGAATTGTTCTTCGCACTCCTCTTTGACGATTCAGACAAGATTGCACTGATCCGAGGGACAGTGGGATCAGTCGACGAACCTTTGGCTGATACGTCGAGGGCACCGCTCGATACGCTGGGTGCGGAACTGGCCGACATCGAGACTGTGAGCGATTTTACACACGCGTTTGATGCCGACTCACAATTTGTGCGGCTCGTGAGTCTCCTATCTCCAACCTGACCCGCCTGCAGGCGGCGCGGGTACGCCGCGGTCAGAGAAGTGCTGGAAACGGTCGGAGATGCCCGGCTCAGGGCGCACATCATTTGGTTGCCGATGCTGCCCGGCGACGTCCGCGAGCGGGCGGTCGAGGCTTCTGTGGAATCCACCGATGAGCGTCTGACGCACTACTGGGACTCTCAGCGACTCCTGGGAACCGCTTGGGGCGAGTCTCTCGGGCTGGAAATGGCGTGGGACATCTATCTGGTCTATGGTCCCGGCAGGACGTGGAGAGACTCCGTATCGACACCCGACTATTGGATGCACCAATTGGGCGCAGCAATGCATGTAGGGCAGTTGCTCGACTCCGACTCCCTCGTCGGCCGCGTGGAGCATCTTCTGCAACTCCGATGAATTGCTCGATCCCGACGGCGGGTGGCCGCGATCTCTGATTGCGGTCACGCGAAGCGTGATTGTTCGCTTTGCGAACCGGGGTCAGAGACCCCGGCCACAAACTGTCTCGACCTGGATCAACTGAAAACAAAAGCCCCGCCCCGCAAGAGCGGGACGGGGCTTCTTCTCGGATACGTATGAAGTTTTTTTGTGACCGGTCTTCAGTCCAAATACGCGCGCAGCGACTTGCAGCGCGAGGCATGGCGTAGACGGCGAATCGCCTTCTCCTTGATCTGCCGCACCCGCTCGCGGGTGAGATTGAAGCGCACCCCGATTTCCTCGAGGGTCAGCGCCTTTTCGTGTGACAGACCGAAGTAGAGATTGATCACCTCCGCCTCACGCGGCGTGAGCGTGTCCAGCGCCTTTTCGATCTCCAATCGCAGCGAATCGCGCAACAGCGATTCATCCGGCGAGGGCTGCATTTCGTCCTCGAGCACGTCGATCAGACTGTTGTCGTCCGACGTGGAGAACGGCGCATCCAGCGACAGGTGCGAGTTGGAAATCTTCAGCGTGTCGGATACCTCGGAAGCCGACAGTTCCAGCTCCTTGGCGATCTCATCGGAGGACGGCTCGCGGCCGAACTCCTGTTCGAGCGACGAGGCGATCTTTCCGATCTTGTGCAGCGTGCCGACACGATTCAAGGGCAGGCGCACGATGCGCGACTGCTCGGCCAATGCCTGCAGGATCGCCTGGCGAATCCACCACACCGCATAGGAGATAAACTTGAATCCGCGCGTTTCATCGAAGCGCTTTGCGGCTTTGATCAGTCCGATGTTGCCCTCATTAATCAAGTCGGCCAGGGACAGGCCCTGGTTCTGATATTGTTTGGCAACCGAGACCACGAACCGCAGGTTGGCTTTGGTGAGCCGTTCCAGCGCGCGCTGATCCCCCTGCTTGATGCGCTTGGCCAGCGAGACTTCCTGGGCCGGCGTCAAGAGGGGTGTTTCGCCGATCTCCTTGAGGTACAGATCTAACGACCGGTCTTCATCCCGGTACTTGCGAGATGTGCGTACGCTCGTACCCGATCCTCCTTCTGAAGTGTGTTACTCCCGCCATTCGGGACGGACCGTGATGTACCCGGTCTGCCCGTTCTGCTGAAAGACCAAAAGCGACACCGCCCGTGTTTCGCCTTCGAGCCGGGCGATGGCATCCTGAAATTCATCGTGGTCGCGTATGGCCGCCTGATCGATCTCGGCGATGATCATCCCGACGCGGATCCCCTTCTCGTAGGCGGGGCCGTCCGGATCGATGCCGGTGACGATCACTCCGGGGTGATACTCGCTGCCGTACTGATCGGCCAACTCGGCCGTCGCGGTGCTGACATTCATTCCCAGCCACATCGGTTCGAGCGCTGAGCTGCCCCCGTCGGGATTTTGCTGTGACGCGGCAAACTGGATATTGCGGTCGCCGAGTGTCACGTCGACTGTGCGCTCGTGTCCGCGACGCAGCAGACCCAGCGAAATGGTCGCACCGGCGCGCGCCTGCCAGATTTTCTGCATGAAATGCTGAGCGTCGTTGACCTTCGCGCCGTCCACGGAGAGGATGACGTCGCCAACGCGCAATCCCGCCTGCTCCGCGGGCGTACCGGCAATCACACGATCGACAATCACCCCGTCGGCTGAGCTGAGGCCCTCGGCCTCGACATCGTCCCACGAGAGACTGCGCGGCTGGATGCCCAACCATCCGCGTGAAACGGTCCCGGACGCCAACAAGTCGGGAATGATGGATTTGACGAAATTGACCGGAATGGCAAACCCGATGCCGACATTGGAGCCGGTTGGGCTGGCAATCGCCGAATTGATTCCGATCACCTCGCCTTTCAGGTTGACCAGCGGTCCCCCGGAATTGCCGGGGTTGATCGAGGCGTCGGTCTGGATATAGTCCTGATACACAGGCGTTTCATCGCCGAAGAACAAGCTGTTGCGCCCGAGGGCTGAGACTACACCGACTGTCACCGTGCGATCGAGTCCCTGTGCCGGGAACGGATTGCCGATGGCGACGACCCAATCGCCGACCAGAATCGAATCGGAGCTCCCCAGGGGGATATAGGGAAGCGAATGCTCGGCATTGATCTTCAGCAGCGCCAGATCGGTTGCTTCGTCGGTCCCCACGACCGTGGCGGGCAGCTCCATTTTGTCGGAGAGACGCACGGTGATTTCATCGGCGCCGTTGATGACGTGGTTGTTGGTCACGATATAGCCGTCGGGTCGAAAGACAAACCCCGACCCCAGCGATTTCTGGCGCCGTGGCGTGTCCTGCGGGCCAAACCAGTCGCCCCAGAAGGGCTGGAGATTGCGATTGCGCTCGACCAGCTTTTCGGCGGAGATGTTGACGACCGCATCCTTCACTTTCGCCACGACAGAAACGAACGGGCTGTGCCCCTGAGAGTTGACCCATCCGCCGGCCGGGGCCTGAGCGAGTGCGCTGACCGGCACGAGCGCCCCGGCGCACACGATGGCAACCGCGGCCACGGCCAAGAGACTCCTACCCATTAATGAACGTCTGCTGCCCCGGGTCATCGACTCTTGATAAAGCTCCGAAACTCTCATTATAACATCCGCTCCCTTCTGGCGCAACCGGTCCGATTCTCGACTTCAATCAGGCCGGGGGCCGACTGTTTCGACGCGTCAGAGCCCGAAAGGTTCCATCCGTGCCGGCAGAGTCGAGGCATTGAAGATGGAAACTTTGCATGGGAGACACGGGTAGCGGACAACCAGCAACGGTAATCGATCTCTAAACCGATCCACCGCTTATACGCGGCGAAGCCAAAGTCTGTTGTTGACCCTATGCGCCAAACCGCAGGATTTGTTGTGCATTGGGGCGGGGAAGAGGCCGGTGCGTCGTCGGGGCGTCTATCGCTGCTTGTCGATGAGGAACAATCGGGAATCGCCACGTCCGATGCGGATTTCGATGCCGGATTTCAACTCTTTCGGTGTCATCTTGATCGTCTCATCGGTGAAGACATTGGTCAGCCCGATCCGGGGAGCCGACAGGCCGACGACGCTGACATCGGCCCCAACGATGACACCCCGCGCGTTCGGCGAATCGGAAATGCCGTCCGGTACACCGACAGTTTCGGCGGTGTGATAGACCATCAACAGCCCGGCCTTCGCATGTCCCTGGAGCACGACATGGGTCCGCGGATCTGAGGAAAAAACCGGCGTCTGGAGCTTGCCGGAATGCAGCACTTCCCGGAAAAAAACCAGCTTCTCGGGGTACAGGAGCGATCCCGGCGAGAAGGTCAGGACGGTGACCGAACCTTTGCCCACACGATTGGAGGCCCCGACCAGCTTTGTGCCGACCTTGGCCAGCTTGACCGCGCGCGCGGGCGCGCGGCGGATCGACCCATAGACCAACGACTGAAAACCGTGCCGTTTCGCATCGACAGTGGCGATCTGGCCTTCGGCCACGGTCCGGAACCCGATGCCTTTAGCCAGAATCTCACACGGCTCAAAGCGCGTGTCGGTCTTGGGCAGCAAACCGTACAAGATCAGATGCGCCCCGCCTTTGTACAGCTCCAGCAGCCGTTCCTGATCGGCGGCGTCCATCATCTCGCCGCAGGGCACGATGATGGTGCCGTACTTGTCGAGCCGGGAGGTCGACTCCAAGTTAAACAGGCGATAATCATAGGAGAGCGCCATCAAATCGGCGGCAACGGCATTGAACGACGGTCCCGACAGATCGGCCAGGTAGCTGTATTCTCCCTGCTCGCCGAGCGTGGCGATGCGCTGATATGGCCTGTATTGAACTAAGGCAACATCCGCGAAATCGCGCATGATCTCGTGACGCGACGCAATCAGACGTGTCAGTGCGCGATCGACGACATCGAAGGACGCACCCACAGCGCCATCGGATTCCAGCGCCGAGTCATACCAGCGCGGACGCCCGACAAACATGTGGAAGTTGATTCCGTTGATCCCTGCCGCCAGTGCCGCGACGATCATCCGTCGTGTGTCGGCGGGCGTAATCGGGCGGTATGCGTGTCCCGCCTTCGCGTCGGGATGGCAGCTTCCGACCGCCAGGCCGGTGCAAATGCCGGTGGCCTGCCAGCCGGAGACCGCGCGCGCGCGGCGGATCGTGTCGGCAAAGGGCGTGTCCCAATCGAGATTGACCGTGAAGACCGTACGGTCCTCGGGCGTCGACGACGCCGTGTTGGGGAAGTGGTACGGGCCATGGAATGCGAGACTGCGCGCAAACAAGACCAGCACCTCAGTCTGCGACAACATCTCGGCGAGACTTGCGGCATACCGGTTGATGATCCACTCGCGAAACCCGATCCAATCCATCACACGCAGGAAATCCTGCGACGTCTTCAGAGAAACGCTGTCGATCGGCGTGGCTTCGGTAAAATCCTTAAACTTTGTTTTCCAGGCGCGGTTGAGGTGATCGAGTTCCTGATACCTCTCTGCGAGGTACTCTCCGAAGGCCGCCAGCGACCCTTTGGGGTTGAAATCCGCCGACAACGGATCGAAGTGGCGCCCGAATGAAGTCTCGTGGTCCAATTCGATCATGAAGACCGGGCCGCGCGGATAGATATAGTTGCGAACCACTTCGGTCAGGACGGAAAAGTAGTTCTTAAGCTGGATCTGGAAACGTCCCCCAAGGTAGGAAGGCAACTGAACCGTACGAGCGCCGGCGCCGGGGTCGGCGATGATCGGCTCGCCTTTTACATCGGTTGCGACCATCTCGGGGGTACGGGCTGCGAATTCGGGAATACCGCCACGGTCCCATTCCTGGCCGATCCAGGGTCCGGGGCGCAGCACGATTTTGAACCCAAACTCTCGGCAAAGCTCAAGAAAGACAACCAGATCGGTTGCCGGGTCACTTGTGCCGGCAAAATCAAACTCCCCCTGCCGGGCCTCATGCAGATTCCAAGGCACCGCGGTGGAGATGATTCGGAAGTTGGCCTTACGAATTCGCTCGAAACACACCGACCAGTGACGTTTGGCCACCTGGAAGTAGTGCATCTCGGCGATGTAGGGAGTATACTCTTCCTTCCCGATATAGAATTTGTGATCGACGACGCGCAGGTGCGCCCTCGAATCCCTTGTGCCACCGATAGTTATGGAGAAGGGGTCGCGAGATCGATCGTCCATTGAAGTGGATTCCACAAATCAGGGAAGCAATCAGACTATCCTATGGGGAAGCACAAGTCAAGGTGTATGTCATAACATATTGTGCAACAAAGCAATACGGGACGTCGATCTGAAATCCGCCGGTTCGAGCAAAAAAGAGCCCGCCGCAGTCACGGCGGGCTCACGAACATTCGAATCTGAGCTCGCTACTTTAGGAGCAACATCTTCCGAGTCGCCACGTTGATGTCGGTCTCGATGCGGTAGAAATAGACACCGGTGGAAACCGGGCGTCCGTCGCTGTCAGTGCCGTCCCAGTCAACGGAGTACTGGCTCGCTTCCATGTCCTCGTCGACGAGTGTCGTCACGCGGCGTCCGAGGATGTTGTAGACATCCAAACGGACATGACCGTATTGCTCGGTCGAGAACGGGATGACGGTCCCCGCATTGAAGGGATTGGGGTAATTCTGTCCCAGCGAGAAGGCCCTCGGGAGGGCATTATTCCCGAGTTCATGCACGGCATTCCCCCCGATACACACGATGCCCTTTTCGAACGTCGGTGTGGCAGGCGCGCCAGCGTTATCGGCGAAATCCAAGTGGTTCCCCGGCGTTGTGCAACATGTATCAATCTCGAAACACCCCTCGACGCTGTTGACGGTGAAGACGAAGAGCAGTGAAGGTGTGCCGCCGCCGGGTACGCCATCGGTGCCTGCCAACATAAGAGGGTTTACAAATACGGACAGATAGCTCACCGCATCGGGACTGGAGTAACCGATAGGTTCAATGTTTGAAAAGGTACTTGAAACTGGGCCGCTGCAATTAAAGGTATCCGCCTCAGCAAGCGGCACATCATGAGTCGACAGCTGCGCAAACCCTCCGCCGGGAAAGCGATGGCCGGTACTCGTGTCGAAGTCGAAGCCCGACTCGATGAAAGCACCTCCCCCACCCTTCGCCGGCTCCTGCGTCCGCAACTCCAGTGGAACGGTAATACCCGACAGATCGATGTCATTGGAGATGTAGACACCGATCTCGATTCCGGACGCGCCCGGTGTCAACATGGATTTTGACTCAACGAGTACGTGATTGGCCGCGTGGGCCGGCGCGCATGCGGCTGCTACCGCAATCGTGAGAATCCCCCACACTACTTTCCGTCGCATCATTCCCCGTCTCCTTGGGTTCACGCTGAGTGATTGTTCACGCTGATTAGCGGGGGTCCCCCCGGTGCCACTCTATTGATTACAACCAGCAGTGGTCGTTACCCCACTGCACCACAGGCAAATAGACCCCAGCCCGGCGCTTTGTCAACAGCATTTCTGGCCAGATGAACCGTCGCGCGTGCCCCCTACGGCGACCCAATGGGTTGCCCGACAATGGGTCCGCCCGCCCGTCAGGCCGGAGGGCGGAGTCAGAATTCTGGGAATACTCCTCTGATTATAGGCAGGGATCGCAGTACGCCACCGCCGGATCAACCGCCCGGAAGGACACATCGACGATCTTAATAACGTCAAAAACGTTGGTCACGCCGTTGCAATCGACATCCGTTCGCTCTCTCGGACAGGCCAGGTCGAATATCGGCGCTCCGGCGCGGAAGGCGACATCCACAGCACTGACCACGTCAAAGACGTTGACAACGGAGTCGCAAATCGGGTCTCCCAGACAGGGGCAATCGCATGGAGGCAGGGGGATCGTGACGGAGCCGGGAATAAATTCGGGCTTGAACGTGGCCCAGTACGAGGCCAGGGTCAGTCCATTGCCGCTGAAAGTAGCGGAGTCGGCGGTCTCGACCTGCCCGGGAGTGCCGGCGGTGACACGCATCCACATGTAGGCCACGATGTGATCCCCGGCTGGGATGGGTGTCCCGGACCCGAGCGCGCGAATGAGAAACGCCCCCTGCCCGAACAGGAAGTTGTTGTAGACGTTTGTCTTATTCCATCCGACCGTCAGCGAATTCAACTGGATCGAATCGATCCGTGTGGTCGGGGATCCGATCAGGTCCAGCGGCATGAGCACTTCGCTCATGGGGTGGGTGTTGCGGAGCCGCACCGGGATACCACCCTTTTGGCCGATCTCAACTTCAATGTCCCCGTATTCGATTGTGTCCTGCACGACGACGATCATCTCGGGTCGGATGCGGGTGTGCGGTCCCGACGGGCCGCTGGCCGTGTAGGTGACGTTGTAGATGCCGGGATCATCGTAGGTGTTTTCGGCGTCCTGCGTGGCGGCATTGTTGCCGTCGCCGAAGTCGTAGCTGTACGGCGGATCGGGGGCATTCGGTGAAATGTCGGTAAAGTTGACAGTCAACGGGGCAGACCCGAACGCGATATCGGCTTCGAAATCCGCGGTGGACAAGGTCTGTAGCGCAAACAGCGCATTGATCCGCCCTGCCCCCAGCTTGCCGATAAGGGTCGGGTTCTCGGCATCGATATTCTCGGCTGTCGAGAACAAAATCGGCTCGATGTCGGTGCGATCATACGAAGGGTGGTGCGATTTGATCAGGGCGGCGACACCCGCCACGGTGGGAGAGGACATGGATGTTCCGCTCAGTGACGCATAGGTCGGAGAGCCCAGCGAAGAATACGTGTTGTAGATATCCGATCCGGGTGCGGAGATGTCGACCCACGTTCCGAAACTGGAGAAACCCGATTTCTTGTCGAACCAATCGACTGACGCGATGGCCATGACACCGAACGTGGTATCGAGGATGTCGGGTATCTCTTCGTCCGGTGTTCCGCCATCGTTGCCCGCCGATTTGCAGACAACGACACCACTCGTGACGGCATTGAGCATTGCGGTGCGGATGAGAGCTCCCGATGACCCCCATGAGCAGTTGATGACGGAGACTCCCTTGGCTACCGCATAGTTGGCGGCGGCGGCACAGGCGGTCATATTGACGAAACCATTGCCGCTGTTGGCCAGATATCCGGCGCGCAGGGCCATGAGCTTGACTCCGGGCCGGCGCTGCCCACGGAATCCGCCGGCCACACCGGCGACGCCGATGCCGTTGTCGGTCGTTGCGCCGACGATGCCGCCGACGTGCGTGCCGTGGCCGGCGAAGTCTTCCGGATTGTTGTCGGGACCATTGCAGTCCTCACCAGCCCAACACGCGCCCGTCACCGGGAGAAAGTCATAGCCGATCAGGTCGTCGATATAGCCGTTGCCGTCATTGTCGATTCCGTCGATATCGTCTGTGTCCCAGACCTTGCCGTCACCGTCGAGGTCCTCACCAGGGTTGACCCAGATCGACCAATTGAGGTCGGCGTGCAGATACTCGACACCCGAATCGATGATGCCGACCAGTATCGTCGAATCGCCGACTTCCAGGTCCCAGGCCTCCTCGGTATCGATGTCATGGTCGTTGATCTGATTGTGCGTCCACTGATCGTCGTATCCGGGGTCGTTGGGCACAGCGGTCAGCGGCATGATGTAGTCGAATTCGGCGACTTCGATGTTTGGATCGACCGCGTATTGCTCGCGGATTGCCTCCATATCGGAACCCGGCATGAATTCGATCGTGTAGAAGCGATGAAGACCGTGATGATCGTGACCGCCCTCTGATGCCGGGACAGCAGGAGGCACGGTACGATGCAGACTGATGGCCGCATTGGATACGTTTAACTCGTCCAGGGACGCGATTCCGGTGGCGGCGACATTCTTAGTCAGGCCGACGATTTTGGCGCTCGCGGGTCGCAGTTGGACAACCAGCACATCCGGCCTGTACAGATCGGCGGCCCATGACGCGCTACCTACGGCGGACACCAAGAGCACTGCGACAACTCCAAACGCCCGCGCTGTCCTATACGAAGATGTCTCCTGCAGTCTCTCACAGATCATCCGTCACTCCTCGATGTATTGGCCCGTAGGGCCGTGATCGCACCAGGCATCAGAACGTCTTCGTCCGAACGGCAGTCGGAGCGGAAGTGGGGTAATGTTCAAGAGGTCGGGCACAAGATGAGGGGCGCCCGCGCAACTCCTGTTGGCTATGTACTATCCGAGCCGTCGTTTGTCAACGGTCAGACAAGGTCCCACGCTTACGGCGGGGGTGGGGGCCCGGCCCGGAAGACGTAGTCGACCAACCGAACGACATCAAGAACGTCGATCGATCCGTCGACGATGATATCGCCCTTGTCGAAAGGCACCGGCAACGGCTCGTTGCGAAACGCGACGCCAACCAGCAGGACGACATCGAAGACGTCGATGGCGTTGTCGTCGTTCATGTCGCCGCGCTTAAACGGCAATATTTTGTATCGAACCACTGCCGTATCGGCAAGAGAGGTATCGGCTACGATGAAGGTGACGACATATGAGCTGTCGATCTGCGCGGAATCCGGTGAGAACGTAAACAGTCCTGCCTTGTTGGTCGAGTCGACGAATGCCGCGTTGGCGGGCAGGGGGAGCGCTGTCAGGATCAGCGTCGCATTGTCGACATCAGCCGCCCGGACATGCATCGACACATTGGTGAAGACCGTCAGGAACTGCGTATCGACAGGGAACGCTGAAATCCAGTTCGGGGCCTGATTGCCCGCTTCAATGACGGTGATGCTGACTGTCTCTGTGTCGGCGAGCGAGGCATCTTGCGCGCGGAAGCTCACGTTGTAGTTCCCGGCCTGCGTGTAGGTCGGCGTCCAGCGGAATTCTCCCTGGCCACCGCCCAAGGGTGTGAAGGTCGCCCCGGTCGGCAGGTTGAGCGCCGTGAGCGTCGGTATCTGGCCATTGGCATCGGTGGCGGTCACCGTGAACACAAGCGAATCGTTTTCGATCACATTCTGCGGCGGAATCGTCGCGATGACCGGCGCCACATTCGTGAATCCGACGCTGAATGTCTGCGGCGGGCTCGACAGCGTCATGGCCGTATCATACACGGAGTCGGTCGCCACGAACGTTGCGAAGAAATTGCCCAGCTCGGTGAATCCCGGCTTGAACTTCAGATAGACGTACCCATTGCCCGAGTCGGCCCACGTCATGTTCGGCGAGGTCAAATTTGTCGCCGTCATCACCGGTGTCGGTCCGTCGGGATCCGTGGCGCGATACCAAATGGTGATTGAATCGCCCTGCGGCATCAGGACGGTGCTGCCGTTGGTCGACGACGCAATGAACGTCGGGCGACGGTTGCGGTCTTGCACCACCAGCGGGACCAGAATGCTGTCCTGCAGGCCGGAATCCTCGGCATCGGTCACCACGAAGTAGATGTCGTAGACTCCGGCATGAGTATAGAGCGGCGCGGCGGAGACGTCGATGGTGCCGTCGATCTGCGGCACAATGGACACAAAAGAGGGCAGGGGTCGCGCCGTGAGCGTCGGGATCGTCAGGTCAGAGTCGAGCGCAGCGACCGTGAACTGCAGGATGTCCTGTTCCAGGACGAATTGCGTGTCGATCGGCACGAAGTCCGGCATCTGATTGCCGATGTCGATGATCTCCAGGACGACCACGCCGGAGTCGGCGGCCCCGGTGACGTCCTCGACAACGAATAACAAATCGTAAAACGCATCCTGCCAATAGTCGGGCGTGATCGTATACAGCGCCACAGCGTTGCCGGAATCAGTCAGGATGGCATTCGGCAGCTCCGGTGAGACGAAAAACGACACGGACTGACTCTCCGGATCCATGGCGGAGATCAGAAGCTGGAGAGTCGACTTCTCAACGACCGCGATCGTGTCCGGCAACGTGTTGAATTGCGGCGGTTGATTGCCGGCTTCCGCAACTTGAATGAGGACCTGTTCGTCGTCTGTCATCAGCCCGTCACTGGCCGTGAACACGACCTGATAGAGCCCGGACTGCAGGTAGCTGGGCGTGAACCGGAAAGTTCCGATGCCGTTTCCGGAATCGACGAACGTAGCGTTTAGCGGGATCGAATCAGCCGTCAGGAACGGAATCGTCCCATCGGGATCAGTGGCACTGATATTGAAGCTTATGACGCCGCCCTCAAGGACTTGCTTAGGACCAATCGTCGCCAGCGCCGGCGCCTGATTTTGGGTCTGCACAGTGATCGTGATTGTTTCCAGCGCGACTTGTGCGGGATCGCCGTTGTCGGTGGTCAGGAAAGTCATCTGGTGCGCGCCGATCTGGCCGAAGGTGGGATAGAAGCGGAACCCGCCCACGCCATTTCCGGAATCGGCGTAGAACGAATTCGCGGGCGCATTCAGCGTCGCCATGAAGAGTTCATTGCCCGGCGGCGCGCTCGAGTCGGTGGCAACAACGCGGATCTTCAATGAGTCGCCGGCCAGCACCGTGCGGTCGCCGATCGGCAGGAGCGTCGGCGGCAGATTTGTCTCAGTCGTTGTAATCTGGAGTCTCAGCGTCTTGCTCGACGGCGGTGATCCCTGGTCGATGGCGAGAATGCTCAGTGTATCGATGCCGGCGCGGGTGTAGCCGGGTGTGTAGCGGAACGATCCATATCCGTTGCCGGAATCGGCGAAGACGCCGTCGGGGAACGGCTCCAACGTACCCATCAGAATCTGCGTGCCTTCCGGATCCACAGCGTGGATCAGGAGCGTCAGTGTGTCGCCTTCGGCCACGGTCTGCGGCGGAATGGAGTCGAAGATCGGCGCTTGATTCCCGATCTCGGTTACCGTGATGATCACCGCTTCGCTGTCGGCGACGATGCCGTCGGACGCGATAAACGTGATGGGATAGCCCACGCCGCCTTGTGTCAGACTGGGCCGGAAGATGAATCCACCGGCGCCATTCAGCGAGTCGACAAACGATGCATTCACCGGAACCCCGACCGCACTGAGCACCGGAATCGTGAGATCCGCATCAGTCGCCGTCACGCGAATGAAAAGACTGTCGCCTTCCTGAAGGACCCGATTCCCGATGGCCGCCAGTACCGGCGGCTGGTTGCCGGCGTCGGTCACGGTCAGCGTGACCTGTTCGGAGTCGGCCGCGACGCCATCGGAAGCGACAAACGTCAACGGATACACGCCCGCTTGATTGAAGCCGGGGGTGAACACGAACGACGCACGACCATTCGTGCTGTCGGCGAAGATCGCACCGGACGGCGCTCCCTGCAGGGTGATGGCCGGGATGGTGCTGTCGGCATCGCTGGCCGTGATTAAGACCGAAAGGAGCATTCCTTCCTGGACATTGAGCGAACCGATCGGCGCCAGCACGGGAAGTTGATTCACGTTAAGGACGGTGATGGACACCGCTTCGGTATCGGCCAACAGGCCATCGGAGGCGATGATGGACACGTTGTACAATCCCGCCTGGAAGAAGCTCGGCGAGAAGTTGAATTGTCCGGTGCCGTTGAAGTTGTCGATGAATGTCGCATTGGCCGGGACGCCCGTCGCCGAGAGAAGCAGGCTATCACCGTCGGAATCGACGGCAGCGGCGTTGATCACGAGCGTCGTGTTCTCGTCGATCGTCGTGTCGGCAATCGCCGTCAAGACCGGGCGCTGGTTTCCGCCTTCATTGACGGTGATCGCGACGATCTCGGTGTCAGCCAGCACCCCATCAGCGGCGATAATCGTCACGTTGTAGACACCAGATTGTGTGAAGTCAGGACTGAAGTCGAAGCTGCCGGTGCCGTTGAAATTATCGTTGAACGTCGCGTTGGCCGGGACATCGAGCGCCGTCAGCACCAGTGAGTCACCGTCGGGATCGGTTGCCGTGACGCCGAACGCCAGATTCTGACCTTCGTCGACCAACTGTGAACCGATGGCCGACAGCACTGGCGGACGATTGACATCGGCGACCGTGATGGTCACGACTTCCGTGTCGGCCAAGACGCCGTCGGATACGATGATGGAGACGTTGTAGATGGCCGACTGCGTATAGTCTGGGTTAAAATCGAGAGTCCCAGTGCCATTGAAGTTGTCGTTAAACGTCGCGTTGACCGGAACATTCAAGGCCGCAAATGTCAGACTGTCGCCGTTGATGTCGGTGCCCGAGACGTTAAAATTGAGATTCTGACCCTCGTCCACGCTCTGCGGACCGATGGCGGCCAGCACCGGCGCGTTGTTGACGTCGTTGACGGTGATGGCGACGATTTCGGTATCGGCCAGCGTGCCATCGGAGGCGATGATCGTGACGTTGTAGAGACCCGATTGTGTATAATCCGGGTTAAAGTCGAACACGCCGGTGCCATCGAAGTTATCGTTAAACGTCGCATTCAATGGGACGCCAACTGCTGAGAGGATGACGGAGTCACCGTCGGCGTCGTTCGCCGTCACACCAAAATTCAGGTTCTGCCCTTCATCGACACTTTGCGGCCCAATGGCGGTCAACACCGGTTGCAGACTGATATCGTTAACGGTGATGGCGACGAGTTCCGTGTCGGCCAGTGCGCCATCGGAGACGATAATCGAGACATTGTAGAGCCCCGATTGGGTGAAATCCGGACTAAAGTCGAACGTTGCGGTACCGTTGAAGTTGTCGAGGAATGTCGCATTGACCGGTACGTTGGCCGCGGTGAAGATCAGACTATCACCGTCGGCATCGGTGGCGGCTGCGATGAAGTTGAGATTATCGCCCTCGTCGACGATTTGCGCGCCGATAGCTGCCAGGACCGGGCGTTGGTTGCCGAGATAGACGAAGCCGCCTGCCAGTGGCGTCGATGCCGATCCCGAGGCGGTGTTGGAGACGACGACATCGACGGGTCCCGGCACGCCGGTTGGCACATTGCAGGTCAGCTCAAAGGGGCTGACAACGACCACGTTGGTCGCGAGGTTTCCGCCGAATGTCACTGACGCACCGCCGATGTCGAAGTTGGCGCCGTAGACGGTCACCGATGGCATGCCGGTCGACGATCCGGAGTCGGGATCGACGGAGGCGACCGCTGGTGCAGTGATCGCCGAGGCCAGAATGGACACTTCGACGGAGTGCGCCGACCAGTTCCCCGACGCGTTTTCACCGAGGATGGTGTACGTGTAGTCGGAGACCCCGTCGGATGTCGCATCGACAAAGAAGGAATCGGCGACGCCCGGATTGGCGAGATTACCTGATGGAGAATCCAGACGGCGGAAGGTGCTGTTATTGGCCGTGGCGCGGCGGTAGACGTGGTACGTCACACCGCTCTGGTAATTCCACGAGAGATTGATCCTGGCTCCGGAAGTCACTTGCGCGGTTAGTCCGGTCGGACGCGCGGGAATGGTCAACGGCCCCAGGAGGATGTTTTCCTGTTGGAACGAATTCGACGGTATGGTCTTCGACAGAACGAATGCCTGGCCATTGGTTGTATTGACGAAGACATAATCATAGGGATTTCCCGCCGATTCGGTCGTGTAGTTTTGGAAGTCGTCGAACCAATTGACGCCATCGTAACCGGCTCCGACATTCGATTCGATCCGGATTTCCTCGTCGGTGTTGTCCAGATAGCCGACCCAGAGCAGTTCGCCGACCGCCGGATTGGACAGATCGGCATTCTGCACCGTTCCGAAGATGCTCCCCTGGGCAAAGACCACTGTCGGCGCCAGGGTGAGGACTACGGCGACGCCAATGGCACTCACAAACGGAACGGTCCGGCGGCGGATGGTTCCCACCGTCGCGAGGGATCGAATCGTTCGCTGAGCGAAAGGTCTCTGCATGTACATCTCCCTATTCATTATCAATGTCGAACGTTTGGCCGGACCCGCTTAGGGGACCGGGAATGTCCCGGTCGTGGCGGCATTGGCCTGATACGCCTGCCCCGGCCTGACCGGGAAGTTTGTCCCGAATCCGGCGGCAAATCGCGACTCGTAGCTCTGCGACGCCGGGCGGAATCGGTTCAACGTGTTTAAGACACCCGGCAGCGCGTCGATGACGTCCTGCGCCGTCGCGTAGTTCAGTTCCTCTTCAAAGGGAATGGCGATAAACGAGAAATCGGTCGTCGACGTAGTCACGATCGGGTAGGAGACGGACCCTGGGGCCGGGACACGCCCGGCGACCGAGAATATCGTCGGCGCGCTGGCGTTGACCTGATAGATGCCGCCCGGGACGACCGCGAAGTTTGTCCCAAAGCCCGCCGCAAATCGCGACTCGTAACTCTGAGATGCGGCCACGTAACGATTAACCGTGTTCACGTTTCCCACCCCGATCGACTGAATCAGATCAGATGCGGTCGTGATGCCGGTATTGGCAAACGGCATCATGATGAGCGTGTAGTCGGTCGTGCTGGTCGTGAAAATGCGGTAGTCGTACTCGCCGACGCGGTTGGACAGCGCCGAGCGACCGGCCGCAACGTCGACGGCCAGGATGCAGTAGAAGTAGTTCGTACCGGTGTCGCCGACGACGTCGGCGCCGCCGATGTTGTTGTCTGTGAACCCCTGCTGCCCCTGCAGGACGTTGCCGATGGAATCCGCGGGCGTGGGCGCAAAGTACGCGCTCGTGCCACGGTAGACGACGTAACGACTGACCGATGTCGGCGCACCCGAAGTGTCGGTTGTAACATCCGACCAAGTCAATTGAATGGTATTCCCCACTACGGCCGCGTTCAGATCGACGACGGCCGACGGCTCGGAGAATACGGTGATCGTCACCAGATCGGGCGGTGACGTCACGGTAGCGTCGTCGACTTTGAGCTCGAGAACAATCGTTCCTGCCGTCGTCGCAGTGAATGTGGGATTCACGGCATTGGAGTCCGAGAGGACCACGGCCGGACCCGATATTTGTCGCCAATGATATCCGAGCGAGTCACCGTCCGGATCGCTCGACGCGGATCCATCCAAAGCCACCAGAGTACCGAGGGACAAAGGGCCCTGATCCGGGCCGGCATTTGCGGTCGGGTCCTGATTCGTGTTGCCGACTGTGATCGTGACCGATTCGGAGTCCGCTGCGAGCGAGTCGTCCTCTGCGATAAATAGCACGATGTATACGCCGGCGTCATTCAGGGTCGTGTTCCAATCGAAGTCCGCCGTACCGTTTCCGTTGTCACCAAATGTCGCAGTGCCTGGCAGTCCCTCCGCTCGTAAAGATGGTATGCTCTCAGCGTCACTGGCGGTAACCGTGAAGCTGAGGATTGAGGATTCCTGCACGTTACGCGATCCGATCGAATCGAGAACGGGCGGCTGGTTCCCCACCTCCACAACCGTGATTGTCACGACTTCACTGTCAATAGCTCCCAATGCGTCTTCCGCATAGAACGTCACGGGATAGACACCGGCATCGATGAAGCTGGGCGTCCAATCAAAAATACCAGTCCCATTGCCGTTATCGTTGAAGACGGACGTTCCGGGCAGGGCCGACGTCGTCAGCGCCGGTATCTCGCCATCATCATCGGTGGCGCTGACGCCGAACGACAGTGGTGTACTCTCCGGCGTCGACTGTGGGCCAATGGCTGACAGCACCGGCTCATCATTGATCGATGTCACGGTAAAGGTTGCCGGGTCGGAATCGTTCAGCAGACCGGGATCGGTCGCCGTAAATGTGATCACCTCGGAGCCGTTCCAATTCACGTCGGGGATCGTGATGGTTGCAATCCGACTGACGTCGATGCTGACGGTCAGCTCGGTGTTACCGGCGTATGTCCAAGTGATCTCCGGATCCGGATTGTCGATATCGTCGACGTAGTTATCGAGCGAAATAGTCGTAAACGTCGAGCCCTCGTTCACCGTTTGATCCGGGATGTCGCTCACAACCGGCGCATTGTTGACCGCGCTGACAGTAAATGTCGCCGGATCCGAGTCCGACAGCAGGCCGGGATCGGTGGCAGTGAATGTGATCGTTTCCGATCCATTCCAATTCGGCGACGGAATCGATATCGTCGCAACACGATTGGTGATGTCGACGGTCAATTCCGTATTGCCGGCGAACGTCCAACTGAGCTCGCTGTCGGGATTGTCCACGTCGGCGGCGTAATCGTCGAGATTGATCGAGGTAAACGACCCACCTTCGGCGACCGTCTGATCGGGGATGTCGCCGACGACCGGGGCGTCGTTGACCGCCGTGACGGTAAACGTTGCCGGGTCATTGTCGAACAACAGGCCCGGATCGGTCGCGGTGAACGTGATCGTCTCGGAACCATTCCAGTCAGGAGACGGAATCGTGATAGTCGCCACGCGGCTCACGTTGATGGACACCATCAGTTGTGTGTTCCCGACCCAGCTCCAGGTCATCTCGGAGGGGAGATTGTCCACGTCGGTCACATAGCTGTCGAGGTTGATGGTCGCGAACGTTGCTCCCTCGGCGATGGTCTGATCGGGGATGTCGCCCACGATCGGGGCATCGTTGACTGCCGTGACGGTGAACACCGCCGGGTCGGAATCGCTCAGGAGTCCGGGGTCCCTCGCCGTGAACGAAATCGACTCCACCCCGTTCCAATCCGGGGACGGCGTTGTGACGATTGCGACACGATTAACAATCGACACACTGAGCGCGACGTTTCCGGAATAAGTCCATGTCATCTCGGAAGCCGCATTGTCCACATCGGTGACATAGTCATCGAGGTTGATGCTTGCAAACGATGCGCCCTCGGCGATGGTCTGGTTTGGAATATCGCTCACGATCGGCGGATCATTGATGGCCGTCACGGTAAACGTCGCCGCGTCGGAGTCGGATAACAGATCGGGATCGGTCGCTGCAAAGGTTATCGTCTCCGACCCGTTCCAATCGGGCTGAGGAATGGTGATCGTAGCGATCCGACCGGCGTCGATGCTCACCAACAGCTCGACGTTTCCGGATGACGACCAACTGATCTCCGAGTCGAGATTGTCGGCGTCAGTGACGTAGTTGTCGAGAATGATCGTGGTGAAGCTCGATCCCTCCGCAACCGTCTGATTGGGGATGTCGCTGACCACCGGCGCATTGTTGACCGATGTGACGGTGAAAGTGGCCGGATCGGAATCGGAGAGCAAGCCGGGATCGGCTGCCGTAAACGTAATGGTCTCCGAACCATTCCAAGTCGGTGATGGAATCGTAATCGTGGCAATGCGGCCGGCGCTGATGCTGACGCTCAGTTCGGTATTGCCTGCGTAGCTCCAGTCCATCTGGTTGTCGCCATTGTCGACGTCGCTGACGTAGTTATCGAGACTGATGGTTGCAAAACTGCCGCCTTCAGCGATCGTCTGGTCCGGGATATCGCTGACGACCGGAGCATCGTTCACGCCCGTGACCGTAAACGTAGCCGGGTCGGAGTCGCTCAGCAGACCGGGGTCGGTCGCCGTGAAGGTAATCACCTCTGAACCGTTCCAGTCCGGGTTCGGAACTGTCACGGTTGCCATTCGGTTGAGATCGATACTCACGAGCAACTCGGTATTGCCGGAGTAAGTCCAACTGATTTCGGAGTCGAGGTTGTCAACGTCGGACACATAAGAGTCGAGCGCGATCGTCGTGAAGGAGCTACCCTCGGACACAGTCTGGCTGGGGATGTTGCCGACAACAGGCGCGTTGTTGATCGCGGTCACGGTAAACGTTGCGTCGTCGGAATCGGAGAGCAGGCCCGGATCGGTCGCGGTGAACGTGATCGTCTCGCTGCCATTCCAGGTCGGAGACGGAATCGTGATCGTCGCGATACGGCTGGGGTCAATGCTGACAGTCAGTTCAGTGTTACCGGCGTACGACCAGCTCATCTGGTTATCGGCATTGTCGACGTCGGTGACATAGTCGTTCAGATTGATCGACGTAAATGTCAACCCCTCAGTGACGGTCTGATCGGGAATGTCGCCGACAATCGGCGCATCATTGACGGCAGTCACCGTAAACGTCGCCGGATCAGCATCGCCCAGGAGTCCGGGATCGGTCGCCGTGAACGTGATCGTCTCCGATCCATTCCAATCGGGCGATGGAGTGCTTACGGTTGCCACACGGTTCACGTCGATGGAGACTGTCAGTTGCGTATTGCCTTCCCACGACCAAGCCATTTCGGCATCGAGGTTGTCGACGTCGCTGACATAGGTGTCGAGTGGAATCGTCGCGAAGGTCGAGCCCTCCACGATCGTCTGGCTGGGAATGTTCGTGACAATCGGAGCATCGTTGACCGCCGTCACCGTAAACACAGCCGCGTCGAAATCGCTCAACAGGCCCGGATCAGTGGCGGTGAAGGTGATGGATTCTACTCCATTCCAATCGCTCGAGGGCGTCGTGATGATGGCGATTCGGTTCACGATGGAAACGCTCAACGCCACATTGCCCGCGTAACTCCACGACATTTGCGAGGCGAGGTTGTCGACATCGGTGACGTAGTTGTCCAGGTTGATGCTCGTGAACGATGCCCCCTCAGAAATCGTCTGATTCGGGATGTCGCCGACCACCGGCGCATCATTCGCAGGCGTCACTGTGAACGTCGCCGGGTCGGAATTCGAAAGCAGGCTCGGATCGGTCGCTGTGAAGGTGATGGTTTCCGATCCGTTCCAGTCCGGGTCCGGAGTCGATATCGTGGCCACGCGGCTGCCACTGATACTCACCAACAGCGCCGTGTTGCCCGAGTATGTCCAACTGATCTCGCTGTCGAGATTGTCGACGTCGGTTACATGGTCATCGAGCGCGATTGTGGTAAACGTCCCGCCCTCGGTGATCGTTTGGTTCGGAATGTCGCTGACAACAGGGGCATTGTTGACGGCGGTGACCGTGAACGTCGCCGAGTCGGAATCACTCAGCAGTCCCGGATCGGTCGCCGTAAAGGTGATGGTTTCCGATCCGTTCCAGGTCGGCGACGGCACATTGATCGTCGCCACACGGTTGATATCGATGATAACGGTCAGCTCTATGTTGCCCGAGTACACCCAGTTGATCGTATTATCCGGATTGTCAATGTCGCTGACGTAATCATCGAGGTTGATCGTCGCAAAACTCGCTCCCTCGGCGATCGTCTGGCTCGGGATGTTGCTAACGATCGGCGGATCATTGACCCCCGTGACGGTAAACGTGGCGGGGTCCGAGTCGGACAACAGGCCCGGATCAGTGGCCGTGAATGTGATCGTCTCGGAGCCGTTCCAATCCGGGTCAGGGACGGTGATGGTCGCGACGCGGCCGGCGCTGATGCTGACAGTGAGCTCAGTATTGCCCGAATAGCTCCAACTCATATCCGCCGGGATGTTGTCGATGTCCGTGACGTAATTGTCCAGCGTGATCGTGCCAAACGTGGATCCTTCAGCGATCGTCTGATTCGGTATGTCACTCACAACGGGTCCGTCGTTTACGGCGGACACGGTAAACACTGCCAAGTCGGAAGAATTGAGCAGACCGGGATCGGTCGCGGTAAACGTGATTGTTTCGGAGCCGTTCCATGTCGAAGACGGAGTGGACACCGTGGCCACGCGGCTCACGATATTGACGGTTAGTTCGGAGTTGCCGGAATACGTCCACTCGATCTCGCTGTCCGGATTGTCGACATCGCTGACGTAGTCATCCAGATTGATGGCTGCGAACGACGCCCCTTCCGCTATTGTCTGGTCGGGTATGTCGCTGACGACGGGGGCATCGTTGATTGCCGTCACCGTGAACGTTGCCGGATCTGAGTCGCTCAGCAGACCCGGATCGGTCGCCGTAAACGTGATGATCTCGACTCCATTCCAATCGGGATTCGGGATCGTGATCGTCGCAATCCGGCTGGCGTTAATGCTCACGCTCAACTGCGTGTTACCTGTGTAAGTCCAGGTCATCTGCGAGGGCAGATTGTCGATATCGCTGACATATCCATCGAGCGAAATCGTCGTGAAGCTCGATCCCTCGGAAATCGTCTGCCCCGGGATGTCCGCCACAACGGGAGCATTGTTGACGGCTGTAACGGTAAAGATCGCGGCATCCTCGTCGAAGAGCAGTCCCGGATCGGTCGCCCTGAACGTGATGACTTCGCTGCCGTTCCATGTTGGCGACGGGATCGCAATCGTCGCGACGCGATTCGTGATATCGACCGTCAGTTCCGTGTTACCGGAGAATGTCCAGCTAATCTGATTGTCAATGTTGTCGACATCCGTCACGAAATTGTCGAGGTTGATCGTCGCGAACGTCGCGCCCTCAGCCACGGTTTGATCCGGGATGTCGCTCACAACCGGCGCGTCATTGACTGCCGTGACTGTGAACACCGCCGGATCCGAATCGGTCAGGAGACCGGGATCGGTTGCCTCGAATGTTATGGTTTCGCTGCCGTTCCAGTCTGGCGAGGGGATCGTGATGGTTGCCACGCGATTGACATCCAATGAGACGCTCAAGGCGGTATTCCCAACCCAGCTCCAGCTGATCTCCGAATCCAGGTTGTCGACGTCGCTCACATAGCTGTCGAGGTCGATCGTTGCAAACGTGGCGCCCTCGGCAATCGTCTGATTCGGGATGTTGCTGACTACGGGAGCGTCATTGACGGGCGTCACCGTGAAAACGGCCGCATCGAAATGGCTCAGCGATCCGGGGTCTGTTGCCGTGAAGGTGATCGACTCGAAGCCGGTCCAATTCGCAGAGGGGGTCGTGACTATCGCCACACGGTTGACAATCGCAACGCTCAATTCCACGTTGCCCGCGTAGCCCCAGGCCATCTCCGACGCCAGGTTGTCGACGTCGGTGACATAATTGTCCAGGTTGATACTGGTGAACGAAGCGCCCTCGGCTATCGTCTGATTGGGAATGTCTCCGACCACAGGCGCGTCGTTGATCGCCGTAACCGTGAAGTTCGCCGGATCGGAATTCGACAGCAGACTGGGGTCAGTGGCTGTGAACGTAATCAGTTCCGACCCGTTCCAATCGGGATTCGGAATCGTGATCGTCGCTACACGGCTCACGCTGATGCTGACCGATAGTTCCGTATTGCCTGAGTATGTCCAACTGATTTCGCTGTCCAAATTGTCGATGTCGGTGACATAGTCATCGAGATTGATCGTTGTGAATGTGCCGCCCTCCGCAACCGTTTGATCGGGGATATTGCTGACAACCGGGGCATCGTTGACCGCCGTCACGGTGAAAGTCGCCGGATCGGAATCGCTGAGCAGCCCCGGATCGGTCGCCGTGAACGTGATGACTTCGCTGCCATCCCACGTTGGTGAGGGCGGCGAGATCGTTGCGATGCGATTGACATCAATCGAGACACTCAGCTCTGTATTGCCGGAATAGGTCCACGTGATCTGGTTGTCAGAATTGTCGATATCCACGACGTAATCGTCGAGCGCGATGGTCGTGAAACTGGCGCCTTCGGCAATGGTCTGATTGGGAATGTTGCTGACCACCGGTGCATCATTGACAGCGGTCACGGTGAACGTGGCGGGATCGGAATCGCTCAGCAGACCCGGATCGGTCGCAGTGAACGTGATAACCTCTGTGCCATTCCAATCGGGATTGGGAATCGTAATCGTCGCAATGCGGCCCGCGCTGATACTGACAGAGAGCTGGCTGTTGCCGGCGTATGTCCATGCCATCTCGGAGGGCGCGTGGTCGAGATCCGTGACGTATGTATCGAGCGTGATCGTGGTGAATGTCGATCCCTCAGGTACTGTCTGATCCGGGATGTTGCCGACGACCGGCGCGTCGTTGACCGCCGTGACCGTAAATGTTGCAGCATCATTGTCGAAGAGCAGTCCCGGATCGGTCGCCGTGAACGTGATCGTCTCCGATCCGCTCCATTCCGACGACGGGATGCCAATCGTCGCGATCCGGCCCGTGTTGATGCTGACAGTCAACTCCGCATTGCCCGCGTAGGTCCAGACGATCTGATCATCCGTGTTATCGACATCGGTGACATAATTGTCGAGACTGATCGTGGCGAAAGATGATCCCTCGGCGATCGTCTGATTCGGAATGTCACTGACCACCGGCGCGTCATTGACAGCGGTCACGGCGAACGTGGCGGGATCGGAGTCGCTCAGCAGACCCGGATCAGTCGCCGTAAAGGTGATTGTCTCGGTGCCAAACCAATCGGGTGACGGAATGGTGACCGTCGCGATCCGATTGACACCGATCGAGACCGACAGCGCGGTATTGCCCTCCCACGTCCAATCCATCTCCGCGTCGAGATTGTCGACATCGCTGACGTAGGCATCGAGATTGATCGTCGCGAATGTCTGCCCTTCGGAAATCGTTTGGCTCGGGATATTCGTCACGATGGGCGCATCGTTAACCGCAGTGACCGTGAACAAGGCCGCGTCGAAGTCACTCAAGGAGCCCGGATCAGTCGCGGTAAACGTAATCGATTCCACACCGTTCCAGTCGGTTGATGGAATCGTGATGATGGCCACGCGATTGGTGATCGACACCGTCAACGCCACGTTCCCCGCGTAGCTCCAGCTCATTTCGGAAGCGAGGTCGTCGACGTCGGTTACGTAGTTGTCCAGATTGATGCTGGTGAATGACGCACCCTCGGTGATCGTCTGGTTGGGAATGTCCCCGACGTTCGGGGCGTCGTTGACCGGCGTGACGGTAAACGTCGCCGGATCGGAATTCGACAGGAGGCTCGGATCGGTCGCGGTAAATGTGATGATCTCAGAGCCATGCCAATCCGGATTCGGAGTCGTAATGGTGGCGACGCGGCTGGCGCTGATGTTCACCAGCAGCGCCGTATTGCCGGAGTATGTCCAACTGATCTCGCTGTCGAGGTTGTCGATGTCTGAAACATGATTGTCGAGGTTGATCGTTGTGAATGAACCGCCCTCGGATATCGTCTGATTGGGGATGTCGCTGACGACCGGGGCGTTGTTGACCGCGTTCACGGTGAATGTCGCGCTATCGGAGTCACTCAGGAGTCCGGGATCGGTGGCCGTGAATGTGATCGTCTCGGAGCCGTTCCAGGTCGGCGAGGGTGGAGTGATCGTGGCAATGCGATTGATATCGATCACGACCGACAATTCGGAATTCCCCGAGTACGTCCAGTTCATCTGCGCATCGGTGTTATCGATGTCGCTGACGTAGTTGTCGAGCGTGATGGTCGCAAACGAGGCGCCTTCGGCGATTGTCTGGCTCGGGATGTTGCTCACGATCGGGGCATCGTTGACTCCGGTGACCGTGAACGTTGCCGGATCGGAATCGCTCAGCAGGCCCGGGTCGGTCGCGGTAAACGTAATCACCTCCGACCCATTCCAGTCGGGATCGGGGATTGTGATGGTTGCCACACGATTGACGATGCTCACCCCCAACTGCGTGTTGCCGGAGTAAGCCCAACTGATCTCGGAGTCGAGGTTGTCGCTGTCGGTTACGTAGTCGTCGAGGGCGATGGTCGTAAAAGACGAACCCTCCGGAACCGACTGACTGGGGATGTCGCTGACGACGGGGGCGTTGTTGACCGCTGTCACCGTGAAGGTCGCGGCATCGTTGTCGGAGAGCAGTCCCGGATCGGTGGCGGTAAACGTGATCGTCTCGGCGCCGTTCCATTCCGGCGACGGGATGCCGATCGCCGCCACACGACTGACGATGCTGACCGTCAGTTCCGTGTTGCCCGAATACGTCCAACTGATCTGGTTATCCGCATTGTCGACGTCGTCGACGTAATTGTCCAGGTTGATCGTAGTGAAGCTGGATCCCTCGGCCACTGTCTGATCGGGAATATCGCTGACGACCGGCGCATCATTGATCGCTGTAACCGTGAAGGTCGCGGGATCGGAGTCGCTGAGGAGCCCCGGATCGGTGGCGGTGAACGTGATCGTCTCGGAGCCGTTCCAGTCGGCGTTGGGAATCGTAATCGTTGCGACACGATTAACATTCAGCGACACGGAAAGCTGTGTCTGACCCTCCCAACTCCAGGTGATTTCATTGTCGAGGTTATCGACATCGCTGACATAGCTGTCCAGATCGACGGTCGCGAACGTCGATCCTTCGGAAATGGTCTGATTAGGTATGTTTCCGACCACCGGGGCATCGTTGACGCCTGTCACGGTGAATGTTGCTTGATCTGATCCTGCTGACAGGGCCGGATCGGTTGCCGTAAACGTGATCGTCTCCGAGCCGTTCCAGTCGGGACTCGGTGTTGTGATGATGGCCAGACGGTTGACGATCGACACGCTGAGCTGGATGTTCCCGGAATAACTCCAGCTCATCTCAGAGTCGAGGTTATCGACATCTGCGACATAGTTGTCGAGATTGATCGTGGTGAAGCTCGCACCTTCGTCAATCGTCTGATCGGGGATGCCGCTGACGACCGGCGCGTCATTGACAGCGGTGACCGTGAACGTGGCTGGGTCCGAATCGGCCAGCAGCCCGGGGTCTGTGGCGGTGAACGTGATCGTCTCAACGCCATTCCAGTCAGGGCCCGGAACTGTGATGGTGGCGACACGGCTGCCATTGATCGACACGGTCAGCGCACTATTGCCCGAATAGGTCCAACTGATCTCACTGTCGAGGTTGTCGATGTCGACGACGTAGTTATCCAGGGCAATCGCTGCAAACGACGCTCCTTCGGCAATCGTCTGGTTGGGAATGTCGCCGACCACCGGCGCGTCATTGACGCCGGTCACCGTGAATATCGCCGGGTCGGAGTCGTTCAACAGGCCCGGATCGGTTGCCGTGAACGTGATCGCCTCCGCGCCGTTCCAGTCGGCGCTCGGTGCGGTAATCGTCGCGACCCGGCTGCCATCAATGACGACACTGAGTTCGGTGTTGCCCGAATAGGTCCAACTGATTTCAGAATCGAGATTGTCGACATCCGTGATGTAGTTGTCGAGGTTCACCGTCGCGAATCCGGAACCCTCGGAGACGCTTTGGTCGGGAATATCGCCCACGACGGGCGCGTCATTGACGGCCGTCACGGTGAACGTGGCCGGGTCGGAGTTCGACAGGAGCGTCGGGTCTGTTGCCGTGAATGTGATCAATTCCGACCCATTCCAATCGGGGTCGGGAATGCTGATCGTGGCGATTCGCGCGACACTGATGCTGACTGACAGCTCGGTGTTGCCGGAATACGTCCAGGACATTTCATTGTCCAGGTTATCCGGATCAGCCACGTAGTCGTCGAGAGTGATAGTCGTGAATGTCGATCCCTCGGCCACTGTCTGATCCGGAATGTCCGACACCACGGGTGCGTCATCGGTCGGCGTGACAGTGAACGTCGCCAGGTCTGAAGAATTCAGCAAACCGGGATCGGTCGCGGTGAATGTGATGGTCTCGCTTCCGTTCCATTGGGGCGAGGGAACAGTGACCGTGGCGATCCGATTGACATCGATTGAAACACTGAGTTCCGAGTTGCCGGAGTAAGTCCAGCTCATCTCGCTGTCGAGATTGTCGATGTCGCTCACGTAATTGTCGAGGGTGATTGTGGCGAACGATGCACCTTCAACAATAGTCTGATTGGGGATATTGCTGACCACCGGCGCATCATTGACGCCCGTGACTGTGAACGTTGCCGGGTCGGAATCCGACAGCAGGCCAGGATCGGTCGCCGTGAAGGTGATCGTCTCGGAGCCATTCCAATTGGCATGCGGGGCAGTGACCACGGCAACGCGGTTGACGATCGAAACGCTCAACTGACTGTTTCCGCTGTAGCTCCATGTCAACTCGGAAACGATGTTGTCGATGTCGGTGACGTAATTGTCGAGGTTGATCGGCGCGAAGGAGGTTCCCTCCGCCACACTCTGGCCGGGGATGTCCGACACCACCGGCGCATCGTTGACCGCGGTCACAGTAAACGTGGCCGGGTCCGAGTCGCTCAGCAGACCGGGATCGGTCGCCGTGAACGTGATCGTCTCCGAGCCGCTCCACTCGATGTCCGGAATCGTGATCGTCGCCACACGTGCTGTGATATCGACCGCCAATTCCGTATTGCCGGCGTATGTCCAACTGATGTCATTGTCCAGATTGTCAACGTCGCTGACAAAGTCGTCGAGTGTGATCGTCGTGAAGGTCGATCCCTCAGCCACGGTCTGATTCGGGATGTCCACAACCACTGGCGCATCATTGATGCCGGTCACAGTAAACGCAGCGGCATCCGAATCAAACTGAAGACCCGGGTCGGTCGCGGTAAACGTGATCGTCTCCGAGCCGTTCCAGTCCGGATTGGGCACAGTAATCGTGGCAACCCGGTTGAGGTCGATCGACACACTCAATTCGGTGTTGCCCGAGTAACTCCAATTCATCTCTGAATCAAGATTGTCGATATCGGTCACGTAGTTGTCGAGTGCGATTGTTGTGAATGACGAACCCTCGGCAATGGTTTGATCCGGTATATCGGACACCACCGGCGCATCGTTGACCGCGGTCACCGTGAACGTCGCCGGGTCGGAGTCAAACAGCAGGCCGGGATCGGTCGCCGTGAACGTGATCGTCTCCGAACCGCTCCACTCGATGTCCGGAATCGTGATCGTCGCCACACGGGCGGTGATATCGACCGTCAGTTCGGTGTTGCCCGCGTAGGTCCAACTGATCTCACTGTCCAGATTGTCAACGTCGCTGACATAGTCGTCGAGTGTGATCGTCGTGAAGGTCGATCCCTCAGCCACGGTTTGATTCGGAATGTCGGATACGATAGGTGCATCGTTGACTCCGGTCACCGTGAACGTCGCCGGATCGGAGTCAAACAGCAGGCCCGGATCGGTCGCCGTGAACGTGATCGTCTCCGAGCCGTTCCAGTCCGGATTGGGGATCGTGACTGTCGCCACGCGGTTGACGATACTGACTGTCAGTTCGGTGTTGCCGGCGTAGGTCCAACTGATCTCTGCATCGAGGTTATCCACGTCGTTGACATAATTGTCCAGCGCAATTGTTGCAAACGATGCCCCCTCGCCGATCGTTTGGTCGGGAATGTCGCTGACCACCGGCGCATCGTTGACCGCGGTCACCGTGAACGTCGCCGGATCGGAATCGTTCAGCAGGCCCGGATCGGTCGCCGTGAACGTGATCGTCTCAGAGCCGTACCAGTCCGGATTGGGGGTCGTGATCGTCGCCACACGGGCGGTGATATCGACCGTCAGTTCGGTATTGCCCGCGTAGGTCCAACTGATCTCTGAATCGAGATTGTCAATATCGCTGACGTAGTCGTCGAGTGTGATCGTCGTGAAGGTCGATCCCTCAGCTACGGATTGATTCGGAATGTCCGCAACCACCGGCGCATCGTTGACCGCGGTTACCGTAAACGTGGCCGGGTCCGAGTCGCTCAGCAGACCGGGATCGGTCGCCGTGAACGTGATCGTCTCCGAGCCGTTCCAGTCCGCACTCGGGATCGTGATCGTCGCCACACGGGCGGTGATATCGACCGTCAACTCGGTATTGCCCGCGTAGGTCCAGTTGATCTCACTGTCCAGGTTGTCAATGTCGCTGACATAATCGTCGAGTGTGATCGTCGTGAATGAAGAACCCTCGGCAATGGTTTGATCCGGAATGTCGGACACGACCGGCACATCGTTGACCGCGGTTACAGTAAACGTGGCCGGGTCCGAGTCGCTCAGCAGACCGGGATCGGTCGCCGTGAACGTGATCGTCTCCGAACCGCTCCACTCGATGTCCGGAATCGTGATCGTCGCCACACGGTTGACGATACTGACTGTCAGTTCGGTGTTGCCCGCGTAGGTCCAACTGATCTCTGAATCGAGATTATCCACGTCACTCACATAGTCATCGAGCGTGATCGTGGTGAAAGTCGAGCCCTCAGGTACGGTTTGATTCGGAATGTCGGATACGACCGGCGCATCGTTCACTGCCGTGACCGTAAACGTCGCCGGATCGGAGTCAAACAGCAGGCCGGGATCGGTGGCCGTAAACGTGATCGTCTCCGAGCCGTTCCAGTCCGGTGTCGGGGTCGTGATCGTCGCCACACGGGCGGTGATGTCAACGAGCAACTCGGTGTTGCCCAAGTAGGTCCAGTTGATCTCACTGTCCAGATTGTCAATATCGCTGACGTAGTCGTCGAGATTGATCGTCGCGAAGCTGCCACCCTCGACAATCGTCTCGCCGGGGATGTCCGATACCACCGGCGCATCGTTGACCGCGGTCACCGTGAACGTCGCCGGGTCGGAGTCAAAC